>DASUGU010000137.1:0-80163 GCA_036273855.1 Pseudonocardiaceae bacterium
GTTCCGGGGAAGCCGGGGGCGGCAGTGTCATGCAGGCCCTCGAAGGGCGACCGAGCAAGGCCGTCACCCCGGCTTCCGCCTAGTTCCTACCACAAGCCCCCTTGGCGGGCCTGCACGGAAGAGGGTGCACTAGTGACCGAGCCGCCGTTGCTGTCCGGTACGGAACTGACCAAGTCCTTCGGGCCGACCCCGGCACTGATCGCGGCCGACCTGTCCGTGTGGCCCGGCGAGGTGGTCGCCGTCATGGGGCCCTCCGGTTCCGGCAAGTCCACGCTGCTGCACTGCCTGGCCGGCATCGTCCGCCCGGACAGCGGGACCGTGACCTACGGCGGCACCGACATCGCCGCGCTGTCCGACGCCGGCCGCAGTGCCCTGCGGCGCGGCGAGTTCGGGTTCGTGTTCCAGTTCGGCCAGTTGGTGCCGGAACTGACCTGCGTGGAGAACGTGGCGCTACCGCTGCGGTTGGCCGGGATCCGCCGCAAGCCCGCCGAGCGGACCGCCCGGACGTGGTTGGCCCGGTTGGAGGCGGAGACGGTCGCGGACCAGCGACCCGGCGAGGTGTCCGGCGGGCAGGGGCAGCGGGTGGCGGTGGCGCGGGCGCTGGTGGCGCAGCCGAAGGTGGTCTTCGCCGACGAGCCGACCGGTGCGCTGGACTCGCTGAACGGGGAGCGGGTGATGACGCTGCTCGTGTCGGCCGCCAGGGACACCGACACCGCGGTGGTGCTGGTGACCCACGAGCCGAGGGTGGCCGCGTACTCCGACCGCGAGGTCGTGGTCCGCGACGGCCGCACCAGGGACACCGCGCTGGAGTCGGTCAGGTGACGCGATGGTGGCGTGATCTCGGGTTCGGGATGCGGCTCGCGGTCGGCGGCGGCAGCACGTCGTGGGCGCGGTTGCTCCTCAGCACCCTGGGCATCGGCCTGGCCACCACGGTGCTGCTGATCGCCGGTTCGGTGCACCACATCGCGGCCGCCCGCACCGCCAGGAGCAACGCGGCCGCCTACCTGACGGTGGAGCCCGCGCACGCCGTGGCACCGTTGCAGTACATCGATCTGGGCAGCGACTACCGCGGCCGCGATCTGTCCGTCACGTACGTCCGGCCCACCGGACCGGACTCACCCGTGCCGCCCGGTGTCACCCGCCTGCCCGGGCCCGGTCAGGCGCTCGTCTCACCCGCTCTCGCCCGGCTGCTCGGTACGCCGGCCGGCGCGCTGCTGCGGCCGCAACTGCCCGCGCACATCGTCGGCGAGATCGGCCAGGCCGGCCTGTCCGGCCCGCAGTCCCTGGAGTACGTCGCGGGTTTCTCGGCCGACCAGGTGGGGCCGGAGATCCCGGTCACCGACGTGTACGGGTTCGGCGTCGACGTACCCGGCCTGCAGAACGCAGGCGTGGTCACGCTGCTGATCGTCGGCGTGGTCGCCCTGCTGATCCCGATCCTGATCATGATCTCGGTGTGCAGCCGCATCGCGGGCGCGGCCCGCGACCGGCGACTCGCCGCGGTGCGACTGGTCGGCGCGAGCAGTGCCCAGGTGCGCCGGATCGCGGCCGCAGAGTCGCTGCCGCCCGCCGTGACCGGGCTGCTGCTGGGTGGTGCGCTGTTCCTCGGCGTCCGGCAGTGGGTACCGGATTTCGAGGTGCAGGGCGTCAGCGTGTTCACCAGCGACGTGGCGGTTCCGTGGCCGCTGTTGGTGCTCGTCGTCGCGCTGGTGCCGGTGTTGACCGTGGGCACCGCGCTGTTCGCCTTGCGCCGCACGGTGATCGAGCCGCTGGGCGTGGTCCGCGGTGGCCGGCCGGTGCGCCGCAGGCTGTGGTGGCGCCTCGGGTTGACGGTGGCCGGCGTCGCCGTGTTGGTCCAGGCAATGGGCGAGCCGTCCGGTCTACTGTGGACCGTAATGGTCGTGATCGGCGTGTCGGCGCTGTTGATCGGGGTGCCCGCGCTGCTGCCCTACCTGCTCGAGCGGGTGGTCGGTGTCCTGCACGGCGGACCGCCCGCCTGGCAGTTGGCGGTGCGCAGGCTCCAACTGGACAGCGGCACGGCCGCCAGGGTGGTCAGCGGTGCGGCGGTGGTCCTGGCCGGCGCGATCGCCCTGCAGTCCGTGTTGGGCGCCACCGCCGACGCCATCGCCGGGCCGGCGCTGGGCAGGCCCAGCGGCTTCACCTACGTGGTCACCGACAAGGCCGTGCAGGGCCAGGTGGACGCGGCGATCCAGCACACCGGCACGGCCAGGCACTGGTACCCCATGACTGTCGTCGGTGAGGTGGGCGTGTCCGAGCCGGCCACGAACTATCTGCCGGACGTCGTCGGGATCGCCTCGTGCGCGGTGATCGACCGGCTGGCCGGGATCACCGACTGCCGGGACGGCGATGTCTTCGCCTACCCGAACACCGACCAGGCGGTCCGACCGGGCAGCCAGGTACGCATCACCGGGGAGTCGTCGGATTACCTGGTCGCACCGCCGCTGTACGGCCACTGGCGGGTGCCGATGGACATGCGCCAGATCTCGCCGGGAGTAGGCGACTGGCCGGGATCCGTGGTGGTGGTGGTGGCCACCCCGGCCGCCATCGCGGGGGTGGCGCTGCCGCCGGACCCTGGCGTGCTGACGTCCGGCTGGATCGATCCCACCGACCCCACCGCGATCGACCGGCTCCGCGCCGCCGTGGCGATGCAACCGTTGCGGGCCGCGGTGATCCCGTTGAGCCAGCTCATCGCACCTGAGGTCGACCAGGAGTCCTTCGACGCCGTCCGTAAGGGGCTGCTGATCGGCTCGCTGTTCACGCTGTCACTGGCCGGGATCAGCATGCTCGTCCTGGCGCTGGAACAGGTGCGGGAACGGCGGCGGCCGCTGGCGATGCTGTCCGCGTCCGGCGTGCCGAGGTCGGTGCTGGCCAGGTCGCTGCTGTGGCAGGTGGCCCTGCCGGTGGCGGTGGCCGTCGTGGCCTCGATCGGCACCGGCGTGCTGCTGGCCGCTCTGGTGCTGCGGCTGAACCATCTGAACCTGACGCTGGACTGGCCGATCATCGGCACGTTCAGCGCGGTGGCGGCCCTGCTCGTCCTCCTGGTGACGGCGGCGACGCTGCCCGCGCTGCGCGGCGCGACCCGGTTGTCGGCGATGCGCACCGAGTAGTGCCGGTCAGCGACGGTCGGTCAGGGCGGACTCGTACGCGAAGATCACGGCGTGCACCCGGTCCCGGAGGTCCAGTTTCCGCAACAGGCTGGCCACGTGGGTCTTCACCGTGTGCTCGGTGATGTGCAGGGTGGTCGCGATCTCCGCGTTGGACTGTCCTTTCGCGACCAGCAGGAGCACCTCGCGCTCCCGGTCGGTGAGCAGCCGGACGCGACCCTCCGCCTGGCGTCGTTCGTTGCCCCGGCCGCGGGCGAACAGGTCGATCAGCCTCCGGGTCACCGACGGAGCCAGGAGCGCGTCGCCCGCCGCCACCGAGCGGAGGCCGTGGATGAGGTCCTCGGGTCTGGCGTCCTTCAACAGGAAGCCGCTGGCGCCCGCCGTCAGCGCGTTGAACACGTACTCGTCCTGGTCGTAGGTGGTGAGGACCAGGACCCGGGGCGCGTGGTCGCCGTTGGCGATGCGGTCGGTGGCGGCGATGCCGTCGGTGCCGGGCATGCGGACGTCCATCAGGACCACGTCCGGGTGCAGCCGCGCGGCCGCCGCCACCGCCTCGTCGCCGTTGACCGCTTCGCCGACCACCTCGATGTCCTGCTGGGTGCTCAGCAGCGTCCGGATGCCGGCGCGGACCAGGGGCTGATCGTCGCAGATCAGCACGCGGACCGTCACGGCGCGCCCACGACGGGCAGGTCGGCCCGCAGCTCGAAGCCGCCATCGGGCCGGGTGCCGGCATGCAGGTGCCCGCCGTAGCCGCTGACCCGCTCCCGCAACCCGGTCAGGCCGTGGCCACCCGGGCCGGGCAGCGGCACGGTGCGCGGCGGACCGTCGTCGGTGATCGTCACCGCGAGAAAGTCCTGCTCCCGCCGCAGTGACACGCGGGCCGCCCTGGCCGCGGAATGCCGGGCGACGTTGGTCAGGCCCTCCTGGACGATCCGGTACACGGTGAGCCCCAGGCTGTGCGGCAACGGGCCGGGCGTCCCGTCGAGCGTGACCTCGACGCCCGCCGAACCCAGCCGGTCGGCAAGGTCCGGCAGTTGCTCGATCCCGGGCAGCGGGGCGGCACCGTCCGGGCTGGACCGGATGACGCCCAGCGCCTGCCGGATCTCCATCATCGCCTGGCGGCCTGCCGTCTCGATGCCGCTGAGCAGCTCGACACCGGGCATCTCGCCGGACTCGGCGAGCAGTCGCGCCGCACCCGCCTGGAGCGTCACCACGCTGATGTGGTGGGCGGTGATGTCGTGCAGTTCGCGGGCGATGCGGGCGCGTTCCTCGGCGGCGACGGTCCGGTCGTGCTCGGCCTTCTCCCGCTCCAGCGCGGCCGACCGGGCGGCGCCGGATTCGGTCCGGGTCCGCACCATCTCGCCCAGGGCCCACGCCGTGACGAGGAAGGCCGCGGCCAGCAGCGCGTTGCGCTCGGCGTCCGGTGACGTGGTCACGCTCCACAGCAACGGCACGCACAACGCGATCAGCGAACCGCCCAGCGCCAGCCTGCCCAGCTGGCGGCTGTCGCGGGTCACGGTGAACAGCGCGATCAGCGGGCCGATCAACACGAAGGTCATGTCGGCCGTCGTCACGTCGCGACCGAACGGGTTGACCGCGAGTGGTGTGCCGAGCAGGAACAGCGCGCACAGCGTCGTGACCAGCCAGACCCGCAGCGGCTGGCGCCTGCGCCAGGTGAGCGACAACGTCAGCACGGCACCGGCGACGAACACGATGATCATTTCCCCCGGGAAATCGGTGCGCAGATGCACCAGTACGAACACCAGGAACAGGACGGCCGCCAGCAGGCTGTCCCGGGGCGACGGCGACACCACGTGCCCGGCAGGCCGCTGACCAGGGTTCATGGCGACAGGCTACCCGGCGGGCCGGCGCGTCCGCCTCGCTCGGCAGGACCAGTCCGGGTCACTCTCCGGGGTGAGTCCCTCGCTGTCGCGGATCACGCCGGGAATCGCTCGGCACGCCGATGTGCCGGGACGAATTCGTCCCTAACGTGGCGGCATGCCACCCGATCGCACGGCCGTCACCGGAGCACTGTTACGGCTGCTCGCCCGGCGGACCCGCTACCTGGAGAAGGAGATGCTGGGGTTGCGGCACGTCGTCGGCACCGGCGGTGTCTGCGTCGACATCGGCGCGGCGGCCGGGCTCTACACGGTCGCGCTGTCCGAGCTCGTCGGCGAGACGGGCCAGGTGCTCCGGGTCGAACCCCTGCCGTTCGTCCATCCACTGTGGACCAGGCTGTTGCGGGCCGGGCACAACGTGTCGCACCACGCCGTGGCCCTGGGCGCCGAGCCGGGCCAGGGGACGATGAGCGTCCCGATCGGCCGGTACGGGCTGGTCACCGGGCGTTCGTTCCTCGCCTGGCACACCGACGGGCTGGGCTCGAACACCGAGTTCGCCGGTCAGATCGAGGTCAAGGTCGATGTCGACACGCTCGACGCGCTGTGCGCCCGGGCCGGGCTGACCCGGCTGGACTTCCTGAAGATCGACGTCGAGGGCGGCGAGCTGCACGTGCTGGCCGGCGGGGCGCGGGTGATCGAGCGGTTCCGGCCCTCGATCCTGCTGGAGATCGAGACACGCCACCTCAGCCGCTACGGGCACTCGGCCCGGACCGTCGTCGACTGGCTGCTGCACCGCGGCTACACCATGCATCGCTGGCTCGACGGGTGGCGGGAAACCGCCGAGGTGTCCGCCGAGTGCCGCAACTACCTGTTCCGCGCGCGGTGACCGGCCCGCGGTGGACCACCCGGCCGTGGGCGGTCCCGGCGTTGATCGCCGCGCAGGTGCTGCTGTCGGCCGGGTTGCTGGTGTCGGTGACCGGCGGACGGCTGCGGTTCCCGGCGTATCGGGTCGATCTGGAGGTGTACCGGCTCGGGTCGTCGGTGGTGCTGCGCGGGGGAGCGCTGTACGGGCCGCTGCCGGCGCTGGCGACCGGTGAGCGGTTGCCGTTCACGTACCCACCGTTCGCGGCGATCCTGTTGTCGCCCTTCGCCCTGGTGCCGGACTGGCTGGCCGGCGTCGCCATGACGCTGCTGACCATCGGGTCGCTCGCCGTCGTCGTGGTGGTGGTGCTGCGGTCGACGGGCACGCTGCCGGGCGGGCCGGGGCGATGGGTGGGCGCCGGTGCGACGATCCTGCTCGCCGAGGTGATCGAACCGGTCCGTACCGCCGTGTACGCGGGCCAGGTCGACGTCCTGCTGATGGCGCTGGTGGTGCTGGACGTGCTCGTGGTCGGCCCTCGGCGGTGTCGCGGGTTGCTGATCGGCGTGGCGGCGGCGGTCAAGCTGACGCCTGCCGTGTTCGTGCTCTACCTGCTGCTGCGCCGGGACTACCGAGCGGCCATCACCGCCGGCCTGTCCTTCGGGTGCGCGACCGGGCTCGGTTTCCTGTTGGCCAGGGCGGATTCGGTGCGCTACTGGACCACCTTGGCGTTCGACGACCGCCGGATCGGCAGCCCGTGGTACGCGGGCAACCAGTCGTGGTTGGGCCTGCTGTCGCGCACGCAGCTGGCCGGCGGCGAACGCGTCGGGCTGTGGCTGGTTCTGGTGGCCGGCACCGTCGCGGTGACCGTGGTGGCCATGCGCCGGGCGCTGCTCGCCCGGCGGCACACCCTCGCGCTGGGCCTGAACGCGGTGTGCGGCCTGCTGATCTCACCGATCTCCTGGTCGCACCACTGGGTGTGGATCGTGGTGGTGCTACCGGGGTGGGCGGCGCTGCACGGGCGCGTACCCCGGCTGGTGACCCGTGGTGGCCTGGCGTTGTTCCTGGTGGCGCCCCAGTGGTGGTGGCCCTATGGCGGCACCGCCGAACGCTACTGGAACTGGCTGGAGCAGTTGACCGGCAGCGGGTACGTGGTGTTCGGGGCCGGGCTGCTGCTGGCCGCCGCCACGCTCGATCGTCAGCCCGCGCCGTCGAGTGTGCCGGCCAACCGGTCCAGGTGGCTGTCCAGCTCGCGCAGGTAGCGCTCGGCGTTGTCGTAGGAGGGGCGATGGTCGAAATGGCGGGAGTCGTTGGCCATCCAGACGTGGAACGCGAGGTGGTAGATCCGGGCCGCCACTCGTGCCGAACGGTCACCGTAGGCGGTGTACAGGTCGACCGGCGGCGGGCCCAGCGGCCGGGCGCGGCCGATGTCCAGGCGCACGACGTCGACCAGGCCGTCGCCGGCGCGGGCGAACTCCCAGTCCAGGATTCCCGTGCAGCGCCACGTGGTTCCGTTCGGCGCCACGAGCATGTTCCACGGATGCGCGTCGCCGTGCATGACGCCGACGGGCCGTTCGTTGAGCACCGGCACCGCCGATGTCACCAGTCGCGTGGCCCGGTCCAGGCCGGGGCGGAGGTCCGCGCGGGCGGTGACGAGCTGGTCGGCCTGGAGCCGGAACTGCCTGGCCTGTTCGGCTCCCCACCCGCCGTCGTACGGTGTCACGCCGTCGCCGGTGATGTCGCCGGCCCGCGCCAGGCCGGGCACGGTCACGTCGTGGACGGCGCGCAGCGCGTCGAGCACCGACAACCAGGTCCGGTCGGGCAACGCATCGGCCGTCTCGCCGAACACGTCGCCGGGCAGCAGGCTGATCAGCAGCCCACGGCCGGCGTCCGTGGTGGCCGTCGCGAACACCTCGGGTACGACCGGGGACGAGCCGGCGAGCGCTCGCAGCACCCATGCCTCCTTCGTCATCCGGTCGAACGGTTCCGGTACCGGGAACGGCCAGCCGTACAGTCGCGCCACCATCGGCGCGGCGCCGTCCGGCTCGACCACGTAGTGCCGGTTGAGTTCACCGGTGCCGGTCAGTTGCCGGTAGGTGGGCCGACCGGGCAGGCCCGCGTTCCGTACCAACGCGTCCAGCAGGTCGAGATCGCCTTCTCGCATCTCTCCGTTCCTAGTCGATGAGCTCGTCGGCGATCCAGTGCGCGACGTGGGCCGGGCAGGGCGCCGGCAGGCCGAGCACGATCTGCTCGAAGCCGGATCGATGTCGACCAAGGTCCACGGAACGAAGATGCTCCGAACGGGCCGCCCGCATGCTGATGACCGGAAGCGAGCTCGACGGAGTCGCATCAGCCGTCGGTCCGCGGTCGCCGCCGGTCTCCCGGCCACATGCGGCAACTGCGCAGAGGCCGGCCGTGATGGCGACGAACAGGACGCGGTTGACTCGTCGGTACCTCCCGGAGCTCGTGCCCATACGACGGAAGCAAGGCGCCGACGGTTGCCCATCCACTCACGACACCGGGTGTCCGTCGGCCGGCGACGTCACCTGGTCGTGGGAGGGGAGCGAGCTGGCGACGTAGGGGATGGCCGCGGCGGCCAGGGCGGCGCAACCGGCGACGATCAGCCAGGGCAGCCACGTGCCGATGGTGAACAGGCCGGCCACGCCGGGTGCGGCGATCCCGGCGGCGGTGTACGCGTACTGGAAGGCGGCCAGGTAGCGGCCGCGCAGTTCGCGGGGCGCGATGGCCTCGGCCAGGGCGTTGGCCCGGGTGAGGAACAGGGTCGCGGTGGCCACCACCGACATGCCGGCCAGCAGCAGCGCGGGCCGCCCCGCCGCGGGCAGTCCGGCCGCACCGAGGGAAACTGCACACCACACGACGTACAGGACGGCGCTGATGATGATCGACGTCGTTCTGGCCAGCCGCCGGGTCAGCCGGATGACCAGCGTGCCCGCGGTGCTGGTGACCACGGTCCCGCAGGTCAGCAGCACGCCGGGCAGCCAGGTCGGGCCGTGCAGCACTTCCAGCACATAGATCGGGATGCCGACCAGCAGGAAGTCCAGGGCCAGGGCGAGCAGGGCGGCACAGCCGATGAGGACGAGATAGGGCCGGTTGCGCAGCACGCCGACGGTCGCCGGGGTCCGTTCGTGCCGCTGGTGCGGCAGGCGCAGCACGGTCAGCAGCGTGGCGGCGAGCACGAAGCTCACGCCGTCGGCGGCGACCGCGACCCGGAGCCCGGCCGGGCCGACGCTGGTCAGGATCGCTGCCGCGATCAGCCCGCCGAGCCCGAACGCGGCGCCGCGCACCATGCCCACCAACGCGAACGCCCGATCCTTCGGCCCCGGCCCCGCCGTGTCGCCGATCAGCGCGAACAGGGAACTGTAGAAGGCCTGCTGGCCGAGGGCGAGCAGGACGGCCGCCACCACCAGCGTCGCGGGCCCGCTCGCCACGAGATAGCCGGCCGCGCCCGCTGCCTGCACCAGTTGTGCCGCGCTGACCACGACCCTGGGCCCGAACCGGTCGACCAGCCGTCCGGCCAGCGGGGGAGCGAGCAGCCCGAACGCCGTGCTCACCGTGACCAGGGCGCCGGCCGGTCCGAGCGGCACCCCGACCACCCGGGTGGCGTAGACGAGGGTCAGCGGCAGGAACAGGCCGGAACCGACGTTGTCGATACCCAGTGCGGCAAGCAGGACGAGTCGGTGCCGAGTCATGATCGCCGACGATACCCTTTGCCATCCTTGTCCAAAAGGGACGGACGAAGCCCTCGTCGCTGTGCCATGATACGGATGTGGACCTGGGGGACAGGGAGGACGCGCCAGCGCGGTGGCGAGCCTCGGACGAACAACCGCACGGTGTGCGTCAGTGGTGGGTCCTCGCGGTGGTGTTCGGGCTGCCCGTCGTCGCCGGCCTGGTCGGCGGCCTGGGGCACAGCGCGTGGGGTCTGGCGATGATCGGCGTGTTCGTGGTGGCCGCCGTCGTCGTCGGCACCGTCGATACGTGGCAGGGCCACCGTAGGGCGGTGTCGATCACGATGGACGGCCCGGACGATTTCGTCGTGCGCCAGGTGAACGGGCAGGAGGCGCGCTACCCGTTCGCCGCCGTGACCCGGGTACGGGTCACCCGCGACGCCGGGGGCGACACGCTGTGGATGCGGATCTCGGTGCGGGACCAGGTGGTGCGCACGCGATCCGGGCCCGAGGTGGCCGCGTCGACGTTCCTCGCGGTGTGTGCCGAGGCGGGCGCCACGGTGACCTACCGGACCGAGACCAGCGACTGAGCGGCGCCAGTAGTTCGCCACCTCGACCACCCTTGAACGCCATTATCGGCCGACACCGAAATGGCACGAGTCGTGCAAAACTGTGGTGCGCGCCTTTGCCCGGCCTTTGCCGGCTCTTTGCCGTCAGCGGATTTCGACCGGGGACGCGGTTCCCCTGGCTGCGACGAGGTTCGCCGCGCGCTCGACCATCGCCGCCCTGCGCAGTCGCATGAGGTATGCGTGCTCGCCGACGAATACCCTGCCGTAGGCGTGCATGATATTTATCGGCGGTATTCGCAGTCCGCGCTCGTAGTCGACGAGTCCGCTGTGTGCGCTCATTCCGAACAGGCGGGCGAGTCCGCGCAGTGACATTCCTTGCTCCAAGCGCAGGCGAAACAGTTCCTGACCGAGGAAGCTCGCCGCGTGGCAGGTCATCCCACAACGCGATGCGGGCGCCGATACCATGCACCACACACCTTTCCAGGTAGTAACTCCGCCTGTCCGCAACCCTCCGCAGGACACCATGCCTCGCGTCTATCACGTTCGCAACACCCGAATGGGTTACGTCTGGCGGTCCTGTTCCAGTCACGTTCTGCATCTGTTCTGACGGTATCACCGTTTCGTGAAAAATTCTTGTCGCCCGTCTGCCCGATGGTAGGAAATGGATCGGTCCGAATCGTCGAGACCGGCCGAATAACCATGGAGGATCTGATGAAGTCCACCACCAAGATGCGCAAGATCACCGTCCGCCGCACCGGCGACGTCCGGCTCACCACCGCGATCTGCGGCGACAACCACTACATCCTGGCTGTCGGTCGCTGACCGAATTCGCGGACTGACCCGGGGCCGTGCGCGGTCGGCGCACGGCCCCCGGTTGCCGCATCCGTCGCCTTTCGGGAGGTGTGATGCTGTTCCACGAGTTGACGTTCGTCCCCGAGGGCGACGAGGTCGTGGTCGGTCGCAAGGACACCGGCGACTACGTCGTACTGCCCGCGGACGGGGCGGGCCTGCTGTCCCAGCTGGTGGATGGCGCCACACCGGACGAGGCGGCCGAATGGTTCGAGGCGACCTTCGGCGAACCCGTTGACATCACGGAGTTTCTCGACGTCCTGGACGAACTGGGCTTCGTCCGGTCGGCGGACGCGCCGGTTCCGGTCGAGTCGCCCGAGCCGGTCCGGCTGCGCCGGCTGAGCCGCGTGTTGTTCTCCCGCTTCGCGTTCGCCTGTTATCTGGCGCTCGTGGTCGTCTGGTTCCTCGTCATGACCGGCCATCACGACCTGCTGCCCCGGCCCAGCCAGATGTTCTTCACCAGCTCACTGGTGATCGTGCAGATCACCGTCATCTTCGGCCAGTTGCCGCTGATCTTCCTGCACGAGGGCTGCCACGTGCTGGCCGGCCGCAGGCTCGGCCTGCCCAGCCGGCTGGGCGTCAGCAACCGGTGGATCTACATCGTGTTCGAGACCGTGATGAACAGCGTGATGAGCGTGCCGAGGCGGCAGCGCTACCTGCCGTTCCTGGCCGGCATGCTCGGCGACGTCCTGGTGGTGTGCCTGCTGGACGTGACCGCGCAACTGGCGAAGAACCCCGACGGTTCGCTGTCGCTGGTCAGCCGCATCGCACTCACCTTCGCGTTCACCGTCTTCGTCCGGCTGGCCTGGCAGTTCCAGCTCTACCTGCGCACCGACCTGTACTACGTGTTCGCCACCGCGCTCAACTGTCACGACCTGCACGAGGCCAGCGGCGTGTTGCTGCGCAACTGGATCTGGCGGCGGCTGGGCCGGACCGACCGTGTCGTCGACGAAGGGCAGTGGGCCGACCGGGACCGCAGGGTGGGCCGGTGGTACGGCCCGGTGATGGTCCTCGGGCTCGTGGTGAGCCTCGCGGTCGCCCTGCTCGGTTCGCTGCCGGTCGTCGTCCAGTACGCGGTGTTGATCGTCGAGCGGCTCACGTCCGGCCGGATCGACGCGTCGTTCGTGGACGCGTTGGTGTCCCTGTTGATGAACGTCACCGTGCTCGTCCTGCCGGTGGTGTTGTCCCGGCGCAAGCGCCGCAGGGCGGCCGTCGGCACGCTCCGCACCGTTCCCGAGAAAGTGGGTTGAGGCAGTGGCTACGGAACATCTCTGGATCACCGGTGAGCGTCGGCCCGACCGGCGGGCGCACCTCGACCTCGCCCGAGGACACACGGTGTACACGTCGACGCACCGCGGCCTGCGTGGCCCCTGCACGGGCATGGACACGGTGCTCTCGACGCTGCTGCCCGACGCCTACCAGCGGTGGCCGCACCTCGTCGAGGCACACCGCGGCGAACTCCTGTACGGGATCCCGGAACTGGCCGAACTGATCGGCCCGGCGCCGGACGACCTCGCCCGCACCTCGCCGGCGCTGGAACGGACCCGGTTCTACGGCCCCACCATGATCCGCTGCATCAGCCAGGGGATCGTGACGTTCCTGATCGCGGTGGGGCAGGAACGCCTGCGGTCCGGGGAACCGGCCCTGCGCCTGGTGTTCGACGACATGCACGAGGCCGACGGCACCGTCGGTGAGTTCGTCGCGCTGCTGGTCCGCCGGGCCGATCCGGCGACGATCCAGGTCGTGGTGTGCGCGGCCGAGGTGCCGCTGTGGCCGGAACTGGAGCAGGCGCTGGGCCGGTACGCGCGACGGACGTCCGCGGCGGCCGTGCAGGCGCCGGACGACCGCACCGCAGAGCAACTGGTCAGCGCCTACGTCGACCAGGACGGCACCAGCGACGACCCCGCGGAACTGGCCGCGTACCAGGCGGCGGACGCGGATCTGGTGCGAGCGCTGCACGACGCCCGCGCCGACGTCCTCGAACCGGGCGCCAGTTGGGGTGTTCGGGCCAGCGCGATCCCGTACCACCGGGAACGGGGCGACGATCCGCACGGCCTGGGCCGGGACGCGTTGCTGGCCGCCCAGAAGTTCTGCATGGACATCGGGTTCTCGGTCAGCGTCATCGATCTGGGGCTGCGCGGCCGCGCGGTGACCGACCCGGTCGCCCACCCGATCGACTACTCGGCGTTCACGCTCAACGCGGGAGCCTCGATGGTGTCGCAGGGCCGGTCGGCGGACTCGCACGAGCTGTACCTGGAACTGCGCCGCCGGTACACCCTGCCGCTGGTGCACATGGTCACCAGCTACGCCATCTCCATGCTGTACACCCGGTTCTACCAGCCACGCGACCACGACGCGGCCCTGGCGTGGCAGAACAACGCGGTCGTCGCCGCCATGGCGATACCGGACGAGAAGGACCGGCTGGTCTACGGCGTCTTCCAGGACAACGCCCTGGCCCTGGTGGAGATGCACCGGGGCAACCTGGGGCGGGCCCTGGAACTCGTCGAGGACGGCATGGCCAGGCTGGACAAGGTGCTCGGCACCGACGAATGGGCGTTGCACCGCTCGCAGCTGCTCTACAACCGGGCCCGGCTGCTCAACGCGATGCGCCGGTGGGACGAGGCCTACCAGGACTTCTGCACGCTGATCGAGTGGGATCCGCACTACACCGACTACCTGAGCGAGCGGGCGAAGGTGTCCCGCAAGCGCGGGGACATGGATGCCGCGCTGGCCGACTACGACCGCGCGGCGGCCATGGGCCCGCCCTTCCCCGAGCTGTACTACAACCGCGGCACCGCCCGGCTGGAGCTGGGCGACGTCACGGGCGCCATGGCCGACTTCGACTACGTGCTGGACATGGAGCCCGGCGACGTGGACACCCTGCTGAGCAGGGCCGACGTCCACCTACGGTCCGGCGATCTCGCCGCGGCCCGTGCGGACGCGACGGCCGGTCTCGCACTGCGGCCCGACGAACCGAGGCTGCTGTGCCTGCTGGCCGCCGTCGACCTGGAGGAGGAGGACTGGAGCGCGGCGCTCACCCGGCTGGACGCCTCGGTGGCCGCCGACCCGAAGTACCCGGCCGCACTGGTCAACCGGGCGGTCGCCCGGTGCCAACTCGGCCGGGCCGACCTGGCCGTCGCCGACCTGACCACGGTGTTGGAGCTGGTCGGTCCCGACCCGGACGTCCTGCTCAACCGTGGTCTGGCACACGTCGAGACCGGGCGCCTGGACCTGGCGCTGGCCGACTTCGACGCGGCCATCGCGCTGCCCGACGCCGACGACGCCGAGCTGCACTACCAGCGCGGCCGGTGCCTGGTCGGCCTGGGCCGGGGCCCGCTCGCCGAACCCGACCTGCGGGAGTGCCTGCGGCTGGGCTCGCACACCGAGGAGATCGAGCAACTCCTGACCGGGGCGGTGTGACGTGTCGGCCCCCGCACCGGTCTCCGCCCGCAGCGGCGAGGTCGGGTTCCTCGACGCGATGGCCCACGTGGCCGCCGCGGTCGCCGTGGCCACCGTGGTCGACGAGCGCGGCCTCCCGCGTGGGGTGACGATCAGCTCGTTCTCGTCGCTGTCCCTGGATCCGCCGCTGGTGTTGTTCTGCCTGGCCGGCACGAGCAGTTCGCACCCGGTGTTCGCCACGGCCGACCGGTTCGCGGTGAGCATCCTGGCGGCCGGCCAGGCGACGGTGGCGCGACTGCTGGCCGGACCGGCGGACGGCAGGCGAGCGGTGCGCTGGGACTGGCTGGACGGCCTCCCGGTGGTGCCGGACTGCCTGGTGCAACTGGTGTGCACTGGGCACGACCGGGTCGGCGGCGGCGACCACACCATCATGATCGGGCAGGTCCGCCGGGCCGTGGCTCTGGGCGGTGAGCCGCTGCTCTACCACCGGCGCGGCTTCCACCAGCTCGGTGACGGCTGACGGTCGACATGGTGGGGAGCACAGCGGACGCACAGCCGGCCGACCGTGGTGCTGAACAGTTCGCTGTGGGGGCAGGCCGACTCGATCTACACGGCGTTGTCGGTCGGCGGTGTCTACTTCGTACTGAAACGCCGGCCGTGGTGGGCGTGCGTGTTGTTCGGGCTCGCGTTCGGCGTGAAGCCGCAGGCGATCTTCCTGTTCCCGGTGCTGATCCTGCTCGCGGTTCCCCGGCGCCATCGGCCCCACCGCCACGATCCGCGCTGGGCATCGAGTTCACCGCCCTGCTGGTGCTGGTCCTGCTGCTGGCCGTGGTCCGACGGCGACATCCGTCTTCTATCCCGCCGACGTGCGCACCGTCATCGTCGCCTGTTACGTGCCCCATCGGTTGTGGGCATCGCCGGTGCTCGAACAGTTCGCGTCCGCGTTCTCCTACGCCCCGGTCCTGCGCAGGTCGCCGACCCTTGTTCCGTTCCCGGTCCCGGCCGCCGCGATGCTGGCCGCGCTGTGCCTCGCACTGTGGGTTGCTTCGGTCGACATGCGGTTGCGAATACATGCTTTTGACCGTTAGCGGTTAATAAGTCGGACCTTTCGGCTCTGTGCCGAATGCGGTGGATTGACTTCAATGCCTGTGTACCAGGGTGACCGCCCCGGTGCGCAGACACATGTTCTGTCCCTGCACTTCCGGCGGTGTGTGATCCGCGCCGGCGGGAGAGGAGCATCCGTGAAACCGAATTCCAGGCGAGCCTTCGTCATCGGTGGAGTCCTGGCCGCGGGCGTGCTCGTCGCGGCCACCGCGACGGCATCGCCGATGGTGGCGGCGCCACCGTCGGCCCCACAACCCAACTCGCCCCAGGCCGTTCGCGCACTGGCGGTGCAGGCTGCCGCGTCGACCGTGGCGGCCCGGCCGGCGTACCTGCACGCCAGCACGGCCGACGGCTTCGTGCCGCACCCCGCGATCTCCGGCCAGGGCGCCCAGTTCGTGCCCTACGACCGGACCTACCGGGGCTTACCGGTGATCGGCGGCGACTTCGTGATCGTCACCGACAACGCGGGTCAGGTCATCGACCACTCGGTCGACCAGACCCAGACGATCAACCTGCCGTCGGTGACACCGACGGTCACCGCCGCCCGGTCGCTGACCACCGCGAAGAGCCTGATGGGCACGGTGGCCTCCACCACGACCCCGGCGCTGTCCGTGCTCGCCACGGGCACCCCGCGCCTGATCTGGAACGACCGGGTCACCGGCACCAGGGCCGACAAGCCGTCCAGCCTGTCGGTGTACGTCGACGCGGTGACCGGCAAGGTCCTCGGCACCCAGGAACACGTGCTGTTCGGTGACGGCGACGCGGCCTTCAACGGGCCGGACCCGGTGCACATCGACACCACGCAGGTCGGCTCCACCTTCGAGATGAAGGACCCGACCATCCGCAACCTCGACTGCGAGGTGCTCAGCACCCACCAGGTGTTCACCAAGGCGACCGACAGCTGGGGCAACGGCGACGCCACCAATGAGGAGACCGGCTGCGTCGACGCGCTGTTCGCCGCGCAGACCGAGAACAAGATGCTGCACCAGTGGCTGGGCCGCAACGCCCAGGACGGCAACGGCGGCGCCTGGCCGATCCGCATCGGCCTGGACGATCTCAACGCGTTCTACGACGGAGTCGAGGTCCAGCTCGGCCACAACTCGGTCGGCCAGTGGATCGGCTCGATGGACGTGATCGGCCACGAGATGGGACACGGCGTGGACGACAACACGCCGGGCAGCATCTCCGGCGGCGGCACCCAGGAGTTCGTCGCCGACACGTTCGGCGCGGACACGGAGTGGTTCGCGGCCGAACCGGCGCCGTTCGACACGCCCGACTTCACCGTCGGCGAACAGATCAACCTCGAAGGCACCGGCCCGATCCGGATCATGTCCAACCCGTCCCAGGTCGGCGACCCGAACTGCTTCTCCAACGCGGTGCCCCGCATGGAGGTGCATGCGGCGGCCGGTCCCGGTGACCACTGGTACTACCTGCTCGCCGAGGGCAACCACCCGACCGACGGCCAGCCGATCAGCCCCACCTGCAACAACAGCAGCGTCACCGGTGTGGGCATCATGAACGCCGCGAAGATCATGTACAACGCGATGCTCATGAAGACGGCCCGGTCCTCGTACCTGACCTATCGGACGTGGACGCTCAAGGCGGCCAAGCTGGTGTTCCCCAACGACTGCACCGAGTTCAACGCGGTGAAGGCGGCGTGGAACGCGGTCAGCGTCCCGGCGCAGGCCGGCGACCCCACCTGCACGGCACCCGCCGCCGGGTGACCGACCAGGGCAACGGAAGCGACCGGCCGGCACGGTCTCACCGTGCCGGCCGGCCGTCTCGGTCGGGCCGGCCGCGATGAGCGGGGTCGCCGTCGTCGGGGGCAGCGTCGCGGGATGCGCGGCGGCGCTGGCCGTCGGCCGGGCGGGTGCGGGGAACGTGACGGTGTTCGAGCGGACCACCGGCGGCCTGCGCGGTCGGGGCGTCGGGCTCGGCATTCTCCGCGAGCTGTACCGGGAACTGGCCGACGCCGACTACCTGGACGACGCGACACCCCATCTCCCGTTGTCCACCCGGCACTGGATCACCGGGGACGGCCGGTCGTACGGCGGACGGGTCGTGGGCAGCCAGGACTTCCCGTTCCGGTCCTACGACTGGGGTTCGCTCTGGCAGGGGTTGCGGGACCGGGTTCCGGACCACATCGACTACCGGACCGGCTGCCCGGTCGTCTCGGTCGCCGACACCGGGCCCGACGTGGTGGTGACGCTGGCCGACGGTACGGCGGAACGGTTCGACGCCGTACTGGGTGCCGACGGCTACCGGTCGGTGGTGCGGGCGGCGCTGTTCCCCGACCTGCGTCCGCGTTATGCCGGCTACCTGCTGTGGCGTGGCACGCTGCCGGTGGCGGATTTGCCTCCGCAGCAAGGAATCTGGGCGCCGACGGAAGCCGCGGGGGTCACGTTCCCCGGTGGGCATCTGATGATGTATCTCATTCCGGGCCGGTCCGGCCTGCCGGTGCTCAACTGGGCCGTGTACGCCGTGCCGCCCGCGGAACTCGCACCGCGATGGGACGACCCGACCAGTCTGGCACCCGGCGCCATCGGCGTGGACCTGCTCGACCACCTGGCCACGCTGGCCGAACGGATGCCGCCGTACTGGCGGGACCTGTTGCGCCGCATGCCATCCGAGGAGATCCTCGCCCAGCCCATCTACGACCTGCACGTCCCGGCATGCGCGGTCGGCAGGATCGGTCTGGTCGGCGACGCGGCGGCGGTGGCCCGCCCGCACACCGGCGGGGGCGTGGCGAAGGCGTTGCAGGACGCGGTGACGCTGGAATCCGTGCTGCGCGAGGGAATGGCGTGGCCGGACGCGCTGCGTGCGTACGACGGGCGGCGCGGTCCGGCGAACCGCGCGCTGGTCGAGATGGGCCGTGCCCTGGGACGCGCCACCGTGCTGGAGCCACCCGACTGGCGTGCGATGACCCCGGCCCGGTTCCCGCAGTGGTGGGCCGAGATCATGACCCAGGGCGAACTGGGCGGCACCCGGCTCAGGTGACCACGGGCGTGCCGATGGCGGTGAGCGCGTCGATCACCAGGTCCCAGAACCGTGGCACGTCGAGGGTGGTCGCGACCAGCGTGTTCGGCGTCCGGCCGAAGTCGGTGACCGTCATCCCGGACGTCCAGCGCCCCTGCGTTTCCACCGCGACGAACGCGTCCCGGACCGCCATGACGTCGGGCGCGATCACCCTGGCGACCGCGCACGGGTCGTGCATGGGTGGATCGGACATGCGCTGGTCGGCCTGGTAGGACCTGCGGTAGAAGGTGAGTAGCTCGACCACCGCCGTGGCCACCGGCGTGCCGATCGCGGCGATCCTGGCGAGCACGTCGGCCGTGGTCAGTGCCTGGTGGGTGAGGTCGAGGCCCACCATCGTGACCGGCCATTCACCGGCGAACACGGCCGCGGCGGCCTCGGGGTCGACGGCGACGTTGAACTCGGCGGCGGGCGTGATGTTGCCCCGCGTGCAGGACCCGCCCATCAGCACCACTTCCCGCACCCTCGGCACGATCCTCGGTTCGCGCCGCATCGCCATGGCGATGTTGGTCAGCGGCGCGGTGGGCACCAGCGTGATCTCACCGGGGTCGGCGGCCATGATCGACTCGATGATGACGTCGACGGCGTGCCGGGGGTCGAGTTCGGCGGTGGGCTCGGGCAGCCTCGTCCCGTCCAGTCCGGACACCCCGTGGATGTGCGCGGCGACGGTCAAGTCCCGCACCAGCGGCCGGTCACAGCCTGCGGCGATCGGCACCCCGGTGATCCCGGCGAGGGTGGCCACGGACCGCGCGTTCCAGGTGACCTTGTCCAGCGTCTGGTTGCCCGCCACGGTGGTGACCGCGACCAGCTCGACCTCGGGGTTGCCGTGCGCCAGCAGCAGCGCGACGGCGTCATCGTGGCCGGGATCGCAGTCCAGGACGATTCGGCGTGCCATGCGTCCGATCGTGCCAGACCTGCCCGATCCGGCGGGACGTACGCCGATGGACATGGCCGTGGCCTACCGCCACGACCTCGCGATCAAGCTGCTCCAGGCGCATAGCGAGCGGCGCAGCGACAGTGCACAGCCGCTCCCCCGGGAGTCGTGAGGCGTCACTGTCGCGTGCCGGCGGGCGGCGTGGTGAGCAGGGCGTGGGCGGCCTCGGCGGCGGCCAGCACGTCCGGCCAGAGCGGGTGGGCGGTGTACTCGTCGAACGTAGGGCGCCGGTAGCCGTCGGCGGCCGGGCCGAGGTCGTCGGTGATGGCCCGCAACGGTTCCAGCAGCCGGTCGATCGTCGCGGCCTCACGCTGGTCGCGCAGGATGCCGCCGATGGCGCCCGCGGTGTCCGGTGGATCGCCGAATGCGCCGCTGACCAATACCGCCACCTCCCAGGCCAGGTTCGTCGACAGGTTGTTCGCCAGGAAACCCGGCGTGAGTCGGTGGAGGCGGTCGGTCAGGGTGGCGCGCTGCCGTTTGTGCGGCAGACCGCTGAGTCGGACCGCGTCCTCGTTCCACCATCGAGCGGCCTGCTCGGCCTGCTCCTGGGATTCCCACGGCCGGAGCGGATGGTCACCCCACGGTGCCCAGGGCAGGCAGAGCTGCCGGTACACGGCGGGACTGTAGATGCCACGGACCCGGAAGTTGTTCAACTGCAGGCGGGGGACGACGATCCGGATCAGCGGTCCGGTCCCACGGCCACGGTGCCGGCCGACGACGATCAGGTGCTCGGCGCCGTCACCCCATTGCGGCGGCAGCACCCACAACTTCGCACCTGGCGCGAAATGCTTCAGCCCTGGTCGGGCATCGCCCGCGCCGGGCCGGTTGACGGCCTCCCCGGACACGTTGGCGACGACACACCACGCCAACAGCTCGTCGGACACCGGATCACCGTAGCCAGGGTGTCGGCGCTTGACAGGGGTGGATCCGTTCGGCAATATATAACCAGTTAGTTCTAAAAGGAGACGGTTATATATGGCCAGTGACCAGCTGAGTCTCGTGTTCGGCGCGCTCGCCGATCCGATCCGGCGGGCGATCCTGACCCGCCTGGCCGAGGGTGAGGCCAGCGTCGCCGAGCTGGCCGCGCCGTTCAGCGTGTCCCAGCCGGCGATCTCCCGGCACCTCAAGGTGTTGGAGACCGCGGGGCTGGTGTCGCGCAGCCGGCGGGCGACCGCCCGGCTCAGCCGCCTGGAGGCCGCGCCGCTGCGCGATGTGACCACCTGGCTCGCCCGCTACCAGCGGTTCTGGGACGAAAGCCACGAGCGACTGGACGACCTGCTGGCCGCACTGCAGGCGGGCCGCCCCAATGCGGGTCCGGCGAAGGGAGACAACGATGAGTAGGACCGAGATCAGCGCGGCACCCGGTATCCCGCTGATCATCGTCTCGCGCGAGTTCGACGCGCCGTGCGAGCTGGTGTTCCGCGCGCACATCGAGCCGGACCTGCTGGAGCGGTGGTTGGGCCCGCGCGACCTGACTCTGACCGTCGAGCGCTGGGAGGCCAGGGACTGCGGTGCCTGGCGGTACGTCAACACCGGCGCCGATGGCGCCACGTACGGCTTCCGGGGCGTGTTCCACGGCGACCCGTCCCCGAGGGCCATCGTGCAGACCTTCGAGTACGAGGGCGCGCCCGGCCATGTCGCCCTGCGCACCACGGCCTTCACCGAACGCGGTGGCAGGACGCTGGTGCGCATGGTCTCGGCCTTCCAGTCGGTCGAGGATCGCGACGCGATGGTCGCGTCCGGCATGGCGCGCGGCGTCCACGACTCCGGCGACCGCCTCGCCGAACTGCTCACCACGCTGCACACGAACCCGGGAGACACGTGATGGAATTCGGTTTGCACCTGCCCACCACCGGCGACCCGTCGACGCCCGAGCTGCTGCTCCGGGTCGCCGACGAAGCGGAGCAGATGGGCCTGGCGTCGGTGTGGATGTCCGACGGGCTGCTCCGGCCGGTCCAGCAACCCATCGATTTCGGCGGCGGCATGTCCGTCACGATGCCGCCGGAGAGCGCCACCCAGTGCGACGTGATCGAAACACTCACCTACGTGGCCGCGCGCACCAGCCGCATCCGCCTCGGCACGAGCGTCATCGGGACGCTGTTCCAGAATCCCGTCGCCCTCGCCCGCCGGCTGGCCACCCTCGACCTGTTCAGCGGCGGCCGGCTGATCGCCGGTCTGGGCCAGGGCTGGGTGCCGCAGATGTTCGCCGTGGCCGACGTGCCGCTGGCGCGGCGCGGAGCCGGGTTCGAGGAACACATCCAGGCCATGCGCTCGGTGTGGGGACCCGACCCGGTGCGCTTCGACGGCCGCTTCTACCAGATCCCCGCATCCCAGATCGGCCCCAAGCCGGTGCGTCCCGGCGGGCCGGCGCTCCTGGCCGGCGCGGCCGCCCCCGCCGCCGCACAGCGCGCCGGCCGATTGGGCATCGGGTTGCACCCGGTCTTCTTCGGCTGGGACGCACTGCGGCACATCATCGGGACGTTCCACCGGGCGGCCGAGGACGCTGGCCACGATCCGGCCGCGTTGCCGATCGTCGTCCGGGTCAACGGCGCCATCACCAGTCACGCACCGGCGGAGTCCGCACCGCTGACCGGAACCGTCGCACGGGTGGCCGACGACGTCGACCGGCTGGCGGCACTCGGCGTCGGCCACGTCATCTGGTTCATGCCCGAGACCGAGCCGACCGAGCAACTCGACGCGATGCGGGCACTGCTCGCCGTCCGCACCGACGCCGCCGTACGGGCATGATGTCGGCCATGAACTCCGGACCGGACCCGGCCATCCTGGCCAGGGACATCATCGACGCCAACCAGTACCTGACCCTCGCGACGGCGGACGAGACGGGCACGCCGTGGGCCAGCCCGGTGTGGTTCGCCCACGAGGACCACCGACAGTTCGTGTGGGTATCGCGGCCCGGCGCCCGCCATTCGCTCAACATCGCCGCCCGCCCCACGATCGGCGGGGTCATCTTCGATTCCACCGTCCGTGCGGGGGAAGGCCAGGCGGTGTACGTGGAGGCCGTCGCGGCGGAGGTCCTCGGCGCCGAACGTGACCA
Organism: Pseudonocardiaceae bacterium; assembly: GCA_036273855.1. Taxonomy (GTDB): domain Bacteria; phylum Actinomycetota; class Actinomycetes; order Mycobacteriales; family Pseudonocardiaceae; genus DATEPR01. Next base: position 22,449 of record DASUGU010000137.1, read on the forward strand.
CGCGATCGCGGTCTTCGCGCAGCGGTCCCGCGCCCTCGGCCTGCGCGAGTGGCACCTGGCCGACGTGACCGAACCGGCCCAGCACCGCATCTACCGCGCGAGCGCGTCAGCGGTCTTCGTCCTCGACCCCAGCGATCGCCGACTCCCGGTTCACCCGTGAGCACCGGAGCTGTCGGCGGCCGGTGGGACGATCGCGGTCATGAGTGGTTCGCCTGCTGGGTTCGACGGGTTCGCGCGGGTGGTCGCTGAGGCGATTCCGCTTGTGGTGGCACGGATTCCGTCGACACCCGCCGCTACGTTGGGCCGGTTGGCCGTCGCCGAGGGTCGTCCCCGACCGCGGCCGGCCGGGAACCGGCTGCACGCCGCGCTGCTGTCGCTCGGACCGTTGCTCGCGGAACGGCTGCTCGGGGCGCTGGAACTGCACCTCGACGGCATCATGCCCGCGCTGCCCGACGGGATCGTCGACCACCTGGAGCGGCCCGGCACGGTGCGCGTCGCCGTCGCGTGGGGATCGCAGGACAGCGAGACCGCCCGCGCGGTCACCATCCTGGAGGCCCAGCTGCCCGGTGTGTGCGATCTCCTGCTCGATCTCACCAACACCTTGCGGCAGCACGAGATCATCGCTCCGCTGCTGGTGGTCACCGGGCGCGACGAGCCCGAGTTCGTGGCGCGGCACGGTGCCGTCCACTTGGGACTGGCCGTGGTGGTCGCCGGTGCCGTCACCCAGGATCTGCGGCCGCCCGCCCCCGCGGTCGTCGGGGCAGGGCTGGGCGCGGCCGCCGCCATCCTGCCCGACCTGCCGATGCCGCCCGGCTACGCCGAAGCCGTACTCGTGCGCCAGCGCGAGCAGTACCGGTACCCGCAGTCGTCGTCGGTGATCGCGACCGTGCGTACACCACGGTGACCTTGTCGCCGACCCGGTGGGGCGCCACATCGTCACCCGGCACGTCGTACGTACCGCCCGGCAGCGCGGCACCGCTCGGTCCGGCCAGCGAGTAGTGGAACGTCACGGTGCTCCGGTAGTACTCAGGCGTCACCGCGGTGATCGACGCCAGAACGGTCGTTCCCCGGAGGAACAACACAGACCCGTCGATCGCCTCCCCGAGCACGATCGCCGGCAGCACGCCCAGCGCCAGGAAGACCAGTGCACACCGCGAGCGGGTGTCGGTGGCCACCGCGCCGACGATCGCGACCGCCACCACCCCGAACGGAATCAGCACCCAGAACCACACGAGCGACGAGAACGCCACCGCACCCGTGACCAGACCGATCACGAGCAGCGCGAGGCCGCACAACAACACCAGGAAGACTGCCACCGGCCGCCATCCGTCGACCCGCGTGAGCCTACGGTGACGAGCGCGCTGAACCGTCCTCGTGCGGAACCTCCGGACCGGAGCACGTCCGGCGACCGGCATCGAAGGCCGCGGCCACTCCGGTGGGCGCGGCGCGACGGGCGGCCCGTTGGCGTCGATGTCGTCCTCGACGATCCTCGCGGCCGCATCCAGGTCGGGGTCTACGTCGCCCGCATCCCGATCGCGCCACCGATCGGCCACGGCCGCACGCACCTCGTCGGGCTGCGCGTCGGGCGAGATGCCCAACAGCGCCCTGGCCTCCCGGACATCCACGATGCGATCGTGGCACATCTCGGGTCCGCGTCATCGCTCTTGGCCGTGGTACGCGGTGACCAGCAGGGGAAGTAGCGCGAACACGCTGCCGAGGACCACGGCGATGAGCCAGGTGGGCCCGAGTTTCGGCTGATTTCCCGGTTTCCGCTGATTTCCGCGTAACTGGACACCGTGATGACCGTCAGGAGGATCCCCAGCGGCACACTGGCGCGCACGGGACGGATGCGCGCCACCGCGACGCCGATCCAGCAGATCGCGATCGTCACGAGGACACCGATGGCGACTCCGCCGTATGCGAAACCGATGGGTGAGAGTCCGTTGCCCTCGCCGGAGCAGGCCTGCCCGGGCGGTGTGTAGGAATAGCAGAGCTGGTCAGGGCCGGCGATCGCCCACCCGTCGATCTGGTTGATGATCAGGCCCAGCAGCGCGCCGAGCGCGGCGGCGGTAGCGCCTCGCCCGCTCAGGGCCCACACGCCACGACCTTGGTAGCGGGACGGCACGGCCACGCCAGCTCCGATCGGACGCCGGGGCATTGTCCGACATCCGGGTGTAGATAGCCCGGAACGGTCAGGACTTGGCCTGCCAGCCGAGTTCCGGGCCGAGTTTGGTGGCGATGTCGGTGAGGATCTGGACGTAGTCGTCGTGCTCGAAGGTGAACGGGAGCGCGAACGCGACCTCGTCGATCTCGCGGAACGCCACGTGTGCGGACAACTGGTCGGCGATCTGGGCGGACGTGCCGACCAGGTCCCTGGCGAACAGCAGGCGCGCCGGTCCCTGCGGCGACGCCGTCCGCGGGGTGCGCTGCTCGACGTACCGTTCGTACCGGGCCCGCTGGTCGGGAGTGGCGCTGTCGGTGGGGATCACCACGAGGCCCTGGGACACGCGGGCGGCGGCACCGTCGGGATGGTGCGCCCGGAACGTCCTGATGTGGGAGAGCTGGATCCGCGCGAAGTCCTCCGACTCCTCGGCGCGCACCACGCTGCTGGTCAGGAAGTTCATGCCGTGTTCCCCGGCCCAGTGCGCCGACCGGAGGCTGGCCCCGCCGTACCACATGCGGCTGCCCAGGCCGGACGAGTGCGGCTGGACGCGGTCGGAGAACACCTCGAAGCCGTCCAACCCGCTGAACCGGGTGGCCGGCTCGCCGCGCACGAAGTCGAGCAGGCGCCGCACCCGTTCGTAGCTGAAGTCCTCGACGTCGCCGGTGTCCGGGTAGAGGGCGTCCTTGACCCGGTCGTAGTGCATCGGTGGCCCGACGCTGATGCCCGGGTTGAGCCGGCCGCCCGACAAGATGTCGACGGTGGCCAGGTCTTCGGCCAGCCGCAGCGGGTTCTCCCAGCCCAGCGGGATGACCGCGGTGCCCAGGTCGATGCGGCTGGTGCGCTGGGACGCGGCGGCGAGGATCGCCACCGGGGACGAGATGCCGTACTGCAGGTGTCGGTGGCGCACCCAGGCGCTGTCGAAACCCAACTGCTCGCCGAGTTCGATGATCTCCAGCGTCGAGTCGTGGCCGCGCCGGGGGTCGGTCTCGTCGAACAGGCCGATGGTCAGGAAGCCCAGCTTGCGCAGCGCTGGTGAGGACGGCACGGGCACTCCTGGTCAGGTTCGCGGTCGGCTGTTCTTCCGTGGTGACGGCGTGCGCGGGGCGGCCGGCGGTGCCAGGCCGGCCATGCGGAGTGCGAGGCGGCAGTAGGCGTTGCCCACCTCGGGAATCGTGAGTGGACGGTCCGACCGGTACCAGTCCGACGACGCGATGCCGAGGTTGAGGATCGACATGGCCAGCAGCCGGATCTCCAACTCGTCCGGGACCGCCTCGTGGGCGCCGTCCAGCAGGCCGCTCTGGGTGTCCGCGGACGCGAGCACCTGCTCGAACAGCGAACGCACCCGCCTGCGGTGCGTGCTGACCTCGTCGCGCATGGCCGGCTGCAGGAACACCCACTCGCGGTTGGCGATGCGCGCTTCCTTGGGATGTGTGAGGTTGAACGTGACGAGTCCGTAGACCAGCCCGCTCAGCGCGTCCACCGGGTCGAGGGTGTCCACCTCCAGCGCGTCCAGGCGTTGCTCGAGGGCCGAGTTGGCGGTGCGCACGATGTCGTAGAGCAGCGCTTCCTTGGACTCGAAGTGGTTGTAGAACGACGGTGCCGTGATGCCGCACGACCGGGTGAGATCCCGGATGGTCGTGGCGAGGAATCCGACCTGCGCGAACAGGTCCACACCGGCGTCGACCACCTTGCGCGCCGCCGGGCTGTATCTGGCGCGGGCGCGCTCGAGAACCGCGGCGCTGGGGTCGTTCGGTTCGGTCCTCAGTTCAGCCATCTCCGAGTCGCACCTCATACGTGGTCGAGTGCTTGCGCCGCCGATGTGGCCTGCGTAGACTACCGCACACGCCACACGAGCGAGCGTTCGTTCGTATGTATTTTTCGCCCGGTTTCGCCGGTACCTCCACCGGCCGGCTCCCTCGGGTGGCGACGCGGGCATCCCCGCCTGGCAAGGGAGAACGACAGCTATGGCAGCTACGTTTCGACTCCATCGAGTGCTGGTGGCGCTTGCCGCGCTGACAGCCGCCTCGACGGCATTGGTGGCATGTGGGTCAGGTGGTGGCTCGGCCGGCGGCGGCGGTCAGTCCACGATCGTCATCGGTAACGAAGCGGATCTCACCGGCAACGCGACCGTCGGCGTGCCGGGGAACTACGGCGTGAAGTTCGCCGTGCAGCAGATCAACGCCCACGGCGGCATCGACGGGCACCAGCTGGACCTCAAGACCGAGGACTCCGCGGGCAGTGCCGCCGGTGGCGCCGCCGCGGTACGTCGCCTGGTCGAGGCCGACGGCGCGCAGGCGATCGTCGCCACGGCCAGCAGCGACGCGATGGTGCCGGCCGTTCCCGCCGCCCAGTCCCGTTCCGTCCCGTTCGTGGTCAGCGCGGGGTCCGACCCGGTGCTGGTGGCGCCGGCCAACACGTTCGTGTTCATGTCGCCCGCCGTGCCGGTCAACATCGACGTCCAGGAGTACCTGAAGTTCCTGGCCGCCCACCACTTCACCAACGTGGCGCTGGTGGCGACCACGGCCGCGTTCGCGTCGGCGGCGGTACAGGACTTCAAGTCCGGTGCGCCGGCGGCCGGTGTCCGGCTGGCCACGGTGCAGACGTTCGGCGCGACGGACACCGATTTCAGCGCCCAGGTCAAGGCGGTCCAGGACTCGCATGCCGACGCGATGTTCGTGATCGGCGACTTCACCGGCAACGTCATGAAGGCGGCGCTCAACGCGGGCGTGAAACTGCCGACCCTGTACGACGCCTCCGCGACCGACCCGCTGCTGATCAAGTCGATCGGTGCCGGTTCCGAGGGGCTGATCTCGTTCCAGACCCAGGCCAAGCAACTGCTCGACGCGAACACCGGGGCCATGGCCACCTGGAAGGCCGATTTCACCAAGGCGTTCCCGAACCCGCCGGCCGGCGTGCCCAGCCAGTTCTCGTTGCAGGGCTACCAGACCACGTTCATCCTCGCCGAGGCGATCAAGAAGGCGCTCGCCAAGGGCGGTGACGTGACCGGCAGCAGCATCCGGGACGCCATGCAGACGATCAGCGGTTTCGAGCTCGGTGTCACCGACTTCCCCTACGCCGCCCCGATCGGCTACCCGGTGACGTTCAGCGCGCGCGACCACGCGGGCAATGCCACGGTGACCCCGGTGCAGGTCAAGAACGGCGTGTTCGTGCCGATCCCGGAGTCCGCCGGCGGCCAGTGAACCTCACGATGACGGCACGACGGGCGAAGGGGCTCGGATGGGAACAGTGATCGCGTCGGGCATCGCGAGTGGATGCCTGATCGGGTTGGTCGCCATGGGCATCGTGATGATCTTCCGTACGTCCGGGATCGTCAACTTCGCGCAGGGCGAGCTGATGACTCTGGCGGCCTACCTGTACCTGCCACTGTCCAATCACCACATCAACAGTGCCCTGGAGATCGTGCTGGTCATCGTGCTCGGTGCGGTCGCCGGGCTGGTGCTCTTCCTGATCACCGAGTTCCTGTTGCCCAGGGCCGACACCCTGATCCAGATCATGGCCACGTTCGCGCTCAGCCTGCTGATCGTCTCCGTGCTCGCGAAGACGGAGGGCTCGCAGACCGAGCCGGTGGCCAACTGGTTCCAGGGTGGGACGCGGTTCACCGTGTGGGGAGTGCACCTCACCGGAGCCCAGGTGACCCAGGTGATCGTGATGCTGGTGCTGCTGGGCGCGGTGAGTTTCGTGCTCAACCGCACCGAACTCGGCCACGCCGTCGAGGCGGTCACCGAGGACCGGCGGGCGGCCAGCCTGTGCGGGATCTCGCCGAGGGCGACGGTCGCGGCGAGCTGGGTGATCGGCGCCGGCCTGACGGCGCTGGCCGGCCTGCTCTACGCGCCGCTGTCCGGCGTCACCCCGAGCATGGGCGCCAACGTGTTGTTCCCGGCGTTCGTCGGGGCGACCATCGGCGGCTTCGTCTCCCTGACCGGAGCGGCACTGGGTGGTGTCGCCGTCGGCGTGGTGGGCGGTCTGGCCAACTACTTCCTCGGCGGCGGTTCGGTGTCGACCGTGGCCATCTTCGTGGTGCTGATCCTGGTCCTCCTGTTCAAGCCCAGCGGCTTCGGCGGGCGCGTCCTGTTGTCAAGGGTGTGACATGAACATCGCAACGCGCCTGGGCGCACCCGCCTGGCGGTGGCTCGCGGTGATCGTCATCGCCGTGGCCGTCGGCCAGTTCACCCAGCGGGGCCTGAGTTCGTACGGGAACTTCGTCGCCGGCACCATCGCCGTGGCCGCGATCGCCGCCGTCGGGCTGAACCTGTTGGTGGGCAACGCCGGCCTGGTGTCACTGGCCACTCCGGCGTTCATGGCGATCGGCGCCTACGGCGCCGGCATCGTGCTCCAGCACAGCCCCCTGGGCATCACGGGTGCGGTGCTGATCCCGATCGCGATCGCCACCGTGGTCGGCGGGGTCGTCGGCCTGCTCGCCCTGCGGCTGCGTGGTTTCTACCTCGGCCTGGCCACCCTGGGCCTGCTGGAGGCGACGCAGTACGTGCTCCAGCAGGGCGGTTCGCTGGTGGGCTCGGGCTACGGCTTCCCGATGCCCGCTGTCGGTTCGATCACCGCGGCGCAGTGGTCCGGCATCGCGGCCAGTGTGCTCGTGGTGGTGGTCGCGATCGCCGCGTCGATCCGCCGGTCCGCGGTCGGCCGCGGCCTCGCGCTGCTGCGCCAGCACGAGACCGTGGCGGGTTGTGCCGGCATGAACGTGGTGCGGCTGAAGGTCGGCGTGTTCGCGGTCAGTGCGGGCCTCGGTGCGCTCGCCGGTGTGCTCTACGGGTTCGTCCAGGGCGCGGTGAGCCCGGACCAGTTCAACCTCACCCTGGCCGTGTCGCAGTTGGCGTACATCGTGTTCGGCGGGCTGGGCACGGTGGCCGGGGCGGTGATCGGTTCGATCGTGCTGCTGGTGCTGCCCGAGGTGTTCCACGGGCTGGGCCAGAACGAGGGCATCCTGAACGCGGCCGTGCTGCTCGGCGTGCTGATCCTCGCACCACAGGGGATGTTCCCGCTGGTCGACAAGTACGCCCGCCGGCTGTTCGGCCGCTTCCGGCGGCGCGAACCCACCCGAGCCGTCGCCGTCACCGCGCCGGTCGGCGCCCCGACGACCCCGAGCACCGGCACACCGATCCGGTTCAACGACGTGACGGTCCGGTACGGCGGTGTCGTCGCCGTCAACGCGTTCTCCGCCACCGTGCGGCGCGGCACGGTGCACGGCCTCATCGGGCCGAACGGGGCCGGCAAGTCCAGCGCGGTCGGTGCGCTGTTCGGGCTGGTCCGACTGGCCGGCGGCGAGATCGAGGTGGACGGCAGGACGGTCCAGACCAGCGGGCGGCGCAATCCACCGTGGACGGTGGCCGCCGCAGGCATCGGCAGGACGTTCCAGACCCCGCACGCCGGCGAGGGGCTCACCGCGCTGGAGGCCGTGCAGAACGGGGTGTTCCGTGGTGTGCCGCACGGTCTGGTCCGGGCCGGGCTGCGCACGTCCGCCGTGCTGGCCGGCGAGGTCGAGGCACGGGATCGGGCGTTGACGGCACTGGACCTGGTGCGGTTCCCGGTCTCCGCCGCCACGCCGGTGACCGAGCTGACCCTCGGCGAACTGCGCCGCGTCGAACTGGCCAGGGTGCTGGCCGGCGATCCCGACGTGATCGTGCTGGACGAGCCGACGTCGGGCATGGAACTGGCCGACGCCGACGCCCTGTTCGAACTGCTGAACGGCCTGGCCCACGACGGTGGCCGGTCGGTGCTGGTCGTGGAGCACAACGTGAAGCTGATCTTCGGCTACTCCGACGACGTCACCGTGATGAACCTCGGCGAGGTGATCGCGAGCGGAACGCCCGCCGACATCCGCGCGGACGAGCTGGTGAGGGGGGCGTATCTCGGTGCCCGATGAAGACCTGCTGTCCGTCGTCGGGCTGGAGTCCGGGTACGGGCCGCTGACCATCCTGCGGAAGGTCGGCCTGAGCGCCGCCGCCGGCGAGGTGGTCGGCATCTTCGGCCGCAACGGTGCCGGCAAGACCACGCTCCTGCAGACGATCGCGGGCCTGAACAAGGCCACCGCCGGCACGGTCCGGTTCGCCGGCCAGTCCCTCACCCGTCGGCCGGCGCACGTGATCGCCAAGTCCGGTGTCGCGCTCGTACCGCAGTGGTGCGGCCTGTTCCCCGGACTGTCCACCGAGCACAACATCCGCCTCGCCTGCCGCGGCCAGCGCCTGTCCAAGGCCGACGCCACGGCTCGGGTCGAGGACACGTTCGAGCGGTTCCCCGGGCTGCGTGGCCGCCGCGCGGTCAAGGCGGGCGCGCTGTCCGGTGGTGAGCAGCGCATCCTGGCGATCGCCAAGGCACTGGTCCGCGCGCCCCGCCTGCTGCTGCTGGACGAACCGTCGATCGGGCTGGCACCGATCATCGTGGACCAGGTCGCCGAGGTGATCGCCGGGCTGCGGGGCGCCGACCTGACCATCCTGCTCACCGAGCAGCGGATGGACTGGGCGCTGGACGCCGTCGACCGCGCGGTCCTGCTCGAAAACGGCGAGATCGCCAGCGAACTGCGCACGGACGCGCGACAGGACTGGGCAGTGGTGATCGAACAGAGCCTGGGAATCGGGCTGTCCACGGGTAGCTGAACGCAGAAGGGGGCCTTGAGGTGCGAATTCCGGCCGAGGTCACGGTCTACAGCATGATGGCGACGCCGTTCCGCGACGACGGCGCGCTGGATCTGGACGGTTATGCCGCGCTGCTGGAGAACATGTGCGCGGCCAACATCGGCGTCTACCTGGGCAGCGGTGGCGCGGGCGAGGGCCACGCGCTGACCGTGGCGGAACTGCGCGAAATGTACAAAGTCGGTGTTCAGGTGTGCGCGGGACGGGTACCGGTGGCCGCCAACCCCCGTGAGCCGCGCACCGCGGCACAGATGCTCGAACTCGCCACGGCCGCCGCCGAGGCCGGGGTGGACCTGGTGCAGCTGTACTCGCTGGACGCCGGTCACGGCATGAAGCCGACGGCGGGCGAGTTGGAGCGCTACTACACGTTCCTGCTGGACCGCCTACACCATCCCACCGCGATCTCGGTGCACATGTACTACGACTACCCGGTGCCACCGAGCCTGCTCGCCGACCTGTGCCGGCAGTACCCGCAGGTCGAGGCCATCAACGTGATCATGCCGACGGCGTACTTCCTCCAGGTCCGGGACGAGGTCGCCTCGGTGGGGCGCGAGATCCGGCTCTACACCTCGATGATGACCCTGGTCGACGGCCTGTACGCCGGCAGCAGCGGGGTACAGGCGGCCGAGCCCAACATCATCCCGTACTCGATGCGGCGGCTGGTGGACAGCGTGCTGACCGGTGATCTGGACACGGCGGGCCAACTGTTTCCCTTCGTGTACAACGTGATGCGCGTCTGCTCACGCTGGGCGCCGTCGACCGCGCGCTGGCTGAAGATGGCACTGAAGGTGCTCGACCTGCCCGGCAGCAACGGCGGGCTGCGCGAGCCGTACCTGCTCCCGGCGGCCGACGAACTGGCCTCCATGGCCGAGGCGTTCGACCGGCTGGACGTCCGAGGGTGGGAGCAGCGGTGCCGGGACGCCGTGGCGGTCGGTCCGGGCGCGGCGGTATGACTTCCTATCCGCTGCTGTTCAGTCCGCTGCGGGTCGGTGCGGTGACAGTGCGCAACCGCGTGGTGAACCTGCCGCAGGGCATGGGTTACACGAACCGTGGCTGGGTGGAGGACGAAGACGTCGCCTACCACCGGCGCCGGGCCCTCGGCGGGGTGGGCCTGGTGATCACCGGCGGTACGGCGACCGATCCGGCGAGCCAGGACCGGACCCGGAACTTCATCGCCGCCTACGACCCGGCCGTGGTGCCCGGGCTGCGCCGCCGGGCCGACGCCGTGCACGACGCGGGCGCGCACATCGTCGGCCAGATCTTCAACCTGGGCCGCTACATGGCGGCCGACGCGATGACCGTGCCGCCGCTCGCGCCGTCCCCGGTGCGGGCGCCGGGCCTGCGGTACGCGCCGATGGCGATGGGCCGGGCGGAGATCGACGAGATCGTCGCCGCCTTCGTCGTGTCGGCGAAGCATCTGCGGGAGGCCGGTTGTGACGGCGTCGAGATCCATGCCGCGCACGGCTACCTGCTGGCGCAGTTCCTCTCCGCCGCGACGAACCACCGGGATGACGAGTACGGCGGGAGTGCCGACGGCCGGCGGCGCCTGCTGATCGAGGTCGCCGACGCCGTGCGGTCGGCGTGCGGACCGGACTTCGTCGTCGGGGTGCGGATGTCCGCCGACGACGAGTGGCCCGCCGGGACCACCGTCGACGAGTGCCACGAGCACGCGGTCGGCCTGCTCGACCGGGTGGCGATCGACTACCTGTCGCTCGCGGTCGGCCTCCGGGGCACCTATGTGAAGGATTCGTCCGAGCCGGAAGGTGCTGCCCTGGACCGGATCGCGGCGGTGAAGGCCGACCTGCCGGTGCCGGTGGTGGCGTCGCAGCGGATCCGCCACCCCGAACTGGCCGAGCGGGCGCTGCGCGCCGGGCAGGCCGACCTGGTCGGCATGGCCAGGGCGCTGATCGCCGATCCGGACTGGGCCGTCAAGGCCGAACGCGGTGAGGCCGAGCGGATCCGGCTGTGCGTCGGCGCGGTGCAGGACTGCCGTAGTCATCTGGTCGGCGGGCTGCGGTGCATGGTCAATGCCGACGTGTCGAACGAGGTCGCGGCCGCCCGGTCGGCCGACGCGCGGGCGGCGGGGTCGGTGGCCGTGATCGGCGCGGGCCCTGCCGGCCTTGAGGTGGCGCGCCGGGCGGCGATGCGCGGCATGCGGGTCACCGTCTACGAGGCGGCCGAGGTTCCGGGTGGGCAGGTTCGGCTGGCGGCGGGGATGGCGGGACGGTCCGAACTGCTGGACCACATCACCTACCTGACGGGGGAGTTGCGAGCCCTCGGCGTGGCGGTCCACTACGGACACCGGTTGGACCTGGAATCGGCTGCCGCGCTCGCCTCGGACCACATCGTCGTGGCTACCGGCGCGACCGGCGCACCGATCGCGGGCGCCGGCGCGACCGTGTGGGACGTGCTCACCACGACGCCGGCAGCCGAGCGGGTCGTGATCCTGGACGACGGGCTCGGCGACTGGTCGACGCTCACCGCCGCGTGGCGGCTCGCCGAGCAGGGCAGCGCCGTCACCATCGCGACGCCATCGGGCTCGGTCGTCACCGGGGTGCCCGGCGAGAGCCAGGCGGGTGTGCGGGCCAGGCTCCGCGCGGCCGGCGTCACCTGGCTGCTGGACATGACAGTGAAGTCTACTTCGGACGAAGGAGTCGGGCTGGAACGCCTGGGCACGGGAGAAACGATCGAACTGCCGGCCGATCTCGTCGTCACCGCCACCGGCCGGCAACCGGCGGACACGCTGTGGCGGGAGTTGCGGGAGCGCAGGCCGGGCGTGCTGGCGGTGGGGGACGTGCTGACGCCACGCACCATCGGCAACGCGATCCGGGACACGGTGCGGGTGGTCGACCTGATCAGTGCTCCCGAGCCGGCGGTGGCGCCATGACCGCCCGCCCGCCACTGGTCGACGTCGTCACCCCACCGGAGCGCGCGGCCCGCTACCGGGCCGATGGCCTGTGGACGGACGACACGCTGGCGTCGATGGTGAACCGGCACGCCGACCGCGCCCCGGACTCGGTCGCGGTCATCGACGAACTCGGCGCGGGCACCCACACCTACCGCACGCTGCGCCGCGACGCAGCGCGGCTGGCCGGCCGGCTGGCGCGCCTCGGCCTGGCCGCCGGTGACGTGGTCAGCGTGCAACTGCCCAACCGGTACCGCACCGTGGTCACGGCCGTGGCCGTGCAGAGCCTCGGCGCGGTCATCAACCCCCTGCTACCCAACTACCGGGCCCGCGAGATCGCGCACGTCCTCGCCACGGCGCGGTCGCGCGTCCTGATCACCCCGGGCACCTACCGCAATTTCGACTACCTCCCGATGGTCGACGAGATCCGGCAGCGCGGCGGGGTCGACCCCCTCCACGTCGTGGACGACGAGTCGGCCCCGGCGGACCGGTCGCTGCCGGCCCTGATCGACGGGTCCGGCGCCCCGGCATTGCCCGAGGTGCCCTCACCGGTGTCCGAGCTGATCTTCACGTCGGGCACGGAGGCGACGCCGAAGGCGATCATGCACACCGAGGCGAACACCAACTGCGCGGTGCGCACGCTGTTCGCCGACCTGGGCGCCGACCACGACCGGGTGGTGTGGATGCCCTCCCCGGTCGGCCATTCGACCGGGTTCAACTACGGCATCCGGGCCGCGCTCTACCACGGCAGGCCGCTGGTGCTGCAGGACCGGTGGGACGCGGCCGAGGCCGTCGACCTGCTGCTGGCCCGCGGCGGCACGTACACCCTCGCGGCCACGACGTTCCTCGCCGACCTGGTCCGCGAGTGCGAGAGTCGCGGCATCCGCCTGCCGCAGCTACGCGAGTTCGGCTGCGGCGGTGCGCCCGTGCCGCCCGATCTGGTGCGGCGGGCCGACGCTCTCGGCATCCAGGTGCTGCGGCTGTACGGCTCGACGGAAGTGCTGTGCGCGACCTGGAACCGGCCCGGCGACACGCTGGAGCGCAGGGCCAACACCGACGGGCTGGCCCTGAGCCGCACCGAGGTCGACATCCGCGACGACGACGGCCGGTCCGTGCCGCCCGGCACACCCGGCGAACTCCACGTGCGCAGCGCCCAGGCCAGCGTGGGGTTCTTCGCCGACCCGGAACGCACGGCCGCCACCTACCTGCCCGGCGGTTGGGTCCGCTCCGGCGACCTGGCGAGCCTGGACGCCGAGGGCTACCTGACCATCGTCGGCCGCAAGAAGGAGATCATCATCCGCGGTGGCGTGAACATCGCGCCCAGGGAGATCGAGGAGATGATCGCGGCCTTCCCCGAGGTCGACCGGGTCGCGGTGATCGGGCTGCCGGACGACCGCCTCGGCGAGCGCACCTGCGCGTGCGTCGTCCTCCACCCGGGGCGCTCCATCGATCTCGCCGAGATCGTCGCCCGGCTGCGCGCCACCGGCCTGGCCGTCTACAAACTTCCCGAACGCCTGCACGTCATGCCAGAACTACCCACGACGCCGTCCGGGAAGGTCCAGAAACACGTGATCACGCAGCAGATCCAGCGGCACGAGCGGCAGGCCGCGGATGCGGAGGGGGAGCGGTGACACCATCCGAGGACGATCTCGTCCGGGTCGACGTCAACCCGATCGACGACCAGAAGGGGTCGGTCGCCGTGCTGACCCTGAACCGGCCCGAGCAGCTCAACGCCATCACCTGGGACATGGTGGCCGCGTTCGACGCAGCCGTCAGCGAGGCGATGGCCACCGACGGCGTCCGGGCGATCCTGGTGACCGGTGCCGGCCGGGCGTTCAGCGCCGGCGGCGACCTGAAGGCGTACCGCATCCTGCAACGCGACGCGGAACGCTTCCCCGCGTTCGTGGCCGCACTGCACGCCGCGTTCAGCCGGCTGCGCACCCTGCCGGTGCCGGTGGTCGCGCTGATCAACGGGGTCACCGCGGCCGGGGGCCTGGAACTGGCCCTGAGCTGCGACCTGGCGATGATCGCCCGGTCGGCCCGGATCGGCGACTGCCACCTGAACTTCGGGCAGATGGGCGGCGGCGGTGTGCTCACGCTGCTGCCCCGGTTCGTCGGCATCGCGCGGGCCACTGAACTCGTGGTCTCGGGCCGGCTGCTGACCGCCGACGAGGCCCTGGAGTGGGGTCTGGTCAGCCGCGTGTGTGCGGACGACGAATTGCTGCCGCAGGCGCTGGAGCTGGTCGGCCAGGTCGCCGCGAAGAGTCCGCTGGCGGTGGCCAACGCGAAGTACGTGATGGCATCGATCTGGTCCGAGGCGGCATCGGTGGACGCCGGGCTGCGGCTGGAGCGGGAGCGCAACGCCGTGTACTGCCTGACGTCCGAGGACGCGCCGGAGGGTCTGGCGGCGTTCGAGGAGAAGCGCCCACCGAGGTTCGTGGGCCGATGACCGGGCCGACCATCGACCAGGACAGCGCACCATTCTGGGATGCGTTGCGCCGCAAGGAGATCGTGCTCCAGCAGTGCGAGTCGTGCGGGACGTACCGGTGCCCGCCGCTGCCGTCCTGCCATGTGTGCGGGTCGACCGAGTATGACTGGGAGACGGCCGAGGGAACCGGCGTCGTCTACTCGTGGATCGCGGTGCACCAGCCGCTGGGCAACCTGGCGGCGGCCGACGTGCCGGTCGTGTTCGCGACCGTCGAGTTCGCCCACGGCTGCCGGCTGGTCACCCGCTACCTGGGCGGTGAACCGGTGCTGATCGGCGAACCGGTGCGAGCCGATTTCGTCGACCACGGCACCTGGACCGAACTCGTGGTGCGACCGGACGGGGGGACGGCGTGAAGGCGGCGATCTGCGGAGTCGGCTACACGCCCTTCTCCCGCCGGGCCGGTGTGTCCACTTTGGAGCTGGCCAGGTCGGCGTGTGCCGACGCGCTGGCCGACGCCGGCCTGACGGCTCAGGACGTCGACGGCATCGCCAGTTTCATGGTCATGTTCGACTCGGTGCCGACGCAGGCCGTCGCGACCGCGCTGGCGGTGCCGGAGCTCCGGTTCGGGCTGGACGTCAACCTCGGTGGCCAGGCCCCGTGCTACCTGGTCGCGCAGGCGGCCGACGCGGTGACCAGCGGTGCCGCCGACGTGGTGCTGGTGTACCGCGCCATGCGGGGCCGGTCCGGTCCGCGCGTCGGTGCGATGGAGTTCGCCGGTGACGCCGGCCAGTACCGCTACCCGATCGGTTACAGCGCCTACATGATGTACGTCGCCATGTGGGCGCAGCGCTACCTGTACGAGACCGGCCAGGGCGAACTGGACCTGGCCGCGGTCGCCCTGGCGCAGCGCGAGTACGCCCAGCTCAACGAGCGAGCCTACCGCCGGACCCCGCTGAACCTGGCCGAGTACCTCGCCGCCCCGATGGTGGTCGACCCGTACCGCGCCGCCGACTGCACGGTCGAGGTCGACGGCGCCTGCGCGCTCGTCGTCACGTCGCTGGAGCGGGCCAGGGACCTGCGGCACCCGCCCGCGGTCGTCGCCTCGGCCGGCTACCGGGCCGGTCCCCGGTCCGGCCTGGACATCGGTGACCACCTGCGGTGGGAGGACTACACCCGCAACTACACCAGTTGGCTGGCGCCGGACCTGTTCGGGCGGGCCGGCCTGACCCCGTCCGACGTCCAGCTCGCCGAGATCTACGACTGCTTCTCCAGCACCGTCCTGATCGGACTGGAAGGGCTCGGCCTGTGTGAGCGGGGAACGGCCGGCGCCTTCGTCCGGGGCGGCGAGACCGGATTGACCGGCAGCCTGCCGACCAACACGCACGGCGGGCTGCTCGCCGAGGGATACCTGCACGGGATGAACACGGTGACCGAGGCGGTGCTCCAGGTGCAGGGCAGGGGTGGCGCCCGCCAGGCGCCCCGCCACGAGGTCTGTGCGGTCACGTCCGGCGCGCTGATGGACGGCTCCGGCATGATCCTCACCGCGGACCGATGACCGACCGGCCGCTCGTCGGCGTGTTCCTCACCCACGCCAACGACCTGCTCGGCCCGGACCTGGCCCGGCTCGGCGAGGTCGCCCGGCGCCTGGACGATGCCGGTGTCGACTACCTGACGGTGGCCGACCACATCGTGCTCGGCTCCGATCTGTCCGCGCACGACGCGCTCGGCGGCGCCCTGGGCTACCCGCTCACCGAGCCCTACCCGGAGCCGCTGGTCACGCTGGCCGCGATCGCCGCCGTCACCACGCGAATCCGGCTGATGACCGGGGTCCTGGTCGCGCCGCTGCGCCCGCCCGCCCTGCTCGCCAAGTCGGTGGCCACGCTCGCCCTCTTGTCCGCCGGCCGGCTGGAACTCGGTGTCGGTTCCGGCTGGCACGACGCCGAGTTCGCCGCGCTGGGCGTGCCGATCGCCGAGAAGGTGGCACGCCTGGACGCCGGCCTGGCCACGTGTCGCGCCCTGTGGCGGGACGAGTCGTGCACGGGCCTGCACTGCTATCCGCAGCCACCCGGCGGGACCGTGCCGGTGTGGTTCGCGGGCAAGCCGACCCGCGCCACGCTGCGACGGGTCGTCGACACCGGTGCCGGCTGGCTGCCGATCCGCCAACTCGACCCGGAAGCGGCGGCCACCGCCCGCGCCGACCTGGACCGGGCCTGTGACGAGGCGGGGCGCGACCCGGCGACGGTCGGCATCCGCTGCCCGCTGGCACCGATCGACGACTGGGGTGCGCTGCGCGACACCGTCGCCCGACTGTGGGAGTCCGGTGTGGACGGTGTGCACCTGCCGCTGCGGCGGTTGGCCACGTCGTTGAGCGAACTGGACGCGGTGCTGCCCCGGCTCACCGGACTCGCCGCCTGACGAAGGAGTTGCCATGACCGACCAGCCGGTGGCCCGGGGGTTCCGCAGGCTGTTCGAACCGCTGCGGATCGGCGACTTCGAGGCTCCGAACCGGATCGTCAACACCACCCACGGGACGCAGTTGCCCGAAGCCCGCGACCTGCGTTACCTGCGGGAACGGGCGCGTGGCGGGGTCGGTCTGATGGGCCTGCACGGCAGCATGGGCGTCGCCAACTACACGGTCGGGCCGACGCCCCGACGCCCCGCGCCGATGTGGGACGAGATCGGGCCGTCGCCGGTCACCGACGCCGGTGTCGCCTACTACGACGACGTCGCCATCCCGTACATGAGCGCCCGCGCCGACGTGGTGCACGCCGAGGGTGTGCCCTGCTTCGCGCAGGTGTACCACCTCGGCGCCGCGTCGCACGCGCAGCGCATCCACCCGCCGGTCGCGCCATCGGCGGTGGCCGACCCGTACGACTCGCTCACCCCGCACCCGCTGACCGACGACGAGATCGAGGAGATCGTCTTCGTCTACGCGCAGGGTATCCGCCGGGTCCGCGACGCCGGCATGGACGCCGCCGAGATCCACGGCGCGCACGGCTACCTGGTCAACGAGTTCCTGTCGCCGTACTTCAACCGCAGGACCGACCGCTGGGGCGGCGACCGGGCCGGGCGATTGCGGTTCGTCCGGTCGATCATCGGCGCCGCCCGCGCGCTGGTCGGCGACTTCCCGATCGGCATCCGCATCGGTGTGGACGGCGACGGCGAGCACCGGGGCATCACCGTCGCCGAACTGGCCGAGACCGCCCGCGAGCTGGCACCCGACGTGGACTACGTCAGCATCAGCGGCGGCAACTACGCCGGCTTCGGCGACGGCCACGAACTGGCCTACGTCAGCCCGTGGTACCGGGAACCCGGGTTCAACGTGGCTGCCGCTGCCGCCGTGAAGGCCGTGGTGGACGTGCCGGTCATCGTCACCGGCCGGGTTGCCGACGCCGCCATCGCCGAGGGCATCCTCGCCGACGGTGCCGCCGACATGGTCGGCATGGTGCGGGCGCTCATCGCCGACCCCGAACTGCCCAACAAGGTCCGCCGGGGCGAGGCCGGCGGCGTCCGGATGTGCCTGGGCATGTCGGAGTGCCACTACATCGGTCCACATCGAACACCGATCACCTGTGCCGTCAACCCGGCCGCCGGGCGGGAGGCGGAGTTCGATCTCACGCCCGCCGAGCAGCCGAAGACCGTCGTCGTGGTCGGTGCCGGCCCGGCCGGGCTGGAGGCGGCCCGGATCAGCGGGCTACGCGGCCACCACGTCTACCTCTGCGACGCCGAACGGGAGATCGGCGGCACACCGCGACTGCTGGCCCGCGACCCGAACCGGCGCAACCTCCGCGACCACGCGGTGTTCTTCGACGACGTGCTCAAGGAACTCGGCGTCGAACTGGTCCTCGGCAACCGGGTGAGCGCCGACGAACTGGTCGAACTCGCCCCCGACGCGGTGGTCGTGGCGACCGGTGCGCGGCCGCTCGTCCCCGACGTGCCCGGCGTGGCCGCGGCGCACGTCGTCACCGCGCTCGACGTGCTGAGCGGCGCCGTCACGGTCACCGGCCGGGCGGTGGTGATCGGCGGTCTCGACGCGCACCTGGCCGGTCCCACGGCTGCGGAGTTCCTCGCCGACCAGGGCTGTGCCGTGACGTTGTGCAACGAGCATGTCGACTTCGCGCCCGGTGCCGAGGACGGCACCCGCCTCGCGTTGCTGCACCGCCTGCGCGGCAAGGACGTCACGATCGAGCGCGGCCACAAGCTGCTCGCGGTCACCGAGTCGGGTGCGCTGGTCGAGGAGACGTTCGCCCGGCGGGAACGGGAGATCGCCGACGCGACGATCGTCCTGGCGTGCGGACTGGTGCCGGACGACTCGCTGGCCGCGCAGCTGCGCGGCCGGATTCCCGACGTCCGCCTGGTCGGCGACGCGCTCGCGCCGCGCCGGATCATGCACGCCACCCTCGACGGCGCCCGCGTCGGTGCCGACCTGTGAAGCGGGTCCACCTGGACGTCGGACATGGCATCCTGGCCACCGTGGTCGCACCGTCGCAGCCGGCAGAGGTCGTCGTCCTCTGCTACCCGGGTGGCGGCTACGGGCGCGGCTACTTCGACCTCCACCCGGCCGGCCACGACGGCTACAGCCAGGCAGAACACCACGCCGGCAGGGGAATGGCGGTCGTCGCGCTGGACCACGCTCGCGGTTGCGGCATCGCCGAGGTGGCGGCACGCAACGCCCACGCGGCCGGCGAGGTGCTCCGGCAACTGTCAGCCGACGTGCCGGTCGTCGGCGTCGGCCACTCGATGGGCGCGGCCGTGCTGACCGTCCAGCAGGCCGAGCACCACTGTTTCGACGCGATCGCGCTGCTGGGCTGGAGCGCCATCCGGACCGCGCTCCCGCCGGCCGAGGGGATCAGCGCCCGCAGCCGTGCCCACTTCCGCTGGGCCTACCACTGGGACGACGAGCCGGACTGGCTGGTGGACGCGGACATCGGCCCGGACTACCCGGAGCGGGGCCCGGAGTGCCCGCCGTGGGGGAGCGCCACCCGCCCGGTCCCGGTCGCCGACGTGCTCCGGCCGCGTTTTGTGGCGTCCTGGGCGGAGCGGGTGGACGTGCCGGTGTTCCTGGGGTTCGGCGAGCGGGACGTCGCGGCCGACCCGCTCGCGGAGCCCACGGTCTATGCGGCCAGCCCCCGTGTCGAGGTCGGCCGCTTCGAGCGGGTCGCGCACCTGCACAACTTCGGGCCCGGGCGGGAGCGGGTCTGGGATCGACTGGTCCGGTTCTACGACGACGTGGAGCGTGTGTGTCCGACTCACTGATCACCGGCCTGCGGGCGTTGCTGCGCGACCGCTGGCACGACCCGCACGCCGACGTGCTCGCCGTCGACCCGTTCGGCGACGGCCATTCCGGCTTCACCTACCTGGTCGACCTGCGTACCGCGACGGCCAGCGGCGAGTACGTGATGCGCCTGTCCCCGCCCGGTGCGCGCATCGCCGCCAACGCCGACGTCGGGCGGCAGGGCCGGATCATCGCCGCACTGCACGCGGCGGGCGTTCCCACACCGGCCGTGCTCCTGGCGGACAGTGGTGGTGTGCTCGACGGGCGGTCGATCATGATCACCGAACGGGTGTCCGGAGTGGACTGTCGGACGGCCGTTACCGAGCACGGTGACAGCTGGGTGCTCGACGCGGCGGCCAGTGCCCTGCACAGCGTGCACGCCGTCCCGATCGACGCGGTGGGCCTGCCGGACGAGCAGCCGGTGTCGGCCGCCGACGACGTGGCCCGGTGGTCACGCCTGCTGGACCGGGCGCCCGAGGAGTTGCACGCCGACGGCTACCGGCTGCGCGACGCGCTGCTCGACGCGCTCCCGGCGTCCGTGCCGCCCGCGCTGGTCCACGGTGACTACCACTACGGGAACCTGCTGTTCGGCCCCGACGGTGTCGCCGCCGTGCTGGACTGGGAAGTCGCCGGGCTCGGCGATCCCCGCTGGGACTTCGGTTCCCTCGCCGTGACCGTGATCCGCCGGAAGTACAACCCGGAACCGAACGTCACCGGCGACCTGGACGTCTCCCTGGCCGACCTGGCGAGCCGTTTCGCCGGCACACCGGACCTGGCGTGGTTCGCCGCCGCGGCCTGTTTCAAGTACACGGCGATCCTCGGCTACAACCGGGGCCTGCACCTGAAAGGCCGCCGGCCCGACCCGGTGTACGACCAGCTCGTCGGCACCATCAGCGGCCTCGCGATGGACGGCATGGCGGTGCTGACCGACGGCATCGGCTGACGCGGTCAGCCACGGCGGGCGCACAGCCAGTACACCAGTGCGGCCGGCGGGCACAGCCACAACAGCAGGCACAGCAGGCGAAGGTCGAGCGTGCCCTCGTCGGACTCATCCTCATCGGCGGGCAGGTCGGCCATGAGCGCGGTCAGCTGGTCGCGGGTGGTTGCCGAGAATGCGGCGCTCATCCGTTCGTCCAGTTCGGTCACGGTCAGCCGGCCGCAGGTGTAGTGCTTCTGCAACAGGTCGGCGATGTCGTGGCGCTCGTCGTCCGAGGCCCGCACACCGGTCAGTTCGGTCATGACGTCCCTTCGTCCGTGGGTGGGCGGTCCTGCAGATCGACGATGGCCACCAGCAGGCGTGTCCACACCGCGCCCTCCGGTGTCGCCTGCTCGCTGGTCTCGGTGTAGGAGCGCACCAACTGCTCGATCCGGCCGCGCAGCTCCCCCAATCCCTGCTCGGTCAACCGAACCGCGCCCCGGTGCAGGACCACCTCGCGCCGCCGCCCGTCGTGCTTGGCCCGGAAGGCGGTGGAGATGTCGGCGCGCGTGGCCTCCAGCATCGAGCCGAGGAACGCGACCATCTCGTCCGGATCGGCCTCGTCACCTGGCGGTTCGACCTCGGCGGGCGCGTAGACCCGTTCGACCTTGCCCCGGGCGAGTCGCCGGTACTCGACGACCTCGACCAGCGCGGCCCGCTCCAGTTGCTTGAGGTGGTAGTACAGCCGGTCGGCCGGCAGCCCCAGGAGTTCGGCCAGTTCGGCCGCCGACCGGGGCGTTTCCCACAGTGCCTCGACGATCCGGATGCGCAGCGGGTCGGCCAGCGCCTTGTGCACGCCGGTCCAGTGCTTCGGTTCCGCCATCAACCACCCGCCCGCTGTTGTAGATTCCGTTGGTGATTGGAAAATATTACAACAGCAAGCGGGTGGCTGTCCATCAGACGATGTGCGGCACGCCTACTCCGGGCGGGGATCCCAGCGGAAGCGCCGGATGGCGACCAGAGCGCCGATGACACCCCACGCCAGCAGGACCGCCAGGTGTGGCCAGTCGAAGCCGGTGTGCTGGGCGAACGGGCCCAGCAGCGCCTCGTTGAACGGCCGCACCGGCAGCACGTCCGCGATGCGGTTGAGCACGTCCGAGTGGATCGGGAAGTAGGTGCCCGAGATGAAGACCAGCGGGAACAGGATGAACTGCACGACCGCCGGAGCCGCCTCGGAATTGCGCACCAGCGACGCCACCGCGACACCGAGCGCGCAGAAACTCGCCGCTCCCAGCACGAGCGTGACCAGGATCGCCGTCCAGTGCGTGGGCATCGGCACGCCGTACAGCGCGCCGACGCCGACGATGAGCGCGACCTCGATCACGCTGATCACCACGCAGTGCGCGAGCAGACCGATGAAGTAGACCCACGCGGGCAACGGCGTGGCACGCAGCCGTTTGAGGATCCCGTTCTGCCGCCGCATGGCCAGGATGATCGCCAACTGGCTGTAACAGGCTCCCAGCACGGACAGCGCGGCGATCGTGGGCACGTAGTACTGGAGCCCGGTCAGTCCGAAGTAGAACGCGTTGCTACCGCCGCCGTTGAACACCGCACCGAAGATCACGATGATCACGACCGGGAACACGAACGTGAAGAACGCGCTCTGCGGGTTGCGCCAGAACGACAACTGCTCGTAGCGCACCTGGTGCACCAGCAACAGGAAATCGTTGCGGCGGGCGGCCGGCCGCGCCGGGGTCGGGGTCGCCGTGGTCATCGTCCGCTCCTTGCCAGTGCCCGCCGCCGGCGCGGTTTCGCGGCCGGTGTCCCGTCCTCGTGTTCCTTGCCGGTGCTGCCGGTCAGCCGCAGGTAGACGTCTTCCAGGCTGGGCCGTTCCACCGCCAGCTGGGGCAGTGTCGTGCCGCGCTCCAGTGCCCAGCCGGTCAACTGGTGCAGCACCGCGGTGGGCTCCTCCACCTCGACGGTGACGATGCCGTCGGTCACCTCGGCGGGCACCGGCACGTCCGACGCGGCCACACCGGGTGGCAGCGCGAAGCGGACGCGGGTCAGCGCGGAGTCGCGGCCGCCGATGGTGGCCGGCGTGCCCTCGGCGACGATCTGGCCGGAGGCGATCACCGCGACGCGGTCGGCCAACACCTGGGCCTCATCCATGTAATGCGTGGTCAGGACGATGGTGGTGCCGGCCGACCGGAGGTTGGCCACCACCTCCCACGCGCCGCGCCGGGCGTTCGGGTCGAAGCCGGTGGTCGGCTCGTCCAGGAACAGCAGCCTCGGGTTGCCGACCATGCCCATCGCCAGGTCCAGCCGGCGCTTCTGGCCGCCGGACAGGTCCTTGACCTTCTGCTTGCGCTGCTCCGCCAGGTCGACCAGGTCGATGACCTCGTCGACGCCACGCGGATTCGGGTAGTAGCCCGCGTTGCGGGCGATGGTCTCGCGGACCGTCAGGTACGGCTCGACCGCGATGTCCTGCAACACCAACCCGATCTGCTCCCGCAGCAGCCGACCGGACGACCGGTTGCCCGGATCGTGCCCGAGCACCCGCACGTCGCCCGCGTCGCGCTCGCGGAACCCTTCCAGGATCTCCAACGTCGTGGTCTTGCCCGCGCCGTTCGGTCCGAGCAGCGCGAAGATCTCGCCGTCCTCGACGGTGAAACTCACCCCGCGCACTGCCTCGACCTGACCGTAACTCTTGCGCAGCTCGACGACTTCTACAGCGCTCACCCGTGCCTACCCCCATCTGACCCACTCTGCGGATGAACCCCAGCATCCAACATGGACCACACGTGGACATAGGACATATGTCATCCGTCCGGGTGAGCCAACCGACAGTCCGCGACGCAGCGTGGAACTCGCCCGTCACGGACATGTCATGGTCGCTCACGGACTGACGCGATTCGGTCATCCCGTGTCCGCCACCGTGGCATAGTCGGGTGGCGCCGCGTCGTAGGGAGGTCATGATGGCTCAGTCGCCAGAGCAGGAATCCGTCGTCGTACTCGACTCGTCCCAGGTGCCCGCCGCCCGCACCCTGGCCGCGGCCCACCACGTCGAGGTCGAAGACGTGCCGCGGCTGGGTTTCGAGCCCGTCACCACGGTGACACTGCTGCTCATCGGCACGGCCACCGCCGTCAGTGCGGTGCTGCACATCCTGGAGCAGCGCAAGGGCGGCCAGGTGATCGACCTGCGGGCGGGTGCGCCGAAGGCGTTCTACCGAACCCCGGACGTGGTCTACGGAATCGTCGTCGTCATCACCAGGGACGGCACGGTCACGGTGGAGGTCAAGGAACCGGACGGCATGTTCGGCAAGGTCATCGCCACACTGCCGAAGCTGGTCACCGGCGGCGGCAGCGTGGCGGAGGTGTCCCGGTCGATCACCACCGAGTTCGGCTCCGACGTGCGGATCGAGACGGCGGAACTGCCGGCCCCGGACGGTGAGGTGTGAACGCCAGGAAGAAGGCGCAGCGTTTCCTCGACCAACTTCGGGAACAGACCTATGCCATGCGCGGCACCGCATCGGACGGTCTGCCCGCGGCCGTGGCACAGGAGGTGCTCGACCAGTACCTGCGCGAGACTGGGCACGCGCACGATCCGGCGTTCCGGGCCGCGCTGGACGACGTGGTCGCCCGGGCGGTGGAGGGCGGCATCGATGCCATGTACGACACCGTGCTGCCCGAGATGCAGGACGTGATCGAGAAGGCCGCCGACGACATGCAGGACACGGTGGGCGGTTCGGTGAAGTCCCGGGGCTGGACGGGCGGGCAGCGGCCGCTGATCGGGCACCTGAGTACCGGGCAGCTCAACGCCGTGAGCATGCGCGTGCCCGGCCGGGACAAGACCTATCTGGTGCTCATCGAGGACCAGCTGCCGGCGTTCGCGCGGCAGATCAGCCAAGTCGTCGCCTGGGCCATGCCCCGCGACAGTTCCACCGGGGCGACGAGTTTCAAGATCGACCGGGACAATCCGACGCGACAGATCAATGCGGTTCCCGAAATCGCCGCCTGGTTCGCCGACATCGTGGTCACCTATGCCGCCACGGGCCAGGCCAGCCTCCGCGAGCACTCGTTGCCGCCCGGTCACCGGGAACTCGCCCGAATTCTTGACCTGTCGCTCATGTACTTCGTGCTCGGCCACGAATACGCCCACGTCATGTTGGGCCATCTGGACACCACCCCGGTGCGCAAGGGTGTTCTGCCGGTGACCGACGTCGAGGTACTGAAGTACTCCTGGCGACAGGAGTCGCAGGCCGACCTGTTCGGCACGATCCTGTCGATCAACGCGCGCACCGCGGCGCACCAGGTCGACTTCGGCACGTCCTTCCTGGGTGTCAGCCTGTTCTTCGACGCGCTGGAAGTGATGGACCGCGCCGTAGCGCTGCTCCAGACCGGCAACGAGCACGCCCGCCAGCTCGGCTCCCACCCGCTGCCCGGCCTGCGCAAGCAGGCCCTGCGCAAGGATCTGTCGATGCTGGCCGACGCCGACCCCGCGCGCATGGCCGCACCCGTGCGCCGGGCCCTGCTGCTGGACGAGACCCAGTCGGAGATCATCCGCCTGCTGTGGGAACGCACCCGCCCACTCCTGCTGGACCTGCACCGCACCGGTGTCCCGCCCGCCGCCAGCTGGCGGACCGTCCCCACCCCCGACGCCGATCCGCCCGCACCCGCGCCGGTGCGCTCCGTGGTCCGTGAACCGGCCGCGGCCAGCACATCGCCGCAAGTTCCGCCGCCGGCCGCCCCACCGGCGGCGCCGACGGAGACCTCGTTCCTGGTGACCGACGTGTGGGACCTGCCGAGTCGCGACGGGCTGCTCACGAGCGGCAAGACACTGACCGGGAAGATCCGGACCGGCATGACCTTGCGGGACGACGCCGGTCACCAGACCAGTGTGCTGGCCCTGGAATTCCTGTCGCCACGCGACATCGCGAACGGCGAGGTGACCGTCATGCTGGAGCGCACCGACCCCAGCCCGGTGCGCCTCAACGCCGTGCTGACCGCTACGACGTCACCCGGGTGACGGCAGGCTCATCGACGGTTGCCTGATCGATCCGGCGGGCCAGTACCAGTAGCGCGATCGGGATGACGGCGGCGATGACGAGCACGGGGAGCACCTCCAGGGCGTCGGCCGTGCTGAAGCCGTCCAGGTGGGTGAGGTGGAAGACCACGTGCGTGACGGCGAACACCAGGTATCCGATGAGCGCGCCGCACACCAACCGGTACTCCAGGTGGATGGCCGCGTACGCGACGACGGCGGTGAGCGCCAGCGTGAGACCGCCGACGTCGCTGAGCAGGTGCTGGTTGTAGGGCGGGTCGAGGGCGACGGTCGGGAAGTTGGTGTAGAAGGACCGGCTGAAGAAGTACTGCCACACCCCGATGGCGGTCTCGACCACCACGAGGAACAGCAGGCCAGCGCGCAGCCAGGCGCGCATCCGTACCACTTGGTCGTTCATGCGAGGTGGACGAGACAGCACCCCGGGACGTGACACCGGCCGTGAGTGACCCTGGTGACGGGGTAAGTTCCCCATACGGCGAACATCAGCGAAGGAGTCGGTGTGCGATATCGGACGCTCGGCAACAGCGGCCTGCTGGTCTCGGTGGTCGGCTTGGGCTGCAACAACTTCGGCGGGCGGCTGGACGTCGACCGCACCCGCTCGGTCGTCGACGCGGCCATCGACGTCGGCGTCACCCTGCTGGACACGGCCGACGTCTACGGCAACCAGGGCGGCTCCGAGACGTTCCTGGGCCAGGTGTTGGAGGGTCGCCGGCACAAGGTCGTGCTGGCCACCAAGTGGGGTGCCCAGGGCGGCGACATGGGGTACGGGCCGGCGGCCGGTGCCAAGGGCGGCCGTGCCTACGTGCGGCGGGCCGTCGAGGAGTCGTTGCGCCGGCTGAACACCGACCACATCGACCTCTACCAGTTGCACACCCCGGATCCGCTGACCCCGATCGCCGAGACCATTGCCGCACTCAGCGAACTGGTGGCCGAGGGCAAGGTGCGCTACGTCGGGCACTCGAACTTCACCGGCTGGCAGATCGCCGAGGCCGCGCACACCGCCCGTGAGATCGGTGGCGTGCCGTTCGTGTCCGCGCAGAATCACTGGTCACTGCTGGAACGTGCGGCCGAGCAGGAAGTGGTGCCGGCCTCCCTGCACTACGGCCTGGGTGTCCTGCCCTACTACCCGCTGGCCAACGGCATGCTCACCGGCAAGGTCCGGCGCGCCACCGGCATCCCGGAGGGTTCGCGGCTGGCCGGCCGCCCGCAGTTCGTCACCGACGAGCGGCTGGACAAGGTCGAGCGACTGGCCGAGTGGGGCGAGAAGCACGAGCGTGACCTGTTGGAGATCGGCATCGGCGTGCTGGCGGCCCAGCCGGGCTGCTCATCGGTGATCGCGGGCGCGACGTCGCCGGAGCAGGTGATCGCGAACGCGGCCGCGGGCGAGTGGCTGCCGACCGCCGACGACCTGTCCGAGATCGACGCGGTCCTCGCCGGTCCGGGCGAGTAGCCCACCGGACCGGACGTCTTGTCAGGCTGACCCTGACACGTTACCGTCGGCTTGTCAGGATGGTCCTGACAAGCCGACGCCGGGGGAGCATCGCATGGTCGCGACCGCCAAGATCCAGGAGAAGATGTACTGCTCGTTCTGCGTGAAGCCGCAGGACGAGGTGGCGAAGCTGATCGCCGGCCCGGGCGTCTACATCTGCGACGGCTGCGTCCAGTTGTGCATCGGCATCCTCGCGGACGAGAGCGAGCGACCACCCAACGCGGAGATCGCGTCCTGGGAGGCGAAGTCGGACGACGAGATCCTCTCCAGCCTGCCCAAGATCGCCACGGTCAGCGCGCAGACCGACGCGCGCATCCAGTCGCTGGTCGACCTGTTGCGTGACCGAGGGGTGGCGTGGGCGCGGATCGGCGCCGCACTCGGCGTGACCCGGCAGTCCGCGTGGGAGAAGTTCTCCGGCGAGGAGTGAACTGACAGGGTCACCGCACCGGCCGGATTCTGGTCGAGCCAGGCGGTGCACAGCCGGCGGGGCGATGTCGGGCACTCAGGTGGTGAGGACGAGGCGACCGCGCAGTCCGCCGCCCGCGACGGCGATCCGCGATTCGCCGAGCAGGTGGTGCAATTCCCGACATGGCCCGGCCTCGGGCACCGGGACGCCGCCAGCAGCGGCACGAATCCAACGACAGGCACACCAGGTCCCACCCGCCGGCGCCGCCGGGACCGTGGACAGCCCGACGGCCACCCCGGATCGGTCCCTCGCGCAGGTGCAGCACCAGCGCCAAGGACCAGTCCGAACCCATGGCCGACTCGCATCGCCGTCGCCGGGTCCCGCGCACCGCTCGGCCGCGGGTCAATCGTGACCGGGTTACGTCACCCGGCGACTGCTCGCGTCACACCAGTTGGTCGTCGTGCGTCCTGGTCAGGTCGAGCTCGCGCAGCAGCATTTCCTCGATGTCCCGCATCTCGCCGAGCAGCTTCACCACCTCGGCATGGCTCCACGTCGACGAGTTGAAGCGGTGGTGGGTGATCGCCGTCACCAGGAGAAACCGGGCCTGACCGGGGTCGAAGCCGGCATCCAGCCAGTCCGTGCGTTCCAAGGTGACCTCCTGGGCTCAGTGGCACTCGTTCGGGGGCGAGTCCTGTGCTCCGGCCCAGAATCACTCGATCCGGTGAGTCGTCGCATCACCGCCAGCAACCGTTGACCGCTGAGGTTTGCCGTGATGCGTTATTCCTGCTGGCAGGTATGCCGGGTGGCCGCCTGCGGGGCTGACACGGGCCCCGCGGTGGGCCACGCTCAGTGGTGTTCACCGCGTCCGTGCCGGCCGTGACCCCGACTCCAGCCGGCACGAACGCGGTTCCAAACGTCATGCCGGGCCGGGCAGCCGGGCCAGCGCGTCGGCGACGTAGCCGGGTCGCTCGGCCCAGGGCAGATGCCCGGCGTCCGGCACGACCACGGGCTCGCCGCGCGGCAGCAGCCCGGCGACCTCCTCGCTCGCGGCCACCGGCATCGGGCTGGCCGCGCCCGCCAGGACGACCGTGGGCGTGGTCAGGTGGGCGAGCTTGCCGGCGAACGCGTCGTCGGCGAACTCGTCGGCGTAGACCGAGCCCATCGTGCCGATCGTGCCGGCCAGCGACGCGCGCAGGTCCGCCGGCATCGGCTCGGCGTCGGCACGGACTGCGAAATAGCTGCCCCACAGCAGTGCTGTCGACGCCACCAGGTCGGCGTCGGTGGCGTCGGGCGAGCCCAGCCGCTCATCGATCTCGGCGCAGCGCTCGGCCTCCTCGTGGGTCAGCCGGGCGCGCAGCGCGGCCCCCAGTTCCGGTGCGTGGCCGTCACCGGACAGGCCGGGCCCGTCGATCGCGACCACGCCCGTGATGCGGTCCGGTGCGGCCAGGGCCACCTGCAGTGCGAGATGCGCGCCCCACGAGTGGCCGAGCACGACCGCGTGCGCGACGCCGAGCCCGTCCAGCACGGCGATCGCGTCGGCGACGTGCCGGGCCACGGTGAACGGCCCATCGGTGGTGGAGGGCGCCAGCCCGCGCTGCTGGTAGTGAATGCCGCGCCACCCACCGGTCTCGCCAGCCAGCAGCGCCATGTAGTCGGTAACCCCGGGACCACCGTGTAACAGCAGCAGATCCGGCCCGCCGCCGGTCCCTGCGGCGCCCGCGATCGTGCCCGCGTCGGTGGTGATGGTGAACGTGTCCTCAGTCACAGCCAGATCAGATCACCGCGTCGGGGTTCCCAGAAGTGCTAACCGTTCCGCGGCGGATTGTAAGTTCGTTGTGTGGCCGCGGGAAACTGGCCGAGCAGTTCGGCACCGCGGGTCGGCCGCACCACCAGTGCGCCGCCACAGTTGGGGCACCGTCCGGCCAACGGGCCATCGGCGCACGCGGCGCAGAACGTGCATTCGAAGCTGCAGATCCGAGCGGCCGCCGAATCCGGTGGCAGATCGGTGTCGCACCGTTCGCAACCAGGACGCATTTCGAGCATGTGCGGACAGCCTCCTTCTCGAAGGTCGGGGTCGCCGGCCGGGTTGGTCGACATCGCCGGACCCCGTGGTTATGTTCCCAACATGGGTAGGGGTGACACACACGCCAGCACCCCGGTCGCGGCACGGGTGCGGCGGCTGGAGGAGCGCCTGATCGAGGCCGGGCTGGTGAGCGAACCGCAACTCGACGAGATCCTGGCGCGGTATCTGGCAGGCGCCTCGCCGTTGAACGGTGCCCGGATCGTGGCGCGCGCGTGGACCGACGACGACTTCCGGTCCCGCCTGCTGCGTGACGCGAACTCCACGATCACCGACCTGGGGCTGTCCATGGCCAGCGGGCTGCAGGAGCAACAGCTCAAGGTCGTGGCCAACACACCGCGGGAGCACAACGTCATCGTCTGCACTCTGTGCTCGTGCTATCCCATCGGCCTGCTCGGACCGTCGCCGTCCTGGTACAAGAGCGAGGCCTACCGGTCGCGGGTGGTCCGTGAGCCCCGCGCGGTGCTGGGCGAGTTCGGGCTGACCCTGCCGGACGACGTCGAGATCATGGTGTGGGACTCCAGTTCCGAGCGCCGTTACCTGGTACTGCCGCTGCGGCCGGCCGACACCGAGGGGCTGGGTGAGGACGACCTGGTCGGTGTGGTGACGCGGGAAGGACTGATCGGCACCGCCGCCGTGTGAGCATCACCCGCCTGTCATCGTCAGGGGATGGCCGGTGCCCAGTGCGGCCGCGGGATGAGGCAGAACGGATGTCCCGCCGGGTCGGCATACACGTCACCGTCGAGCCGCCGTGCCCCGAGCGCGAGCACGCGGGGTCCGGCGGCGGCCGGGTCCTCGACCATGATGTCGAGGTGGAACTGTTGCGGCACCGACGGATCGGGCCAACTCGGCGGCCGATGGTCGGGGGCGAGTTGGAACGCCAGGCCGGACGAGGTGTCGTCAGCGGCGACGACTACCCAGTCCGGGCTGCGGTAGGTGACCGGCTGGCCCAGCACCGCCGAATAGAACTCGGCCAGGCGGGCGGGGTCCGGGCAGTCGAGGACGACGTGGTGCAACCGTCCGATCATGGCCACGATGATGCGGCCCCACAGGACTGATGTCGACCGGTGCGACTGCCGTCGGTTCACGGGCGGGTCATGGTGTGGAAGGCGAGCCGGCGTCCACGGCCCTGGCCGATGGCGAGGGCGAACCAGAGCCGGAGGACGCCGTCCACGGTGTCCTGCTGGCCGTCGCCGAGGTAGACCGGCCGGAGTCCGGCGGCGTTGATGAGGATCTCCAGCGTCGACCGGTCTGGTTCGGGCGCCGAGTAGTACATGTCGGCGGGTGTGCCGTCGAAGTCGGGATCGGCGAGATTCTCGCCGCCGAGGGTGTTGAACGCGCGCGCGTAGCGCGCCTGGGGTGCCAGTCGCGCGACGGCCTCGGCGTGGTGGGCGACCGGCCCGCCGATGTTGTTGGCGGCGTCGATGACGAGCTTGCCGGCGAGGGCGTCGCCGTGGCTGGTCAGCAGGTCCGCCACGGCGCCGGCCGGCACGGCCAGGACGACGGCGTCGGCCTGGGCGATGGCCTCGGCGATGCCGGCGACGGTGGCGCCGCTGTCCTGGGCGGTGGTGTCGGTGCCGGGCGTGCGGGAGCCGAACACGGTGGGCAGCCCGGCGCGGGCGAAGGCCCGGCCGAGGGTGCCGCCGATGAATCCGGTTCCGATCACGGCTGTGGTCACGAGAGTGCTCCCTGCGGTCGATGTGGCATCTTGCTTGAGTCAAAGCAGTGGAACCATCGGAAGTATTCCCGTAACCTGGCGGCCATGGGTGACAGCCAGGTACGCGCGACGCGGGACAGCGTGGACGCCATCCTCGACCAGTGGCACCAGGAACGGCCCGATCTGCCGGTCGGACCGGTCGGCATCATCACCCGGCTGGCCAGGGTCCGCGCCCATCTGGACGCCGCGCTGGCCGACGTGTTCGCCGGCTTCGATCTCAGCCCCGCGGACTTCCAGGTCCTGGTCACGCTGCGCCGCATCGGCGCCCCCTACCAACTGGGTCAGGCCCGCCTGATGGACGCCCTCAACCTGACGTCGGGCACCATCAGCGTCCGCCTCGCCCGCCTGGCGGACCGGGACGTCGTGGTCCGTGCCCCCGACCCCGACGACAAGCGCAGTTTCACCGTCCGCCTCACCCGGCACGGCCTCGACCTGTTCGACCGGATAGCGCCCGCCCACCTGCACAGCGAGGACGTGCTCCTGTCGGCCCTGACCTCCCGCGAGCAGACCCACCTCGCCGACCTGCTCCGCACGCTGCTCGCGTCCTTCGAGCACACCGGCCCGCACGCCGTCCGGTACCAGGGCATGACCCTGGAGCCCGCCCGGATCGCGCGCGGGCGCCGCGCCGCCGTCGGCCTGACCGACCACCCCGGGCTCCTGGTCGCCCACGTCGAATCCGGCAGCCCCGCGCACCACGCCGGCATCCAGGCAGGTGACCTGCTCACCCACCGCGAGGGCCACCCGGTACACACTGACGCGGATCTCCACGCCCCCGAGCGGGACGGCAGCGCGGTGCCGCTGCGGTTGCTGCGGGGGGAGAAGCCGATCGACGTCGCAGTCGACCCACGCGATGCCCACGGGGAGATGGCATGACCGACGCCCTGCCCGACACCACCGGACCGGCCCGACGCGCCAGTTTCAGCACCAACCGCCTGGAAGCCTTCAGCGACGGCGTGTTCGCCATCGCGATCACCCTGCTCGTGCTGGATCTCAAGGTGCCAGAGCCCGACGCCCTGCACGGCGAGTCACTCGCGCACGCCCTGGCACACCAGTGGCCTGCCTACTTCGCCTACCTGGTCAGCTTCCTCGTGATCGGCATCATCTGGATCAACCACCACACCATGTGTGCGCTGGCCCGCCGGGTCGACCGCCGCACCCTGTTCGCCAATCTCTTCCTGCTCCTGACCGTCTCCATGATCCCTTACCCCACAAGGATTCTTGCCGCCTACCTCACCGCGAGCTCCGGCGACGCCCAGACCGCCGCCGCCCTGTACGCCGTCAGCATGGTCGTCATGGGGATCGCGTTCTCGCTCCTGTTCCTCGCCTTCACCCGGGACGCCCGCACCCTGCACACACCGATCGCTCCGCACGACCTGCACGCCGCGCTCCGCCGCTTCGGCATCGGTGGAGTGTGTTACGTGGCCACCATCGCCCTGGCCTACCTCAGCCCCGTGGCCATGCTCGCCAGCCACGCACTGATCGCCGTCTACTACAGCTTCGACCAACTGGCACCGGCACGCGGCACGGCCTGATGCGGCTAGCCGAACCGGTAGCGCAGGTGCAGCATAGAGTCGCGCTGGAATCCGGCGCGCACGGCGCGGAAGTAGGCGGTGGAGACCGGTCCACGGCTGAGCCGGGAGACCAGATCGGGCAGGGTCAGGAAGGGCACCGACTCGGCCAAGGACAGCGCGGGCACGCTGCCGGCCAGCGTTCGCGGCAGCCCGGCGTGCAGGTGCACCGGTGTGCCGCCCAACCGTGAGCCCCACGAGATCACCCTGGCCGTCAACGCGCTGTACACGTCGAACACGATTTCGCCGCGCGGGAACCGTTCGGTGATCCGACCGAACAGTGCGGCCACCTCCGGCGTCGGCACGTGCATGACGAGCCCTTCGGCGACCACGAGGACCGGCAGGTCGGCGGCGACCTGGTCCAGCCAGGCGGGATCGGTGACGGAGGCGTCGATCATCGTGTAGCCGGGCCGTGCCGGGTACAGCTGCTGCCGCAGGGAGATCAGTTCCGGCAGGTCGATGTCGTACCAGCGGGTCGCGGCGGGCGGGTCGACCCGGTAGACGCGGGTGTCCAGGCCGGCGCCCAGGTGCAGCACCACGCAACCGGGCGACGCGGTGACGAAATCGCGGGTCCAGCCGTCCAGTTGCTTGGCGCGCACCGGAAGGCTGACCTGCGCACCGGGTGGCACCTTCAGGGTGGCGAAGTCGAAGTCCAGCTCGTGGACCGCGCACTCGGCCAGCGTGTCACCGAGGATCGGGTCGGGTGTCAAGGCGTCCAGCGCCTTGCCGTACAGCGTGGAGAGCGCCGTCTTCTGCATGTCGGTCAACCGGATCTGTCCCGTTGCCACCGTGCACTCCGCTTCTGTCGTCGTGGTCAGGGCAGCGAGCGGGCCAGTTCGTCCCGCCACCGCTGGTACAGCTCGGCCAGCTCTGTCGCGGCCGCGCGCATCGCCCGCGCGGTCGGCGGGCCGGTGGGCTCGAACGCCCGCCGCACCGTCGTGGCCAGCGCGTCGGCCCTGGTGTCCACGTCGGCCTCGGTCGTGCCGGGCAGCCCTTCGAGCAGGAAGGCGCCGGCCACCACCGAGGACAGGCGGTAGGCCAGCGTCGGGTCCGTCGTGGGGTCGTCGGCGAGCAGACCGTGCCGGTGCAGCACGTCCAGGTAGCGCGCCGTCGTGTCCGTCTTGCCGGCCAGGAACGCCACCCCGCCCTGGCTGGTGGTCAGCAGCTCGCCGAGTACGTCGTGGTCCCGCGTGTAGAGGGCGGTGGCGAGCGGGCTGTGCGCCACCTGCCGGAACAGCGAGGCGAACGTCAGGTGCGGCCTGCTCTGTGCGGGATCGGCGGCCAGCGCGGCGATGTGCTCGTCGAGCTGCCGCACCGAGTCGCGGGCGAGCACGGCGCTGAACAGCTCGGCCTTGCTCGGCCAGTACAGGTACACGGTGCCCTTGCCGACGTGCGCCCGCTCGGCCACCTCGGCGACGGCCACCTTCCGGTAGCCGGCGCGCAGCAGCAACGCCTCGGCCGCATCCAGGATGCGCCCGCCCTTCTCCCGTTCCGCCATCACCGACCAACTGACCAAATTGGTTTTCTGGTCAGTGTAGCGGGGGACCGGCGGAGATCAACAGGGGGCGCGGAGCCACGCTGTCCGACGCTCGTGCGACGGGTCGGCGACCGCTGGCCGGATCGGCTCGATCCGCGGGCAGCATTCCCGCACCGAGAACGGCTGCTCACCGATCCCCATCTGCTGGCCGTGGCGCGGCACACCCGGCCGGCCTGGCGTCGCACGGTTCCCGGAGTGTGGGACGTGCCGCGACAGCGCGGGCCGAGGTCGCGCCGAACCGCGCCGCCGCATCGGGTAGCGCGCCTGGGCGTCTACTTCGGACCACGTGGTGAGCCGTACGGAATCAACCTCTTGACCGGTGGTCCGCAGCGTGTACGGTGACACCCGTACGGATGCCGTAATCATGTTCGCATGCCGGTCACCGTACGTCTGACCAGGTACGTCGGCGGCAGGAGGTCACGCGCGGTGTCGGGAATGACGTTGATGTGTCGGACGGCCACCACCTTCGCACCGGACGGCTCGCTGGACGAGACGGCCCTGGCGAGGTACCTGGAGCGGTTCGTCGACGCGGACCTGGGGGTGTACCTGGCCAGCGCCGGATCCGGCGAGGGTTACGCACTGTCCACGGCGGAACGGCGGCGGGTCTACCAGATCGGTGTCGAGGTCGGCGCCGGGAAGATCTCGGTCAACGCCAACCCGCCGGAGCAGCACACGGCGGCCGCCATGATCGAGCAGTCCCAGGTGGCCGCCGATGCCGGGGTCGACGTGGTGAACGTCTACGGGCCGACGGCGTGGCACGGCTACCGGCCGTCGGCGGACGAGATGACCGCGTTCTTCGACGAGGTGCTCTCCGCCGTGCGGCACCCGGTGGCGATCTCCAGCAACGCGGTGGTCACCACATCGGTGCCGGCGACGCTGCTGGCCGACCTGTGCCGCCGGTATCCACAGGTCACCGCGCTGAACCTGATGGACGTGAACGACGCCTACTACGTCGCGCTGCGGGACGCGCTGACCAGGGACGTGGAGATCTACGTGCCGGTGACGTCCTCGTACTACCCGCTGGCCGCCGGTGCCACCGGACTGGTCGGCGCCGAGGCGAACCTGGCACCGCGCACCTACCGCGCCTACCTGGACGCCTGGGCAGCCAGGGACCACCCGCGGCTGAACCAGCTCTACGGCCACCTGACCCGGCTGCGGGCCTACCTGAAGACCTGGCCGGGCGGCAGTCCACGGTGGATCAAGATGGGCATGGTCGCGCTCGACCTGCCCGGCGCGGCCGGCGGCCTGCGCGGGCCCTACCGGATGCCGCCACCGGACGAGGTCAACCGTTTCGCCGAGGGCCTGTTCGCCCTCGGCATCCCCGAGTTCGAGCGCGTCGCCCCCGCCTCGTGAACCAGGAAGGGAACAGCCACATGGGACAGACGATGGCCGAGAAGGTCCTGAGTCGGCAGAACATCACCGGGGAACCGGTCCACGCGGGCGACGTGATCGACGCGAAGCTGGACGGCCTGATGGTGATCACCTACGGGAAGGTCAGGGCCCTCTACCGCAAGCTCGGCTTCCCGGACGGACCACCCAAGGTGTTCGACACCGACCGGGTGTTCCTGCTCAACGACCACGTGCAGCCCGGCATCAAGCTGGAGGTCGCGCAGCAGGCGTACGACTCGAAGCTCGACGCGAACCGGTTGGACATCACCAACTTCCGCGACTCCGAGATGGGCATCTGCCACCAGATGATGCTCGACTACGGCTACGTCCGGCCGGGTGAGCTGGTGGTCGGCAACGACTCGCACACCATCTCCTACGGCGCGATCAACGCGGCGTCCACCGGCATGGGCAACACCGAGATCGCGTACGCGCTGGCGTTCGGGGAGCTGTTCTTCTCCGTGCCGGAGACCATCAAGGTGGTGTTGCGCGGCTCGGCGCGGCCCTACCCGTTCGGCAAGGACGTCATCCTGTACCTGGCCGGCCAGTACGGCGACTCGTTCGCGCAGGACAAGTCGCTGGAGTTCGTCGGTTCGGCGGCCGACGCGATGGACATCACGTCGCGGCTGACCATCGCCGACCACGCCGTCGAGGTGGGCGCCAAGTTCGGTTTCTTCCGCGCCGACGACAAGACGCGGGAGTTCGTCGACGCCAGGGGCATCCGTCCCTACCAGACGGTCGAGGCCGATCCGGACGCCGAGTACGGCCAGACGGTCGAGGTCGACGTCGACGACATCGGTTTCCAGGTGGCCAAGCCGTTCCGGTTCGACAACGTGGTGCCGGTCGGCGAGACCAGCGGCGTGCGCATCGACCAGGCCCGCATCGGGTCCTGCGCGAACGGCCGGTTCGAGGACATCGAGATCGCCGCCCGGATGCTGCGTGGCCGGAAGGTGGCCAAGGGCGTCAAGTTCTACATCGCACCCGCGTCGCAGACCGTGTACCTGGAGTGCGTGCGCGCCGGGCTGATCGAGACGCTGCTCGAAGCCGGTGTCCAGGTCCAGCAGCCGGGCTGCGGGATCTGCCAGACACCGCAGATCGTGCTCAACGAGGAGGTCTGCATCACCGCGACCACCCGCAACTACCGCGGCCGGTTCGGCGGCGCCACGTCGTCGGAGGCCCAGGTGTACCTGGCCAGCCCGGCCACCGTCACCGCCGCGGCGATCGCCGGCGAGATCACCGACCCTTCGGAGCTGCTCAATGTCTAACCTGACCACGGCCCACCGGGGCCGCGCCTGGAAGTTCGGCGACTCGGTCGACACCAACCAGCTCGCCGGCGGCGGCCTGGTGGCCGAGACGATGAACGAGACGCTGCGCATCAACTGCCTGCGCGGCCTGCGCCCGGACTTCACCGAGCACGTGGCCGAGGGCGACATTCTGGTGGCGGGCAAGAACTTCGGCTGCGGCTCCAGCCGGCAGACCGCGGTGGAGGCCCTCCAGCTGTGCGGGGTGAGCGTGACGCTGGTCGAGTCGGTCGCGCGCATCCACCGCCGCAACAGCATCGCGCTGGCGCTGCCGCTGTTCGTGGTGCCCGGCATCACCGAGCTGGTCAACGACGGCGACGAGATCGTCGTCGACTACCCGAACCGGGTGGTCCGCGACCTGACCACGGGCGCCGGCCTGCCGCTGGCCACGCTCCCGCCCAGCGTGGAGCAGATCTACGAGGCGGGCGGCCTGCTCCAGGTCATCGGCGCCCGGCTGGCCCAGGAGGGCATCACGCCGCCGCGACCCCAGCGGGCCGGCTGACGTGCACCCGGTGAGAACCGGCGCCGCCGAACTGCCCACCGGAACCCGCAACGCCGGCCAGGCGTTCGTCGACCAGTTGGTGGCCTGCGGCGCGGAGTACGTGTTCGGCAACCCGGGCACCACGGAGTACGCCGTCCTCGACGCGATCGGCCAGACCGAGGGCATCGACTTCGTCCTGACCCTGCACGAGGGCGCCGCGGTCAGCGCGGCCATCGGCTACGCCAGGGCCAGCGGCAAGGTCGGCGTCGTCGAGGTCCACGCCGCACCCGGCCTGGGCAACGCGCTGGGCATGATCTACGACGCCATGGTGGGGGAGACGCCGCTGCTGGTGTACGTCGGGCAGGTCGAGCAGTCCGCGTACTACCTGGAGCCGCTGCTGTCCGGTGACCTGGTGTCGCTGGCCCGGCCGGTGACCAAGTGGGCGTACGAGGTCCGCACCGCCGACGAGGTTCCGCAGATCGTGCGGCGGGCCATGAAGGTCGCGCTGACCCCGCCCTACGGGCCGGTGCTGGTGTCGGTGCCGATGGACGTCTCCGAGCAGCGGTGCGACGCGGTGGTCGAACCGCAGCGGCCGCTGCGCACCCGCACCCGCCCCGATCCGGAGGCGGTGGCCGAGGCGGCCGAGGTGATCCTGGGCGCCACCCATCCGCTCGTGGTGACCGGCGACGGGATCGCCCGGTCCGGCGCGGTCGACGAGGTGGCCCGCCTGGCCCACCTGATCGGTGCGCCGATGCGCGGCGGCTTCCTGTTCGAGACGGCCATCGACCCGGACGACCGGCTGGGCGGTGACCGGCTCAACGCGGGCGCCGCCGAGACGAACGCCGTGCTGCGCAACCACGACGTGGTGGTCGTCGCGGGCAGCAAACTGCACAAGCAGCTGTTCCCGATCGCCGGCGACCAGGCGGCGGGCGCCCGGGTCGTGCACATCAGCGCCGACCCGTGGGAGCTGGGCAAGAACCAGCCCGGCATCCTGGTGTGGGGCGACGAGCGGCTGGCGCTGACCGATCTGGTGGACGCGATCGAGGAACGGGCGGACGCCGAGCATCTGCGGGCCTGGGACAAGCGCTGCCTCGCGGTCAAGGACGAGTTGCACGCGGCGGCCCAGCGCCAGCTCGACGCGGACCGGCGCACCTGGGACGCGTCGCCGATGACGCCGGCCAGGGCGGCGTACGAGATCGGCAGGGCGCTGCCCGACGACGTGTGCCTCGCCGACGAGTCGCTCACGTCGTCCGCCGCCGTCGCCCGGTACCTGCGGCTGGAACGGCGGCAGTGGTTCCGCGGCCGGGGCGGCGGGATCGGTGAGGGCCTGCCGACCACCGTCGGGGTGAAGCTGGC
Organism: Pseudonocardiaceae bacterium; assembly: GCA_036273855.1. Taxonomy (GTDB): domain Bacteria; phylum Actinomycetota; class Actinomycetes; order Mycobacteriales; family Pseudonocardiaceae; genus DATEPR01. Next base: position 61,185 of record DASUGU010000137.1, read on the forward strand.
CCGCCCACACCAGCCGGTGGTGGGTCTGGTCAGCGACGGCGCGTCGATGTACGCGCCGACGGCGCTGTGGACCGCGGCGCACCACGGCATACCGGTGGTGTGGATCGTGCTGAACAACCGGATCTACCGGATTCTCCAGGACAACGCGGTGCGGCGGCGGGCGCCGTCGCGGGAAGGCAGGCCGTTCGTGGGCACCGACCTGAGCCGGCCACCCATCGATTTCGTCCAGGTGGCCGCCGGATTCGGCGTGCGGGCGCACCGGGTCGAGGACCCGGACGAGCTGGCCGGCGTGGTGCGCGCCGCGATCGCCGCCGACGAACCCGTCCTGATCGAAGTCGTGATCGCCTGACACGGGAGTGAACCCGAGCATGTCGAATCTGTCCCCTTTGTACATCGACGGCGAGTGGGTCACCGGCGACGGTGAGCCGTTCGACGTGATCGACCCGGCGACCGAAACCGTCGTCGGCTCGGTGCCGACCGCGACCGACGACGAGCTCGACCGGGCGCTGGCCGCCGCCGACAAGGGTTTCCGCACCTGGTCGGCCACGCCCGGCTGGACCCGCGCGGAGACCCTGGACGCGATCGCCGCCGCGATCCGGGCTCGGGCCGGCGAGCTGGCCGCGCTGCTCACCGCGGAACAGGGCAAGCCGATCGGCGAGGCGAAGGGCGAGGTGGCCTCGGCCGCCGACTACTTCACCTGGTTCGCCGACGAGGCCCGACGCGTCTACGGGCGGGTGATCCCGGGCCGGACACCCGACCGCCGGATGATGGTGCTGCGCGAACCGGTCGGGCCGGTGGCCGCGTTCACCCCGAACAACTTCCCGTGGCTGCTGCCGGCCCGCAAGATCGCCGCCGCGCTGGCCGCCGGCTGCTCGGTGGTGCTGAAGCCGGCCGAGGACACGCCGCTGAGCGCGGGCCGGCTGGCCGCGATCTGTGCCGAGGTGGGCCTGCCGCCCGGTGTGTTGAACGTGGTGACCGGTGACCCGGTGGCGGTCTCCCGGCGGCTGGTGGGTTCGCCGGTGATCCGCAAGGTGTCGCTGACCGGTTCGGTGCCGGTGGGCAAGCAGATCCTGCACCTGACGGCGGACTCGGTGAAGCGGGTGTCGTTGGAACTGGGCGGTCACGCCCCGGTGGTGGTGCTGGCCGGATCCGATCCGGCGGAGGCGGCGGCCGGGCTGGTCCAGTCCAAGTTCCGCAACTGCGGTCAGGTGTGCGTCTCGCCGAGCCGCGCGTTCGTCGACGCCTCGCTCTATGACGACGTGGTGGACGAGATCGGCCGTGCCACGCGGAAACTGGTCATCGGACCGGGCAGCGATCCGAACACCGACATCGGCCCGCTGGCCAGCGCGCGGCGGATCGACGCCGTGGAGCGGATGGTGGACGACGCGCGGAGCAAGGGCGCCACGGTGGTCGCGGGCGGCGCCCGTGCCGAGGGGTACGACACCGGCTTCTACTACCAGCCCACCGTGCTGACCGACGTCGACCGTTCGATGTCGGTGCTGGTGGACGAGCCGTTCGGCCCGATCCTGCCGGTGCTGCGCTACGACGACGTGGCCGACGCGATCGCCGAGGCCAACTCGCTGGACGTGGGCCTGGCCGGATACGTGCACGGACCGGACCTGCTGCTGGCCGACCGGGTGGCCCGCGGGCTGGACGTCGGCATCGTCGGGGTGAACACGTACGCGCTGGCGTTCGCCGAGGCGCCGTTCGGCGGTGTGCGGGAGTCCGGCTACGGCAGCGAGGGCGGTGCCGAGGGCATCGACGAGTACCTGAACGTCCGGTACCTGAACGTGCCATGTTGACCGGCCGCGGCAGGTCCGGTCCGCGTGCGGCGGAACAGGGCCGGTCACCGGCTACTGTAGGGTACCGGCACCCCGGCCGGGCCATGCGCGACAAGGAAGTGCTGAGTGACTGGCGAACGACCCGACGACGAGGAGGAGCCGGACCGGCCCGTCGAATTCGTCCAGTCCCTGGAGCGCGGCTTCTCCGTGATCAAGGCGTTCGGTCCCGGGCACGCGCAGATGAACCTGTCGGAGATCGCGGCGGCCAGCGGGTTGTCCCGGGCCGCTGCCCGGCGCTTCCTGATCACCCTGATCGAGCTGGGCTACGTGCGCACCGACCGCAAGCTGTACGCGCTGCGGCCCAAGGTGCTGGAGCTGGGCTACTCCTTCCTGTCCAGCCTGACGCTCACCGAGATCGCGCCGCCGCACATGGAGGCGGTGGTGGCCAAGGTGCACCAGACGTGCTCGATCTCGGTGCTCGACGAGGGCGACATCACCTACATCGCCAGGGTGTTGACCCGGCGGATCATGGCCGTCGCGGTGAGCATCGGCACCCGGTTCCCGGCGTACGCCACGGCGATGGGCCGCGTGCTGCTGGCCTTCCAGCCCGCGGAGTGGCTGGACACCTACCTGGACAAGACGGACTTCCACAGCTTCACCGCACGCACCGTGATCCAGCCGGACGAGTTGCGGGAGATCCTGGACGAGGTCCGCGCGGACGGGTACGCGATCCTCGACCAGGAGCTGGAGCCGGGCCTGCGCTCGATCGCGGTGCCGATCCGGGACGCGGGCGGCACCGTCATCGCGTCGATGAACGTGTCGACGCCGACCAGCCAGGTCGGGCTGGACCAGCTCAAGGCCGAGGTACTGCCGGAACTGCACGCCGCCGTGGAGCGGATCGAGGAAGGGCTGCGCGCGGCCCACTGACGCCCGGAGGCCAGGCATGACGGGGGTCACCGAGGCGACGTTGCGCCGGTTCGCCCTGGTCAGCACGGCCACCGTCAGTACCCAGCTGTTCCGCCGCGGCCTGCGCAACACCCATCTGACCGGGCTGCGGCCGATGGGCGGGTCGAGTGGGCGGATGGTCGGCGAGGCGTTCACGCTGCGGTACATCCCGGCCCGCGAGGACCTCGACACGCTGGACGTGTACGCCGACTACGACCACCCGCAGCGGCGGGCCGTGGAGACGGCGCCGCCGGGCTCGGTGCTGGTGATGGACTGCCGGGGCCGGACCGACGCGGCATCGCTGGGCAGCATCCTGGCCATCCGGCTGCACCGGCGTGGTGTCGCCGGCCTGGTCACCGACGGCCCGGTGCGCGACGCGGCCGGGATCGCCGAGCTGGACCTGCCGGTGTTCGCCTCGGGTGCGTCGCCCACCACCAATCTGGCCCGCCACCACGCCGTCGACCTCCAGGTGCCGATCGGCTGCGCCGAGGTCGCGGTGTACCCGGGCGACGTGCTGGTCGGCGACGCGGACGGTGTGGTGTGCGTGCCCCGGGACATCGCGGCCGAGGTCGCGGAGGCGGCGGTGGCGCAGGAGCGGCTGGAGGACTTCGTCCAGCGGACCATCGAATCGGGCGAACCATTGCGCGGCAACTACCCGCCGGACGCGTCCGCCCTGGCCCGCTACGAGAAATGGGCGGGTGACCGGTGAGCTACGAGTACGCGGTCGTCGGCGGCGGCATCGTCGGCCTGGCCACGGCGTCGGCGCTGCAGCGCGCCCGGCCCGGCTGCTCGGTGGTGGTCGTGGAGAAGGAACCGGCCGTGGCCAGGCACCAGACCGGTCACAACAGCGGTGTCATCCACGCCGGCATCTACTACGCGCCCGGCAGTCTCAAAGCGACACTCTGCCGGGCGGGCGCCAAGGCCATGAAGGAGTTCTGCGCCGAGGAGGGCATCGAGGTCCGGGTGCCGGGCAAGCTCGTCGTCGCCACGACGCCGGCCGAGCTGGCCAGGATGGACCAGTTGCTGGCTCGGGCCACGGAGAACGCGATCGACGTCGTCCGGGTGGACGCGGCGGAACTGGCCGAGCTGGAACCGAACGTGGCCGGTCTGGGCGCGTTGCTGGTGCGGGCCAGCGGGATCGTGGACTACGTCGCGGTGAGCGCCGCGTTGCGCGGGCGGATCGAGGCGCGGGGTGCCGAGGTGGCGCTGGGCGCCGAGGTCACCGCCATCGGCGAGGACTCCCGGTCGGTGACCGTGGTCGCGGGTGGGCGGACGTGGACGGCGGCGCGCGCGATTGTCTGCGGTGGCCTGCAGGCCGACCGGCTGGCCCGGCTGGCCGGCCTGGACGTCGACTTCCGCATCGTGCCCTTCCGCGGCGAGTACTACCGGCTGCGGCCCGACCGGGCCGCCGTCGTGACGCGGATGATCTACCCGGTGCCTGATCCGAACCTGCCGTTCCTGGGCATTCACCTGACGCCCACGGTCGACGGCGGTGTCACCGTCGGCCCCAACGCGGTGCTCGGCCTGGCCAGGGAGCGCTACGCCAAGACCGGGGTGTCGCTGCGGGACGTGGGCGACTACGCCCGTTACGCGGGAATGTGGCGGCTGGCCAGGAACCACCTGCGGGTCGGCGTGGCCGAGCTGCGCAACTCGCTGTGGAAACGGGCGTACCTGCGCGAGTGCCGCCGGTACTGCCCGTCGCTCACCTCCGCCGACCTGCTGCCGCACGTGGCCGGCATCCGCGCCCAGGCGGTGCGCAGGGACGGCAGCCTGGTCGACGACTTCCTCATCGCGCGCACCGCGCGCACCCTGCACGTGTGCAACGCACCATCGCCCGCCGCGACCTCATCGATCGCGCTGGGCGAACTGATCGCCAGAACGGCGTCCGAATAGGACAACTACCCGACGGAGGGCTCATGCGGCACGGACTGCTGCGCTGGTGGCGACCGGGCGAACTGGACGACGGCCAGCGCGAGGTCTACGACGCTATCGTCGGGGGACCGAGGGGCAGGGCGACGACGACCAGGGGCTGGCCGCTGGCCGACGTGGAGGGCAGGCTGAACGGGCCGTTCAACGCGATGGTGGCGGCAGGCGGGGTCGGGATGGCCGTGCAGCGGCTGGGTGCCGCCATCCGGTACGAGAGTGGCCTGCCCGCCCGGCTGCGCGAGCTGGCCATCCTGGAGCTGGCCCGGCTGCGCGGCAGCGAGATCGAGTGGCGGGGCCACGAGGGGCCGGCACGGGCGGCCGGGCTCACCGATGCCGAACTGGCCGACGTGCGCGCCGGGCGGGTGCCGGACGGGTTCGCCGAGACCGAACGGGTGCTGATGGACGTGGTGCGGCGCCTGGTGCTCGACCGGGAGCTGCCCGAGGCGACCGCGACGGCCGCGGTGGCCGCGTTCGGTGAGCGCGGCTTCCTGGAGACCGTGTACTGCGTCGGCTACTACGACATGCTCGCACTGGCCATGGCGGCGTCCCGCACACCGCTGCCGGACCAGGGCAGTTCCTGATCCGTTTCAGATACCGAACAAAAGTCCGCATGCCGATTCAACTATTGACCAGCGGTGGCGGACGTGCGAGCCTTATGGCCACTATCCAAACAAGTGTTCGTCATCCGAACAAATTCGGACGCGGGATGGCGACATCCGCGCTGTGGCAGCGACGCGGCAGCCCGAGGAGGCAACACGGTGCCTGAGCTGGTGCCCGAACCCCACCGTCCTGAGCCGGGCGGGCTCGACCTGCGGCAACCGGAGCAGGTCTCGGCGGCGGAGCTGGACAAGTTCCGTGAGTTCTACGCGGCGACCAAGGGCAGCATGAACCGCTCGTACGAGTTCTGGCTGGAGTTCCGGCAGGACGTCGTCAAGCGCCACAAGGCCCGTACGGTCCAGTGGTCGTACGGCGAGAAGGACGCCACCCAGATCCTGTCGATGATCCACCAGTACGCGATCGTCGGCTTCGCCGACGGCGTCGACTACGAGATCCGACTGGCCAACAAGCTCGGCGCGCTGCGCTCCGACATCCTGGACACGCTCTCCATCGCCTTCATCCACGCCGGCCACCCCGGCATGTACCCGGCGGGCGGCGCCGCGGCGCCGCTGCTGCGCGACTATCAGGCCGTGCAGGCCGACCGTGTCCGCTTCCCGAAGGAGTGGACGTTCGACCCGGACGCCTTCCGGTCCGGAATGGACTTCACCGGCATGGAGTGCACGCCGGCCGACCTGGCCGCGCTGACCGCGTGGTACCAGGAGAAGATCGGCGAAGTGCCCCGGCACGTCACGTTCCTGGCCAAGTACCGGCCGGATCTGTTGAAGGCGTACCGCAACCGGTACGAGCACGCCATCAGCGAGTCCCTGCCGGCGCAGATGATGCCGTACCTCCAGTTGCACTACAACACGTACCGCGGCTTCGACGACGGCATCCGGGAGAACCTCCTGCTGGCCCGCGCGTTCGGGATGACCCGCACGCAGGTGCTCAACGCCGTCCTGTCGGCAGTCCTGCACGCCGGCGCGAACGCGCTCGACATCGTCGACCGCGTCGGCGAGGACCTGATCGAGTCCTTCCCCGACACCTGATCGACTCCCCGCGCGGCCCCCACGAGAACGCCAGCACGACCAACCCGGCGGCCTCGTGCGGTGGCGCGCGCCCAGAACCGGATCGGAAGACATTCTCATGCACGGAGACCGAAAACCGGCTCGACGCCGGTACCGCGCCATCGGCGTCGCCGCGGCGGGCGTCGCCGCGGCACTCGTCGCCGGCTGCGCGTCGGCGGGCGGCAGCACCGCCACCGCCACCGGCACCGGTGGCGCCCCTCTGCAGACGATCCACCTCGCCGCGAGTTCCGCGACGATCTCGGTGGGCTTCGCCAACTACGCCATCGAGAGCACCCTGGGCTGCTTCCGGAAGGCCGGTTACACGCTGGACGTCAAGGCGTACCCGGGCACCTCGCAGGGCCTGCTGGTGGCGATGCAGCACGGCGACGCGGACATGGCGATCCTGGGCAGCGACCAGTTCGAGACCCTCCAGGACACGATCAAGAAGGGCGGCGGGAACTTCCCGATGGTCGCCTTCTACGAGTCCGCCTATCCGTTCCACTGGGGCCTCGCGGTCAAGCCCGGCAGCCCCATCCATTCGCTGAACGACCTGGTCGGCAAGACCGTCGGCGTGGACACGCTGGGCAACAGCAGCGTTCCGCTGGCGACCGCGCTGCTCAAGGCGCACGGCATCGACCCGAACAAGGTGCACTTCACCGCCACCGGCGTGGGCGCGGCACTGGGCAACGCGCTGGACTCGGGCAAGGTCGACGCGATGTTCACCTCGGACACCACGATCGGCACGGTCCTGCAGACCGGTGTCGCGCTGCGGTTCATCACCGACGGGCCCAAGCCGCTCTACCTGGACGCGGCCGGCATCGTGGCGATCAGCCCGACCAAGTCGTTGACCGCGAACCGGAAGGCGAAGGTCTTCGCCGAGTGCACCAGTGAGGGCAACGTGTTCGTCAAGGCGAACCCGGTGGCCGCCGCGTACATCATGCTCCAGCAGTTCCCGACGCTCACCGCGCCCGGCCAGTCGCTGGAACAGCAGCTCACCCGGCTCGGGTTCGCGCTGAAGGTGCGCTCGAAGACCCTGCACAGCGTCGACCCCACCGTCCCGTACGGACAGATGAACAGCGGTGAGTTCGTCGCCAATCTCCAGGACGTGCTGGGCAAGCCGACGGCCGGTGTGGACGCGAGCCGGTTCTACACCAACCAGTTCGTCCCGAAACTGTCGGACGCGCAGGTGGCGTCGATCCAGCACAGCGCCGCCACCTACCAGGTGCCCGGCCTGTCCGCACCGCTGCAACTGCCCGCCCTGCCGGCGAACACGCCCTGATGACCACACCCGATGGGCACCGGTCCGTGCCGGGCGGCATCGACGCCGTCCGGTGCCGGATCGGCGCCCGCCGCGGTGAGGTCAAGGCGTTCCTCATCCACAGCGAGGACGCACTGGTCCTGGTGGACACGGGAGCGTCGGACGAGGACGGCGACCGGATCGCGGCCGCCATCCGCCGCCGGCTGTCCGGCACGGTGGCGTTCACCGCGATCGTGCTCACCCACGGGCACATCGACCACATCGGTGGCCTGGCCCGGATCAGGGCCGAGTTCGGGTGGCCGGTCGCGGCCCACCGGGCGGAGGCCGATCACATGGCCGCCGCCGGTCATCGGGCCGATGTGGACATCGCGGACGGTGACCACTGGCCGCACTGCGGCGGGCTGCGCTTCCTGCACCTGCCGGGGCACACGCCGGGCAGTATCGCGGTGTGGCACGCGGCGACCGGCACGCTGGTGGCCGGCGACGCGATCCTCAGCGCCGCCCGGCATCTGGTGGTGTCACCACCGTTCCTGTCGGACGATCCGGCACAGGCCAGGGACAGTGTCGCCCGGTTGCTGGAGTCCGGCCTGGACATCCACTCGGTCCTGGTGGCACACGGTGATGACGTGCCCGACCACGCGGACGGACCGCTGTCCCGGATGTTGCTGCCCGCCCGGTACGAGTTGTTCGCCCCATAGACCTGGCATTACCCGTGCGTAACCTGTATGCACGGCAGGCAACCAAATGTTCGGTAGGCGAGCGTTTTGTCGATCCTCCACCCACGACAGTCGGAACGGGATGTGCGCATGAGCGAGACCACCGAGACCACCGAGTTCGAGTACGTCCGTCCACTCGACCGCGAGACGCTGGCCTCGATCCCGATCGAGCAGCGCCACCAGCAGAAGCTGTACGACCGGACCAACGGCGGCGACCGGGTCGGCGTCGTCTACATCAGGACGCCGGCCGGTGGCGGCTCGCCCGAGGGCCTGCACACCCACGACTTCGAGCAGGTCTTCTACGTCCTGGAAGGGCAGATGGGCGTCGAGGTGGGCGGTCGGACGTTCGAGGTGTCGCCGGGCAGCGTCGTGGTGTTCCCGCAGGGCGTGCCGCACCGGAACTGGACCGCGACCGACGCCCCCACCGTGCACCTGGCGATCAACGTCCCGGCACCGGCACTCGGCGTGAAGATGGCCAAGCCGTATCCCCCTCGCGAGCAGTGAACCGTTCGAAGGAGACAGTCATGACAGGGACGGCGGGTGAGCGATGACGACACCGGCTCCCGACACCGTGGCACCCGCCACCGACACCGAGGCGCTCGCCGTACGCGACCTGACGCTGCGCTACTGGTCGAAGGACGGCAGCTACGTCGAAGCGCTCACCGACATCGACCTGCGGGTCCGGGAACGCGAGTTCGTAGCGCTGCTCGGCCCGTCCGGCTGCGGCAAGAGCAGCCTGCTGCGCATCATCTGCGGTCTCACCCAGCCGACCTCCGGCGAGGTCCTCTACCACGGCCGGTCGGCGGCCGCGGTGAGCAGGCGCGTCGGCCTGGTACCGCAGGCGGCCACCCTGCTGCCGTGGCTGTCGGTGCTGGAGAACGTGAAGATGCCGGCCAAGATCCTGCACCTGCCCAAGCGCGAGGCGCACGAGCGCGCGATGGAACTGCTGGAGATGACCGGACTCACCGGCTTCACCAAGCACTATCCCAAGCAGCTGTCCGGCGGCATGCAGCAGCGGGTGTCGGTCGCCCGTGCCCTGCTGCACGACCCCGACTTCCTGCTCATGGACGAGCCGTTCGCGGCCCTGGACGCGCTGACCCGCGACCGGATGGCCGCCGAACTCCAGTCGATCTGGCTGGCCACCAAGAAGACCGTGATCTTCGTGACGCACAGCATCCCGGAAGCGGTCTTCCTCGCCGACCGGATCGTTGTGATGACCCCCCGGCCCGGCCGGGTGTCCGCCCAGTTCACCGTGAAGGCGGAACGGCCACGCGGCCTGGACCGCGTGTACCCGGAGTCCGAGGAACTCGCGGTGTCCATCCGGCAGATCCTGGAGGAGCACGAGAAGGGCGCACCGGCATGACGACGACGGAGACCATCGGACGTCCGGCGGGCAGCCCGACCCAACCGTCGGCCACCGCGATCCGGCGGCGCAAGACCGCCCGCAGGGCGCGGGGTGCGCTGCGGTCCACCGGATACGTCGTGGTGGCGCTGATCCTGGGCGTCGGGCTGTGGCAGGGCGCCGTCGAGGTGTACAACCCGCCCAGGTACATCATCCCGCCGCCGTCGTCGGTCTGGCAGAGCCTGGTCGACCTGCTGACCACCGGGCCGAGCGTGCCCGGCAGCATGTGGCCGCAGCTCGGGTCCACGATGGAGGGCACACTGCTCGGCTTCGTCGTCGGCGGCGCGGCCGGGATCGTCCTGGGCGTCCTCGCCGGTGAGATCCAGCTCGCCCGGCGCCTGCTGTACCCGTACCTGGTGGCCATCCAGAGCGTGCCGAAGGTCGCGCTGGTACCGGTGTTCGCGACCTGGTTCGGCTTCGGCCTGGTGTCGAAGGTGAGCCTCGTGGTCACCCTCGTGTTCTTCCCGGTGCTGGTGAACACGTTGCAGGGCGTCGTGATGTCCGACCCGGACCAGATCGACCTGCTCCGCTCGCTGTCGGCCAACCGCTGGCAGCGGCTGTGGCACATCCGGATCCCCGGCGCGTTGCCGCTCGTGTTCACCGGCCTGGAACTGGGCGTCGTGTTCGCGTTCCTCGGATCGATCCTGAGCGAGATCCAGGGCGCGCAGAGCGGCCTGGGCGTCATGCTCGCCCAGTTCCAGACCAACGCGGACACCGAGGCCACGTTCGCCCTCCTGGTGATCATGGCCATCCTCGGCTTCATCCTCAACACCGCGATGCGCCTCATCCACAAGCGTGTCGTGTTCTGGGAGGCGGACGGCGCCGCCCAACTGCGGACGACGACCCAGAACGGTTGAGCCGTACCGCGTTCTCCAACCACGATCAGGTTTTGTAGCGAAAGGGCGGGTCAGCTCGTCATGCCCATCTTCCGGCGCAACGCGGCCCGGGTCAGGGCCACCAGCGGCATCCTCGCGGCGACGGTCGTCGCCGCGACGCTCGCCGCGTGTTCCTCAGGTGGCGGGACGCCACCGGCCAGTGCCAGCGCACACCTCAAGCCACTGCGGGTCGGCACCAGCTCGGCCGCGGTCACCACAGCCAGTACCAGCTACTCGGTCGGCCAGTACCTGGGCTGCTACCAGAAGGCCGGCTACACCCTCTCGGTGACCGGTGACAGCTCGGCGTCCGGCCTCATCGCCGCGATGCGCCGCGGTGACACCGACATCGGCGTCGCGGGATCGGACCAGTACCTCGGCATGGTGCAGACGATCCAGAAGGGCGGCAACGACCTGCCGCTGAAGGCCATCTACGAGGTGGCCAACCCGTTCCACTGGGGACTCGCGGTCCGGCCGGGCAGTCCCATCACGTCGTTCCAGCAGTTGGTCGGCAAGACGGTCGGCCTCGACTCGGTGGCCAGCAGCGGACTGGCGATCCTCAAAGCGTTGCTGCGCAACAACAACATCGATCCGGCCACGGTGAAGACCACGGTGTCCGGGCAGGGCGCGGCGTCCGGTCAGGCGCTGGAGTCGGGCAAGGTGGACGCCATCTTCACCTCCGACACCACCTACGGGACGATCATCAAGACCGGCGTCCAGCTGCGGTTCGTCACCATCAACGGGCAACGTCCCTACCTCCCGGTCACCGGCGTGCTGGCGGTGACGTCCGCCAGGGAGTACTCCAGTGAACCCGGGATGGCGAAGGTGTTCGCGAAGTGCACGGCGGAGGGCAACGTGTTCGCCGCCGCCAACCCGACCGCGGCCGCCTACATCATGCTGAAGATGTTCCCGGTGCTGGGTTCGCCCGGCAAACCGCTGGCCGACCAGCTCTCGCCGATCGTCCTGCAGATCAAGATCCGCGACAAGACGATCGACAACGTCGACCCGAAGGTCAAGCCGGGCACGATGCGCACCCAGGAGTTCCAGGACACGATGAAGTACCTGCTCGACCAGGACCCGTCGTCGATGGACGTGACATCGGTGTACACGAACGCGGCGATCAGCCCGCTCAGTGCCGCCGAGGTGGCGGCGGTGCGCAAGCAGGCCACGGCGTTCCAGGTGCCCGGCCTGTCCGGTGCCGTGCCGGTGCCGACGCTGCCGGACAACACTCCGTGATGGCACCGATCCCGTACCGGATCGAGCCGGACATCGCCGGGCTGGTCCACGAGCAGGTGAACAGCCCGGCCCGGCAGAGCGGGCAGGCGCCGGTGGTCACGATGAGCGCCCGGGCCATCCAGCGCTACCAGATCGAGGCGTACGTCGACGGGCACCGCTACCTGACCGACGAACCGGTCAAGGGCGGCGGCCACGACACGGCTCCGGCGCCGTTGCGCTACTTCGTCGGCGCGGTGCTCCAGTGCACGCTGATCTGGTGCACCAAGGTGGCCGCCGCCGACGGGGTGCCGATCGCGGAACTGACCGCGACGGCGGAGGCGTATCTGGAACCGGGCGTCGTCGGTGTGCTGCGCGAGGGCGGACCGCTGGCGGACGGCCGGGGATTCGACCGGATGCGCCTGGTCGTCGCCCTGACCACGGACTCCGCCACGACCGACGAGATGGCCGCGGCGGTGGTCGGCAAGGGCATCCGGGCCTGCCCCGCCGCGGTCGCCTTCAGCCGGGGCGCCACCCTGGAGGTCTCGGTGGTGCACAACGGAACCGTGCTCGCCTAGCCGGCGAGCAGGAACGGCACGCCCCACTCGGCGCACAGGTGCCGGACGCCGTCAGCCACGGCGTCCGGCACCGGAATGCCGTGCACCGCTCGGTGTTCCCGGGCCGCGGCCTCCCGGTCACCGGCCACCAGCACCGGTTCGCCCTCGGCCAGCGGTGGTGTGGCGCGCAGCGCGCCCAGCGTGCTCGCCACGTCGGCACGGAAGTCCGCCGCATCCCGGAACGCGGCGGGGTCCAGCGCGACGAAGAAGTGGCCGACGTTGTCCGGCCCACCGCGGCCCGGGTCGTCCAGCGCGGCGAACGTGCCGCCACCGAGCGCGCCGGCCAGCAGCTGCACCATCACGTTGAGCCCGTATCCCTTGTAGCCGGACGTCGTCTCGTCGCCGCCCAGCGGGGTGAGGCCGCCCCGGTGCTCGGCGATCCGGCGGCCTGCCTCGCCGGCATCGGCGACCGGCGAGCCCTCGTCGTCGACGGCCCAGCCGGCCGGCAGCGCCTGTCCGGTCAGCCCACGCACCCGGACCTTGTTGACCGCCACCGTGCTGGTCGACATGTCCAGCAGGAAGTCCGGTGCGGCGCAGGCGATCGGGTTCGTGGTCAGCATCGGCACGGCACCGCGCGTCGGCACCACGCACACCGTGTGCGCCGTGGTCATGGCGATGCCGACCATGCCGTCGCGTTCGGCCAGTGCCGCGTAGTAACCGGCGGCGCCGAAATGGTGCGAGTTGACCACCGATGTCGCGCCGACGCCGCACCGCCGGGCCTTCGCCACGGCCAGCCGCACGGCCAGCACACCCGCCGGGTGGCCGAACCCGCCGCCCGCGTCGACCAGCGCGGTCGCCGGGGCCTCCCGGACGATCGAGGGGCGTGCGGTGACGTCGAGCCGCGACCCGGTGACGAGCTCCGCGTACTCGGTGAGCAGCGTCACGCCGTGTGAGTCGATGCCGGCCAGGTCGGCGGCGACGAGCACGTCGGCGACGGTGGCCGCGGTGTCGGCGGGCGCGCCCCAGCCGGCCAGCACGGCCAGGATCTGCGCGCGCACCACGTCGAGGGCGACGTTCATCGCCAGTTCCCGCACCGCACCGGCGGATACTACCGCCGCCGGTCCACTGTGCACGCAGGTCAGTCGAGGGCGATGGCGATGCCGCCCGGCCCGGTCCGCCTGCGGCGCAGCTTGCTGCCCAGCGACGTCAACCAGCCGACCAGCCCGTACTTCTTGTTGATCAGGGCGTAGATGCGGCGTGCCTCCGCCTCGGGCAGCAGCCGGGCGTGGCCGCGCACGTCGTCGCCCCGGCGCCTGCCCCGGAAGTCGCACGGCGCGAGCAGCACGGTGCCGTCCCGCCGAATGCGCTTGATCTTCCCGGCGTCCGGCGCCGAGAACACCACCAACTCGTCGCCGTCCCGCCCGATCCACACCGGTGTGGACACCGCCCGGCCGTCCTTGCGGAACGTCGTCAGCAACACGTACTTCTCAGCGCCGAGCCGATCCAGGTCAGAGGCCATGGTTCAGTACAGCAGACCCACGGAGCAGGCACTCGGTACATTTGCGCGCGTGGCATACCGGGGTTCCGTGGCGTGGCCGCCCGAGCCGATCAGAACCGAGCGGCTGGTGCTGCGCGAGCCCGAGGCCCGGGACCGCGCGGCGGTGCTGGAGCTGTTCAGCTCGTCCGAGGTGGGCACCTACATCGGTGGCCCTCGGCCGCGTGCCGAACTCGAGCAGGCGATACCGGAAGCGCCCCGCAGGCGCCCAGGCCTGTTCGTGGTCGACCTGGACGGGGCGATGATCGGAGTGGTCACGCTCGATCCGCGCGATCCGGAGCGCCGGGGTCACGTCCGTCCGGACGGCGGGGAGGCCGAGCTGGGCTACCTGTTCCTGCCGGATTCATGGGGCCACGGGTACGCCGCCGAGGCGTGCGCGGCGGCCCTCGGCTGGTTCGCCTGCGTGCTGCCCGGCGAACCGGTGGTGCTGTGCACCCAGACCGCCAACGCCCGCTCGATGCGCCTGGCGGCCAAGCTCGGTTTCACCGAGGTGGAAAGGTTCGAGGAGTACGGCGCCGAGCAGTGGTTCGGCGCGTGGCCCTCGGCCTCGCCCTCTGGTTGAGCTCGGTGCTCCCGGTGACCGGGCGAGTGCGGCCGGTGCCGATCGGCACCGCGGCGCGCTACTCGACGGCGCGACGGACGGCGGGCCGGGCGGTCACCACGACCGGGCCGGCGCAGCTCCAGCACTCCAGGGCGCCGCCGGGTGCCGCCCAGCCGGCGACGTCACAGCTCGCACACTCCCAGGCGGTGTACACGAGGTACTCCACCGGGTCACCACGATTCGGATCGGGTTCCACCACGTTCCACACCGCTTCGTCCGCTAGCCCCCGTGGGTGACTGCCGACGGCTGAGGGCCGGGCAGGTCGATTCCATGTAGCCGATGCGGATGGATTCCGTCAAGCTGCCCACCAGTGGTCGCGTGCCGCGGCGGGTCGCGGCACCGCCGAGAACGGCCACGTCAAGGGCAGGGAAACCATGAACCGCAGATCCACAAAGGTCAGGGCGCGTGTGACGCGATTCACGCGTGCCGGAGCGGCGGAACCCCGAGTCGGTTCCGCCGCTGCTCGACAACCGCCCGGCTACGACGTGACCGCGCACTGCCCCCGGTCGGCCCGCACGGGACCGTCACCGTTCGGAGTGACGTCGAAGTCGAAGATGGCGGTCGGGACATACAGCGAGCAGCACGCGTTCGGGATGTCCACGATGCCGCTGATCCGACCCTCGATCGGTGCCGACCCCAGCAGCAGGTACGCCTGCTCGCCGGTGTAGCCCCACTTCTTGAAGTACTCGACCGCGTTCAGGCACGCGCGCCGGTACGCCACGGTGGCGTCCATGTAGTAGTTGGTGTCGGTGTCGTGGTCGACCGAGACCCCTACGAACGACAGGAACTCCGAGTACCGCGGCTCGACGTTGCCCGGCATGAAGACCGGGTTGGTGGTGACGCCGTACTTCTCCATGCCGCCCTTGATGAGATCGACGTGGAAGTCGATGTAGCCGCCCATCTCGATGGCGCCACAGAAGGTGATCTCGCCGTCGCCCTGGCTGAAGTGCAGGTCGCCGCCGGACAGCTTGGCGTCCTTCACGAAGACCGGGTAGAACACGCGCGAGCCACGGGTGAAGTTCTTGATGTCGTGGTTCCCGCCGTTCTCCCGGGCGGGCACCGTGCGGGCACCCTCCCGTGCGACACGGGCCGCGTCGGAGCCACTGGCCAGACCGGCGAGCGCGCTCTCCGCGATCGGTGGCAGGCCCAGTGGCGGCACCCGGTTCGGGTCGGTGTCGATCAGTGCCTGCTCCCGCCGGTTCCACCGGCCGAGCAGTTCGGCCGACGGTGCCGTGCCGAACAGTCCCGGGTGGGTGATGCCGGTGTACCGGATGCCGGGCAGGTGCCGCGAGGTGGCCTGCTGGCCGTGGAAGTCCCAGATCGCCTTGTAGGCGTCCGGGAAGTAGTCGGTCAGGAAGCCGCCGCCGTTGGCCTTGGCGAAGACGCCGGTGTACCCCCAGCCCTGGCCCGGTGCGTCACCCACCTCCTGGGGAACCGGCCCGAGGTCCAGGATGTCGACCACCAGCAGATCGCCGGGCTCGGCACCCTCCACGCCGATCGGCCCGCTGAGCATGTGAGCGCGGGTCAGGTCGACGTCGCGGACGTCGTTGGCCGAATCGTTGTTGCCCAGTTGGGCGTCCGTCCACTCCCGGCACTCCACGCGGAAGTCCTGGCCAGGACGCACCATCACGGCCGGCGGAATGTCCGGGTGCCACCGGTTGTGCCCCGGCACCGCTTGATCACGCATCGACTTGGACTGGTCGACCGAAAATACGACATCTGGCATGTGAGTACTCCTCCTGCGGTCTTGTGCTGGTCAGTGGGCCGACACGGTCGGTGCTGGTTCGGACGCGGCCGTGGGATAACGCGGCCGCCGCATCGTCAAGGGCACCAGGGCCACGAAGACGACGACCCCGACGGCGGCCAGGACGATGGCGGTGGTGTTGGGCTCCCGCCAGATCCCGGCCAGGATCAGGAACGCCGGAATCGCCGCGGTGACCCAGCCCTCGATGGCCGTGACCCAGCCCGTGTAGACACGGAGGCCGTCCATCTTCAGTCCCAGCAGCAGGAAGAACAGCAGCCACAGGTACGCCCAGTAGAGCCAGATGACGCCGAAGGGCGGGTCGTCGAGCAACCAGAAGTTCGCGTACGAGTAGCCGAGCGCCGCGACGGCGACGAAGAGCGAGAACCACCCGACGCCGGTGGTGTCCAGATCGGTCAGTAGCCCGGTTCCCACGTAGAGGTAGGTGAAGCCGAACAGGAAGATGCCCGACGCGGCGAGAATCGTCGCCGGGTCCCCGCCAGCGGTGGCGACGATGATCGTCGGGAAGATCACCTGCATTCCCCCGACGAAGAGGTTGAACACGCCGGCCGCCCGCGGGTTGATCTTGCCCAGCAGCATCACGCCGTTGACGAAGAGCACAGCGCCGACGTACAGCAGCCCGACGATTGCCACCAGTGACCACCTCCTGGGTCGTGCTTGATCCGCGGTGGGAGGGCTCGCCCGAACACACCGGATCGTCGCCACGGCGACACCAGTGAGGTGCTGGGGTGGCTACGGTCGCGGGAGCCGGGACAGTGCCGGGTGCGGTCGCCGTGGTGGACGCCGTGAACCCGGCACCTCCGTCACGACCTGCGGCTCGTCACCGCTCTGCTCGGCAGTCGCGAGTGCGGTTCGATGGGCCTGGGGCGTGCGGGCAAGGTACGGCGCGGAGAAGATTCGCCGAGCGGGGCGACCACACTCGGGACAGTCCAACAGCGGCCCCGCAGATCCCATCGCGAGATGCGTCTCGAACGAACCACAACTCGAACAGAGATATTCGTAAGTCGCCATAGGGCGCTCCGAACGCGGGGCCGCTGTCATGTCGGGCCCGTCGGGCCCACCTGGAACCGGTGCACGGTGGTCGATCTCCGTCCGCCGGATCGACAACCCTGCATCTCCAGAGTCGCTCAATGCCCCTTGCCTGTCAAGCGGAACAGGCGTCGTGGCACACTCATGATCGGCAGATGTCCTTTGCGTACTTAAGGATTAGTGTTGATCCACATCGGACATCAGGGCGTCGACGACGCGGCCGAGCGGTTCAGTCCAGTATCGTCGTGGACACGGCCGGGACAGTGCGAGAAACTCGCGGGCATGCGATCTCGGACGGACGGCATGTGGTGGGGAATCGGCATCGAAGCGCCCGACCCAAGCGGTCTTGCGCGGTTCTACTCCGAACTGCTCGGCTGGCCCGTTGGTCACCAGGAACCGGGAACAGCCATCCTCCCCACTCCGCACGGCGCATTCCTGGTGTTCCAGCAGGCTGACGGTTATCGAGCGCCGGCGTGGCCGCCGGTCGACGGGCAGCAGCGTCCGATGATGCACTTCGACGTCCAGGTCGCCGATCTTGAATCCGCGGTCGCCGAGGCTGTCGCACTGGGGGCGACGGTGGCCACGACCCAACCGCAGGCGAACGTCCGGGTGCTCATCGACCCGGCCGGCCACCCCTTCTGTCTCTGTCTGGACCAGGACTGAACACAGGCGCGTTCACCAGCAGATGCCGCTCCCGACGTCGGGTGCACGAGTCAGTGGTGGGGTTCGTACGCTTCGCCGTCGGGGCTGGCGATGACGACGGTGTATCCGTCGGGGTCCTGGATCCATACTTCCCGGTGCCCCGGGCCGTTGCCTTCGCCTTCGGGCGGGTTTCGATGGGGCGCTCGCACGACGGGGGCGTCGAGCCGCCGCGCGCGGGTCAGGGCGCCGTCGAAGTCGCTGACGTCGCCGAACCACAGCAGCACGCCGTTGCCGACCTCGCGGTCAGGGTCGCCGATCGCTCCGTGGTGGTGCTCGACCTCCCGGTGGTGGAGTTGCAGCACCAGCACCCCGTCGGCGAGCAGCCGCTCGTAGTGTGGGCCGCCGTGATCGCTGCGCAGGCCGAGGACCTCCTGGTACCAGCGGCTGGATGCCTCGACGTCGCGCACGGCGATCAGTGTCTGCGACTGGGCCTGGCGGGCCGGTGCGACGATGCCGATCCGGTTGCCGGCCGGGTCGTCGGTCTCGGCGAGCCAGCGTTCGCCGTTGTCCAGTCGCGGCCTGCCGTGCACGGTGCCACCGGCGGCGACCACACGGTCCAGCGTCGGGTACAGGTCGTCGGCGCAGATCCACACCATGGGCCCACTCGTGGTGCCGGGCAGCCGGTCGGTGGTCCACTGGCCGCCCATCCCGGGCGCGGTGAAACCGCCCGTTGCCGGATCCGTTGACCATCCGAAAACCGACTCGTAGAAGGCCGCCGACCGTGCGATGTCGACAGCGGGCAACTGCAGGTAGCCGATCTGGCCGCGCGGCGGGTGGGTGGCTGGGCTCATGTCGTGTGCCTCCTGATCAACCAATCGGCCGGGGCCGGTGAGATCAGCTCAGCTTGGCCCGCTGACCGAGGCCGGTCCATTCGAATCCGGCCCGGCGGAGCACGTCGGCGTCGAGCAGGTTGCGCAGGTCCACCACGATCGGTCGACTCACCACGGTGGCGAGTTTCGCCCAATCTAGTGTGCGAAATTCCGGCCACTCGGTGAGGACC
>DASUGU010000138.1:0-9383 GCA_036273855.1 Pseudonocardiaceae bacterium
GTGAGATCGGGTCGGTGGCCGCGGCCGGCGCGGGGCGGGACGATGTGGTCGTCGATCAGCACGTAGAGTGCGGTCAGGAGGGTGTTCAGGTCTTTGCTCACAACTTTGATCTTGGACACCCTCCGCCCGTGTCCTCTCACCCGGGCCGACTTCACATGATCTTCACCGCATCAATCATCTAGTTCCGGGCCGCCCTGCTGATCGCCCGGACCAGGGCCGGTCCCCCGTAGACGAACCCGGTGTAGAGCTGGACCAGGCCGGCGCCCGCGTCCAGCATGCGCAGCGCGTCGTCCACGGCCGCGATCCCGCCCACCCCGATCACCGGCAGCGCGCCACCGGTCTCCCGGTGCACGAACTCCACCACCTGCCGCGCCCGGTCACCCAGCGGCCGCCCGGACAGCCCGCCGGTCTGCGACCCGGTGGCCACGTCGGGCGTCGCGATGCCGTCCCTGGACAGGGTGGTGTTCGTGGCGATCACGCCGGCCACCCCGTGATCGGTGCACACGTCGAGCAGTTCGGCGACTGCGCTGTCGGTCAGGTCCGGCGCGATCTTCACCAGCAGCGGCTTGGCCGGACCGTCCAGTTCGGCCGCCTCCGCCCGCAATCCGGCCAGCAACTCGGCCAGCAGGTGGCGGTCCTGCAGGCTGCGCAGCCCCGGCGTGTTGGGGGAACTGACATTGACCGCGAAGTAGTCGCCGTAGGGATACAGCTCGCGCAGCGAGTGCCGGTAGTCGTCGACGGCGTCGTCGACCGGCGTGACCTTGGACTTGCCGATGCTGATGCCCAGCGGCACCGGGCGCGGCCCGAGCGCGCGCAGCCGGCCGGCCAGGGCCCGCGCTCCCGCGTTGTTGAAGCCCATCCGGTTGATCAGGGCGCCGCTGGCCGGCAACCGGTACAGGCGCGGCCTCGGGTTGCCCGGCTGGGCGTGCCAGGTCACCGTGCCGACCTCGACGTGCCCGAAGCCCAGGGCCGCCCAGCCGGGCAGCGCGATCCCGTTCTTGTCCATGCCGGCGGCCAGGCCGACCGGGTTGGGGAAACGCACCCCGAACACGGTCCGCGGCGCGGCCACGGCGAACCAGCGGCGCAGCGGCGTCAGCGCGGCGGGCACCCCGCTGGCCGCGGCCAGCGCGCGCAACGTCAACTCGTGCGCGGCCTCGGCGTCTCCCGAGCCGACCCGGAACAGCACCGGGCGGACGACATGCGAGTACAGCACGGTGCTATCGAACCCCAGCCCGGCCGGACGTGCCGCTCGGCGTCGGTCCCGGCTGGCAGCGCGGGCAGAACCACGTGTACCGCACCGGCACGAACGAGCCCTGCTGACCGGACCGGACGGGCGTGCCACAGCGCAGGCAGGGCCGTCCGGTGCGCCCGTACACCCAGTGCTGCCGACCCCGCGCCAGCTCGCCGGTGGTGCTCTGCTCGGGCCGCCATGCGTTGCGGTGCAACAGTTTCCGGCTCAATGCCACCGCGCGCGGCACCGCGTCGGCCGGCAGGTCGGCCACCGGCGTCCACGGCGAGACGCCGAGCAGGAAGCACACCTCGGCCTTGTAGAGGTTGCCCACGCCGGCCATCACCCGCTGGTCGGCCAGCGCGTCACCGATCTCCCGGCCGCCCTGCCCGGCCAGCCGGCGGGCCGCCTCGGCGGCCATCGTGTCGTCCCAGTCGTCGGCCAGCAGGTCCGGTCCGAGGTGGCCGACGAGTTCGCTCTCCCGGTCGGTGCGCAGCAGTGCCATGTCGTGCAGGCGGAACCCGACCGCCGTCCACTGCTCGGTGGCCAGCACGGCCCGGACGTCGTGCGCCCGGCCGCGCCACTTCTCCGTCGGCCGGTACAGGTGCCAGGCACCGTCCATCTTGAAGTGGGTGTGCAGGCTGACGCCGTCGCCGAAGCGGGTGAACAGGTGCTTGCCGACCGACCGCACGCCGACGACGGTCCGGCCGGCCAGCGTGGTCTCGACCAATCGGGGGTGCCGCAGTTCCCCACGGGTCAGCACGCTGCCGGCCAGCGCCTCGTCCATCCGCCGCCCGGCAAGGAAAACCGTGTCACCCTCGGGCACTCAGTCGACCGGTTCCTCTTCCCGGGCCGCCCGCCTGCTCCGGCTGGACCGCATGATCCTGGCCAGCAACAGGTTGAACGCGAGGGAGACCTCCCGGGCGCCCGGCGTGTTCCACTGGTGGATCGGCAGGCAGGCACCCTGCGCCTGCTGCACGGCCAGCCGGTCCGGCAGCGCGACCGGCATCACCAGCGGCCCGAACAGCTCCCGCAGCTCCTCGATCCGGAACTGGTGCTCGTGCGAGCGCGGCCGGACCCGGTTGACCACGACGCCCAGTGGCTGCAGGCGCGGGTTGTGCAGCTCCCGCTCGTTCTGCACCGCCTCGAACGCCCGCTGCACGCCGGACACGGCGAACATGGTCGGCTCGGTGACCAGCAGCGCGCGGTCCGCGGCGACCAGTGCCGACCGGGTCAACTGGCCCAGCGACGGCGGACAGTCCAGCAGCACCAACTGGTACTCGGGATCGCTGTCGGCCACGAGGCTGTTGATCTGCTCCAGGGCCTTGGACAGTTTGCCCAGCTTCTGGGCGCCCGGCTCGGGATGGTTGAGCGCCTCGACCTCCTCCGATCCGACGAGGACGTCGACTCCCTCGCCCCACGGGCTCGGCGCGACGGCCGAGCGCAGGGTGGCCAGCCCCGGTCTGGCCAGTACGTCCACCAGGCTGCCCTCGGTGTCCGCCGGGTCCAGTGTGGCGGTCGAGTTGCACTGCGGGTCGAGGTCGACCACCAGTGTGCGCACGCCACGCCGCAGCGCGGCCGAAGCCAGTCCGAGTACCACTGTCGTCTTGCCAACGCCGCCCTTGAGGCTCAGCACCGCCACCGTATGCACGTCAGGAATGTTAGATCGGTAAGGCAAGTCCGGTGAGTGGCCAGGTGATGGATCGCGTCCGGATCGTGTCGTGGTGGACGGTCAGGCGGTCGGTGCCGGCTGTGGGACCGGCTCGACCACGGTGGCTGCCGGCCTGATCAGCAGCAGTGCGGCCGACGCCATCGTGCCCAGGAAGATCGCCACCAGCAGGACGCGGTAGTCGACCACGCCGATCAGGGCGGCGCCGACCCCGATGGACACCGTCTGCGGCCCGGTCAGCGCCAGGTTGCCGGCCGCGCCCACCCGGCCCTGCAGCCGGGCCGGCGTGTAACGCTGCATGCTGGTGCTCCACGCCACGATGAACACCGGCACACCGAACCCGAGCAGTGTCACGCCGGCCATCACCGGCACCAGCGAGGGTACCGCCATGGCGAGCGATCCGGCGCCGATCAGTGCCAGGCCGATGCCGCCTGCCCTGGCCTCGCCCAGGCGCCGCATGAACCGCGCCGCCGTGATCCCGCCGGCCACCGAGCCGACCCCCTGCACGCTCTCCAACACACCGTAGAACGCGGGCGAGCGGTGCAGACCCTGGTCGATGATGGCGAACGCGGCCGTCTCCAGCAGCCCGACCACGCAGCACGCCAGCGCGACCGCCACGGTCATCTGGAGCAGCAGCGGGACCGTGCGCACGTGCCGGAAGCCGGCCATCAGTTCGGTGAGCAGCCGCTGACCGGAGGCCGGTTCGGGCGGGGACTCGGCGACCCGCACGGCCGTCATGGCCAGCGCGGCCACGCCGAACATGGTCGCCACGGCGATGGCCAGCCCGTGCCCGCCGAGGACCGTGTAGAGGCCGGCACCCAGCAACGGGGAGAGCAACCGCGTGCCCTGGCTGATGGTCTGCAGCAGTGCGTTCGCCGGGCCCAGCCGCTCGTCGGCCAGCATGTCCTTGAGCAGCGCGCCCCTGCTGGACCCGAGGACGTCGGTGCTCAGCCCGGCCAGGGCGGCGACGACGTAGATCAGCCAGAGCTGGTGACGGTCGTGCACGGCGAGCAGGCTCAGCACCCCGGCGCCGAAGGCCGCGTTGGTGATCACCAGCAGCGGCTTGCGGCGGGGCACCCGGTCGATCAGGTGGCCGCCCAGTGGCGACAGCAGTGTCGGCAGGCCCAGCGCCAGGAACACCGAACCGGCCAGCGCGTTGCTGTGGGTCAGGTCCTTGGCCCAGATGCCCAGCGCCAGGAACAGCGACGTGGTGGCGACGCTGGACACCGACTGGCCGACAAGTAATCGGCGGAATCGGCTGTCCCGCAACAGGTCCATGTCAGTGGTCCGGGTAGCGCGGGATGAAGTACGACGCCATGAAGATGCGGATCTGCCGGGCGCCCTCCGGCCGCAGTTCCGGGTTGTCCCACCGGTCCTGGAACCTGTTGGACAGCTCGTTGAACGCCGCCGTCATCTCGGCGGCCTCCGCCTCGGTGACCCACATCGAGCTGGAGCGGCTGCCGACCGCGTCGTGCCATGCCTTCGGCTCCAGGTCACCCTTCCGCAACTGGGTCCGGATCTCCTCGAACTCGGTCTCCAGGAACGCGTCGCTGGCCGCCTCGACGGCCATTTTCGCCTCGTCGTCCAGGCCCTCGGTGTCCAGCGTGTGGCGGCGGGTGGTCAGCTTCCACGGTTTCTCCCGGCCCTGGCCGCCTTCCGCCTCCTCGACGAAGCCGTATTTGGCGAGCATGTTCAGGTGGTACGAACAACTCGCCACGCTCTCGCCGAGCACCTCGGCACATTTGGTGGCGGTCGCCGTCTCCTCGGTGCCGATCAGCCTGATCAGCTTCCACCGGAGCGGGTGCGCGAGAGCCTTCAGGCGCTGGGGATCGGTGATCGGTGTCCGTGGTTCAGCCATGCGAATCAGGATATCCTGAGCAAGGAGTCTTTCACAAGGATTGTTGCTAAAGGTCCGCTGTCATGCGTTGACGTGCGTGGCCCTAGACTTCCGCCATGCGACCGGACGCGGTGTACCGCGTGCTCGAAGCCGAGGTGGCGGCCGCCAGGGACCGGCGGGCGGACGGGTCTCCCGTCGTGCTGGACGTGGGCGGCGGCAGCGGCGTGTGGGCCGTGCCGCTGGCCCAGGCGGGCTGCCGGGTGACCGTCGTCGAGCCGAGCCCGAACGCGCTCGCCACGCTGCACCGCAGGGCCGCCGACGCCGACGTGTCCGGCCGGATCACCCCGGTCCAGGGCGACACCGACGTGTTGCACCGGCTGGTACCGGCCGCCGAGGCCGATCTCGTGCTCGGGCACGGCGTCCTGGAGATGGTGGACGACGTCGCCGCCGCGATCGAGGCACTCACCTGGGCCTGCGCGCCCGGCGGTGCCGTGTCCGTGCTGGTGCCCAACCGGTACGGCGCCGTGCTGCACCGGGCCCTGGCCGGTCGGCTGGTGGAGGCGGGCCGGCTGCTGGAGGACGAGTCCGGCCAGGTCGACGGCGGGAACGACCCGCTGCGCAGGCGGTTCGACGTGGCCGGCCTGGAGTCGGCCCTGGTGGCCGCCGGTCTGGTCGTCGAGGTGTTGCAGGGCCACGGGCTGGTGTCCGACGTGGTGCCGGGGTCGGTGCTGGAGGCCAGCCCGGGTGCGGTGGACGCGCTGGCCCGGCTGGAACTGGCCGCAGCCACCCGCCCGCCGCTGCGCGATGTCGCGGCGCGGCTGCACGCGCTGGCCCGCAAGACCGGCTGACCCGCCGCGCTGAGCACCGGGAACGGTCGGTCCGCCCGGTTACACTGCGGCCGTGGGCAGGAGCGGCGGGCTGCCGAGGGAGTTGCGCGGCAGGTACCTCGTGGACGAGTCCCGTCCCGCGAGTTGGCCGGACGACACGGGCTGCCCGATCCTGCACGTCGACATGGACGCCTTCTACGCGTCGGTGGAGATCCGCGACCGACCCGAACTGCGTGACCGGCCCGTCGTGGTCGGCGGGATCGGCCCGCGGGGCGTGGTGTGCTCGGCCAACTATCCGGCCCGGACGTTCGGCGTGCGGTCGGCGATGCCCACCGCGTCGGCCCGGCGGCTGTGCCCGCAGGCGGTGTTCCTGCCGCCCGACTTCACCGTCTACCACCAGGTGTCCCAGGGCGTGCTGGGCATCTTCCGCGACCTCACCCCACTGGTCGAACCACTCAGCCTGGACGAGGCGTTCCTGGACGTCGCCGGCGCGCTGCGGCGCACCAGGATGACGCCGGCCCAACTGGGGGCGCAGCTGCGCGCCAGGGTCGAGCGGGAGCACCGGATCTCCTGCTCGGTCGGCGTGGCGGCGACCAAGTTCCTGGCCAAGCTCGCCTCCGGGATGGCCAAGCCGGACGGCATGCTCGTCGTCCCGGCCGTCGATTCGCTGGCGTTCCTGCACCCGCTGCCGGTGTCCGCGCTGTGGGGCGTCGGCGAGCGCACGGCCGAACACCTGGCCCGGCTCGGCCTGGCCACCGTGGCCGACATCGCGGGCACGCCGCTGCCCCGGCTGCGCAAGGTGCTCGGCGTCGCGGCCGCCGAGCACCTGCACGCGCTGGCCAACGGCCGCGACGACCGGGCGGTGGTGCCCGACTCACCGGACAAGTCGGTCGGCGCCGAGGAGACGTTCGACGTCGACCACCACGACCGGGACCTGCTCAGACGTGAGCTGCTGCGGCTGGCCGAGCGGACGGCGGGCGCGCTGCGCTCCCGTGGGCTGCGCGGCCGGACGGTGTCGATCAAGGTGCGGTTCGCCGACTTCACCACGATCACCCGCTCGCGCACGCTGCCGGTGGCCACCGACGTGACCCAGGAGGTCTACCGGACCGCGTGCCGGCTGCTGGCCGAGCAGGTGCCGGCGGGTGCGGTGCGGCTGATCGGAGTCCGGATGGAACAACTGACGCATGCCGCCGGCGGCGGCGAACAACTCACATTGGACGCGCCGGAACGCGGTTGGCGGGATGCCGATCTGGCGGCGGACCAGGCACGATCCCGGTTCGGCACGGCCGCGGTCCGCCCGGCGAGCCTGATCCCGGGCGACGCCGACCGTAAATAACCGGAAAGGCCCACGACCGGTGGCAAAACACCGAACCGGCCGGTGAGCGTTGCATTGTGCGTGTTTTGCCGGCCGACCAACGATTTCCCAGTGTCCACACTGGAGCAAACCTTGCCGGGTCGTGTCACTACTGCCAGGTATTGCGGTGGAATCGGCGCGGGTCTCCGGTTTGTCGAATCACCGGCGGGCTCGCCCGTCTTCCGCATCGCGGACAACGTCGGCCAGCGTACCGGGCAATCCGGTCCCGGCGGAAGGCAATCCACGCACCCGACGGCCCGCAGGCACCGCTTCGGCGGCACCCGGGTGCGTTTCGTTGGCGGCGCTCTGTTTCCACCGGCTGGCCGGATGGGCCGGGGAAGTCGATCGGCTGATGTGGACGGCGGAGGTGTCCGCCGACCTGCGAAGACGTGATTGCGGAGGATCACCGGCCCGACACACACCGTTCGACGCAAACCTTGATTACCCACTTTTCACGATTGTGCCGCTATCCTGGTTTCCGTCACCACCGGACAGCCGAGCCGGCTCGTCTTTTCGGTCGGCCATCAAGCGTGTTTGAGAGAGCGAGAAACCATGGCACGCAAGGTTCTTGTGCGACTTGTCGACGATCTGGACGGCTTGCCCAGCGAGGATGTGGCTACGGTCACCTTTTCTCTCGATCGGGTGACCTACCAGATTGATCTGAATGCCGCGAACGCCAGCAAGTTGCGGGACGGCCTGGCCGACTTCGTGGCCGCGGCCCGCCGCACCGGCGGACGGGTGCGGCGCGGTGCGGGCGCTCGCGCCGCGGGTGCCGGCAACGACGGTCCGGCCATTCGCGAATGGGCCAGGGAACAGGGTCACCAACTCGCCGAGCGGGGCCGCATTCCCTCCCACATCGTCGACGCGTTCCGGGCCAGCCGGGGCGCCAGGACGCCAGCCACCGCGACCGCCACGGCCACCGCCGTGCGGCCCGCACGGACCGCCAGGAAGGCCGCAGCGGCTCCCGCGCGGGGCGCCACGGCCAAGACCGCCGCCGCCAGCCGGACGGCCGCCAAGACCACCGCCAAGGCCGCACCGAAGGCGACCTCGAGGACCGCGGCGGCGAAGACCACCAAGGCGGCGGCCGCGGAGAAGACCACGAAGTCCACCAAGGCGGCCGCCGGCAAGACCGCCAAGACCCCGAGGACGGCTGCCTCCACCACGGCCAGGGGCCAGCGGACGCGCCGCGCGCCGGCCGCCAAGAACCGCTGACCCGCTCCGCCGACCGGACCGGTGAAGCTCAAGCTCGACCTGCACGACATCTACAACCGCGGCGCGGACATCGACCGCGCGCTGCGGGCGATCATCGACGAGGCGGTGGCCAAGAAGGCCACCGTCGTCGAGATCATTCCCGGCAAGGGCTCCGGGCAGCTCAAGAAGCACGTCCTGCGGTTCCTGGACCAGAAGGACGTCAAGGCCCTGTACCACCGGGTGGAGAAGGACTCGAAGAACTTCGGTCGGGTGTTCGTGCACTTCCGGTGGCGGTAGGCCGCGGAAACGTCACCCGACCGTTATGTCCGGTTGGTCGGTTCGTCATGTGCCGTTCACGGGCCCAACCGAATGTCGTTCGTCGCATTGCCGGCTCAGGATGCGGCATCGGGTAGTCGAGGCGACTTCCGGATCGTATCCTTGTTGTGACGACCCCAGGGCGGGGCGCCCGCCCGGGTGCGCACCACGCACCCGGCGCCTACGACAGCAGTGCCGGAGGAGGAGCCATGCCACTCTCCGAGCACGAGCAGCGGCTGTTCGACCAGATCGAGCGCGCGCTCTACGCCGAGGACCCGAAGTTCGCGTCCACCATTCGAGGTGCGCGGCTGCGCCCGTCCAGGCGTCGGCGCATTCAGGGGATCACCCTGTTCGTGCTGGGTATTGCGTTGCTCGTGTGTGGAATGCTCGTGCCGCTGAAGGTGTTCGCCATCCCCGTCGTGAGCGTCGTCGGATTCCTGATGATGTTCGTCGGCGCTGTGCTGACCTGGGCCGCCATGCGGCACGGTGACGTGTCCAGCGGGGCGGACGGCCAGGATGAGGCCAAGCATCGCAGCGGATTCACCCAACGCATGGAGGAGCGCTTCCGGAAGCGCTTCGAAGGCGAGTAGAGGGGCATGGGTCCGCGACCGGATCGTCGCGGACCGCCCGTTTCACCACCGGCGTCGCTCCCTGGAGCGGCGTCGACCTGTCTGTCCGGACCGGCGCCGTCTCCCGTCGTGCGGCATGCGCACGCGGGAGGCGGCGCCGGCCCGCGTTACGGGATCCCCCCAGCCTGGTGGGCACGCGAACCGCCGCCCGGGACCCGTGGGTCCCGGGCGGCTGTCGTCCGCTGCTAGTCCCAAGGCCGTGAAGTTTGGCGGTGGTGGTGATCGTCAAGGGTCGCCCGGGGTGAGGATGTCGATGCTCAGGGTGGCTTTGTAACTGGTGCGGTCGATGACCGAGCCGCGGGCCTGGTACTTGGAGATAGCGCGTTTGACGAT
>DASUGU010000139.1:0-139887 GCA_036273855.1 Pseudonocardiaceae bacterium
AGGACTCATCGATTTCGCCATCGTGCAGTCCTACCTGGACACTGCCACCAAATGGGGACGCGACAAACTTGACGTCCTTCGTGAGTTGTTCACCACGGGTGCGTGGCTTCCATCAGCACTCGCACCAGCTGAATAGCTACCGCGGTTCGTATTGTGTCGCATCAGGCCCACTGGCCCCAACCGTCGTCGCCGTGACCCCAGATATATTGCTTGGCTACTGGCAAGCGCTGACTCACTGCCTCCAGCGGGTGAAGACGACGACTGTGCGCTCGTGGTGGTCATCGTTCGTCTCGGTGCGACTGCCAGTCCGCTGGAACTGGCACTTCTCGGCAACCCTCAGCGACGCGGTGTTCGCCGAGTCGGCCGCCAAGACCAACTGGCCGACACCCAGGTCGCGGAAGGCCCATTCGGTGACCGGTCGTACCGCCCTCGGCGCGATACCTTGACCGCGCCTGGCAGGAAACACGCTGTAAGCGATTGTCGTGATGTTGTCGTCTCGAAATTGCAGGTTGACTAGCCCGATCGGCTCGTCCGTCGCCACATCCGCGATCACCAATGGGGCCGATGTGCCGCTCTGCCATGCTTGTTCGGTCTGGGCCAAGCTGGTACGGCGAGCGTCCTCGTCCATCGGTGGGTCATCAAGCCAACGACGGGTCTGCGGGTCATGACTGGCCGCGGCGATCGCGTCCACGTCCGACGCTGTTCGCGGCCGGACCGCGACGACTCCATCTGCCAGCGGCTCGACTGGCTTGCCGACCGGCGCCGAGCGACCCATGAGACCAACCTAGCGCCAGAGTCGCGCCGTATGCCAACGAGCGCATAGTCGGGATTCCCTTCAGCCTTGCCTGCCCGGGAGCACTGCCTTATAGGCCGAAGGTCAATCTGGATCCTATTTTCCATTTCCGGCGGCTTGAACATAGTCAAATGGCAGATCAGAGTGGCGCACGAACCTAAAGATCGCAATGCCGAACGGCGCACCCACGCGCGGGTGACGTTACTCTTGCCGGATGTGGCGTGATGTCGCTAGGGAGGGCGGATGAGGGTGCAGATCCTGGTAGACGGCATACACCGCGATGATCAAGCGCATGAGCTGATCGCTTGGCTTCGCAGGGAGGACCGGCTACGCGGACGCGTGCAGCTCAGCCCGACCACGATCGGTCCAGGACAGATGGGTTCGGTCACCGACACGATCGCGATCGCCATGGGGACCGGGGGCGCCGGCACTGTGGTGGCCCGCGCGCTCGTCGCGTGGGTCAGCCATCGCACGACCGATGTGAAACTCACCCTCACCCGCCCAGAAGGCACCGAACTGTCCATCGACGCCCACCGAGTCCATGACCCGCAGGCGCTCCTCGCGAGTATCGCGGACTTCCTCGATGCCCCGCCCGTCGAGCGGGACAGCGATGAGACTGCCTGACCCGGCCCGTTCGCACGTCGTCCTGATTGGCACCGCCACCCACCAGGCGGACTCGGGACTGCCCGACCTACCCGCCGTCGCCAACAACCTCACCGATCTCGCGGACGCGCTGGCTGATCCACTCTATGGCTGGACAACCCCGCAGTCCCAGACGGTCATTCGCGATCCGGCCGGCGCCGCTGATCTTGGTCCCCTGCTCATGGATATCGCCAAGCGCCCGGACGATCTGCTGCTCGTCTACTACTCCGGGCACGGACTGATCGATGCGCGCGGCAACCTCCACCTCGCCCTGGCGGGCACGCGCCGGGACCGGCTGCGCTACACCGCGTTCCCCTACGACGGGATACGGGAGGCGATGCTTGACAGCCCGGCCGCCCGCCGCGTGGTGATCCTGGACTGCTGCTACTCCGGAATCGCCATCGACACCATGAACGACCCCGACGCCGGCGTCTACGACCAGCTAGCGATCACCGGCGGCTATGTCCTGACCGCCACGACCGCCACCACCACCGCCCTGGCACCCGCCGGCGCCCGACACACCACGTTCACCGGTGAACTGATCAATCTGCTGCGCGTTGGCGACAACACAGCCCCTGACCCGCTGACCCTGGATCACATCTACCGCCACCTGCACCGGACGCTCACCCGCAGCGGGCGCCCCCGGCCCCAACAACGTTGCACCGACACCGTCGCCCACCTCGCACTCGCCCACAACCCCGCCCACTGCAAGGAACCCGACGACCGCACGACCCTGCGCCGAGAAGGCCTGCTACGCCGCGAAGATCACGCCTACGACACTGGGGCGGCCGGGGATCATGCTGAGAGCGCGCGCCTGTACGCGGGAATCGTCCCGGACTACATTCGTGTGTTCGGCCCCGACAGCCCAGAGACATCGCGTGTCCGCCGGCTTCTCAGCTACCACACCGGAATGGCCGGGGACGCCGCCACGGCACGGCACCTATTCGCGGAGCTGGTCCCACACTGCACCCGCCTTTTCGGACCCGACGACTCGGAAACCCTCCTCAGCCGCCAGGGGCTCGCCGCATGGACCGGGGAGGCCGGAGACCCTGCCAAGGCCGCACGCATGTACACGGAGTTGGTCTCGGACTGTGTCCGGGTGCTCGGACCCGACAACCCTCTGACCTTGGAATGCCGTTGGCATCTGGGCCTATACACCGGGGAGGCAGGGAACCCGGCGGAGGCAGCGCGCATGCTCGCGGAACTGGTCCCGGAGCATGTGCATATCCTCGCTCCCGGCACCGACACCAAGACCACGAAGGTCCATCGACTCCTGGGCTACTACACCGGAATGGCTGGGCACGCGGCCGAGGCGCTGCGCATCTTCGCGAAATTGGTTCCCGACTGCACCCGGGCCTTCGGGCCCGACCACCGCGAAACCCTCCTGAGCCGCCAGGGAGTCGCCGGATGGACCGGCGAGGCGGGAAACCCGGCCGAGGCAACACGCCGGTACACGGAATTGGTCCCCGACTGTGTCCGTGTCCTCGGATCCGACAACCCAGTGACCTTGGAATGTCGCCGACATCTGGCGTTGTACACCGAAAGGGCCGGGAACCCGGCCAATGCGCTGCGCCTCTATACCGAGCTGCTCCCGGACTGCGCTCGGGTCCTCGGACCTGACCACCCGGAGACCCTCCTCTGCCGCCAGGCGCTCGCCAATCTGGCCTGACGCCCACAGTCGCCTCCGAGAGGATCACCTGCTGAGAACACTCGGTCATGGGTATTTTGAGAGTGGACCGAACGGATTGCCACCCCGAGTGACGGAAGGTGGATAGTGGGCAAAAGCCTCCCGATGTGATGGTGCGCCGATTGCCACGAAACCGTGGTGGGCGGCGATCCCGCGGCCTAGGCTGGCCGTGGTACTCGGGATCGAGCCGTCGCGCATAAAGGGGGTATTCACATGGTCGAGCCGAACGACCACGTGCCGTCCAGTGATGACCTGGGGTATTACCCGGAGGGCATCCCGTCCAGTGATGATCTGGGGTACCGCCGGTCTCCCCGAAACGGCTTCCCGCCGCAGCAGGGTCCTTACCCGCCCTCCCAGTATCCGCAGCAGTACCAGCAGCCATACGGGCAGCCGTACCCGCAGATGATGGTCGCCCCGAAGTCGCCGGGCGTCGCCGTCCTCGCCTCGTTCTTCATCCCCGGCCTGGGCTCGATGATCAGCGGGCGCGGCGGCATAGGGGCGCTGATTCTCTGCCTCTACGTCGTCAGCTGGATCCTGACCATCGTGCTCGTCGGATTCATCGGCGTGATCGGCTTCTGGATCTGGGGCATGATCCAGGGCTACGCGGACGCTGTCGCGTGGAACCGCCGCCACGGCATCATCAGCTGACGGCCATCACCGACGCGGGCTGCGTCACCACGATCGACCACGTGTCGGTCATCACGAGCACCTCGGGGTCCGCACCGTACGCGACCGAGGCCGTGCGCGACGCCTACGGCGCGAAGCAGCTCATCACCAGTTCGAGATTCCTGGGCCAGCAGTTGGCCGTCGCCGTCGGTGCCGGGGACACGATCCGGGACAACTACATCGAGTTCGGTCCGACGATGCGCGGCGACCACGACGAGGACATCCTCGACGACGGTACTTCGAGCCCGACGATCGAGCACAACACGCTGTTGAACCCGAATGGCCAGACGTCAACTTTGTCGCTGTTCACCGAGTTCGGGTCGAACAGGAATCTTCTGATCCAGGACAACCTGCTGGCCGGCGGCGGATTCACCTACTACCGCGGCGACGGTGCGGCCGACAATGCCGGCAAGCCCGCTCGCGCGAGCAAAGTGTCCTTCATGGACAACGTGTTCTGGGAGAAGTCCTTCCCGACGGTCGGCCAGTACGGTCCGGGCCGCGCCTACAACCCGGCAGGCGGAGGGCAATGGACGGGCAACGTCTACATGCTCGCGGACGGGACCCTCACCACCCGACAGGTGCCGCAGCCACCGCTCGACGGGCAGTGAGGCGCGCGTCGCGGACGGATCAGGTCAACGTGGCACAGCACCGCGTCACCGGCTGGCGGGGCCCGGCTGCGGTCGGGCCAGGCGTGCCCGCCGCGTCTCCAGGAAGGTGCGTTCGGTGTCGTTGGTGGCCAGGGCGATCGCCTCGTCGTAGGCGGCAATGGCATCCGCGGTGCGGCCCAGGCGGGTGAGCAGGTCGGCGCGGGTGGCCGGCAGCAGGTGGTAGCCGGGCAGGTCCAGCTCGTCGATGGCGGCCAGCGCCTGGGCCGGTCCGTGTACCTCGGCGACGGCGACCGCGCGGTTGAGGGCGACGATCGGTGTCGGGCTGTGGCGCAGGAGCTGGTCGTAGAGCGCCAGCACCTGCGTCCAGTCGGTGGCCGGGCCGTCGGTGTGCACGGCGTTGATCGCCGCCTGCAACTGGTACGGCCCGGGTTGTGCCCGCCGCAGGCACTGCCGCACCAGCTCATGCCCTTCGGCGATCAGGTCCCGGTTCCACAGCGAACGGTCCTGCTCCGCGAGCACCACCAGTTCACCCGAAGGTCCCACCCGCGCCGGCCGGCGGGCCTCGGTGAGCAGGAGCAGCGCCAGCAGTCCGATCACCTCGGGCTCGTCGGGCATCAGCTCGGCGAGCGATCTGGCCAGGCGGACCGCTTCCAGGCACAGGTCGGTGCGCACCAGTTCCCCGGACGTGGACGTGTAGCCCTCGTTGAACACCAGGTACAGCACGGTGAGCACCGGCGGCAGCCGATCCGGGAGTTCCGCTGCCTCGGGCACCCGGTAGGGAATGCCGGCGTCGCGGATCTTCTTCTTGGCGCGGAGGATCCGCTGGGAGACGGTCGCCTCCGGCGCCAGGTAGGCCCGCGCGATCTCCCCCACCTCCAACCCGCCGATCAGGCGCAGGGTGAGCGCGGTCTGGGCGAGCGGCGACAGCGACGTGTGGCAGCAGGTGAAGATCATGCGGAGCTCGTCGTCGCGCACCGGTCCCACCTCCTGTGGCTCGTCGGGTTGCCGCAGCAACAGCGCCTGCGCATGACGGGCGTCCCGAGTGGACTCCCGGCGCAGGTGGTCGATCGCCCGGTTGCGGGCCGTGGTCACGATCCACGCGCCGGGATTGGGTGGCAGCGTGTCGCCCCATTTCTGGACGGCCACCGCGAACGCGTCCTGCACGGCCTCCTCGGCGAGCCCGATGTCGCCGAGGAGGCGCGTCAGCGTGGCCACGCACCGGCCGTACTCCGCCCGGTAGACGCTGTCCAGATCCATGCGCGCTCAGTCCCCCGGAATGATGTTGAACGGGCGGACCTCGATCGGGTTCCCGCAGGCCAGCGCGCATTTCTCGGCCCAGGCCAGTGCCTGGTCGAGGTCGTCGCACTGGATCACCCAGAACCCGCCGAGCTGTTCCTTCGTCTCGGCGAACGGGCCGTCGGTCATCGTGATCGTGCCGTTGTGTGGGCGGACGACCGTGGTGGCGTGCGAGGGCATCAGCCCGCCGACGAACACCCACGCACCGGCGGACCGCATCTCCGCGGTGACCTTGCCGGTCCTGGCGAGATTGTCCCGAAAGTCCTCTTCGGATGGTGGCGGCGCGCTTTCGTCGTCCTGGACGGCGAGTAGGTACTGCTTCATGGCGAACTCCTCGGGCGGATCAGGCGGACAGGCGGCGGCCGACGACCAGGTGGCGACCGGCTCGTTCCCGTCCCTCACTCTGGCTACGAACGGGCTCGACGCCATTCGACATCACCACCGGAAAAGTCACGCGGAGAGCACCCGCTTCGGGTTGTCGAGCAGCGGCTGCAACGCCATTTCGGCCGCGCCGAGCAGTTCCCCGTCCGGCAGTGCACCGGGCACGATCGGGATCTCGCCCGGCCCGACCAGGAACGACCGCGTGCCCACTTGGTCGTCCACGATGTCCGGGCACAGCCGGTAGACACCGCCGAGCGTGCCGCCGAGCACGACGCGGTCGGCGTCGGTGATGGTGACCAGGGTGGCCAGCCCGGTGCCCAGGTGCCGGCCGACCCGCTCCACGGCGGCCATGGCCGATGGCTCGCCGTCGGCGGCCGCGGCCATCACGTCCGCGACCTCCGATGTGACGGCCTCCAGCGCGACACCGGCCCGGCCGGCGGCCCGCAGCAGCCCACGGTGGTCGACCTCGATCTCCAGGCAGCCGGTGGAACCGCACGGGCACCGCTGCCCGGCCACGTCGACGGTGATGTGCCCGGGTTCGATCGCGTAGCCCCGCGCGCCGAGGAACAACCTGCCCTCGCTGACCACGGCACCACCGAGGCCGACGTGCGCGGTGGTCAGGTAGACGAGTTGGGCCGCACCTCGCCCGGCGCCGTGCCGGTACTCGGCCAGCGCGGCCAGGTTGGCGTCGTTGCCCAGCGACACCGTGTGCTCCGGCAGTCGCTCCCGCATCAGGTCGCCGAGCGGGACGCCCGGCCAGCCGAGATGCAGCGCGGCCGGGGCGTATCCGTCGGACCGGCGGACCGGGGAGGGCACCGCGACGCCCACGCCGAGCAGGTTCGGCACGCCGTCGGCTACCTCGGTGATCAACTCGCCCAGCGCGTCGACCGTGTCGGTCACGTTCCCGCCGGCCAGCGGGCGCTCGACCCGGCCGGACAGGTGGCCGCCCAGGCCGACCCGTGCAGCGGTGACCGTGTCGGCGGAGAGTTGTGCGGCGACCACGGTCGGCGCGGTGTCGGCGACGAGCACGCGGTGCGACGGCCGGCCGCCGTCGGTGGTGGCGGGCTGGCCACCGGTCCGGTCGATGGCGATCAGACCCCGGTCGGTCAGTTCACCGAGCAGGTAGCCCATGACACTGCGCCCGCACCCGAGCAGTTCGGTCAGCTCCGCCCGGCTGGCCGAGCCGCCGAGCAGGTGCAGGTTGCGCACTACCTGGCTCAACCCGTCTTGTGCGACCGCCACCACGCCTCTATCGTAGCTTTGTACAGCTACTGCACAAACATCTGGGGTGGTTCGGTGACCACGATGACCGTGCTCGGCCTGCTGGCCGGCGCGCTGACCACGTTGAGCTTCCTTCCCCAGGTGATCAGGACCGTCCGGACCGGCAGCGCCCGCGACCTGTCCTGGGGCTGGCTGGTGCTGTTCGGGACCGGGGTCGCCGGCTGGCTGGTCTACGGGGCCTGGACCCGCGATCTCGCGATCACCGCGACCAACGCCGTCACGATCACCCTGGTCGGCTCGCTCGTCGTGCTGAAGGCTTGGCAGGAGACGACGACCCGGCGGCTGGTCGAAACGGCTGGTCAACCACGAGTCCGCGTGATGCACTCTGCTCGTGCGGATCGCCGACATCGGCCGTGACTACTGGCTCACGCCACTCGCCACCGAGGACATGCCGATGATCGCCGCGCGGCTGCTGGCGGACGGGTTCGACAGCCCCGCGTTGCGCGACGTCGCCGGGCTCGGCGCGGGGGACGATCCCCGCGACGTCCGCTCCGCGTTCCGGCAGGCCCTGGTCGAGCTCGGCGCGTGGCTGCCGGACCTCACCGCCGCCTACCTCAGCCTCGGCCGCGCCCTGGCCAACGCGATCGTGTCCGGCGAGGCCGGCCTGGACGAGGTGGCGGCGCACATCCGTACCGTCATGGAGTTGGACGAGGTCATCCATCAGCCCATGCCGGACACGCTCTTCGAGTTCCTGCTGCTGTGCTGGCTGCACGGTGACGAGTGCTATGAGGACAATGGCGGAGACCGCCGCTTGATCGCGGCGGCGACCGAGCTCGCCGCACAGGATTCGTGATCGACAGCGGTGGCCTTATTCGGCGTTGCTGTCGCGCTTTTCCACGGTGAGCAGGAATCGACCGGACTCGCCATAGTCCAGCGACAACGAACCGGCACCGACGCGACGGATGACGACCGTCGACCCGCCGATGTCGCCCGTGACGAGGTCGTCGACGATCAGCTCGATGATGTCCGATTCCGTGATCCGCATGGCCGTCAGCCCACCGACACGCGAGCGGCGAGCCGTTCCCGCAGCGAGGCGTACTTCCGACGACCGACCGCACGGAAGCCGTGCTCCACCAGCGCAGGTGTCACGTACGCCCGCAGGAACTCGCTGAACCGCGCATCACCCGGATCACCAAAGAAACCTGGACTCACGGGCGAACTCCAACCACGCCCGCCGACGAAACTCGCCTCATCGGGCGTGGTGCGGTGTGCGGAGGGCGAGGTCGATCGGGTCCCAGCGGTGTCGGGGCGACAGGGTGGGGCTGAACTCGTTGACCGTGACCGTCAGGGTGTCGTCGCGAACGGTGTACCGGTTGAACGAGTTGTAGCGCATTTCGTCGCCCAGCCGGTTCACCGAGGCGCCCGTGGAACCCGAGCCGAGCACCCACAGGGGTGGCCACGGGACCTGGGGGGTCATCTCGGCCAGGTCACCGCATTCCGCCACTCGCCCGGCGTATCCGATGAACGGCAGATGTTGGTGTCCGTGCAGGATCATGTCCACGCCGTACCGCTGGCACAGCGTCACCAGTTCACCCGCGTCCAGCGTCAGGCTCACCGGCCGGGCCTTCTCCGGGTTCTCCAGCATCGGCGCCGGTAACACGTGGTGGTGCAGCACCAGCGACGACACCACCCGGCCGGTCGACTTCTCGCGGACCGCCTGCGCGGTGCGTAACACCGGTTCGCTGCGGTCGGTGCCGACGTAGCCGTAGTCCATCGCCGCCTGCGTCCGCGGCCGGGACGAGTTGACCAGGGAGAACACGTAGTCGACGCCGGCCGCGTCCTGGATCCACTGCACCCGTTCCAGGTTCGTCTGGCTGCCGTAGACCAGCGCGAGAAAGTCCCGGTAGCCCTGTTCGATCGAGTAGTCCCTGGTGGGTGTCAGGTCCTCGATGAGGATGTCGTGATTGCCCGGCACGACGACCAGTGACGACACGTCGAGGTCGAGCTTGTCCAGCAGCTTCGTGATGAAGCTGCGCGCGTTCATGAAGCCGTCGTGTTCGCCCCTGGTGGTCAGATCGCCGGAAATGACCAGCACGGCGGGTTTTTCCGTGGCGCCCGAAGCAAGAATGTCCTCCAGTCGCTTGGTCGCGACCACTCGTCCGCTGTTGCCCTGCGGGAAGCCGAAATCCGATCCGAAGTGGAGGTCGGAGATGTGCAGGATGCCGTAGCCGTCGGACATCGCTCGTTGCGGTGCCGGAATGCCGTCGGCGTGTGCCTCGGAGAACAGCGTCTCGTCGCCGGCCGGCATCGGGCCGAACTGCTGCCGCCACTGGCTCGCGGACACCTGGCGCAGCGCCGACATGCAGAACCACGCCGGGAACTGGCGTTCCCGGTAGTACGCCGGGGTGCAGTCCAACTCCGGTGTGGCGACGGGAGTGCCGTCGGGTTCGAACCGGATGTCGGAGCACGACGCCACGAAGAACCGTGTCGTCGCCCGGTCGACCAGGCCCAGCTGAGGGCGGCCCCGGTCCCGGATCAACCGCTGGAGACCGTGCAGCGTGTCGTGTTGGAACTCCTCGTGCCGCTTCTTCCACCACCCCCACCACACCCGGCCCTTGGACCCGAGCACGGCCTGATGTTCGTCGATGGTGTCAATTTCGTAGTCGCTGAACCGCAACACGACTTCTGTCATCTACACGATCCCCAGCCAGTCGAGAACACGCCGGACCTCGGCACCGTCGCCGTGGTCGGCCACGGCGAACGCGGCCCGCGTGTCGGTCACCTCGTTCAACGCGGCCAGCGCCGCCACGGTGCGCTCCGGGCGGACCAGACCTGCCACCCGGTTGCGCGAGGTCCAGATGTCGACGTCGCGCAGCCGGGCGTCACGCCTGCTCACCGTGTCCAGCACGAACCCGTCCACCCCCGGAACCGCGCGGAACGAACCGGCACCGCCGACACCGGAAGCCGACCGGCGGACGGAGACCGTCTGATCGAGCACGCTGAACTCCAGCCACTCCCCCGGCTGCCTGGGCACCGGCCGGGGCACGCCGGGAGTGGCGGCGGTCTTGGTGACGACGAGCAGGTCCGCGCGGCGCCACACACCGGTCAGCGGCACACCGGCGGCGGCCAGCGCGATGCGCTCGTACAGCGGCGTCTCGTACTCGACGTGCTTGTCCAGCAGTTCGAGGGTGCCGTAGGGCTCGGCGAGCTTCCACAGCTTCGCGCGGTCGGCCTCGGCCGACGGCCTGGTCAGCGCGCCGGGCAGCGACACGACGACCCGGCCGCCGATCGGCACGACACCGAGGGCACGGGACAGCCAGTCGGTCATGATCGGGAAGTACCAGGGCGGGTCCAGCAACACCGTGTCGAACGCGGTCCGCAGTTCGGCCGCGAGGAACTGGTCGCGCACGAACCACAGCCCGGAGGTGTCGATGCGGCGGTCCAACCACGGGCTGTCGTCCACCAGGACCGTGTCGACACCGGCGTGCGCGGCGGCTTCCGCGACGGTGGGGCCGCCGACGACCAGGATGTCGCCGCGCAGCAACGGCAGCAACGCGGCCACCGATTCCGGCGTGTAGTACCACTCGGCCCGCACCGGGCTGAGTTCCGGTTGCCGGACGGTGAGCGGCACCTCCGCCGGTTCCATCGGCAGACCGCGCCAGGCAGGCGGCAGCACGTCGCGGACGTCGATGGGAAACGCGCCGTCGGCCGCGCGGCAGACGTCCAGGAACGTCAGGTCGGCCGGGTCGAGTCCGGACAGGAATTCGGCGACGTGGGCGCGCAGCGCACGGTGGTCACTCGTGTCCTGAGCCGCATGGCCAGGCGTCGCACCGACGCTCACCGGTACAGGAAACCACAGCCGGTCACGGCCCTCCATGACTTCGACCGGGTGACGCGAGCCGTCGCCTACCGTGTGGTTCGGCACCATGACGCACGGTCAACCACGGGTGGAGGTCAGGCGGCGAGAGATCAGTACGGCGATCTCCTTCGCCTGCGGCCACAGGCTGAGTTTCGGGTTGAACACGATGGTGCCGATGTCGCTCATTCTGTGCAGCGGGTCGGCGACCATGCCGTTGGCGCGCACCGGAATGACGTGGCCGGTGTCGATTCTGTCGCGATAGCTGCTGGCCTCGAACATCGTCCAGCGCCGCGCGCCGTAGGCCGGGCCGAGCAGGACGACCACGTACCGGGAGCCGGATGCGTAGATCGGGCCGAGGTAGTCCTCCATGCTGCCGGCCAGCATCTCGTGCTGTTCGGACCGGTCGTAGAAGACCGCGTAGCCCAGTTCGCGCAGCTCGGCGACCAGGAACTCGGCGAACTCACGGTCCTCGGCGGCAAACGACAGGGCCACGTCGTACTCGCGGTCGTGGTCGACGTTCGCGAAGCCGACCTCGTGCAGGAACGCCGGCCAGTCCAGATTGCGCAGGTAGAACGCGAGCAGTGGGTCCTCGATCGAGAGTGTGGCGCGGACCGGATCGAAGTACAGCAGTTCGGCGATGTCACCCCGACGGGTCAGCTTGCCCAGCACGCCCTCGTCGAGCACCTGACGGACGCTCGCCCGCTCGCTGGGGTGTCGAGCGATCTGTCCCGCAGTGAAATCGACCAGCCGTCGGCGTCGATCAGCCACCGCAGCAGGTGCACGAACGGGGCCCGCCCGTCCGGATGGAACGTCACACCGCGGGCGAAGTCCCGCAGCACCCGACCGAACCGGGCGGCCTGCCTGGCCAGCACCTGCTGCCGGATCGGCTCGAACGACGTGTCGATCACCGACGGACCGGCGGCCGAATCCAGATAGCCCGCCTGCACACACGCCTCGAGACAGAACAACTGGGCAAGGCAGAAGCTGCCGGCGGCCTCGGTGACAATGCTGTCCCGCGCCGCCATCCGCACGCCCAGCGCAGCGCAACCCCGGTCCACCAGGTCCGCCACCTTGTCCGTCGGCTCGACGTCGAACGGGATCACGTCAATCCGGTTGACCAGGTCGGGCGCGAAGCTGACCAGGGAGTCGCCGGCCTTGTTGATGCCCACGATGACGATCTTGCGATGCGGCTCGTCGGCGTCGGCGAGCAGTTTCAGCAGGTCGGCGACCCTGGCTCGGACGGACTCGTCGAGTCGG
Source organism: Pseudonocardiaceae bacterium (assembly GCA_036273855.1). Lineage (GTDB taxonomy): Bacteria > Actinomycetota > Actinomycetes > Mycobacteriales > Pseudonocardiaceae > DATEPR01. The sequence goes on from DASUGU010000139.1 coordinate 12,411, forward strand.
TGGAAGTCGTCGATGACGACGGTCCCGAAGTCGCTGTCGGCGGACAGCGCCGCGATGTGATCGGCGTGGTCCCGGCGTCGGCCACTCAGGGCCGTGACGGACTGCTGGACGCCGAGCACCTCCAGCGCTTTGGCCACCGCGGTGGTCTTGCCGATGCCGGACGGACCTTCGATGACGGCACCACGGCCGGGAGCCCGCAACGCGATGGTCAGCCGGTCGAACTCGACCGGCCGCACGAACGTGTGCGTCGGTACCCCGGTGGTCTTGAAGACCTGCTCGACCGCCTCACCCGGCACCGGCGAACCGCTCCAGATCGTTCAGCAGGGCTTTCACCGGACCCCAGCACAGGGTCACGCTCTCCTCGTCGAACATCGGCTGCTTGTCCAGTTCCGCGCTGGGGTGCACGAAATTGCGAAATCGCCGGACGTTGTGCATGAAGTCCTTGGCGTCCAACTGGATCCAGCCCTTGGCGTGAGCGGTGTTGATCATCAGCTCCAGGCCGGCCTCGCGGGGTTTCACCGTTCGGCCGTTCACGGTGAAGCCGTGGTCGCGGATCGCCGCGTCCCGTTCGGTGAGCAGCGAGTACAGCAGTCCCTCCACGAAGCTGCCGATGCCGATGATCGCCATCGTGTACGCGCCGGCCTGCTCGCACAGCACCGCCTCATGGGCGCGCCGCACCAGCAGTTCGGTCGCGCACTCGCCGCGGACCAGGTGCCGCAGCCTGCCGTCCAGGTTCTCCGGTGCGGCGAACCCGCTGCGCTCCCCGTCCTGGCCGACTGCGCCGACGACCGGGCGTGGGCCGACGAAGGACACGGCGAGCTGTTCGGCCAGCAGGATGTCGTTGACCGTCTCGGCGAACTCGGCCGCAGCGGACATGCCGTCCTCGTACTCCAGCGGGTCGCACACCCGACACAACAAGCCCTCGATGTCGGCGCGGTTGTCCCGGCGGGCGATCATCTGTTCGGCCAGCCAGGGCACCCTCGGCGAACCGTCGTACTCGGGCACGTCTGCCCAGCCCGCTCCGCCCAGCAGTTGGGAGAGTTGCCAGGACGCCCGCTCGTACGGGCCACCGATGTCCACGATCATCCTGGCCAACCGTTCCACGGTCCGGTCGTCGAGCGGGAACATCAGCCGACCGTCCGATCCGCCTGGTCCTGCGCGATGTCGACGGCCCGTGTCAACCGCTGCACGATCCGCGAACCCTTCCGCTGGAAACCCAGTTCCCGCATGGCCTCCTCTATCCGTTCGGTCCTGTCGCGCTGCAGCCGGTCGGTCAGCAGCCACCGGCACAGGCTGATCAGCTCGGCGTCGGAGTACTCGTTGGTCTTGCGGCCGGGCGAGACCGGCGGTCTCGGTCCGCGCATGATGGTGATCTTCGGCGGTGGGGTCACCACGGACGCCGGCTGGCGGGGTTCGTCGCCGCCCCGCATGGCCGCCTCCCACACCCGGACGATCCGATCGGTCTCACCGTCGCGGTCGGCGAACCACGCGGACGACCACACGCGGTGGAACCGCCAGCCGAGGTTCTCCAGGTGCTGCTGGCGCAGCCGGTCGCGGTCACGGGTGCTGTACACGCGGTGGTACGTATCGCCGTCCGCCTCCACCGCCAGCACCATCCGGCCGGGATGGTCGCGGTGGGCCAGGGCGAAGTCGATGCGGTAGTCGGAAAAGCCCCACTGCGGGTGGACCTCGATGCCGCGGTTCGTCAAGGCCCGCACCACGTCCCGCTCGAACCCGTTCAGCCCGACAGGCAGTGGCCGGCCGACCGTGTCGGTACCGTTCGCGCCCTGCTGGGCCGTGTAGTCGAGGTACCGGCGGAGCAGTTCGGTGCCGGTCTCGGCGGTGCTGGGCGCGATATCGCCGGCACGGAACGAGCTGATCACCATCATCCGGCGCTTGGCCCTTGTCACGGCCACGTTGAGCCGCCGCCGGCCGCTCTCGGCGTTCAGTGGGCCGAAGGCGGTGCGGGACACCGTGCCACTCGCCCGTTTCGCCACGCCGATGGTGAGCACGATCGCGTCCCGCTCGTCACCCTGCACCCGTTCCAGGTTCTTCACGAAGAACCGATTGCCGGCCCCGACATCCTCCCGGAAGAAGTCGTGCAGGTCCGGCCGGTCCTGCACGGCACGCCGGATCGCGTTCTCCACCCGCGCCATGTGCTTCTCGCCCAGGGTGATCACGCCGAGGCTCTCGTGTGGTCGCTGCTGGGCGTGCTCCAGGACGCGGCGCACCACGAGCTCCACCTCGGCCGGCGCCGACCCGTCCTGGCCAGGTGACGCGACGCCGTCGACCACGTCCAGCGTGACCGGGCTGCACCGGGTGGCGCCGGGGAAGGTGACGAGCTGGTCGTCGTAGATCTCCCGATTGGCGAAGGCGATCAGCCGCTCGTCCTGGCTGCGGTAATGCCACTTCAGCATCTCCGCGCGCGGGATGAGCGGGCGCAGCGTGGACAGGATCGACTCGTAGTCGGTGAGATCGCCCGCCTCGTCGAGGTCGTCGTCCGCATCCGGGTCGGTGGGACCGTCCAGGACTCGGGCGAAGAAGTTGGTGGGTGGCAACTGCCGGTCGTCGCCTGCGACGACGACCGTGCGGCCGCGAGCCATCGAGGTGATCGCGTCGTGCGGGCGGATCTGACTGGCCTCGTCGAACACGACCAGGTCGAACAGTTGCCGGGCCGGCAGGATCTTGCTGACCACCAGCGGCGACATGGCCCAGCACGGCCGCAGCGCGAGCAGCACATGGGGCGCGCGCTCGACCAGCCTGCGAATCGGTAGGTGCCGGGACTTGCGGCTGGCCTGGGCGCGCAGCAACTGTGTCTCGTCGGGAAAGTCGTCACGAACTTGACGTAGCATGCGTGCGACGGCGAACCGGACCCGTTGCGCCGCAAGATTTCTGTGCTCGACGTCGGCGTGCCGATACTCGTCGACCAGTCTGGTCTGCCGGTCGGCCACGAACTCGTGCAGCAGCGGCACGCGCAACCGGAACTCGTCGTGCAGCGACAACAGCCAGGCGTGCCGGAACGCCCGCCACAACTGGTCCGGCGTCACGTTCGCGCTCGCCGCCTCCAGCACCAGCTCGATCAGTCCGAGTCGGCGGAACCGCTCGGTGAGACGGTGGATGTCCGGCAGGTGCAGCACGATGTCCTGGTCGGCGACCAGGTCGCGCAGATGGGCCTCGATCCGTTCGGTCGGCTGGATCTCCAGCTCTCTGAGCTGGGCGCACAGCGCAACCGAGGTCAGCTCGGTGCGCAGCCGCTGATAGGTCCGCATGGTGCGGTCGAGGTCGGTCACCTCGGCCGGCCGGACCTGACCACCGCCGAGTTCCTGCCAGCGGTCCCGTAGCTCCACGATCCGTATCAGCGCCGTGTGCAGGGCCCGACGACGGGTGATGCCGTCCCGGGATGCGGACCGAATCTCCCCGCACAGCTCGCGCCGCCGGGACCACGACTGCTTGCGGCCCAGTTGACTGCGTTCCCGCCCGGTGGCCACGGCGGCCCGCCAGTCGTCCAACTGGGTGCCGAACACCTCGGGACCGAACGATTCGACGGCCTGTCGGACACCGTCAAGCAGGTCCAGCACCTGTTGCCAGCCGGGCAGGTCGACCGGTGGCACCAGACCTGCCTGCCGGACCAGATGAGCCATGGCGGACTGGCCGTCCCGCAGTGTTGTTCCGGTGAGACTGTCCAGTTCGAGCAGCACCCGCTCGGCGTCGCCGATATCCCGCACGCCGGCCCGGGACCACGGCGACCGATCGCCGATGATGCGCAGCCCGCCGACCTCGACGAACTGCATCAGATCGTCGCGCAGCGCGTTGACGGTGTCCGCGTCCAGGGCGGCGAGCAGCGGCTGACGGAACCGGTGCCTCGGCCCGGCGCCGCTCAGGGCGAGCAGTTCGGCCTGCACGTCGTAGGCGCTGATCCGCCACGGTTCGCGGCGCAGGTGCAGTTCCTGTGAGTAACCCCGGACCTGGCGCCTGCGGTCCACCAATCGTCGGTTCAGTTCGGCCACGTCGACCGGCAGTTGGGTGCCGGCCATGTCCAGGCTGGCCTGCAACTGGCGGGCCACCCGACGCTTGTCGACGGTCTGGTGGTGCAGGTCGAACACCAGTCCGTCGAGGCCGACCCTGGCGAGTCGGTCGGTGACCGCCTCGATCGCGGCGCGCTTCTCGGCGACGAACAGCACCCGCTGCCCGCGGGCGGCGGCGCTGGCGATGATGTTGGCGATCGTCTGGCTCTTGCCGGTGCCCGGCGGGCCCTCGACGAGGACATGCCGGCCGGCCAGCGCGGTGGTGATGGCCCGCTGCTGGGAGGAGTCCGCGTCCTGCACCAGGAACTCGTCGGCCGGCGGGACGTCGTCACCGGCGACCGGCTCGAACGCGCCCTGCTCCCGGACCTCGCGATCGGCGGCCTCGTCGCCGGCCATCGCGGCGACCAGGTCATGGCCGGCGAGCAGGTCGGTGGCGGTGCGCAGGTCCATCACCATCGGCAGCTTCTCGTAGTTGAACAGGCCGACGACGACGGACCGCTCCAGTTCCACCGGCCGGCGTCTGGTGGCCGCGAGCCGCGCCACGACCTGGTACGCGGCGGTAAGCCGCTCGTCCGGGTCGGTCGTGCCCTGCACTGCGGCGTCGATCTCGCCGGCCACGGCGGAGACGTCGAGGTCGATGCCGTACTGCCGATCCAGCGCGTAGAGCAGCACCTGGTTGATCTCGACATCTTCGCCCGCGTCGAGGACGAAGTCGTTGTCCGCGGCCGTTCTGGAGGTGATCCGGACCGTGCGCAGCAGCAGCGGCGCGCGCAGCGCCGGCACGGGCGTGCCGCCCTGATCGGCCTGCTGCGGCACCAGCAGCATGCCATGGGCGATGCGCCCGATGTCGACGCCCTGTTCCTCCTCGAAGGTCAGGATTTTCCGGCGGAGGCTTCTGGCGCGGCCGCAGGCGTCCCGTCGGGCGCTCGCATCGGCGATCAGGTCACTGATCCTGGTCGGCTTCCCGGCAATCAACGCAGCCAGCGCATCCGGCTCGGCCGCCGTCAGGTCGAGGCTGCCCTGCTTGGTGTTCTTGAAGTGCAGCAACGTGTTTCTCGGCCCGAGGTCGATGAGCTGGCTCGCCCACTCCTCTGCCTTGGCGGCCACCAGCGTCATTCTGTTCTGGTCAACCAGCGTGCGCATGCCGGATTGTTCCCCCTGGTGCGTGTGCTCGCTGGCGAACCTACCCGAAAAATCGCAATTGCATACCGACGTATGGCCGGCGACGCACATTGTCCCATCTTTGTCCAGAATCACACTGGACAATTCTCGGACGCACCGAATTGTCAGACCCGGGTCAGTTTGGCTATGGCGTACAGGCGGGGTAGGTCGTTGATGGTCATGCGGCGGTAGGCAAGTTCGACGACGCCGTGGCGTTGCAGGTCGCGGAGTTGTTCCTCGACCGTGCGGCGGGCCATGCCGGCCAGGGAGCCGAGTTCGGCCTGGGTGAGGCAGTCGGGGAGTTCCATGCGGCCGCCCGCGTCGCGGCGGCCGATGGTGTCGGACAGCTCGACCAGTACGCGGGCCAGGCGGCAGGGCACCGGTAGGACGTGGTCGGCACGTCTGCGGTTGGCCTCGCGCAGGCGTTCGGTGATCATCCGGGTGACCGCGAGGTGGGCGTCGGGCTGGGAGCGCAGGAAGTCGCGGAACACGTGGGCGTCGATGAGCCGCGTGACGGTCACGCCGCAGGTGATCACGTTGGCCGAGCTGGCCATCCGGTACAGCGCGGTGAGCTCGTCCGCGAGATCGCCGGCTCGCGCTACCCCCAGAAGTGCGAGCCGGCCGTCCTCGGATGAGGTGACCACCTTCGCGGTGCCGGACAACAGCAGCACCGCCCTGTCAGCGCGCTCACCGTGCCTGACGATGGGATGGTTGCGGGGGTACTCCCGTTCCACCCCGAGGTCGAGAAGTTCGTCACGCACGTCTGGCCGCAACCGCCCCAGGAGGGTGGCTGCCGCCCAGGACGGCCTGCTGCGCAGCGTAGGGACGTGGGTAGTGATGGTCGCCTCCCGCTCTTGTCGACCCGGTGGGCGAGCATCACTGTGATCCGTGGCGACCCCGGCCACCACATCCCAGTACGGAATTGCCCCCGCCTTTCCCGTCGGCGGCCACGGCGGCGAGCAGCAGGTCAAGGCACGCCGGGCAGGGCACCACGACCTTGCGATAGTAGGTGAGCACCACCCGCTGCTTCTTGAACTCGCGCAGCGCCTTGTTCACGGTCACCTCGGCGGCGTGCGCGAGTTGGGCGATCTCGGCCTGGCTGAGCGGGATGACGGTGGCGTCGTCGAACTCGCCGACCAGGGACCGGACCAGCTTGAGCACCCGCAGCGGCACCGAGTCGCTGCGGATGTCGCGGTTGCTGGCGTCGGACTGGCGCAGCCGGTCGGCCAGGCTCCTGGCGATCTCCATGCCGACCCTGGGGTAGTCGCGCAGGTAGCTGTCGAACCGCTCCCACGCCACGCTGCTGGCCGCCACGTCGCTCACCGCCACCACGGACCCCCAGCGCGGGCTGCCGTCGAGGTAGGACATCTCGCCCAGCAGGCTGCCGGTGGTGCGGATGCCCACCAGGTGCTCGTTGCCCTGCTCCTCCTGCATGACGACCTTCACCTGGCCGGTGTGGATCAGCAGGACGAAACCGTCGTCGGTCCGGTCGCCGTCGGTGAGCAGGGGCTGGCCGGGCCGGTAGGTGGCGTAGCGGCCGCGGCCGAGCAGCGCGGTCCGCTCCGCCGGGGTGAGCCGCCCGACGAACGAATCGGGTGGCCATGTCCCTTCCGGTCCCGTGCCCCGCATGTGTCTCACCTCGCCCCTACTACGGGTAGCACATGGCGGGGTGGCAGAGCGTTACGCCGAACGCGCACACTTCGGTCTGGTCACTCGGTGTCACCGGCGTGCACGGGCGGGAAACGCACCTCGTTGCGCTCGATCTTGGCCTCGGCGGCGGCCAGCAGGTCGACGTCGAGCACGTCGGCCAGCCGGACGAGATAGATCAGCACGTCGGCGAGTTCGTCCAGGATGTCGGCGGACAGTTCCAGGTCGTTCATCGCGACGGCGGCCTGTTCCGGTGTCAACCACTGGAACAGCGCAGTCAGTTCGCCCACCTCACCGCTCAACGCCATCACCAGGTTTTTGGGCGTGTGGAACGGTTCCCAGTCACGGATCGCGGCGAACGACCGCAGCCTGGCCTGCAGGCGCGTCAGGTCCATGGGCCACGTCTACCACGGGCGACACCGATATCCTCGGCGCATGGCGGACGGCGTGATCGTCACCACCCTGGCCACGTCGGACGACGGCACCCGGATCGGGTTCCGCACGGCCGGCAGCGGGCCGGGTCTGGTGGTGCTGCACGGCACCCTGCGCGCCGCGCAGCACTACCACGCCCTGGCCGACGCGCTGGCCGCCGACTTCACGGTGCACTCGGTCGACCGCAGGGGCCGGGGCCACAGCGGCGCGCAGGGCGACAGGTACGACATCGACGCCGAGTGCGCCGATCTGGCGGTCGTGCTCGCGCACACCGGCGCCACGATGGTGTTCGCCCACAGCTACGGCGGGCTGGTCGCGCTGGAGACCGTGCTGCGCCGGCCGGACGCGCGCATCGAGCGGCTGGCCGTCCAGGAACCTGCCCTGTCGATCGACGGCGCCATCTCCGCGGACTGGCTGCCCGACCTGGAACGGGCGATCGCCGAGGACCGCACCGCGGACGGCGTGCTGGCGATCATGATCGGCCTGGACCTGGCGGGTGAGCTGCGGCGGGTGCCGGTGCGGCTGCGCAAGGCGCTGCTGCGGAGCATGCTGCAGGGCGAGATGCTGGACGAGATGCGGGCGCTGCTGCCCACGGTGGCACCGGAGGTGCGGGTGGCGATCGGCCTCGACTCGTCCGGCGAGCGCTACGCCGGCGTCGGCGCGGACACGCTGCTGCTGGCCGGCCAGCGCAGCCCGGCGTACCTGCGCGAGGTCACCACCCTGCTGACCGCGACGCTGCCCAGGGCGAGCGCGGTGACCATCCCGAACGCGGGTCACAACGCGCCGGACATGGAGCAGCCGCTGGCGGTCGCCGAAGCGTTGCGGGCCTACTTCACGTGAGCCGTAAGAGAGATTCGGTACGGGCCAGGACCGAGGTGGCCACCGGGATGGCCGAGGTGGTCGACGATCCGGACCTGGCCGGTGGGCGCACCCTGCTCGTCGACGGCACGCCACAGTCCCATGTGGACCTGGACGATCCGGCGCATCTGGTGTTCGAGTACGTCCGGCGGATCGGGCACGTCGTCGATCTGCTGCCAGCGGGCCCGCTGCGGGTGCTGCACCTGGGCGGCGGCGGGCTGACGCTGCCGCGCTACGTGGCAGCGACCCGGCCCGGTTCGGGCCAGCAGGTGGTCGAGGTGGACGGTGCGCTGCTGGACCTGGTGCGCCGGGAACTGCCGTTGGGCCGGTCGGTGCGGATGCGGCTGCGCACCGGGGACGCGCGGGACGTGCTGGCCACGGTGCCGGCCGGGGCGTTCGACCTGCTGGTGGTGGACGTGTACGCGGCCGGGCGGATGCCGGCCCGGCTGGCGTCGGTGGAGTTCGCCGGGCTGGCCGCGCGGGCGCTGCGCCCGACCGGCGTGCTGGTGGTCAACCTGGCCGACGGCGGCGCGCTGCGGTTCGCCCGTGCGCAGGTGGCCACCGTGGGCACCGCGTTCGACCGGCTGGCGCTGCTCGCCGACCCGACCGTGCTGGCCGGCAGGCGGTTCGGCAATCTGGTCGTGGTGGCGGCCGGGGTGGACCTGCCGGTGCGCGGCTACACGAGCCGGACCGCGTCCGATCCGTTTCCCGGCCGGATGGTGCACGGTGCCGACCTGGACCGGTTCACCTCGGGGGCCGCCCCGGTGACCGATGCGGACGCCGTCGGATCGCCGCCCGCGCCAGGGTCGCTGTTCACCGGCTGAGCGCTACTCTCGCCACATGGCGACCCTCACGCTGGCCGAACGTGTCTACCTGCTGGGTCACGACGGACGCACCGGCGACCTGGCCACCGTCGTGCGGGCCGCGGTGCTGGCCGACCTGAGCCTGCGCGAGTGCCTCGTCGAGGAGGACGGCATCGTGCGGCCGTCGTCGAGCAAGCGGACCGGCGACGTCGTGCTGGACGGCGTGCTCCGGTCGATGGGCGAGGACAAGCCACGCGGTTGGCGCGGCTGGATGCGCAAGGGCAAGAACCCGACGCTGGCCGCGGTGCGCGACCGGCTGGCGGCCGCCGGGATGATCACCACGGAGTCGACGCGGATCATGGGGCTGTTCCCGACGACGAAGGTCACCGTCGATCCGGCGGCGCTGGAGCAGCAGCGGTCCGATGTCTGGAACGCGATTCGGAGCGACGGTCCGGTGTCCACAGTGGACGCGACGCTGGTCGCGCTGGTGTCGGTCGGCGAGGTGGGCAACGTGCTGTCCCGGCAGGACCGCCACCAGCACAGCGCCCGGATCGACGAGTTCACCGAGCGTGGCGGGGACGCGGTGCCCGCGCTGAAGCACGTGTTGCGACAGATCAAGCTGGCCAGGGCGGGCGCCTACGCGAGCGGTGGCTGACCGACCTACCGTGGGGTATGGCCAGAACGTGACTCGCGAGTAATGATGGTCCGCATGAGCACCGCGGAAGTGGACACGAGCGCACAACCGTCGCCGACGTTCGACTCGCTGGACCCCAACACCGGCGACGTCGTGGCGAGCCACCCCGTGCACAGCGCGGCGGACGTGGCGGCCGCCGTGGATCGGGCCAGAATCGCCGCCACCTGGTGGTCGGAGCTCGGATTCGCCGGCCGCGCCCAGCGGCTGCGCTCCTGGGCCGGTGTGCTGACCCGGCGGATGCCGCAGCTCGCCGAACTGGTGCACGCAGAGACGGGCAAGCCGCACGCCGACGCGCAGCTGGAGATCGTCCTGGCCATCGAGCACGTGTCGTGGGCCAGCAAGCACGCGGCCAAGGTGCTGGGCCGGCACCGCCGCTCGCCGGGGCTGCTGATGGCCAACTACGCGGCCACGGTGGAGTACGAGCCGCTGGGCGTGGTAGGCGTGATCGGGCCGTGGAACTACCCGGTGTTCACGCCGATGGGTTCCATCGCGTACGCGCTGTCCGCCGGCAACGCCGTGGTGTTCAAGCCCAGCGAGTTCACCCCGGGGGTGGGCGCGTGGCTGGCCGCGACACTGGCCGACGTGGTGCCGGAGCAGCCGATCCTGCAGGTGGTCACCGGTTTCGGTGAGACGGGTGCCGCGCTGTGCCGGTCGGGCGTGGACAAGCTGGCGTTCACCGGTTCGGCCGCGACGGGCCGCCGGGTTATGGCCGCGTGCGCGGAAACCCTGACGCCCGTGGTGATCGAGGCCGGTGGCAAGGACTCGCTGCTGGTCGACGCGGACGCGAACGTCGACGCGGCGGCGGACGCTGCGGTGTGGGGCGGCATGTCCAACGCCGGCCAGACGTGTGTCGGCGTGGAGCGGGTGTACGTGCACGAGCAGGTGTACGACGCGTTCGTGAGCAAGGTGGTGGAGAAGACCGACGGCCTGCGGGCCGGTTCGGACGCGGCCGCGAAGATCGGCCCGATCACCATGCCCGGCCAGTTGCGGATCATCGCCGACCACATCGCGGACGCGCTGGAGCGCGGCGGCAAGGCGGTGCGCGGCGGGACGGACTCGGTCGGCGACCGGTTCGTGCAGCCCACCGTGCTGGTGGACGTGCCGGAGGACTCGAAGGCCGTCACCGACGAGACGTTCGGCCCGACGCTGACCATCGCCAAGGTGCGTGACATGGACGAGGCAGTGGCCAGGGCCAACGCCACCCGCTACGGCCTGGGCAACACCGTGTTCTCCCGCTCGCGCGGGGTGGAACTGGCCAGACGGCTGCGGTCGGGCATGGTCGCGGTGAACTCGGTGATCAGCTTCGCTGGCATTCCGAGCCTGCCGTTCGGCGGTGTCGGCGACTCCGGTTTCGGTCGGATCCACGGGCCGGACGGCCTGCGCGAATTCGCCCGGTCGAAGGCGATCGCCCGGCCACGCTTCCGTGCGCCGCTCAACCTGACCACATTCTCCCGGCCGGAGAAAGCGGACAAGATGGTGGCCACTTTGATGACGTTGCTGCACGGGAAAAGGTGACGCCGGACAGGTATCAACGCACACCCCTCGGCGGTTGTAGGGTGACCGGCGGCGGTTTCGGCGCCGAGCAGTGAGGTGTGCGCATGACGGACGATGCGAGCTGGGTCCCGGACGAGATCAACGTCGAGGTGCCCAGCGCCGCGCGGGTGTACGACTACCTGCTCGGCGGTGGGCACAACTTCGCGGCGGACCGGGCGGTCGGCGAGGTGGTGCTGAAGGTCCAGCCGCAGGGCAGGCAGATCGCCACCTCCAACCGGGCGTTCCTGAGCCGGGCCGTGCGGTACCTGGTGGACCAGGGCATCACCCAGTTTCTCGATCTGGGCTCGGGAATCCCGACCGTCGGCAACGTGCACGAGGTGGCCCAGCGGGCCAATCCGGACAGCCGCGTGGTGTACGTCGACTACGACCCGGTGGCCGTGGCGCACAGCCAGTTGATGTTGCACGGCAACGAGAACGCCGCGGTGATCGACGCCGATCTCACCCAGCCCGAACAGGTGCTCGACTCGCCGGCGCTGCGCACGCTGATCGATTTCGACGAACCGGTCGGACTGCTCATGGTCGCGGTGTTCCATTTCGTACCGGACGAGAAGCAGCCGGCACAAGTCGTCGAGAAATACCGTTCCGTCCTGCCGGCCGGCAGTTTTGTCGCGTTGTCCCATCTGACCGCGGACCAGATGCCCGGTGAGAGCGACGGTGTCGTCCAGGCGATGCGCGACAGCCGCGATCCGATGTTTTTCCGCAGCTATGCCGAAATCATGCCGCTGTTCCAGGGTTTCGAACTCGTGCCGCCGGGCGTGGTGACCGCGTCGCAGTGGCGCAGCGAGGTCGCGGGCAGCGATCAGGAGGGCATCTACGCGGGGGTCGGCCGCAAGAGCTGAGCACTTGACAGGTAGGAGATTCCCTACCTATCGTCCGTGCCATGGCTGTCACCCAGGTACGTCTGCTGTCCCTGCCCGTCACCGACCAGGACCGCGCCAAGCGGTTCTACGTGGACACGCTCGGCTTCGACCTCGTCGCCGACAACCCGATGCCGGGCGGCCGGTGGGTGCAGGTGGCGCCCAAGGGCGCGGACACGTCGATCACGCTGGTCACCTGGTTCACGACCATGCCGGCCGGTTCGGTCAAGGGCCTGGTGCTGGAGACCGACGACCTGGACGGCGACGTCGCGACGCTCACCGCCCGAGGCGTGCCCATCGAGGGCGACGTGCAGCAGGCGCCGTGGGGCCGGTTCGTCACCTTCGACGACCCGGACGGCAACGGGATCGTGTTGCAGGCCAGTGCCGGTGGCTGAGCAGCCGGACGTGTTCGCGGCGGTCGCCAGCCCGATCCGGCGGCGGCTGCTGGGACTGCTGGCCGACCGGGGACCGTTGCCGGTGCGCGACCTGGCGGACAACTTCGCGATGCGCAGGCCGAGCGTGTCCGAACACCTCAAGGTCCTCAAGGACGCCGGCCTGGTGACCGAGCAGCGGTCCGGCCGGCAGCGGCTGTACCGGCTGCGAGCCGAACCGTTGGCCGACATCGCCGACTGGCTCTCGCCCTACGAGAAGTTCTGGCGCGGCAAGCTGACCAACCTGCGCGACCTACTGGACGGCACAGACGAGACAGGGAACGACGGATGACCGACACCGCCATCGAGATCGACCAGTACCTCGCCCACCCGCCGGCCAAGGTCTGGCACGCGCTCACCGACCCGGCGCTGCTCGCGACCTGGTTGATGCCCAACGACTTCCGGCCGGTCGTCGGTCACCGGTTCACCTTCCGCACCGATCCCCGGCCGGGGCAGGAGTTCGACGGCGTCGTGCACTGCGAGGTGGTCGACCTGGAACCGGAACGGCTGCTGCGGATCGCCTGGCGCGGCGGCACGTTGGACACCACGGTCACCTGGACGCTGCGCCCGGAAGGTCATGGCACCCGGCTGTTGCTGGAGCACGCCGGTTTCGACCCGACCGATCCGGTGCAGCGGCAGGCGTGGACCATCATGGGCGGCGGCTGGCGCTCCCATGTACTGGCCGCACTGGAGAAACTGCTGGCCGGAACTAGCCCGCGTTCTTGATCAGGTCCGCGGCCTTCTCCGCGATCATGATGGTGGGCGCGTTCGTGTTGCCGCGCACGATCTTCGGCATGACCGACGCGTCCACCACGCGCAGCCCGGTCACCCCGCGCACCCGCAGTTCCGGGTCCACCACGGCCATCTCGCCGCTGCCCATCGCGCACGTGCCCACCGGGTGGTACAGCGTCTGGGTCTCGCGCCGGACGTGCTCGCCGAGTTCGTCGTCGGTCAGGCCGTCGAGGTGGTCTGGCATGCTGGGCGACGCGAGGAACTTGCCGAGCGCAGGCTGCTTGGCGATGTCGATAGCCGTCTTCAGGCCCGCGATCATCGCGTCCCAGTCGGCCGGATCGGCGTAGTAGGCCGGATCCATCGCCGGCCGCCACGTCGGGTTGGCCGAGCGCAGCCGCAACTCACCCCGGCTGGCCACGTCGACCACGGTCACCGCCGCCGTGAAACCACGGCCGGTCGGCTCGCGCAAACCGTTGTCGGTGAACAGGGTCGGCACCGCGATGTACTGGACGTCCGGTGCGTCGAGTTCGGACCGGGTGGCGGTGAAACCGCCGGACTCGCCGACATTGGACGCCAGCGGGCCGCGGCCGGCGATCTGCCACTGCATCAGGCGGGCCGGCGACTGGTAGTCGGTCAGGTCCGTGGTGCCCTTGGTGAACCAGACGATCCCGGCGGCCGGGTGGTCGTGCAGGTTGGCGCCGACACCGGGCAGCCCGACGTTGACGTCGATGCCGTGCTCCCGCAGGTGTGCCGCCGGGCCGATGCCGGACAGCATCAGCAACTGCGGCGAGTTGATCGCGCCACCGGACAGCAGCACCTCGCGGTCCACGGTGGCCACCCGCTCCTGGCCGTCCTGCAGGTAGGTCACGCCGACGGCCCGGTCGCCGGCCAGCACGATCTGGCTGGCCAGCGCGTTGGTCGCCACGGTGAGGTTGGGGCGCTTGAGCGCCGGCCGCAGGTAGGCGTCCGCCGTGGACCAGCGCCTGCCGTTGTGGCACGTCACCTGGTACTGGCCGACGCCGTCCTGGGTGTCGCCGTTGAAGTCGTCGTTGGGCTTGAGGCCCCACGCCACCGCGCTGTCCACCCACGCGGAGCTCAGCTCGTGGGTGTAGCGCCGGTCCTCGACGAACAGCGGGCCGTCGTTGCCGTGCAGCGGGCCGGTCAGCCGCAGGTTGTGCTCGGCACGGCGGAAGTAGGGCAGCACGTCGTCGTAGCCCCAGCCGATGGCGCCGTGCTCGTCGCGCCAGCCGTCGTAGTCGGCGGCGTTGCCTCGGATGTAGATCATCGCGTTCATCGACGAGCAGCCGCCGAGCGCCTTCATCCTGGGCCAGTACGTGGTGCGGCCGCCGAGGTGTTTCTGTTCGGTGGTCTCGTAGTTCCAGTCCCAGCGGGTCTTGAACAGCGACGAGAACGCGGCCGGGATGTGGATCTCGTCGGCGTCGTCGCTCCCGCCCGCCTCCAGCAGCAGAACGGTGACGTCCGGCTGCTCGGTGAGCCGGCTGGCCAGCACGCACCCCGCGCTGCCGGCACCGATGACGACATAGTCGTATGCGGAGCGTTCCGGCATCAGGACCTCCTTGTCGCGACCCGTGCCGATCAGTGTTGTCGCCACCGGCGGGCCGAGGCAAGCGCTGGTGTCTGACACGTGTCACATCGAACCGCTGACTCGTCGCACTAACGCCCCGACCAGGGCGAACCTAGCGTTGCCCGCATGAGCGAAACCGCCGTGGACTTCCGGTCCGTCACCAAGAACTTCGGTCAGGTCACCGCCGTGGACGGTCTGGACCTGACCGTCACGCGCGGCGAGGTGGTGGCCCTGCTCGGCCCGAACGGCGCCGGCAAGTCCACCACGACCGGGCTGCTGCTGGGCCTGTTCCGGCCGACCAGCGGCCGGGTCGCCGTGTTCGGCAGGCCACCAGGGGACGCCGTGGCCGCCGGGTTGGTCGGCGCGATGCTGCAGGACGCCGGCCTGATGCCCGGTGTGACCGTCGCCGGGCTGGTCGACCTGGCCAGGGCCGTCTACCCGAACCCGAGGCCGCCGGCCGAACTGCTCGCCGACGCCGACCTGACCGGCATCGCCCGGCGCAGGGTGGACCGATTGTCCGGTGGCCAGACCCAGCGCGTGCGCTTCGCGCTGGCCATCGCCGGCGACCCGGACCTGCTGGTGCTGGACGAACCGACCACCGCGATGGACGTGCGCAGCCGCCAGGCGTTCTGGGCCACCGTGCGGGGCTACGCGGCCCGGGGCACCACGATCCTGTTCGCCACCCACTACCTGGCGGAGGCGGACGAGCACGCCGACCGGATCGTCGTCGTGGCGGGCGGCCGGATGGTCGTGGACGGCACACCGGCCCGGGTCAAGGCGGCCGCGGGCGGGCATCGCGTGCGGTTCACCCTCGGCGACGGCGAACTGGCCGGCCTGGACCGGCTGCCCGGCGTCAGCGGGGTGGAGCTGCACGGCTCGTCGGTGACGCTGCGGACCGCCGACGCCGAGACCACCGTGCGGGCCCTGCTGCTGGCCAGGGACCGCACGCCCGATCTGGAAGTGACCGGCGCCGATCTCGAGGACGCGTTCCTCGCCCTCACCCACTGACAAGGAATGACCCATGTTGAGCCTGGTACGCCTGGAAGTCCGCCGGATGCTGGTGGACAGCCGGTTCCTGATCCTGATGCTGGCCATGCCGATCGCGATGTACCTGCTGTTCACCAACATCTTCGGCAACACGCCACCGGTGGACGGCATGAGCCAGTACCTGCGCGCCATGATCGCGATGGCCGCGTTCGGCGCGATCGGCGCGGCGCTGATGGCGACCACGCCGAGGATCGCGGTGGAGCGCACCAACGGCTGGCTGCGCCAACTGCGCACCATGCCGGTGCCCGCCCGATCGGTGATCACCGCGAAGGTGCTGTCCGCGATGCTGTGGGGCCTGCCGGCGATCGTGCTCGTGGACGTGACGGCCGTACTGGACCACGGTGTGCACCTGGCGGCGTGGCAGTGGCTGGCCACCACTGCGCTGCTGTGGGTGGGCACGGCACCGTTCGCCGCGCTGGGCACGCTGCTGGGCTACCTCACCGACGGCGACACCGCGTTCGGCGTGATGTTCGGGATCTACCTGGCCATCGCGGCCCTGGGCGGGCTGTGGATGCCCGTGTCGATCCTGCCCTCGGCGGTGCAACGGGTCGCCGCGGCGCTGCCGTCCGACCGGTTCGCCGAACTGGGCTGGCGGGTCGCCGTCGGGTCGGCGCCCTCGGCGACCGGCGTGGCCATCCTGTCCGGCTGGCTGGCCGGGTTCGGCGTGCTCGCCGTGCTGCTCTACCGCAGGTCCAACGCGCTGCGGTGACGCGGCGGTACCGTGCGCACGAGGTGGACGATGACTGACCAGACCCCGATCTTCGGCATCCTGGGGCGCCGGCCGATCACGGCGATCCGGAAGGCGCGGTGGGCGGCTTTCCTGCTGCTGATGCTGTCCTTCCACCTCTACCCGATCTCCGACCTGGTGCACCGCCACCTCCCCGCCGGGACGGTCGCGCTGGTCCTGGTGCTGGAGGCCGGTGCCGCCGCCCTGTGGGTGCGGACGATGTGGCTGGCACTGGCCACCACGGCGCCGTTCCCGGTGATCCGGCCGTGGCTGGCCGCGGTGGCCGTGTCGAACGTGATGCTGGCACTGGTACTGGGCGGCAACTACAAGGGCATGCTGATCTACCTGAGCATCGCGTGCGCGGTGTCGCTGCCGCCGAGGTGGACGCTGCCGGCGCTGGTCGCGTGCACCGGAGTGGCGCTGGCGGCCGAGTTCCGCAACACCCGGTACCTCGCGTTGGCGCCCGGCGACCGGCCCAACGAGATCGTCACCGCGCTGTGCCTGGTGTTCTTCCTCGGCCTGATGATGTGGTTCTACCGACGGGTGATGACACTGATCCTGGAACTGCGGACCGCGCGGGCCGAACTGGCCCGGCTGGCGGTCACCGAGGAACGGCTGCGGTTCGCCCGCGACCTGCACGACCTGCTCGGCCACAGCCTCACCACGATCGCGTTGAAGAGCCAGGTGGCGCGGCGGCTGGCCACCCCGGACTCCCCCGTCGCCAGGGAGGTGGGCGACATCGAGTCGGTGGCCCAGCAGGCGCTGGCCGAGGTGCGGGAGGCCGTTACCGGCTATCGCGGCCGGTCGCTGGCCGATGAGCTGGACGCGGCCCGGTCCACGCTCACCGCCGCCGGCATCGACGTCACCGTGCGGCTGGACGGCACCGTCCTGCCGGCCCCGCTGGACGCGCTGCTGGGCTGGGTGGTCCGCGAGGGCACCACCAACGTGCTGCGGCACAGCGGGGCCCGGTCGTGCGAGTTCCGGCTGCACCGCGACGCCACCGGCGTGTGCCTGGACGTGTGCGACGACGGCGTCGGGCCGAACGGCGGCCCACCCGGCAACGGCCTGGCCGGGCTGGCCGAACGGGTGAGCGGCGCGGGCGGCCGGCTGGACAGCGGTCCGGCGCCGCACCGGGGCTTCCACCTGGCGGCACGGCTGCCGCCGGCCGTGGGCGGTGACACGTGATCCGGGTGCTGCTGGCCGAGGACCAGGGCATGGTGCGCGGCGCCCTGGCCACGCTGCTCGATCTCGAACCGGACATCGAGGTGGTCGGCCAGGTCGGCGGTGGCGACCAGGTGGTGGCCGAGGCGCTGCGCACCGAACCGGACGTGGCGCTGCTGGACATCGAGATGCCCGGCACGGACGGCCTGGCCGCCGCCGCCGAGTTGCGCCGCGCGCGGCCGGACTGCCGGGTGCTGATGCTCACCACGTTCGGCAGGCCCGGTTACCTGCGGCGGGCGATGGACGCCGGGGTCAGCGGTTTCCTGGTCAAGGACGGCCCGGTCGAACAGCTGGCGCACGCGATCCGGCGGGTACTGGCCGGTGAGCAGGTCATCGACCCGAAACTGGCCGTGGCCGCG
Organism: Pseudonocardiaceae bacterium; assembly: GCA_036273855.1. Taxonomy (GTDB): domain Bacteria; phylum Actinomycetota; class Actinomycetes; order Mycobacteriales; family Pseudonocardiaceae; genus DATEPR01. Next base: position 30,544 of record DASUGU010000139.1, read on the forward strand.
CTGTCCACCGGGACCAGCCCACTGTCGCCGAGGGAACGTGACGTGCTCGCGGCGGCCACCGACGGTTCCACCGCCACCGAGATCGCCGGGCGCCTACACCTGTCCGAGGGAACGGTGCGCAACTATCTGTCGTCGGCGATCCAGAAAACCGGCGCCAGAAACCGGTTGGAGGCCGCCAGGGTGGCGACCGAGAACGGCTGGCTCTAGCTGGCATGACCCACCCGGGCATCATGATCATGCCACGATTCACCGGGCCACGCGCTATCGTCATGGCGCCCGAAGAGAATTGGGCTACGGAGGTTTCGATGGAGCCGGCTCCCCACGTGAACGCCGACGTGCCGGACCAGGCAGAGCTGGCTCGCATGCTCACCGACTACGCCAAGGCGGCTCGGGGCACCGCGATCAAGAACCACACCAAGGGCGACGCCTTCGGCGAGACGCTGGCCAGCAGCCGGGCCGACGTGTACGACAAGGCGGCCGAGCTGGTGCGCCAGTTGCCGTTGCAGGACGCGGCGAACGAGATGATGGACCGGGCCAAGGCCGCGCACATCAGGACACCGCCGCTGATCAACTTCGACTCGGCAGGCGTGCAGTACGCCACCGCGCGGGCCTGGCAGTTCTGCGCCTGGCAGATCGACCCGTCACTGCCCGAAGTGGCCCCGAAATGGGACTGACCCCCACCCGGCGCCGCCGCACGCCGTCGGCCGCCGGCCTCAACCCGGTCGGCTGGCTGGTCAGGTGGGCCGACTGGTTCGAGGCCCGGGGCGTGTACGTGCCCGGTGAGGACAGCCGCAGCCTGTCCACCTGGCGCGATTTCGGCTGGCTGATCGTGGGCGGTCTGATCGCCGTCAGCGCCTTTGTCGTGTTCTTCGCCATCGTGTCCTGACAAAGACAGGACAACCGCTGTTGCGCCGAACGGGTGTAATCCTGTCGTCACATGTTGCATCGGACGCTGCTCCACCGATGGGTGAATTGAGCACGCGAAGCCCCCCGGCGCGCTCGCGCTCCTTGCTGCCGTTCGGCGGGAAGGGGCACCACAGTTGTGGGCGGTGCCACCGGCACCGCCCACACGCCCATCCGGCCCACCGCGCTAGCGTGCCGGTATGGCAGATCAGAAACGGCTCGCGGTCGGCGACCCGGCGCCGGACTTCACCCTCACCGACGACACGGGCAAGCAGGTCTCCCTGTCCGACTTCCGGGGTCGTTCGGTCGTCGTCTACTTCTACCCCGCCGCCATGACCCCCGGCTGCACCAAGCAGGCGTGCGACTTTCGGGACAACCTGGCCCTGCTCGACGGTGCCGGCTTCGACGTGCTCGGCATCTCCCCGGACAAGCCGGAGAAACTGGCCAAGTTCCGGGAGAAGGAGGGCCTGACGTTCCCGCTGCTGTCCGACCCCGACCGCGCGGTGCTGTCCGCGTGGGGCGCGTTCGGCGAGAAGCAGAACTACGGCCGCACCATCATGGGCGTCATCCGCTCGACGTTCGTGATCAACCCGGACGGCACGATCGGCCAGGCGCTGTACAACGTGAAGGCGACCGGCCACGTGGCCCGGCTGCTCAAGGACCTGAGCCTGCAGGGCGCCTGACCCGCGACCCGACCCCGGGTTCGGCGAACCCGGGGCCGTGCCGGTCAGGTCAGTGGCGGCCGGCCAGCCTGCGCACCAGCAGCAGGCCCGCCCCTGCCAGCACGGACAGCGCACCCACCCAGATCAGCCAGGCGTTGCCGAAGCCGGTGTTGGGCAGCCCGCCGCCCGGCCCGACCTTCGTGGTCGGGGCGACGGTGGTGGTCGTACCGGTGGCGCCGGTCGTCGTCGTGGCGCCGGTCGTCGTCGTGGCGCCGATGGTGGTGGTCTCGCCGGTCGTCGTGGTCGTGCCGGTGGTGGTCGTGGTCTCCGTCGTCGTGGTGGTGTACGGCGGAGTCGTCGTGGTGGTGGGGTACTGCTTGGTCGTGGTGGTGGGATACGTCCTGGTCGTGGTGGTGGGGTGCGGCCCCGCCAGGGCGGGGGTCGCGATCAGGGCGGTCGCGACCAGCGCGAGTGCCGCCGTGAGCAGCGGACGGCGGACAGGCAGGGCAGGCATCATGGCTCCGAGGTGTGTCGATCATGCGTCGGGACCGGGGAATGGTCCCCCGCACCCGGCTCCGGAGCCGTGCCGAACAGGCCGCCGAGACCTACTCGATACGTACATTCAGCCTATCGTGGGTCAATCGGACACCGATGGACGAACTAGGACACCGCGAGCGCGCGGAGTGACGGCAGCAGCAACCGCAGCGCCCGGCCGCGGTGCGACAGCGCGTCCTTCTGCTCCGGTGCCAGCTCGGCCGACGTGACCGCGCAGCCCTCGGGCACGAAGATCGGGTCGTAGCCGAAACCGTTGACGCCGAGCGGCTCCCTGGCGATCACACCGGGCCACTCGCCGCGCACCACGGTTTCCGTGCCGGCAGGCGTGACCAGCGCGGCGGCACACACGAACGCGCCACCGCGCCGCTCGTCCGGCACGTCGGCGAGCTGTTCCAGCAGCAGCCGCAGGTTCGCGCCGTCGTCGCGGGCCTTGCCCGACCACCGCGCGGACAGCACGCCCGGCATGCCGTTGAGCGCGTCGACGGCGATGCCCGAGTCGTCGGCGACCGAGGGCAGCCCGGTCGCCTTGACCGCGTCCCTGGCCTTGGCCAGCGCGTTCTCCTCGAACGTCGCGCCGGTCTCCGGTGCCTCGGGGAAGTCCGGCACGTCGGCCAAGCCGATCACCCGTAGGCCCGACACGCCCTCGGCGGCCAGGATGCGGTCCAGTTCGGCGAGCTTGTGCGTGTTGCGGGTGGCCAGCAGGAGCTGGGTCACTTGCCCCTCCGCGACGGTTCCGGCAGGTCACCGGGGTAGGGCTCGGCGAGCACGGCGGACTGGATGCGGGACAGCTCGTCGCAGCCGGCCAGCGCGAAGTCCAGCATCTTGTCCAAAGTGGACCGTGCGAAGGTGGCCCCTTCGCCGGTGCCCTGCACCTCGACCAGCGTGCCGGTGTCGGTGGCCACGACGTTCATGTCGACCTCGGCCCGCGAGTCCTCCTCGTAGGGCAGGTCCAGCCGCACCCGGCCGTCCACCACGCCGACGCTCACCGCGGAGATCGCGCAGGACAACGGTTTCGGGTCGGCCAGCCGGCCCGCCGCGCCCAGCCAGGTGATGGCGTCGGCGAGGGCGACGTACGCGCCGGTGATGGCCGCCGTACGGGTGCCGCCGTCGGCCTGGAGCACGTCACAGTCGATCATGATGGTGTTCTCGCCGAGCGCGGCCAGGTCGATGCAGGCCCGCAGCGACCGCCCGATCAGGCGGCTGATCTCGTGCGTCCGGCCGCCCACCCGGCCCTTCACCGACTCCCGGTCGGAGCGGGTGTTGGTGGCCGAGGGCAACATCGCGTACTCCGCGGTCAGCCAGCCAAGACCGGAGCCGGTCCGCCAGCGCGGCACGCCGTCAGAGACGCTGGCCGCGGCCAGAACCCGCGTGTTGCCGAACTCGGCGAGCACCGAGCCGGCGGGCCACTTCTGGAAACCCCTGGTGAGCCGCACATCCCGTAGCTGGTCGTCACGCCGTCCGTCGCTTCGTAGCACGCGGCTAGCCTAGAGCGGCCCAGTGCACGACCATCGCCTCGACCCGGGAAACTGGTATATGCCGTTCGCGCAAGGACTGTTCACCGTCGACGGGCTGCCGGCGCATCCGCTGCTGGTGGACGCCGTCGCGGTACTGCTGCCGCTGGCCGCGGTGGGCGCGGTCGGCCTCGCCGTGTACCACAGGCTGCGCCGCCGGTTCGGCTGGCCCGTGCTGACGCTGACCGGCGTGGCCGTGGCCACCGTGCCACTCGCCCAGGCCACCGGCCGCCAGCTCTCCGCCTATCTCGCCCGGCCCGACCAGAACCTGATCCGGCACGAACAGCTGGGCAACCAGTTACTGCCCTACGCGCTGGGCTTCGGCGTCGCCGTGGTCTTCCTGGTGGTCTCGGGCAAGCTGGCCGACCGGGAACGGGCCGCCACCATCCGGGCCGAGCACGAGCGGCCGTCGACGGACGAGCGGGACACCCCGGTCCGGCGGGTGCCCACGACGTGGCGGCGGATCTCGGTGCTGGCGTCGGTGCTGGTCATCGCGCTGGCCGCGCTGACCACGGTCGACGTGATCCGCATCGGGCTGACCGGCGCGCAGGCGGTGTGGACCGGGGTGGGCAGGTAGCGGTCAGACCGGGTACTCGGCGCCCGCCCGCGCCAGCACCACGTCACCGGGGAACGCCTGCCGCGCCTCGGCGAGTACAGCGGCCTTGTCGGTCCACGGCGGCACGTGCGTGACCACGAGCCGCCCGGCACCGGCCTTGGCGGCCAGTTCACCGGCCTGGCGCCCGGACATGTGCAGGTTGGCCGGCCGGTCCGGCCCCTCGGTCCAGGACGCCTCGGCCAGCAGCGTGTCGACGCCGTCGGCGAGCCGGACCAGCGAGTCGCACAGCGCGGTGTCGCCCGTGTAGCAGAGCGACCGGCCGGCCCGCTCGATCCGCACGCCGTACGCCTCGCACGGATGGTCCACGCGGGCCGCGGTGACGGTGAACCCGGCGATCTCGGTGGCCGTGTCGCCGTAGTCCAGGAAGGCGAACAGGTCGGACAGGTCGGTCTCGGCGGCCTCGGTGGCGTTGCAGGCGTAGGCGGCGACCAGCCGGTCCCGCGCGTCACTCGGCCCGTAGACGGCGAGCCTGCGCCGCCTCGGGTCGATCGGCGGGCGCGGGTGGTAGCGGCGCAGCACGATGTAGCCGCTGAAGTCGGCGCAGTGGTCGGGATGCAGGTGGGAGAACAGCAGCGCGTCCACGTCGAACGGGTCGCGGGCCGCCTGGAGCGCGGCGAGTGTGCCGTAGCCGAGATCGAGTACCAGTCGTCCACCGTCGGACTCGACCAGGTAACCCGAGGAGGCGGCGTTCGGGCCGGAGACGCTGCCGGAGCAGCCGAGTACGGTCAGGAGCACGGCGATCAGCTTCGCACGAGACCGGACACTTCGGTTGTGTCGATTGGCATGTCCAGAACCATGTCCCTGGACAGGGGACCGAGAAACCGGCGGGCCTGCCGGGCGAACGGCTGGGCCTGCCCCGTGCAGCGGAACAGGTGGTCGGGCGGGACCAGGCCCGGCTCACGTAGCAGTTCGTGCTCGGTCAACACCCTGACCACGTCCTTCGCGGTCTCCTCCGCGCTGGACACGAGCGTCACGCCGTCGCCCATCACCAGTTGCAACACGCCGGTCAGCAGCGGGTAGTGGGTGCAGCCCAGCACGAGCGTGTCCACGTCGTCCCGCAACAGCCGGTCCAGGTAGCCCTGGGCCAGGCCGAGAATCTGGCGGCCGGACGTGATCCCGCGCTCCACGAAGTCGGCGAACTGCGGACAGGCCACGCTGGTCACCCGGACGTCCCTGGCGGCGGCGAAGGCGTCGTCGTAGGCGCGGGACCGGATGGTGCCCACGGTGCCGATCACGCCGACCCGCCCGGAGCGCGTCACGTGCACCGCGCGCCGCACCGCCGGGATGACCACCTCGACGACCGGCACCGAGTAGCGCTCCCGCGCGTCCCGCAGGCACGCGGCCGACGCCGTGTTGCACGCCACCACGAGCAGCTTCACGCCGCTGGCGACCAGCTCGTCCATCACCGCGAGGGCGTGTTCGCGGACCCGGGCGATGGGCTGCGGGCCGTACGGCGCGTGGGCGGTGTCGCCCACGTACCGCAGCCGCTCGCCGGGCAGTTGGTCCAGCACGGCACGTGCCACCGTCAACCCGCCGACCCCGGAATCGAAGATGCCGATCGGCGCGTCGACAGGGCTCATGCCGCGAGGTTACCCGGCAGGGTCGTCGTGGAGCCGCTGGTGGCGGCCGGTCGCCTGCTCCGGTTGGCCTTGGCCACCAGGAAGGCGCACAGGAAGCCGGCCAGGGCGCCGAACAGGTGGCCCTGCCAGGAGATCTCCGGGTTGCCCGGCACCAGGCCCCACAGCACGCTGCCCCAGTAGAACAGGAGCACGAGTGCCACCACGATCTGGCCGAAGCTGCGGTTGAAGATGCCCCTGACCAGCAGGAACGTCAGCCAGCCGAACGCGATGCCGGAGGCGCCGATGGTGCTGCCGGCCGGCCCGACCAGCCACACGCCCAGCCCGCTGATCACCCAGATCACCGAGGTGACGGCGATCCAGGGGCCGATGCCGCCCGCCATGGCCAGGAACCCGAACACCAGCACCGGGACGGTGTTGCTGATCAGGTGCGGCCAGCCACCGTGAATCAGCGGCGCCCAGATGATCTCGGGCAGGCCCATCAGCGTGCGCGGATGAATGCCGTCGTTGACCAGGCTGCCGTGCAGGAAGGTGAGGTTGACCAGTTCGATCAGGTAGAGCAGCGCCGTGAACGCCACGATCACGGCGGCCGCCCGCAGCGGGTGCGGGGGCAGAATGCGCTTCGCCGGGTTGGTCTGCGGCTTCGCGAGGGCGCGTGTGCTGTCCACACCATCGAGGCTACGAGCGTTTCCTGAGAGATGGCATCAGGGTCGACCCTGATTTTCCGGCATCCGGGTGACAGGATCTGCCCCGTGACGGACGTGGAGATCGCGCTGCGCGGTGAACCGGCCCTCGGTGAGGGACCGACGTGGGACGTGGCCGACGGCAGCCTGATCTGGGTGGACATCATGGGCGCCTCGGTGCACCGCTTCCGGCCGTCGTCGGGCACCGACGAGGTGACGGAGGTGCCGCAGCACGTCGGCGCGGCCAAGCCCCGGGTGGCCGGCGGCCTGGTGCTCAACCTGCGGGACGGCATCGGCCTGCTGGAGGCGGGCGGTGACCTGAGGTGGCTCGTCTACTGGGCGCGCGATGGCATGCGCGGCAACGACGCCGCTGTCGACCCGGCCGGCCGGCTGTGGGCCGGGACGATGCGCTACGACCTGGCCACCGACGGCGGCTTCCTGGCCAGGGTCGAACCCACCGGCCGGGCCGCCGTGGTGCTGCCCGGCGTGTCGATCAGCAACGGCATCGGCTGGAGCCCGGACCAGGGCCGGATGTACTACGTCGACACGCCGACCCGCCGGGTCGACGTGTTCGACTACGACGTGGACACGGGCGCGGCCACCGGCCGGCGGCCGTTCGTGGACTTCGGCCCGGCAGGCGGGGTGCCGGACGGGTTGTGCGTGGACGCCGACGGGTGCGTGTGGGTGGCGGAGAACGGCGGCGGCAAGGTACGCCGGTTCGCGCCGGACGGGTCACCGGACCTGGTGGTCGACGTGCCGGCGCGGCAGGTCACGGCGTGCGCGTTCGGCGGGGACGACCTCACCGACCTGTACGTGACGACCGGCCGCGAGCACTTCACCGCCGAGCATGCCGAGGCCGAACCCCTGGCCGGCTGCCTGTTCGTGGCGCCCGGCATCGGCACCGGGCTAGCCACCCCGCGTTTCGCCGGTTGACAACGGGATCCGGTAGCGCGCCTCGGTGACCGGCACCGCGCCCTCGACGACGGGCTCGGTCTTCGTCGCGCCGTCGGCCGCCCAGCCCATCCGCTGGTAGAAGCCCTGCGCGTGGCTGTTGCCGGCCAGCACCCACAGGGTGGCCGCGCGGTACCCGTCGGCGGCCAGCGCGGCCAGGCCGCGATCGTTGAGCAGCCGGCCGATGCCCCTGCCCTGCCGATCCGGACGCAGGTAGATCGAGTACAGCTCACCGGTGTGCTGGTCCGCGTCGGCGTCCCGGTTCACCCCCACGGAGGTGAACCCGACGACCTCGCCGTCGGCGACCGCCACGAACATGTGGCGGTCGGGCCGGTCCGTCCCGGCGAGCGCGGTGAGCCGATCGCGCCAGGCGCGTTGCCGGTTGGGCACCGAGAAGCCGGCCAGCAACTCGTCCGGGAGCAGACCGGCGTAGGCGTGCTGCCAGGACCGGATGTGGATCTCGCCCATGGCGTCGGCGTCCGCAGGCGTGGCCGGCCGCACCAGTGGTCCCGTGACGGTGGACATACGGCCACCGTGCCGCGTGCGCCAGGAGCGGGCCACCGGATATCTACGCCCAGAGCTGGCCGTCGATGCGTTGCGCCGCCTCGTCCAGGGTGCCGCCGTAGGCGCCGGTGGACAGGTACTTCCAACCGGCGTCGGCCACGATGAACGCCACGTCGGCGGACTCACCCGTGCCGGCCGACTTCTCCGCGACCGCGAGGGCCGCGTGCAGGATCGCGCCGGTGGAGATGCCGGCGAAGATGCCCTCGGTCTCCAGCAGTTGGCGGGTCCGGCGCAGGGCGTCGCGCGAGCCGACGGAGAACCGGCTGGTCAGCACGTCCGGGTCGTACAGCTCGGGCACGAAGCCCTCGTCCAGGTTGCGCAGGCCGTAGACCAGCTCGCCGTACCGTGGCTCGGCGGCGATGATCTGCACGTCCGGCTTGTGTTCCCGCAGGTAGCGGCCGACACCGACCAGCGTGCCCGTGGTGCCCAGGCCGGCCACGAAGTGGGTCAGCGTGGGCAGGTCGCGCAGCAGCTCCGGGCCGGTGCCCCGGTAGTGGGCGTCGGCGTTGGCCGGGTTGCCGTACTGGTAGAGCATCACCCAGTCGGGGTGTTCGGCGGCGAGCGCCTTGGCCATGGCCACGGCCTGGTTGGAGCCGCCCGCGGCCGGCGAGTTGATGATCTGCGCGCCGTAGGCCGTCAGCAGCTGCCGGCGTTCCACCGAGGTGTTCTCCGGCATCACGCACACCAGCGTGTAGCCCTTGAGCTTGGCGGCCATGGCCAGCGAGATGCCCGTGTTGCCGGACGTCGGCTCCAGGATCGTGCAGCCGGGCCGCAGCCTGCCCTCGGCCTCGGCGGCCTCGATCATGGCCAGCGCCGGCCGGTCCTTGATCGAACCAGTCGGGTTGCGGTCCTCCAGTTTCGCCCACAGCCGGACGTTCGGCGCGGGCGACAGCCGGGGCAGGCCGACCAGTGGCGTGTCCCCCAGCGCGTCCAGCAAGGACTCGTACCGGGCCATCGGTGATCAGCCGCCCGCGACGGCAGGCAGGATCGTCACGGTGTCACCGTCGGTCACGGCCGCCGCCAGGCCACCGGAGAACCGGACGTCCTCGTCGTTCACGTACACGTTCACGAACCGGTGCAGCGTGCCCTCCTTGACCAGCCGGCCCTTGAGGCCGGCGTGGTTGGCCTCCAGGTCGTCGATCACCTCGGCCAGCGTCCTGCCGCTCGCCTCGACGGACTTCTCGCCGCCGGTGTGCGTGCGCAGGATGGTGGGGATGGAAACGGTCACGGCCATGCTGAGCTACCTCCGCTGAGGGTGTCTACGATTCCAGACGCGCTACGGCCCACCAGGTATTCCGGCGAGCGCCCGGTTACCGTCGGTCGACCGTGTCGTCCCGCCCGGTATGCGCGAACATGTACGATTCGACCACTTCCACCGGCTCCTCGGTGACCTCACCGTCCACGATGCGGTAGGAGCGCAGTTCGTCGGTGTCGGGTTCGCGGGTGGAGACCAGCACGTAGTGCGCGCCGGGCTCCTGGGCCAGGGTGACGTCGGTGCGCGACGGATACGCCTCGGTGGCGGTGTGCGAGTGGTAGATGACCACCGACTCCTCACCCGCCGCCTCCAGTTCCCGGTGCACCCGGAGCTGTTCCATCGAGTCGAACTCGTAGAACGTGGCCGAGCGCGCCGCGTTGACCATCTCGATCAGGCGCTCCGGCCGGTCCGAGCCCTCCGGTCCGGCGATCACACCGCACGCCTCGTCAGGGTGGTCGCGGCGGGCATGCGCCACCATCGCGTCCACCAGATCGCGTCGGATCACCAGCACGGCCCCATCCTACGGGCCGATACGTCGCCTTCCGAGATGTGAGAGGGGCTACTCGACCGGCCAGACGTCCTGGTACGCGGGCAGGCCGGGCAGCGACCGGGCGGTGAGCAGGGCGTGCACCATCGCCCTGGCGAACACCTCCGCCGCCGCGGTGCACAGCCTGTCCAGTTCGGCCGCCCGCGCCGGTTCGGCGAACGTGCCGGCGACCTCGGACAGCGGCCGGGCGCCGGTGGCCAGAGCGAACACCGTGTCACCGTCGAACATCCGGTGTGCCGGCCGCACCGACCGGGCCAGGCCGTCCTGGCCGGCCATGGCGATCCGCTTGGCCTCGGCCTTGGTCAGCGCGGCGTCGACGGCGACGACGCCGATGGTCGTGTTCAGCGGGGCCTGGCCCGAGTCGGGCCACGCACCGGGCCGGTCGGGCCAGGCGACGCCGAACTCGCCGGCCAGCTCCAGGTCGGCCGACCACGGCCTGCCGAGCGGGTCGACGGCCTCACCGGAGGCGTTCGCCACGACCAGCGCACCCACCACGGCACCCGAGTCGAGCACCACACTGGCCGTGCCGACACCGCCCTTCAGCGACCCCAGCTTCGCGCCGGTGCCGGCACCCACGGTGCCCTGCCCGACTGCACCGGACGTGGCGGATTCGCAAGCGGCGTAACCGAAATCGGCCGTCGGGCGGTTGCCCCACGCGCTCCGGGGCAGGTCGAACAGCACCGCCGCCGGCACGATCGGCACCACTTCGTGGGCCTGCGCGCCAACGGGAAACCCGTGGTGCCGCTCCCCCAGCCACCGCATCACGCCGTCGGCCGCGGCCAGGCCGTAGGCGCTGCCACCGGTCAGGCACACCGCGTGCACCCGGCTCACCAGGTTCTCCGGCGCCAGCAGGTCGGTCTCCCGGGTGCCCGGCGCGCCACCGCGCCCGTCCACACCGCCGACGGCACCGGCGGGCACCAGCACCACGGTCGTGCCGGTGGCCCAGCCGTCGCCGATCCGCTGGTGGTGACCAACCGAAACGCCCGGCACGTCGGTGATCGCGTTGCGCGGCCCGGGCAGGCTCATTCGGACATCGCCTGGACCAGGCTCTCCTGGACCCAGGTCAGCCAGTGGTAGACCTCGAGGTGCGGTTCACGTGGGTCGTCGTCGGGGAGTTGGTCGGGCATGTCCTCGGTGACGTCCAGCGCGGTGCCCAGCGCGAGTCGCACATCGTTCAAGGACGCCAGCCACGCGTCGGCCTGCTCCGCCGTCAGCCGGATCTCGCCGCCGTCGGATGGACACGTGTCCAGCAGCACCCCGGCGGCACCGGTTTTCAGCTCCAGCAACTCCGGTTCGTGCAACGACCGCAGGGCCGCCGCCGAGTTCTGGTCCTCCTGCGACGGTGCGTCGTCGTCCAATCGGTGGAAGTCCGGCAGCAACCGGCCCAGGATCGGATCGTCCGGCGCGGTGGACGGGCCGGTCCGGATCCCGGTCAGGTCCGCCAGTTCGTCCGTCGGGGCCTCCTCGGCCCTGACCTCCAGCATCTCCACGACCTGGCGGACCAGACCACGCACCAGCGCGGCCTCCTGCCGGTCGAAGACAGTGGTCAACTTGTCGCCTCGGCGCCGCCAGCCCTTCACCGGCCGGCATCCGTCCCGTGCCCGATCATGACGGGAATCATGACCGACGGGGTCAGCTCGTCCGCTGCATGGTCGCCCAGAGGCCGGCCGCGTGCAGTCGGGCGACGTCGGCCTCGACCTTGTCCTTGGATCCGGACGACACGATCGCCTTGCCCTTGTGGTGCACATCCAGCATCAGCTTGACGGCCTTGTCCCGGCCGTAGCCGAACAGCTTCTGGAACACATAGGTGACATAGGACATCAGGTTGACCGGGTCGTTCCAGACGACGGTCTGCCACGGCGTGTCCTCGACGCCCAGGTCGGCGCCGCCCGGCTCAACCTGCGTCCGCGACTGTTCGACGGGCGTGGTCATGCCCTCCATGGTGGCACGCCGCCACCGTCGTGTGTGATCCGCATCGGAAAGTTCGCCCGGTTTAGGCTGCCATCCATGAGCACACCACGTGCGAGTACCGCACTGCTCACGGACCACTATGAGCTGACCATGCTGGCCAGCTCATTGGCAGACGGCAGCGGCCACCGTCCGTGTGTGTTCGAGGCGTTCGCCCGACGGCTGCCGGCCGGCAGGCGGTACGGCGTCGTCGCGGGCACCGGCAGGCTGCTGGACGCGATCAGCCGTTTCCGGTTCGGCGACGAGGAGATCGAGCGCCTCGCGGCCAGCGGCGTGGTCGACGCGACCACCCTGGACTGGCTGGCGGACTACCGCTTCAGCGGCGACGTGGACGGCTATCCCGAGGGGGAGCTGTACTTCCCCGGCTCGCCGCTGCTCACCGTGCGGGCCAGCTTCGCCGAGGGTGTCCTGCTGGAAACCCTTGTCCTGTCGGTGCTCAACCACGACTCGGCCGTCGCGTCGGCGGCGGCCCGGATGGTCAGCGCGGCAAACGGCAGGCCGATCATCGAGATGGGCTCGCGCCGCACCCACGAGCAGGCCGCGGTGGCCTCGGCCCGCGCCGCCTACCTGGCCGGCTTCGCGTCCACGTCGAACCTGGAAGCCGGCCGCCGGTACGACATCCCCACGACGGGCACGTCGGCGCACGCCTTCACCCTGTTGCACGACTCCGAGGAGCAGGCGTTCCGCGGCCAGGTCGACGTGCTCGGCGCGGACACCACACTCCTGGTGGACACCTACGACATCACCGAGGGCATCGCCACCGCGATCAAGGTGGCCGGCCCCGACCTGCGGGCGGTCCGGATCGACTCCGGCGATCTCGGCGTGCTGGCCAGGCACGCCCGCGACCAGCTCGACGGGCTGGGCGCGCGGCACACCAGGATCGTGGTGTCCGGCGACCTCGACGAGTTCGCCATCGCGTCGCTGCGCGCCGAGCCGGTGGACGCGTACGGCGTCGGCACCTCCGTCGTCGTCGGCTCGGGCGCGCCGACCGCCGGCATGGTCTACAAGCTGGTCGAGGTGGCCGGCCTGCCGGTGGCCAAACGCAGCTCGCACAAGGAGTCCAAGGGCGGGCGGAAGGCTGCGCTGCGCCGGCACAAGGAAACCGGGACCGCGCTGGAGGAGGTCGTCTACGTGGTCGACGGCCCCGGCCCGCGCCGGTCCGAGTACGACCAGGAACTGCAGATCCCGCTGATCCGCGGCGGTGCCGCGGTGCCGGACGTGCCCACCCTGGCGCAGAGCCGGGAACGGCTGCGGAAGGCACTGGTCAGCGTGCCGTGGGAGGGCCTGAAGCTGTCCCACGGCGAGCCGGCCATTCCGACGACCTTCAGCTAGGAGGAGATTCCGATGGGTACCGCGTTGATCGTCGTCGACGTGCAGAACGACTTCTGCGAGGGCGGTTCGCTGGCGGTCACCGGCGGCGCGTCCGTGGCCGCGGCGATCTCGGCCCACCTGGCCGGCACGCCGTACGACCAGGTGGTGGCCACCCGCGACTACCACACCGACCCCGGCACCCACTTCAGCGACCACCCCGACTTCGTGACCACGTGGCCGGTGCACTGCGTGCGCGGCACGTCGGGCTCGTCGTTCCACCCGGAACTGGACGTGGCTCCGGTGGCGGCGGTGTTCTCCAAGGGCGAGCATGCCGCCGCGTACTCCGGTTTCGAGGGCACCACGGGCGACGGCACCACACTCGCCGAATGGTTGCGCGCGCATGATGTGGACCGGGTGGAACTCGTCGGCATCGCCACCGACCACTGCGTGCGGGCCACCGCGCTGGACGCCGCCCGGACCGGCCTGCGCACGACCGTGCTGCTCGACCTCACCGCGGGCGTCGCACAGTCCACGGTAGACACGGCGTTGACCGAGATGGACCAGGCCGGGGTGACGCTCATCGGCTCACCGAGAGTCGGCTAGGTCCTGGTTCACAAGGCTGGCCGAGCAGCAGGAATGCTCAGGGCGTAGCCGGTGAGACTGGGGCAACGATGGCTTGTGAACCAGGACCTCAGCGGCGCAACAGCAAGGTCTCCAGCGCGTCCAGCACGCGGGCGGCCGCCTTGCCGTCGCCGTAGGGGTTCTCGCCGGCCGGCCAGGTCGGGCGGTCGGCGAGCAGCCGGCGGGCGTGACCGAGAATCCGTTCCGGGTCGCTGCCGACCAGCCAGGCGCGGCCGGCGACGACGGCCTCGTGCCGTTCGGTGGTGTCCCGCAGCACCAGCACCGGTGTGTCGAAACTGGGCGCCTCCTCCTGCACGCCACCGGAGTCGGTGAGCACCAGGGCGCTGTGCCGCAGCGCGCGGATCAGGTCCGGGTAGTCCAGCGGATCGGTGATCCGGACCCTGGGGTGGGTGCCGAGGGCGGCCTGAACCTGCGTCCGGACGGCCGGGTTCGGGTGGGCCGGCAGCAGGATCACCACGTCGGGATGCTCGTCGGCGATCCGGCCGACGGCAGCGAGAATCCGGTCCAGCGGCGCGCCCCAGGACTCCCTGCGGTGCGCGGTGACCAGCAGCAGCCGGCCGCCGGTCGCGGCCAGTTCGGCCTCGGCGGCGCGCAGCAGCGGGTCGCGGGCCGGGAGGTCCAGCCGGGCGATGTGGTGGGCCGCGTCGACGACGGTGTTGCCGGTGACCACGATGTCGGGGCTGGGCGGTGCCTCGGCCAGCAGCGCGTCGGCCGCTGCCCTGGTCGGCGCCAGGTGCAGCGCGGCGATCCTGGCGACCAGTTGCCGGTTGCCCTCCTCGGGGAACGGCGCGGTGAGGTCGTGGGTGCGCAGCCCGGCTTCCAGGTGCACCACGGGCACGGTGCGCCAGAACGCGGCCAGCGCGCCGGCCAGCGTGGTGGACGTGTCGCCCTGCACCACGACGGCGGCCGGCCGGGTGCGGGTGAGCAGGTCGTCCAGCGCGGGCAGCAGGCCGGCGAACAGTTCGGCCTGCCCACCGGTGGTCCGGGTGACGTCCAGCCACTCGTCCGGCGCCAGCCCGAAGGGCCGCAGCGCCTGCTCGACCACGTGCCTGTGTTGTCCACTATGGACGATTATGGGGCGGAGACCGGTGTGGGCGGCCCGTTCGGCGAGTGCGACGGCGACCGGTGCCGCCTTGATCGCCTCGGGACGGGTGCCGACCAGTAACTGGACGTCCATGGGGTGACGTGCCTCTCGTGGATTCGTGCGCTGGTGCCGGCCGATGGACGGTGGGGGAAAGTCCACCGGCCGGCGTCCCGTCAACCAGCGATCGGGTCGTCGCTGGTCGCGAGCCGGTGCTGGCGACGGCGTCCGGCGACGACCGCCAGCACCCCTGCCACCAGCAGAATCGCACCGAACACGATCCACCCGGTCACGTTGGCGCCCGTGAAGGCCAGGGTGCCGGCGCCGGCGCCGACCGCTCCGCCGGCTCCAGGAACCTTGTACATGACGTGTGTCTCCTGCCGGTTCAGGCCGCTACCGCGGCACTCGTCCTACGACGGCGGACGACGGTCGTCCCGACGGGGACGCCGATCAGCGCCAGCAGCCCCAGTCCGATCCACAGCCCGGCGCCCGAGGCCATCGGGATCGGCAGGCCGGCCGGGCCGCAGGTGGCCGACGAGATGATCACGTCACCGGAGCCGATCGCGGCGACACCCCTGCCGCCGAGCAGGTGCAGGTGCACGGCGTCGACCGTGAGGCTGCCGTCGGGATTGTGGAGCTGCTCGTTGAGAATCAGCGTGGCCACGTCGCCGATGACCGGCAGCTTGATCGCGATCGTCGTGTCCTTCGCCGGATGCACGGCCAGCGCGCCGAGGCTGCCGAGGCTGGCGTCGGTCAGCGTCACCGTGCCGCTCTCGCCGGACTGGGTCGCGTCGCACGTCGCGGCGATCAGCTTGGCCTGGACGGCGCCGAGCGCGGCCAGCAGCGGCAGGCCGACGTCGGCCGTGCTCGCGCCGGCGGACACCTCACCGGTGTTCGGGTCCTTCGTCGCCGAGGTGTTGATCACACCGGCCGTGACGATCCCCGGCACGGTGACGGAGGCCAGGCTGTCGGCGGTGGGGCCGGCCGTGCTGGCCGAGGCGAACGGGCCCGCGTTGACGACACTGTGGCCGACCAACGTGACGTTGGCCTTGATGCCGAACGCGGAGCCGTCACCGGGCGCCGCCGACGCAGGCGCGGTGCCGGCCAGGAGCGCCGCGACGGCGGCTAATGCCAGTACGCCGCCCCGGCGCACGATACGCAAACGCATCTATTTCCTCCGAATCATTTCCCGCATTGATCCCGCGATGAAACGCGGTCGACGGGTGCTTGCGGGGACGTTTATCGACGGTGCACGGCAGGGCCGTCAACCGTGATCACACTGCAGTGCCGGGTACTCCCACGAAGGGGTTGTCTTGTCACACTCCGGGTGAAATTGCGGCGGCACGCCGTATCCGTAGCCACCCGATCGGGTAGTCAAGCGACAAGATCGACCAGCCGATCGGATGAGAAGCAAACTTCCTTCACTTCCGCCGGAAAGGACCACGTTGACCGCCACGAACGTCGCGGCCCGCCCCTCCTCCGCATTACCCCGCATGCTGACCGCCGCCCTGATCGCGCTGGCGATGCTCCTGGTCGTCGCCCACCGCGCGTACCAGACCGTCGAGATCAGCCTGGCCGGACTCCTGCTGCACGTGTTCACGTCGTCCGGCGTATACGTCGTCGCCGGCCAGCAAACTGTCTACTTCGGACTGGGCTCCACCCATCCGCTCGGCCTCACCATGACGCCCGAGTGCACGTCCGCGTTCCTGCTCATCCCGCTGGTGCTGGTGTCCGCCGTGCTCGTCACGCTGCGGCCGGCCATCGCGACGCGGGTGCTCGGCTCGCTCGCCCTGGCCGCGCTGATCCTCATCGTGGTCAACCAGCTGCGCATCATGACGCTGGCCGCGCTGGTCGGCTGGCTGGGCACCGACCGCGGCTACTACTGGGGCCACACCATGATCGGCTCGCTGGTCAGCGTGTTCGGCGGCGCGATCGCCCTCGTGCTGTTCGTGTGGCTGGCCACCCGGCGGTCGCGCGTGGAACGGCGGAACGAGCGGCGCGAGCGGGCATGAACGGCGGCTCCGTCACCGTCCTGCTCGGCTTCACCCAGGCGATCGCCCTGACCATGAGCGTCGCGTTCCTCGTGTACGTCTACGTGATCATCGTGCCCTACCTGCGCCACCGGCCGGCGCCGCCGGGCGATCCGAGCCGGTTCGAGTGGCACTTCCTGGTGCCGTGCCGGGACGAGGAGCTCGTCGTCGGGCCGACCATCCGCTACCTGCGGACGACCTTCCCGCAGGCCCACGTGTGGGTCATCGACGACGACTCGGACGACCGCACGTCGTACGTGGTGGAGGGCCTGCGGTACGGGCACGGCGAGCAGAGCCGGTACATCCACCTGGTGCGGCGCACCCGGCCGCAGGCGCGCACCGGCAAGGGCGACGCGCTCAACGCCGCCTACCGGGAGATGAAGGCATGGATCGGCCGGCACTCCGACCTGACCCGGCAGATCCTGGTGGTGGTGGACGCCGATGGCCGGCCGGCAGCCAACTGCCTGTCCGCGTGCGCCGGGGACGGCCTGTTCGGCGACCCGACGGTCGGTGCCGTGCAGATCGACGTACGGATGAGCAACCGGGACACCCCGCCGCCGCGCCGCACCGGCTGGCGGCGCTGGCTGGGCAGCACGCTGGTGCGGATGCAGGACCTGGAGTTCCGCACCGCGATCGCCGCGATCCAGAAGTCCCGCGGCTACACCGGCACGATCTCCATGGGCGGTAACGGCCAGTTCGCCCGTCTGTCCGCTTTGGACTCTATCGCCGGCGCGACGGGCACGCCCTGGCGCGGGTCGCTGCTGGAGGACTTCGAGCTGGGCGTCCACCTGCTCACCGAGGGCTGGCGCACCGGTTTCACCATGGACACCCACGTGGACCAGGAGGGCCTGTACGACCTGCGGCGGTTCCTCGTGCAGCGGACCAGATGGGGCCAGGGCACCATGCAGTGCGCCCGGTACGTGCGCCGCATCTGGGACTCGAAGCACCTGTCCACGCTGGGTGCCGCCGAGATGCTGTACTACCTGGCGCAGCCCTGGATGCAGTTGCTCGGCACCCTGGTGTACCCGATCCCGTTCGTGCTGCTGGCCGGTAGGACGGTGACGTCGCCGGGGTGGGTGTGGCAGTGGTTCACCGGTGGCGCATGGGTCCTGTTCGCGGTGTACGGGTCGTTCGGCATCCTGCCGTTCGTGATCTGGGGGCCGATCTACTGGTGGAAGTGCGAGCGGAAGGGCAGTTTCCTGCGCGCCCTGGGCTACGGTGCCGGCTACGCCGCCTACATCTACACGTTCTACATCACGTCCTGGCGCGCGGTGTTCCGGTTGGCCAGGGGTAGGAACGGCTGGGCGAAGACGCGCCGGAACGCCGAGGTCACGGACGGCGTCATCGCCCTGGATCATTAGCGGTCGAGCAGATCCTGCGGCGTCGGGCTGCACAGCCGGCCGAGGCCGAACCGTGCCATGACGGGCCGGAGCTTCCCGTCCACGCTCCACGTCGCACCCGCGGCGGCGAAGAACAGGACCAGGGAGGCGATCACGTAGCCGACCGACGGCCCGAGGTCGGTGATGCCGGACTTGGACCACGGCAGGTGGAAGCCCTCGGCCGCCGACCAGATGCCGAACGACCAGATCGCGCTGCCGATGAACGTCAGGTTGCTGAAGGCACCGATCAGCAGGCAGACCGCGATGATCACCTCGATGACCCCGGTGCCGATGGCGAACGCGGCCGGGTTGACACTTGCCGCGTTGCTCCACAGCTGGATCCACTGGTGGATCACCGGCGTGTGCACGTCGGCGCCCGCGCCGAGCTCCTTGCCCAGGGTCTGCCCGTGCACGAAGCCGGGCAGGAACTTGAAGATCGCGTCGATGGCCCAGATCACGCCGAAGACGATGCGGACGACCGCCGCGCCGTGCAGCCTGCGCATCGTGAACGCGTTGACGGACGTCGACGTGGCCGGGGCGTCGGCGACATCGGTGGTCATGGGCGTGCTCCGTTCGGTTCAGTGCTCCTGCACCCTCGAGCCGAGAACGGAGGTTAGGTTAGCCATACCTAATGAGGAGTCAACGTGGTGAAGATCTCGTCCCACGACGCGATCCGTGTGGATCGCTCCCCCGTGGTCGCCCGTTGGGACCGGTCGAAATCGACTCCCGGCCAGCCGAAAGGGCGTGTGACAATCCCGTCATGATGATCAGAGCCGCCGAGCACGCGGACTGGCCGAAAATCTGGCCCTTCTTCCAGCGGATCGTCCTCGATGGCGAGACCTACGCCTATCCGCTGGACCTGACCGAGGCCACCGGCGAGCCCTACTGGATAGCGGAACCGCCTGGTCAGACCGTGGTCGCGGTCGACGGGGACGAAGTACTCGGGTCCGCCACGATGGGCCCGAACCGGCCCGGCCGCGGTGCGCACGTGGCGACGGCGAGCTTCATGGTCGACCCGGCGAGCCAGGGCAAAGGCGTCGGCCGCGCATTGGGCGAGTACGTCGTCCGGTGGTCGCGGGAATCCGGCTACCACGCCATCCAGTTCAACGCAGTGGTCGAGACCAATGTGGTCGCGGTGGGCCTGTGGCGCTCGCTGGGCTTCGAGATTTTGGCCACCGTTCCGGAATCGTTCAACCACCCGAAACACGGCTTGACCGGTCTACACCTCATGTACCAGCTGCTCCGGAAATAACCGGCGTCCGGTTGCCGGGGCTCTCCCGCATGATGGCGCCACTACCAAGAGTATTGGCCTCGTCACCATGCGACCAATCTCGTCGGAGCCGTCGATGACCCGACGTGGGCTGCCGGCCGGATCGCGGACATCGCCGCCAGAACGAGGGGCGAAAAGACATACGTACGGCGAGTTCTACGACGAGGACGGCGCGTGTCGTCCTGGGCGTGGGCAGCGACCTGCCACCGGCGGGCGTCGAGTGGCGGTCGGCGACGGAACGCGAAGTGCGGTGGAGCTGGTTGTGACGGGTCAGCGCAAGGTCGGCCGGGTGGCGTCCGTCGAGCCGAACCATGCGGGCAGGGGTTCGCACTCGGCGCGCCACCGCTCGGGTAGTCCCTCGGTGCCCACGTGGGCGCCGACGACGCCGCCGACGATGGCGCACGTGGTGTCGACATCGCCGCCGGTGCTGGCGGTGATCCAGAACGCCTGCTCGTAGTCGGTGAGGTTGCGGGCGGCCGCCCACAGCGCGTAGGGCACGGTGTCGGCGGCGCTGGTCCGGCGGCCGTTGCCCAACTCGTGCACGGCGATCTCGGCCGAGGGCACATGCGCCAGACCTCGGGCCGCCCATACGCCGTGGTGCACCCGACCCGGCGGTACGTGCGCGAGGACGCGGTCGAGGAAGTCCCGGGGTGCGGGTGGGTTCGGGTCGGCTGCCAGTGCTGCCGCCACCGCGACCGCGACCGCGCCTGCCACGCCGTCGGGGTGGGCGTGCGTGACTTCGGCGGACAGCGCCGCCTGCCGGGCCGCTTCGGCCGGGTCGTCGGCGAACCACGCGCCGAGCGGAGCCACCCGCATCGCGCCGCCGTTGCCCCACGATCCCTGGCCGTTGAACAGATCGGCGGCCAACTCCCGCCAGGCACCACCCTCGCGGACCAGCCGGAGCATGCGGTTCACGCCGGGGCCGTAGCCGCGGTCGAAGTCGTGGTGCTCGGCGAAGCTGGCCGCGAGCGCGTCCTGGTCGATGCCGCCGAGCCGGTCCAGCACCGCGACGACCGAGCAGGCCATCTCGGCGTCATCCGTCCACTGCCACGGACCGGGTGGCAACTCACGACGGAGCAGAAACTCATGATTGGCCGGGACGAAGAACTGGGAACCCAACGCGTCGCCCAGGGCCAACCCGTACAGCGAATCCAACGCACGTGATCGACGGATGACGGTCATCGCGGCCATCATCGCAGAATTGGTACCTGGCCGAATGCCAATTCCGGTGCCGCGACGATGCGCACGCCCGCCTTTTCCAGCTCCGTCTCCACCCGGGCCGAGATGTCGGCCGCCGGTTCGCCGTCGGCATAGGTGGCGTGGGCGCCCCGGACGAGGGTGACCGGGTGGGCGCGGCCCAGGGCGGCCAGTGCGGTGGAGCGGACGCAGTACTCGCTCTGCATGCCCACCACGACGACCGGCGCGCCTGCCGGGACGTGGTCTGCCAGGTCGGTGCGGGCGAAGGAGTCGCTCTCCGGCTTGTCCACCACCGGCTCACCGGGCCGCACGTCGTACACCAGCTCCCAGCCGCGCGTGCCCGGCTCGTCCGGGTCGCCCGCGTCACCGGTGTTCCGGATGTGCACCACCCGCGCACCTGCCGACCGGGCCGCTGCCATCGTCCGCTCGATCGCGACGCCGACGGTGGCCGCGTCCGGGACCGGCTCGGGCGGCCGGAGCATGTTCTGTTGCGCGTCCACCACCAGCAGTACCGATGTCATGTCCGGCACGCTAGCGCCGGGGTCCGACAGCCCATCCGAGTCGGCCGTTCGGCGGTCGACACGCCAGGACGCCCGGGTGTCCTCGGACTTCCCGACAGCCCATCCGGGTACGGTCACTGCGTGTCCCCCAGGTCCGCCGCCGAGACTGTCGCTGCCAGCACCACCGCCGACGGCACGGTCGTACCCGACGTGGTCACGTTGCTGCACGCCGCCGTCACGGCCCTGGGCGGCGCCGAGCGGACCGGTCAGGTCGACATGGCCAAGGCTGTCGCGGACAGCATCCGCACCGGCGAGCACCTGGCCGTGCAGGCCGGCACCGGTACCGGCAAGTCGCTCGGCTACCTGGTCCCGGCGATCCGGCACGCCGTCCTGGAGGGCGCCACCGTCGTCGTCTCCACGGCCACCATCGCGCTGCAGCGCCAGCTCGTCGACCGCGACCTGCCCCGCCTGGCCACCGCGCTGGCCCCACACCTGGGCCGCAAGCCCACGTTCGCCATCCTCAAGGGCCGCCGCAACTACCTGTGCCTGCACCGGGTCCACACCGGCGCGCCCGAGGAACCCGACGACGGCGCGCTGTTCGACCCGTTCGCCGTGTCGGCCATGGGCCGTCAGGTGAAACGGCTGCACGAGTGGTCCAGCGACACCGAGACCGGCGACCGCGACGAACTCGTGCCCGGCGTCGGCGAGCAGGCGTGGCGGCAGGTGTCGGTGTCCGCGCGGGAGTGCCTCGGCCTGTCCCGCTGCCCGGTCGGCTCGGACTGCTTCGCCGAGCGCGCCAGGGCCGAGGCCGGCCGGGCCGACGTCGTGGTCACCAACCACGCCATGCTGGCCATCAACGCACTGGAGGGCTACCAGGTCCTGCCCGAACACGACGTCGTCATCGTGGACGAGGCCCACGACCTGGTCGACCGCGTGACCTCGGCCGCCACCGCGGAGATCAGCGGCGGCAGCGTCACCACTGCCGCGCGCCGCACCGGCAGGCTGATCGACCAGGAGATCGCCGACCGCCTGGCCGAAGCGGGCGACGGCCTGAGCCTGCTGCTCACCGAACTGCCGCCCGGCCGGCTGGACGAGCTGCCCTCGGCCCTGACCGCCACGCTGCGCGCCATCCGCGACGCCGCCCGCAACTGCCTGACCGCCGTCGGCCCGGAACGCGCCGCCCAGAAGGAGAACGTCTCCGACGCCACCGCGGTCAAGCTGGCCAAGGCGATGCTGGACGAGACGTTCGACACGGCCGCCCGGCTGCTGGACGCCTTCGACGACGACGATGCCCACCTGCGGGACGTCGTGTGGGTCTCCGGTGACACCGACCGGCCGGCGTCGCTGCGGGTGGCGCCGCTGGGCGTCGGCGGCCTGCTGCGCGAGCGGCTGTTCGGCCAGCACACCACGATCCTCACGTCGGCCACGCTGACCCTGGGCGGCGCGTTCGACACGCTGGCCCGCCAGTGGGGCCTGCCCATCGCGCAACGGGAGGTGCGCAAGGTCGAGGGCATGGCCACCGACAAGGAACCGGTGCTGGACGGTCCGAAGTGGACCGGACTGGACGTCGGCTCGCCCTTCGAACACCACCGCAGCGGCATCCTCTACGTCGCCAAGCACCTCCCGGCACCAGGCCGCGACGGTCTCGCTGAATCCTATTTGGATGAACTATACGACCTGGTCACCGCGGCCGGTGGCCGGACCCTGGGCTTGTTCTCGTCGATGCGCGCGGCGAAACAGGCCACCGAGGCGCTGCGCGAGCGCACCGAACACCCGATCCTGTGCCAGGGCGAGGATGCCACCGCCCTGCTGGTCACGAAGTTCGCCGACGACCCGCGCACCTGCCTGTTCGGCACGCTGTCGCTGTGGCAGGGCGTCGACGTGCCCGGCTCGTCGTTGCAGCTGGTGGTGGTGGACCGGATTCCGTTCCCCCGCCCGGACGATCCACTGGCGTCGGCCCGGCAGCGGGCGGTCGCGGCCCGGGGTGGCAACGGTTTCCTCACCGTCGCTGCCACGCATGCCGCGCTGCTGCTGGCCCAGGGTGCCGGCCGGCTGCTGCGGTCCATGGGCGACAAGGGCGTGGTGGCGATCCTCGACTCCCGCCTGGCCAACGCCCGCTACGGCAACTTCCTGCGCGCGTCCCTGCCACCGTTCTGGTCCACAACGGACCCCGTGGTGGTGCGGGGAGCGCTACGCAGGCTGGACGAGGCCGCCGCGCCCGCTTAGCCCTGCCACCGCGCCACCACGGTCACCGTGCCCGGCGCCACCTCGGTGAAACCGGCGTCCCGCACGGCAACCGCACGCGACCGCCGCCACACCACCGACGGCTCCTCCGGCGTGCACAACTCGCCCCACAGCGCACCCGACGCCACCCGCACCGCACACGGACACCCCGCGTCCGCCCACGACGCCAGCTCCGCGTCGGCCAGCATGGCCGCGAGCAGCATGGAGCCGTGCCCCACCTGCGCGGCCGCCTTGCCGGCCGTCATGGTCACCCCGGGGTTGAGCCACAGCACGGGAATCCCGGTCGGCACCGGGCCGGGCTCGTCGGCCGGCAGTTCGCTGCCGGAGATCTGCAACCGGCTGACCCCGCGTGGTGTCTCCGCCACCAGACCGGGCACCAGCGCCCGGGCCTCCGCGTCCCCGACCCGCACGGTCCGGCCGGGCAACTCCCCCACCGCCGACCAGTGCGCGCCACGCGCCCGCCGCGCCACCTTGCGGATCCGGCCGGACGTCCACGCCAGTACCTCGTCGTACCACTCGCCCTCGGGCGCCGACCGGGGGTCGACACACACCAGCACGGCGGCAGCGGCCGCGGCCTCCAACAGCGCGGTGCGCGACGGCGGTTCCGTGCGCTCGATGTGCAGGATCACCGGCATGGCCCGCACCTGCTCGGGTTCGGGGTCGTCGAACGAGCCGGAACCGGTCAGCCGGGCGGTCAGCGGGGCGAGGACGGTGGTCACGGTCGCTTGGGTCGGAGCCCGTCGGCGATGTCGGCCGCCTCGACCTCGGCCCTGGTCACGCCGAGCATGAACAGCACGGCGTCCAGGTAGGGGTGCGACAGGGCGGTGTCGGCGACCTCGCGCAGCGCCGGTTTGGCGTTGAACGCCACCCCCAGCCCGGCGGCGGAGATCATGTCGATGTCGTTGGCGCCGTCGCCCACCGCGACGCACTGGGCCAGCGGCACGTCGACCTGCGCGGCGAACCGGCGCAGCGCGTCCGCCTTGCCCGGCCGGTCGACGACCCGCCCGATCACCTGCCCGGTCAGCACGCCGTCGACGATCTCCAACTCGTTGGCGGCCACGAAGTCCAGGTCCAGGTCGTCGGCCAGCGGCCGGATGATCGACGTGAACCCGCCGGACACCACACCGCAGCGGAAGCCGAGCCGCTTCAGGGTGCGGATGGTGGTGCGGGCGCCGGGCATGAGCTCCAGTTCGCCCGCGACCTCGGCCAGTACCGACTCGGGCAGACCGGCCAGCGTGGCGACACGCTGCCGCAACGCCTCCGCGAAGTCCACCTCGCCACGCATGGCGGCGTCGGTGACGGCCCGCACCTCGTCCAGCCGGCCGGCCCTGGCGGCCAGCATCTCGATGACCTCGCCCTGCACCAGGGTGGAGTCGACGTCGAACACGATCAGCCGCTTGGCCCGCCGGGCCAGCCCGGCCCGCTCGAACGCGATGTCCACACCCGCGGTGACGGCCACGTCGGCCAGGGCGGAGCGGAGTTCGGCATCGACGTCGTCGGGCACCGAGACGTGCACTTCCAGCCCGGTGACCGGGTAGTCGGCGACCCGGTTGATGGCGTCGATGTTCACGCCCAGCGCGGCCAGCCTGCGGGCCACCTCGGTGAAGCCGCGGGCGGTGATCGGCCGGCCCAGCACCACCAGGACGTGCGTGGAACCGCTGCGCACCAGCGCCTTCGAGCCCGCTTCGATGTCCACGTCCACGTGCATGGCGACCGTGGCCATGGCCTGCTCGACGGCCTCCTGGACGCCCTCCGGGTCGTGGAAGACGTCGACCAGGACGCCGAGCACCAGCTGGCCCTGGATCACCACCTGCTCCACGTCCAGCAGGTGCACGCCCTGCCGGGACAGCACGGCGAACAGCACCGACGACACACCGGGCTTGTCCGGCCCGGTGACGGTGATCAGGACCGGCGTGCCGCGTTGCTCAACGGTGGTCATGCACCCTCCTGGCATGGCCGAGCCCCGGCGCTGGCCGGGGCTCGGATCCTGGCTGGTGAAGGGAGATCAGTCGTCGCCGCTCTCCCGGGCGGAATCGCCACCACCCACGGTGACCGGTTCCGGATGCCGCCGGCCGACGTGCGCTTCGATGCGCATTCGTTCGACCATGTGCGGGTAGTGCAGTTCGAACGCCGGCCGCTCGGAGCGGATGCGCGGCAGCTCGGTGAAGTTGTGTCGGGGCGGCGGGCAGGACGTGGCCCACTCCAGGGAGTTGCCGTAGCCCCACGGATCGTCGACCTCGACGACCTCGCCGTACCGGTAGGAGTGGAACACGTTGTAGATGAACGGCAGCACCGAGGCACCCAGCACGTAGGAACCGATCGTGGAGACCGTGTTGAGGGTGGTGAAGCCGTCGGATGGCAGGTAGTCCGCGTACCGGCGGGGCATGCCCTCCGCGCCCAGCCAGTGCTGAACCAGGAACGTCAGGTGGAACCCGATGAACGTGGTCCAGAAGTGCAGCTTGCCCAACGGTTCGTTCATCATGCGGCCGGTCATCTTCGGGAACCAGAAGTAGATGCCGGCATAGGTGGCGAACACGATGGTGCCGAACAACACGTAGTGGAAGTGCGCCACCACGAAGTACGTGTCGGACACGTGGAAGTCGATCGCGGGCGCGGCCAGCAGCACACCGGTCAGGCCGCCGAACAGGAACGTGACGAGGAAGCCGACCGAGAACAGCATCGGTGTCTCGAACGTCAACTGGCCCTTCCACATCGTGCCGATCCAGTTGAAGAACTTCACACCGGTCGGGACCGCGATGAGGAACGTCATGAACGAGAAGAACGGCAGCAGCACCGCGCCGGTGGCGTACATGTGGTGCGCCCACACCGTCACCGACAGGGCGGCGATGGACAGGGTCGCGTAGATCAGGCCGCGATAACCGAACAGCGGTTTACGCGAGAACACGGGGAAGATCTCCGACACGATGCCGAAGAACGGCAGCGCGACGATGTACACCTCGGGGTGCCCGAAGAACCAGAACAGGTGCTGCCACAGGATCACGCCGCCGTTGGCGGGGTCGAAGATGTGGGCGCCCAGGTGGCGGTCGGCCTCCAGGCCGAGCAGCGCGGCGGTCAGGATCGGGAACGCCAGCAGGATCAGGACGCTGGTGACCAGGATGTTCCAGGTGAAGATCGGCATCCGGAACAGCGTCATGCCGGGGGCGCGCAGGCAGATGACCGTGGTGGTCATGTTGACGCCACCGAGGATCGTGCCCAGGCCGGAGACCACCAGACCGGTGATCCACAGGTCACCACCGACGCCCGGCGAGTGGATCGCGTCGGACAGCGGGGTGTAGGCGAACCAGCCGAAGTCGGCGGCGCCACCCGGGGTGAGGAAGCCGGACAGGACGATGAGGCCACCGAACACGTACAGCCAGTAGGAGAACGCGTTCAGCCTGGGGAACGCCACGTCCGGCGAACCGATCTGCAGCGGCAGGATGTAGTTCGCGAAGCCGAACAGGATCGGCGTCGCGTACAGCAGCAGCATGATCGTGCCGTGCATGGTGAACAGCTGGTTGTACTGCTCCTGTGACAGGAACTGCAGTCCCGGCCGGGCCAGCTCGGTGCGCATCAGCAGCGCCATCACACCGCCGACCAGGAAGAACCCGAACGACGTGCTCAGGTACATGACGCCGAGCATCTTCGGGTCCGTCGTACGGAACATCCGCAGCAGGTACGAACCCTTGACCGACTCCCGCGCGGGATAGGGGCGCGTAGCGATCGGCTTCGGTGCCACTGCCGTCACGGTGCCTCCTGCTGTGACCGGATCATCCTTGGGCCCAGGCACCTGAGGGCACCCGAACCTGTTGCTCGTACGGGATCGTAGCCCTGGTCCGGGACCGGGCCGCGTTGGGCCATGGTCCCGGACCAGGGCAATCCTCCCGGCCCGCACCGGAAGTGACGGGCGTCACCAGCGGCGATGTAGAGGGAGTGGCGTGACCACCTGCGACCGGCTGTGACGGTCGGCCTAGGCTGTGCCCCGCGCGTGTTCGGTAACGAAGTTCGGGCCGAGAGGGAAGAAACAGACGTGCGTACAACCGCCATTCGGGGCACGGCCGCGGCCGTGCTGCTCAGCGCGACGGTCCTCGGCCTGGCAGGCTGCGTGAACGCCGAGAAGTCGGCACCACCCGGCGCGGGGGACAGCGTCTCCTACGGTCCGGCCGTCACCACGACGCAGTCGCCGACGCCGTCACCGTCGGTGAGCGGCAGTGCCAACCCGTCGACGTCGCAGGGCGCGACCACGGCGGCCCAGACGGCCGACCACCACAACGCGGCCGACGTCACGTTCGCCAAGCAGGCCCTGCTGCTGCGCCAGCAGGCGGTCAGCCTGGCGAACGCGGCCGGCAGCAGCAGCGTCAGCTCCCAGGTCAAGGCCCTGGCCGCCCAGATCAGCAGGGACCCGGTGGCCACCGGCACGCTCACCACCTGGCTGACCGGCTGGAACCAGACCGTGCCCACGCCCGCCACCCAGCAGGTGAAGGGTGTGCTGACCATCAGCCAGCTGCACCAGGTCACGTCGGCCCAGGGCACCTCCTTCGACATGCAGTGGTTGCAGTACATGAAGGCCAACCTCGCGTCGGCCCGCCAGGTGGTGGCCGCCGAGCAGGCGCACGGCGCCAACGGCCAGGCCAGGCAACTGGCCAAGCAGTGGGCCGGTTTGCTCACCACGGAGTCGGCGAAGCTCAGCGCGATTGACTGACCCGGTCGCGGCGGCCGTCGAGGTAGCCGCGGCGCACGGCGTGCGGTGCACCGAGCCGGTGGTGCTGCGGGACGGGTCGAACGTGCTGGTGCATCTGGCACCGGCGCCGGTGGTGGCACGGGTGGCGGGGCTGACCGCTCGGGTCCGCCCGGCGGTCGCGGCGCATCTGGCCAGGGATGTCGCGCTGGCCGGCTGGTTGGCCGGTCGTGGTGTGCCGGTGGTGGCGCCCAGCGGTGAACTGCCCGCCGGTCCACACCTGCGGGCCGGTCGGGTGTTGACGTTCTGGACGTACGTGTCGCACGATCCCGGCCATGTCTGGCGGCCGGCCGAGTTCGGTCCGCTGCTGGCCGAGTTGCACGCGGTGATGGCGGACTACCCGGGCGAGTTGCCCACCGACTCACTGCTGTCCGACGTGCCGCTCGCGGTGAATTACCTGCGTTCGGTGGGCGACACCGTATTGCCGGACGCCCTCATCGAGGATGCTGCCAAGTTGACGTTGACCGGGCGGGCCGTGCCGCTGCACGGGGACGCGCATCCGGGGAACCTGCTGGCCACAGCGGACGGACCGGTGTGGACGGACTTCGAGGACACCTGGCGCGGCCCGGTGGAGTGGGATCTGGCGTGCCTGGCGGCGACCGGCCGGCTGGACGGCCCGGCCGCGGTGGCGGCGTATCCCCACGATCCGGCTGCGCTGGGCCCCTTCCCGGCGGCGCGGCGACTGCACGGTCTGGTCTGGTCGGCGGTGTTCCACCACCACTTCCCCACCCCCGAACGCCGGACCGATCTCCTGGCCCGGCTGGCGGAGTGGCGTCACACGCCCTGATCGGGGACGAGCTTGCGGCGGACCGACGCGCGGTGCGACCACAGGGCCAGCACCACCAGGATGATGATGTCCAGGCCGCCCATCAGCCGCTCCACCAGGCCGGTGGGCACGTCCAGGCCGGGCGAGTGGGTCATCCGGATCACGAAGAACGAGACCACGAACGGCAGGAAGCACGGGATCGAGACCAGCGCGAGGACCTGCGTGGTCCACGCCCACCGGCGCCAGGCCGGGTCGCGGCGGTGCTGCCAGCCGATCACCATGCCGGCCACGGGCAGGCAGACGCAGGCGGCGGCGGTCGCGTAGAGGTGGATGGCACCGCGCAGGCTCTGCGCGCCGATGTTGGGGTCCTTGGTGAAGCTGGCGATGCCGACCAGGCAGACGCACCAGCCGATCATCAGCACAAAGGTGGCTCGTCCCTTGACGACGCCGTGCATGGCCATCTTCACCAGCACGGCGACCGAGCCGACGCTGAGCACGTCCAGTGCGGTGTCGAACACCCAGCCGTCCGGGCGGACGCCGTAGTCGCTGAGCATGCCGGTGATCGGGTTGACGCCGCCCCAGCCGGGCAACAGGTGCAGGCCGACGACCATGATCGTGGCCAGCGCGACGGCGAGCAGGGCGAACGGGACCAGCAGCTGATTTCCCAACCACGCGAGTCGGCGGGCGATCGACAGTGACGGTGGGTCGTCGACCGTGTCGATCAGTCCCACTTCCCCGGCCAGCGTTGGCTCCCCCTGCATGACGCCTCCCTGTCGGCTGGACCCCTGTGGCGTGGTCGGACCCCAGTCTTGATCAGGTACCCCGTTTCCGACCATCCAGCTGACACCCCGACGCATGGTGGGGCCAACCACACCCTGGCCAGCCGGCCGCCCCACAGTCAGCTGTAAGGGCCAGACATTACCGGACCACGTGCAGGACGACTGTCCGATTCGGTTGGCGCGCCGGGCGCTGCCACCACGCCCGGTGCTGGGTGAGTCGCTTGGCCAGCCGGGCGCGTTCGGCGGCGGCGATGAGCTGCTAGTGGTGGTCGTTGACCTGGGCCCGGAGGGCGCTGAGCGAGCTGTTCATGTGTAACAACATATCCTTAGCAAGAGTCTTTGCACAAGACTTCTTGCTAAGGAAGTTTTGCTCAAGAGTTCCTGAGTCAGTCCTCCGCCCGGAGCGCCAGGTAGACGTCCACCCGCTGGCGGAAGTCGGACAGGTCGGCGCCGGTCAGCTCCTCCACCCGGCTGATCCGGTACCGCAACGTGTTGACGTGCACGTGCAGCCGCTCCGCCGCCTTGGCCCAGGAACCGGAGCAGTCCAGGAACACGGTCAGGGTCGCGACGAGGGCACCGCCGTGCTCGGCGTCGTAGTCGAACACCCGGCCCAGCACCCTGCGACGCAGCGCGGCGCGCAGTTCGTCGGGCACGCCGGCCAGCAGCAACTGGTGCACCGCCACCTCGTCACCGGCCACCACCCGGGTCGTGCCGCGCTGCCGTTCGCCCAGCTCCCGAGCGTGTCTGGCCTCCTGGACCGCGCCGCGCAGGTCGTCGGTGGCCGCGACCGAACTGATCCCGACCACCACCCGGCCGCCGCCCAGCGCCGGTTCCAGCAGCCGCAGCGCGGCGGCGGCCCGGGCAGCCAGGTCGGCGTCGGACTCGCTGTTCGCCGGCAACAGCCCGTACGCCTGCCCGTCCACCACGCCGACCAGGCCCGGCCGGTCGACGGGTCGCACGGTGGCGACCAGTTCGGCGAGCACCGACGCGGCGCGGCCGGGCGGGCCGCCGGGTGCGGACGCGGCCAGCACCCGCAGCGGCCGGTACAGGTCGAGGCCGCCGGCCAGCGCGGTGGCCGCGATCTCCGCCGGCCGGGCGGTACCGGCCAGCACGGCGCCCAGCACGGTGGCCGCGACCTGGTCGGCGAACCGCCTGCCCTCCAGTTCGCGCCTGCGTTGCAGCCCGAGCAGCCCGACCAGTTCGGCGACGATCTCGTCCCTCGGTTCGGCAGGGCGGATCGAGCCGCCGACCGCGAGGAACCAGCGGGTGACGTCGGCCCCGCCGGTGTCGGGCACCGGCAGCAGGGTCACCGGGTCCGGGCCGCGCACGAACCGGGGCCGGCCGTGGGTGGCCAGGAACTCCCTGACCAGCACCGGAAGCCGCTCGGCCGGCAGCTCCCGGCCGCTGGTCGCGACCACCCGGCCCAGCGGGGTGAGCACCCAGCAGGGCGCGTCCAGCTCCACACCGGCCATGGCGAGCAGCTCCCCCAGCTCCGCACCGCCCGCCGCGGCCGACATCAGCCTGCCGGGATGCGCGCGGCCGGCGCGTTCGGCGGCCAGCGCGATGCCGACCCGCTCGATGACGTCGGCGAACGACAGGTCGACCGACGCCTCCAGCAGCGGTACGCCCAGGCGGACGCACTCGTCGACCAGGATCGGCGGGATCACGCCGGTATCCGCGTCGCAGGCGACCAGCGCGGCGACCCCCCGGTCGGCCAGTGCCGTGACGAACGGCGGCACGTCGTCCGGGGTACGCAGCCAGAGCAGCCCGGTGAGCACCAGCTCGCCACCGGACAGGAACCGGCCCGGATCGGACAGTTCGGTCCCGTAGATCCGGCTGATCTCGCGGCTGAGCAGGTCCGCGCCGGCGCGGATCGTCAACCGCAGTTCCGGCATGTCCAGCACGGTGTGGACCGAGACCATCGACCGAGTCTAGAACCTCGAGTTTGGATGAACCTCCAAATGAGCCGCGGTATCGCAGGGTGCTTTCGTGTGGCGCCGCCGTAGCCCACCCGACCAGGGTTGACGTGTACTGGCTCACAACGAGAGGAGGCGGTGGGTGGAGTTCCTACGCCCCGGCACCTGGGCCGACGCGCTGGCGGCCAAGGCCGAGCACCCGGACGCCGTGCCGATCGCGGGCGGCACCGACGTGATGGTCGAGCTGAACTTCGACCACCGCCGCCCGCCCGCGCTGCTGGACCTCACCCGCGTCGCCGAACTGGCCGAGTGGGAGCTGTCGGACGGCAGGATCCGGCTGGGTGCCGGCGTGCCGTACACCCGGATCATCACCGAGTTGGGCGGGCGACTGCCCGGCCTGGCGATGGCCAGCCGCACGGTCGGTTCGCCGCAGATCCGCAACCGGGGCACGGTCGGCGGCAACCTGGGCACGTCCTCCCCCGCCGGTGACGCGCATCCCGCCCTGCTGGCCTGCGACGCCGACGTCGAACTGGCCTCGGTACGGGGTACCCGGACCGTGCCGATCGCCGAGTTCTACACCGGGGTGAAACGCAACGTCCTGGCACCGGACGAGCTGATCGCCGGGGTGCACCTGGCCCCGGCCCGGGGGCCGCAGCAGTTCTCGAAGGTCGGAACGCGCAACGCGATGGTGATCGCCGTGTGCGCGTTCGGACTTTCCCTTGATCCGACCGAGGGGCGGGTGGGCGCCGCGATCGGCTCCGCGGCGCCCACCCCGAGGCATGCCGCCGACGCCGAGGCGTTCCTGTCCGGCGAACTGGCGGAGCACAACAGGTGGCAGTCGCCGGAACCGCTGCCGGACGCCGTCGTCCGCCGGTTCGGCGACCTGGTCGCGTCGGCGGCGGCGCCGATCGACGACGTGCGGGGCAGCGCCGACTACCGCAGGCACGCGCTGGCGGTGCTGGCCCGGCGGACGCTGGGCTGGGCATGGCAGGACTACCGGGAAGGGGACTGGCCGGCATGCGCCTGAACGTGACGGTGAACTCGGAGCACCGGACGGCGGACGACGTGTGGGCCGGGGAGAGCCTGCTGTACGTGTTGCGCGAACGCCTCGGCCTGCCCGGCTCCAAGAACGCCTGCGAGCAGGGCGAATGCGGGTCGTGCACGGTCTACCTGGACGGCACCCCGGTGTGCGCGTGCCTGGTCGCGGCCGGCCAGGCGGAGGGTCGCGAGGTGCGGACCGTGGAAGGGCTGGCCGATGGCGACGCGCTGGACCCGGTCCAGGAGGCGTTCGTCGCGGCGGGCGCCGTGCAGTGCGGGTTCTGCACGCCGGGCCTGATCGTGGCGACCCACGACCTGCTGCGCCGCGTGCCCCGGCCCAGTGACGAGGAGATCCGCGAGTCACTGGCCGGGAACCTGTGCCGCTGCACCGGATACGAGAAGATCCTGGACGCCGTGCGACAGGCCGCGGCGCGGGTGAACGCATGACCATCACCGTCATCACCAACGCCGCACTGGCCACAGTGGACAACGACGGCACCGAGCACGCGACCGGGCACGTCGTCGTCCAGGACGACCGGATCACCGCCGTCGGGCCGGGTCCGGCGCCGGACCTGCCGGGCGCCTCGGTGGTGGACGCCTCCGGCTGCCTGGTCACGCCCGGCCTGGTGAACACCCACCACCACCTCTACCAGTGGGCCACCCGTGGGATGAGCCAGAACTCGACGCTGTTCGAGTGGCTGGTCGAGCTGTATCCGGTGTGGGGCAGGCTGGACGCCGGTGTGACGCATGCCGCTGCGGCCGCGGGGCTGGCCCGGCTCGCGCTGACCGGCTGCACCACGGTGGCCGACCACCACTACGTCTTCCCGGCCGACGGGGGCGATCTGGCCGGTGCGGTGGTCGGGGCGGCCGCCAGGGTCGGCACCCGGCTGCACCTGGTGCGCGGCTCGATGGACCGGGGCGAGTCGGACGGCGGCCTGCCGCCGGACAACATCGTCGAGGACACCGACGAGGCGCTGGCCGGCACCGAAGCGGCGATCGCGAAGTACCACGACCCGGCCGACGACGCGATGGTGCGGGTGGCGGTCGGGCCGTGCTCGCCGTTCTCCGTCACCGACCGGCTGATGACCGGTGCGGCCGACCTGGCCCGGCGGTCCGGGGTCCGCATGCACACCCACCTGGCCGAGACCGTCGACGAGGACGAGCAGTGCCGCCGGGAGTTCGGCTGCACACCGGCCGAGTACGTGGAGCGGCTGGGCTGGCTGGGCGATGACGTATGGCTGGCACACGGCGTGCACCTGGACGCGGACGCGGTGGCCAGGGTGGGCGCGACCGGTACCGGCGTCGCCCACTGCCCTACGTCCAACGGCAGGCTGGGCGCCGGCATCGCACCGGTCGCCGACCTGCTGGCGACGGGCGCACCGGTCGGGCTCGGCGTGGACGGCGGAGCGTCCAACGAGTCTGGCGGGCTGGCCGAGGAGATGCACCAGGCCGTGCTGTTCGCCCGGCTCGGCGGCAGTCCGGCCGCGCTCGGCCCGCGCCAGGCGCTGTGGCTGGCCACCCGGGGTGGCGCCCGCTGCCTCGGCCGGTCGGCGGAACTGGGCTCCCTGGAACCGGGGAAGCTGGCCGACATCGCGGTATGGCGGATGGACGGGCTGGCGCACGCCGGCATCACCGACCCGGTGGCCGCGCTCGTGCTCGGCCCGCCGGCACCGCTGGAACTGCTGCTGGTCGGCGGCCGGCCGGTGGTCAGCGGCGGCGACCTGATCACCGCGGACTCCGGGCAGATCGCCAACGACCTGAAGGCCGCCCACCGGATGCTGATCGGGAGGGGGCGGGCATGACCGGGTCGGCAACCGATCGACTGGCCACATCGGACGGTGTGGGCACCAGCCCGCAGCGGCCGGACGGAGCGCTGAAGGCGCGCGGCGAGTTCGCCTACTCGTCCGACCTGTGGCACGAGGACATGATCTGGGGCGCCACGCTGCGCAGCCCGCACCCGCACGCGCGGATCCGCCGGGTCGACATCACCGAGGCGCTCAAGCTGCCCGGTGTCTACGCGGTGCTCACCCACGCGGACGTGCCGGGCACCAACCTGTACGGCCTGGAACACGCCGACCAGCCGGTGCTGGCCGTCGATGTGGTGCGCTACCAAGGTGAACCGGTCGCGCTGGTGGCCGCAGACCATCCGGAGACGGCCCGGCGGGCGCTGGCCAGGATCACCGTCGACTACACCGAACTGCCGCCGCTGACCGATGCCCGTGCCGCCGTGGCCGGGGAGGGCCCTGAGCTGCATGCCGGTGGGAACGTGGTGCGGCACGTGCCGATCCGGCACGGTGACGTCGAGGCCGTACGCGACCAGGCCGACGTGGTGGTCACCGGTGACTACGAGGTCGGCATGCAGGACCAGGCGTTTCTCGGTCCGGAGTCCGGGCTGGCGCTGCCGGCCGAGGACGGCGGTGTCGACCTGTTCGTGGCGACGCAGTGGCTGCACGTGGACCAGCGGCAGGTGGCCACCGCGCTGGGCCTGCCACCGGAGAAGGTGCGGCTGACCCTGGCCGGGGTGGGCGGCGCGTTCGGCGGTCGCGAGGACCTGTCCATGCAGGTGCACGCCTGCCTGCTGGCGCTGTACACCGGCAAGCCGGTGAAGATGGTCTACAACCGCGAGGAGTCGTTCTTCGGGCACGTGCACCGGCACCCGGCGACGCTGCACTACGAGCACGGCGCCACCCGGGAGGGCCGGCTGGTCTACGTCAAGGCAGCGATCTACCTGGACGGCGGCGCCTACGCCTCCAGCACGCCTGCCGTGGTCGCCAACGCGGCGACACTGGGGGTCGGCCCGTACGACGTGCCGAACGTGTGGATCGACTGCTGGGGCGTGTACACCAACAACCCGCCGTGCGGCGCGATGCGCGGTTTCGGCGCGGTGCAGGCCGGTTTCGCCTACGAGTCGCAAATGGACAGACTCGCCGCACGACTCGGCATGCACCCGGTGGACCTGCGCGCCCGCAACGCGATGGCCGAGGGCGGCGTGCTGCCCACCGGCCAGGTGGTGGACTCGGCGGCGCCGGTCGCGGAACTGCTGCGACTGGTGCGGCAGCGGCCGATGCCCCAGGCGCCCGGCCCGGACGTGGACATCCGGATGATGCCCGGCGGGGTGTCCAACACCACCCACGGCGAGGGCGTGGTGCGCGGTGTCGGCTACGCCGTCGGCATCAAGAACATCTGCTTCTCCGAGGGATTCGACGACTACTCCACGGCCCGGCTGCGGCTGGAGGTCGTCGGCGACGAGCCGTCGGTCATGGTGCACACGGCGGCCGCCGAGGTGGGCCAGGGGCTGGTGACCATCGAGCAGCAGATCGTGCGCACCGAACTGGGCGTGCAGCAGGTGACCATCCACCCCGCGGACACCTCGGTGGGCAACGGCGGCTCGTCGTCGGCGTCCCGGCAGACCTATGTCACCGGCGGTGCCGTGCGGGCCGCGTGCGAGGCGGTGCGGTCGCGGGTGCTGACCATGGCGGCGGCCAGGTGGGACGTGCCGCGCGGTGAACTGTCGTTGCAGGGCGGGAAGATCGTGGCCGAACGCGACGGCGTGCTCGGCGACCTGGTCGACCTGCTGGGCATCCAGGTGGTCGAGCAGACCGTGGAGTGGCGGCACCGGCCGACCGAGCCGCTGGACCCGGTCACCGGCCAGGGCAGGGCGCACGTCCAGTACGGCTTCGCGGCGCACCGCGCGGTGGTGGACGTGGACACCGAACTCGGGCTGGTGCGGGTGGTGCAGTTGGACTGCGCCCAGGACGTCGGCCGCGCGATGAACCCGCAGGCCGTGCTCGGCCAGATCCACGGCGGCTCGGCGCAGGGTCTTGGCCTCGCGGTGATGGAGGAGATCCAGATCACCGACGGCAAGGTGCGCAACCCGTCCTTCACCGACTACCTGATCCCGACCATCCTGGACATGCCGCCGATGAACGTGGACGTGCTGGAACTGGCCGACCCGCACGCGCCCTACGGCCTGCGCGGGGTCGGCGAGCCGCCGACCATCTCGTCGACACCGGCCATCGTCGCGGCGATCCGCGCCGCCACCGGCCTCGCCCTGACCAGGACCCCCGTCCGGCCGGAACACATCACCGGCACCTGACCGCTCGGAGGACGATTCATGCTGATCGAGGCCACCGACTCGTGGCTGGCGCACGCCGTGCGGCTGGCGGCCGACAACGTCGCGGCCGGCGGCGGACCGTTCGGCGCCGCGATCGTCCGGGGTGACGAGCTGGTGGCCACCGGCGTCAACCAGGTCACGCCGACGCTCGACCCGACGGCGCACGCCGAGGTGGTGGCGATCCGGGCGGCATGCCGGACACTCGGTGACTTCAAGCTGACCGGCTGCGTGCTGGTGTCGTCGTGCGAGCCGTGCCCGCTGTGCCTGTCCGCCGCGCTGTGGGCACGGGTGGACCGGGTGGTCTACGCGGCCGACCGGAACGACGCGGCAGCAGCCGGTTTCGACGACCGAGCCTTCTACGACCTGTTCGAACGCCCCATGGCGAGCTGGCCGCTACCCGTGGCCCAGCTGTCCACAGCGGACAGAACACAACCGTTCGCCGCGTGGCTCGCCAGGACCGACAGGGTCCAGTACTGATCTGACAGCAATTCCTGTCCGCCGCGCTGTGCGCGTGGCGTGGTCAGGCATGCCCAACGTCGGGAGTGCAGCAGTGACCGAGCTTGCGAGGTCATCAAAAAACACAGCCCCCTCGGTCAGGGCCGTGCCGAGCGCCAGCGAGGTGCGGTCATGACCCAGTTACGGGATCCAGTTGTTGAAACACCGGCGAATCGGCCGTCCGCGTTCCGGATTCGTGAGCGCGGCAGCACGGTCGGCCGGGAGGTCAGGGGCGGCATCACCACGTTCGTCGCGATGGCCTACATCGTGCTGCTCAACCCGCTGATCCTCGGCAGCGCGGCCGACGTCAACGGCACCCACCTGACCAACGCCGAGCTCACCACCGCCACCGCGCTGGCCGCCGCCGTGATGACCGTCCTCATGGGACTGGTCGGCAACGCGCCGCTGGCCATGGCCGCCGGACTGGGCGTGAACGGCATCGTCGCCTTCCAGTTGGCGCCCGCGATGACGTGGCCGCAGGCGTTCGGCCTGGTGGTGCTGGAGGGCGTGTGCATCGTGCTGATGGCTGCCAGCGGCGTGCGGGAGCGGATCATCAACGCGATCCCACGGGCCGTGAAGACGGCCATCACGGTGGGCATCGGCGTGTACATCGCGCTGGTCGGCCTGGTCAGCGCCGGTTTCGTGACCAGGACGCCGGACGCGGCCGGCAGCACCGTGCCGGTCCGGATGGGCATCGACGGCCACCTGCACGGCTGGCCGATGGTGGTGTTCTGTTTCGGTTTGCTGCTGATGGTGGTGCTGGTGGCCAGGAGGGCGCCGGGCGCGATCCTGATCAGCATCCTGGCGGCGACCGTGCTGGCCGTGGTGGTCAACGCGGTGTGGCACCCGAAGGACTGGGGCCTGATCACGCCGACGCTGCCCGCGCACGTGGTGGCGGCACCGGACTTCGCGCTGTTCGGCCACGTGGACCTGTTCGGCGGGTTCGGCTCGGCCGGGGTCGTGCAGGCGGTGGTGTTCCTGTTCACGCTGGTGCTGTCCGGGTTCTTCGACGCGATGGGCACCATCACCGGGGTCAGCGCGGAGGCCGGTCTGACCGACTCCGACGGTCGGGTGCGCGGCATGGGCCGGATCCTGATGGTCGACGGCACGGGCGCGATCGCCGGCGGGCTGGCCGGTTCGTCACCCAACACGGTGTTCCTGGAGTCGGCGGCCGGGGTCGGCGAGGGCGCGCGGACCGGGCTGGCCAGTGTGGTGACCGGCCTGCTGTTCGCCGCCACGCTGCTGCTCACTCCGCTGGCCGCCGTGGTGCCCGCCCAGGCCGCCGCGCCCGCGCTGGTCGTGGTGGGTGGGATGATGATGGCGCAGTGCCGGCACATCCCGTGGCAGGACAGTGATCTGCTGCTGCCGGTGTTCCTGACGATCGTGCTGATCCCGTTCACCTACTCGATCACCAACGGCATCGGGGCCGGCCTGATCGCCTACGTGGTGGTGAAGTTGTGTCGGGGGCGGTGGCGCGAGGCCGGCTGGCTGGTCACGCTGATCGCCCTGCTGTTCATGGTGTACTTCGCGATCGACGCTGTGGAGATGGTGTTCCGATGACGTTGCTGTTCCTCAACGGCGGCGGGATGCGCGGCGGGCCCCTGCACGAGCAGTTGCAGGGGGCGCCGCTCGTCCGCGCGGCGCGGAGTGCGCCGAAGTACCGGTACTACTCGGTCGGCGACCGCTTCCCCGCGATGACACCCGGCGGTGAGTGCTCGGTGGTGGGCGAGGTGTACGACGTGCCGCTGGAGATCCTGCGTGACCATCTGCTGCCGGCCGAACCGCCGGAACTGGAGCTGGGCGTGATCGAGCTGGACGACGGCACGGCCTGCCTGGCCACGGTCCTGCGCGCGGAGTTCACCGGTGCCACCGGCCTGGCCGACATCTCCGCGATCGGCGACTGGCGGGCCTACCTGGCCGGCCGCTGATCACGGCTTTCCGTCACCACGGCCGTGATCAGCTCGATGGGCGTCACGTCGAACGCCGGGTTGAGGACCGACGCGCCCTCCGGGGCCGTCCGCGCACCGCCGAACCCGACCACCTCGTCCGGCGCCCGCTCCTCGAGGACGATCGAACCGCCGTCCGTCAATGACTCGTCCACAGTGGACTCGGGCGCGACCACGAGGAACGGGATGCCGGCCCGGTGGGCGGCCAGGGCCAGCGAGTAGGTGCCGATCTTGTTGGCCGTGTCGCCGTTCGCGGCGATCCGGTCGGCGCCCACCACCACGCAGTCCACCACGCCCCGCGCGATCAGCGCGGGCGCCGCCGAGTCGACCGCGATCCGGTACGGGATGCCGGCCTCGGCCAGTTCCCACGCGGTCAGGCGGGCACCCTGCAACAGCGGCCGCGTCTCCGTCGCCACCACCAGCTCCACCGCGCCCCGCGCCGCCAGATGCCGCACCGCACCCAGCGCGGTCCCCCACGCGCCCGTGGCCAGCCGGCCGGTGTTGCAGTGGGTCAGCACCCGCAGCGGGCGGTCCGGGCACAGCTCCTGCAGCAGGTCGGCGGCACGGCCGGACGCGGCCCGGTTCACCTTCTCGTCCTCGTCCAGCACCGCGACCGCCTCGGCGAGCACGGCGGCCGGGCCGTCGGCGAGCCTCGCCAGGGCCCGTGTCACACCCCAGCCGAGGTTCACCGCCGTGGGCCGGGCGTTCGCGATGCGCTCCGCGTCCGCCCGCACCCGCGCCGGATCCGACGGGTGCAGCCGGGCGGACAGCGCGACGCCGAACGCGCCCACGATGCCCAGCGCGGGCGCGCCCCGCACGGCCAGGCTCTGGATCGCCTCGATCAACTCCGCCACCGTGGTCAGCCGCAGCGTGACGTGCTCGGCCGGCAGCCGCCGCTGGTCCACCGTCTCCAGCGCACCATCGACCCACTGGAACGTGCGCGTCACGAAAGGACCTGCCGAGCGTGCGACGCGGGCAGCGAGGTCCGCCAGTTGTCCAGCAGCCGAGTCGACCCTTCAGCGGTCACCTCGCCGTAGACCCGGAACCGGGCGATGCCGCCGTCCGGGAACACGTCCAGCCGCAGGTGTGTCACCGGCTCGGCCACGTCCACCCGGAACCGGTGCGACGTGTCGGGCTGCAACCGGGTGCGCGGCAGCACGGTGTGCCACGCCTGTTCGTCGTCCAGCGCGTGCCGGGCGTCGATGCCGGACACCGACACCTGGTCGGGCGCGTTGCCCTTGTAGTGCGTGGTGTCGATCTCCACCACCTTCGGCCGGGCCGACGCGGCCAGCTTGACGACGACCCAGTCGTGGTCGCCGTCCCGGCGCCGCGCGGTCTCCCACCCGTCACTCATGAACAGCGACTCGCCCGGCTGGAGCAGGTTGTTGGGCGGCGAGAAGAACCAGTCGCTGCACCGCACCACGACACCGCCGTTGACCAGCGCCGCCAGGTCGAACGGCGCATCGCGCAGCCACCGGGGATCGGGCACCGCCGTGCCGTGCACGCGCAGCCGGGCCACGCCGCCGTCCGGGTAGATGCGCAGCTTCAGGTGGGTGTAGCGGCGGTCGTCGTCGACGGTGAACACGTTCTGCGTGTCGCCCACCAGGTCCGAGCGCGGCACCACGGTCTGCCAGTCGTCGTCCAGCAGGTCGCCGACGCCCGGGTAGCCCTCGACGCCACAGCCCTCCAGGGACGCGAACGGCGGGTAGTTGCCCTTGAAGAACGCCGTGTCCACGATCACCGTGTGCACCATGCCGGGCATGCCCAGCCGGATCAGCGCCCAGTCGTGGTCGGCGGGGTCGCGGCGGCGGCGCCTGGTCTCCCAGCCGTCGTACTCCTGGCCCTTGTTGGTGAACGTGTGCGGGCGGAACTCGGGCTGCGCCGGCCGGATCAGGTTCTCCGGTTCGGCGAAGAACTCGTCACTGGCCGCGATCACCGCACCACCGAGCCGCCGGCAGGCCAGATCCGGCATCTGGGACCAGTTCATGAGTCTCTCCTGTTCAGCAACACACCGGCCGGCCGCTGCCCGGTCACCCGTACACCGCGCGACCACGTCTCCCGCACCACGCCGACCAGCCGGCTGCCGTGATAGGCGCTCACCGGGTTGCGGTGGTGCAGCCGCGCCGCGTCGACGGTCCACACCACGTCGGGGGCGAACACGCACAGGTCGGCGTCCGCACCCGGCGCGATCCGGCCCTTCGCCGGCAGCCCGACCAGATCGGCCGGCCCGCTCGCCATCCACCGCACCACGTCGCCCAGCGCGACACCCCGCCGCACCGCCTGGGTCCACACCGCCGACAGCCCCACCTGCAGACCGGCGATGCCGCCCCACGCTTCTCCGAAGTCGGTGGGGCGCTTCAGTTCCGCCGGGCACGGCGAATGGTCGGTGACAACGACGTCGATGATGCCGCCGGCCAGCCCGGCCCACAACAGGTCGGCGTTGGCCGATTCCCGGATGGGTGGGCAGCACTTGAAGCGGGTGGCGCCGTCCGGGACGTCCTCGGCGGCCAGTGTCAGGTAGTGCGGGCACGTCTCCACGGTTACCCGGACGCCGTCCGCGCGCGCCTCGGCCAGCATCGGCAGGGCGTCCGAACTGGACAGATGCAGGATGTGCAGCCGGGTGCCGAACCGGGCGGCCATGGCCAGCAGCGACGCGATCGCCGCATTCTCCGCCGCTCTCGGCCGGGACGCGACGAAGTCGGCGTGGCGGGGTCCGACCGGTGGCGGCGCGGCCGCGATGACGGCGGCGTCCTCGGCGTGCACGATGAACAGGGCGTCCAGGTCGGCCAGCAGGCGCATCACGTCGGCCAACTGGTCGTGGTCCAGGTGGCCGAACTCGTCGACGCCCGAGTGCAGCGTGAACGCCTTGAACCCGAACACGCCCGCGTCGTGCAGGGCGGCCAGGTCACCGGCGTTGCCCGGCACGGCACCGCCCCAGAAGCCGACGTCGACATGGACGCGACCGGCGGCCGCGGCCCGTTTCGCCCGCAACGCGGCGACGGTCGTGGTGGGCGGGATGCTGTTCAGCGGCATGTCCACCACCGTGGTGACACCACCGGCGGCGGCCGCCAGGGTCGCCGTGTCGAAGCCCTCCCAGTCGGCCCGGCCGGGGTCGTTGACGTGCACGTGCGTGTCCACCAGGCCGGGCAGCAGTACCTCGCCGTCCGGCACGTCGACGGCGTCCGGGAAGGCCGAGTCGAACGGCTCGACCGCCACGATCCGGCCGTCCCGCACCACCACGGCACCGGACCGTTCGCCCTCCGGCGTGACGATCCGGCGGGACCGGACCACCAGGTCCGGGGTCACAGCAGGTCCTCGGCCAGCCGCGCCGCCAACTGTTCCAGCAGCGGACCGGCGTTCGCCATGGACGCGGCGGGATCGGGCTCCAGATCGGCCAGCGCGTAGCAGGCATCGATGCCGGCGTCGGCCAGCGCGCCCGCGTCCAGCGCACAGCGTCCGGCCACCGCGACCGAGGGCACGCCTGCCGCCCGGGCCGCCCGCACCACGCCGATCGGCGCCTTGCCGTGCAGGCTCTGCTCGTCCAGCGAGCCCTCGCCGGTGATCACCAGGGCGGCGCCGGGCAGGTGGTCGGCGAAACCGACCAGGTCCAGCAGCAGGTCGATGCCCGACCGGCAACTGGCGTGCAGTACGGCCAGTGCGGCGAACCCGATGCCGCCCGCCGCGCCCGCGCCCGGCTCGTCCCTCAACGCCGGAGCCAGCACGTCCGACCAGGCCCGCAGGCCGGCGGTCAGTTCGGCGACCTGCGCCGGGTCGGCGCCCTTCTGCGGGCCGAACATCGGCGCCGCACCGACCGGGCCCAGCAGCGGGTTGTCCACGTCCGTCGCCAGCACGAACTCCATTGTGGACAACCGGGGGTCGATGGTGCTGAGGTCCACGCCGGCCACCCGCCGCAGCGCGCCGCCGCCGGGTGGCAGCGACTCGCCGGCCGCGTCCACCACCGAGCCACCCAGCGCCTGCACGATGCCGGCGCCGCCGTCGGTGCTCGC
The DNA here is from genome assembly GCA_036273855.1 of Pseudonocardiaceae bacterium. Classification (GTDB taxonomy): domain Bacteria; phylum Actinomycetota; class Actinomycetes; order Mycobacteriales; family Pseudonocardiaceae; genus DATEPR01. The sequence continues at coordinate 73,786 of DASUGU010000139.1, forward strand.
GCTGCCGCCCAGGCCCAGCACCACCGCCCGGCAGCCGGCGTCCGCCGCGGCCAGCAGCAGCTCGCCCACCCCGTAGCTGGACGCGGTGAGCGGCGCGAACACGCCGTCGGGCAACAGCGTCAGCCCGCACGCGGACGCCACCTCCACCACGGCCACCTCGTCCCTGACCGCGATCGTCGCCGTCACCGGCCGCCCGGTCGGCCCGTGCACGTCGGCGGTCAGCTTCGCGTAGCCGGCGGCCAGTGCGGCGTCCACCGTGCCGTCGCCGCCGTCGGCCACCGGCACCTGGTGCACCGTCAGGCCGGGCCGGACCCGGTCGATGCCCCTGGCCACGGCGGCCGCGGCCGCTGACGCGGTCAGCGAGCCCTTGAACTTGTCCGGCGCGACCACCACATGCGGCACGCGGGCCTCCTCACGGCACGGGTTCGAACTCCACGACCGCGTCGATCGCGGTGCCCATCGAGGCGTTCGCCTCGCGGTCCACCATGATCTCCACCAGCACCGGCCGGCGGGTCCGCTCCGCCTCCTTGCGGGCCCAGGCCAGTGTGTCGGCGATCTGGTCCGGCCGGCTGATCCGCCGGCCGGTGCAGCCGTACGCCTCCATCACCAGGACATTGTCGGTGCCGTGGTCGTCGTAGTGGATGTCCACTTCCGTGTTCATCCCGTAACCGGTCTCCGCCTGCCGGATCAGCCCCAGGTACTCGTTGTTCAGCATGACGATCACGAACGGCAGGTCGTACTGTGCCGCGACAGCCAGCTCCTCGACCAGGAACTGGAACGAGTAGTCGCCGACCACGGCCACCACCTCGGCGTCCGGCACCGCCGACTTCACGCCGATCGCTGCCGGGATCTCCCAGCCCAGCGGCCCGGCCTGGCCGCAGACCTGGTAGTGCCGGGGTAGGTACGCGCGCTGGAACTGGCCGGACCAGATCTGGTAGAGCCCGATCGCGGTGACGAAGTAGGTGTCCTCGCCGAACTGCTCGTTGATCTCCCGGAACACCCTCGGCGCCTTGACCGGCACGGTGTCCTGGTCGTCGGTGCGCACCAGGGTCTCCCGCAGTTCGGCGACCCGGCCCGCCCAGCCGGCCCGGTCCGGGATCGTCCTGGTGGTCAGTTCGGCCAGTACCGCGTCCAGGAACGGGCCGGTGTCCGACACGATGCCCAGGTCCGGGCCGAACACCCTGCCCAGCTGGGTCGGCTCGATGTCCACGTGCACGAAGGTGCGGTCACCCCGGTAGACCTCCAGGTCACCGGTGTGCCGGTCGCCGAACCGGGCGCCCAGCGCGAGCACCAGGTCGGCCTCCAGGAAGGCGGCGTTGGCCCAGCGCTGGCTGGTCTGGATGCCGGTGATGCCGGCGAACAGCGGGTGGTCCTCGCGGAACGCGCCCTTGCCCATCAACGTCACCTGCACCGGCACGCCGAGCCGCTCGGCAACCGCCCGCAGCTGCTCGGCGGCCTCGCCGAGCACCACGCCACCACCGGCCAGGATCAGCGGCCGTCGCGCGCTCAGCAGCAGGTCGACGGCACGGCGCACGCGCGGCAGGTGCGGCAGCACCTTCGGCACCGGCAGCGGCGCGTCGATGGAGGCGTCCCATTCGATCTCCTGCCGCTGCACGTCCAGGGGCAGGTCGATCAGCACCGGACCGGGCCGGCCGGACCGGGCGATCCGGAACGCCTCGCGGAGGATCCACGGCGCCTGGGCGGCCTCCTTGACCTGCACGGCCCATTTCGTCACGGGCGTGGCGATCGACACGATGTCCACCGCCTGGAACGCCTCCTGGTGCAGCTTCGTGGACACCGCCTGGCCGGTGAGGCACAGGATCGGCACGGAGTCGGCCTGCGCCGTGTAGAGGCCGGTGATCATGTTGGTGCCCGCGGGTCCCGACGTGCCGATCGCCACGCCCACCCCACCGGTGGTGCGCGACCAGCCGTCGGCCATGTGGGTCGCGCCCTCCTCGTGGCGGACCACCAGGTGCCGGATCGGACTGTCCTGAAGTGCCTGGTACAGCGGCAGGATCGCCGCTCCCGGGCAGCCGAACGCCACGTCGACGCCTTCGGACACGAGCACGTCGACGACAGCACGCATGACGGGGACCCTGGGCATGACGAAACCCTCCTATCGGCCGGACAGCCGCTCGACGACGGTGAGCAGCGCGGAATGGTCGAGTTGGCCCAGCCCCATCGCCTTGGCGGCGGCCATCAACTGGGCGGTCAGGCCGGTCACCGGCAGGGCGACGCCCGCCCGGCGGGCCGCGGCCACGGCGATGCCCATGTCCTTGTCGTGCAGGTCGATCCGGAAACCCGGGGTGAACTCGCGGGCCAGCATCGTCGAGCGCTTCTGGTCCAGGATGCGGTTGGCCGCCAGGCCGCCGGCCAGCACGTCCAGCCCGGCCTTGGCGTCCACTCCGGACCCTTCCAGCAGCACGATGGCCTCGCTGACCAGCGCGTAGATGCCGGCGACGACGAGCTGGTTGGCCGCCTTGACGGTCTGCCCGGCACCGTGCGGGCCGACGTGCACGACCGTGCCGCCCAGCACGTCGAACAGCGGTCGCGCGGCGGCGAAGTCGGCGTCGTCCCCGCCCACCATGATGGACAGCGACGCGTTCTCCGCGCCGGCCTGGCCGCCGGACACCGGGGCGTCCAGCGAGCGCATGCCCCGCTGCGCACCGCGCTCGGCGATCTCGACGGACGTCTCCGGCCGGATCGAGCTCATGTCGATCAGCAGCAGGCCGTCGGTCGCGTTGGCCAGCACACCGTTCTCGCCCAGGACGACGTCCTCGACCTCGGGGTGGTCGGGCAGCATGGTGATCACCACGTCGGCGTCGGCGACGGCCTCGGCCGTGCTGCCCACCGCCGTGCCGCCGGCCTCGGTGAGGCGCTGCGCGGCGGCGGGTTTGCGCGCGTAGCCGGTGACCTGGTGCCCGGCGGCCGCCAGGTGTCCCGCCATGGGCGCGCCCATGATCCCCAACCCGATGAACCCGATCCTGCTCATGCGATCTCCTCCGCGAACTCGGTCAGCCAGCCGAGACCCTCGGTGGTGGTGCTGGCCGGGACGTACTCTGCCGCGACGTGACCGGAGTAGCCACGGTCGGCCAGGGCGCGCAGCCAGCGTTTGATGGTCAGCGATCCGGTGCCCGGTTCGTGCCGGCCGGGTGCGTCGGCGATCTGCACGTGGCTGATCCGGTCGGTGTGCTCGCGGATCACCCGGTCGACATCGTCGCCGTTGACGGACAGGTGGTACAGGTCGGCGAGCAGGCCGAGGCCCTCCACCTGGTCCATCACTGCCAGCGCGTGGGCCGCCGTGGTGAGCGGGTAGGCCGGCATGCCGCTGACCGGCTCCAGCAGGACCGTGCCGCCGATCTCGGAGACCGCGTCGGCGGCGAACCGGAGATTGGCCAGCGCCACGGCGTCCTGCACGGCCGGGTCGGTGTCGGGTAGGCGGTTGCCGTAGAGCGCGTTGAACTTCCGGCAGCCCAGGCTCGCCCCGATGCGCACCGCGGCGCGGACACCGGCCTGGAACTCGGCCTCGCGACCGGGCCAGGACACCACGCCCCGGTGGCCGGCCTTCAGGTCGTCCGCATAGAAGTTCAGCCCGATCAGCTGCACCTCGGCGTCCCGGATCGCGGTGGTGAACGCGGTGACGGCGTCGGCGTCCGGTGTCGCCGTGGGGAACGGCCACCAGAACTCGACGGCCTCGAAGCCCGCGGCGCGGGCGGCGGCGGGCCGGGCGGTCAGCTCCAGTTCGGTGAACAGGATCGACAGGTTGGCGGCGTAGCGCACGGGTTGGCTCCTGATTCCGTATTACGGAAGATTGCTTCCGTATTTCGACACTAGCGGGTGTGCGGCAGGCCGGTCAACGTGTTGACAGCGCGATCCGGCGCTCGTACCTTCTGCCTCAATGGAAAACAAATTCCGTATCGCAGAAGTGAACCGGATGCCCCGGGACACCCTGACCGACCTGCTCGGACAGTGTGTCGCGGTCGGCCGCTGGGCGCGCGAACTCGCCGACGGACGGCCGTATCCGGACGTCGCCGAGCTGCTGGCGCGGGCCGACGACGTGTCCGCGAGCCTCACCGACGCGGAACTGGCCCAGGCACTGGCCGACCACCCGAGAATCGGCGCGCGACCCGCCGCCGGCAGCCGGTCGGCCGCCGAACAGTCCGGTGTGGACACCGACCGGCTGGCCGGCAGGCTGGCCGGGGCGAACGCCGCCTACGAGGCCCGGTTCGGCCACATCTACCTGGTGTGCGCGGCCGGCCGGGACGGTGACGACCTGCTCGCCGACCTGACTGCCAGGATGGCCAACGACCCGGTGACCGAACTCGGCGTCGTCCGGCGCGAACTGGGCCGGATAGCGCACCTGCGACTGGCGGAGCTGATCACGGCATGATCACCACCCACGTGCTGGACACCGCGGCCGGCCGCCCGGCGGCCGGCGTACCCGTCCGGCTGGAGGCGCTCGCCGACACCGGCTGGCACACCGTCGGGCAGGCCGTCACCGACGACGACGGCCGGGTGCGCGACTTCGGCGTGGCCCCGGCAGTAGGCCGCTACCGGCTGACGTTCGACACCGAGGCCCGGTCGGCGTTCTTCCCGGAGATCAGCGTGACCTTCGTGGTGACCGACCCGAGCCAGCACCACCACGTCCCGATCCTGTTGTCCCCCTTCGCCTTCTCCACCTACCGAGGGAGCTGACCCGATGGCCATCACGCTGGGCGCCAACCAGTACGGCAAGGCGGAGACCCGCCTGGTGACGGTACGGCGCGACGGCGACGTCCACTCGCTCACCGACCTGAACGTGAGCATCTCGCTGCGCGGCGACCTGACGTCGTCGCACCTGACCGGCGACAACAGCATGGTGGTGCCCACCGACACGCAGAAGAACACGGTGTTCGCGTTCGCCCGGGAGGCGCCGGTCGGCGAGATCGAGGACTTCGCGCTGCGGCTGGCCCGGCACTTCACCGGTTCGTTCGCGCAGATCACCAGCGCCCGCGTGCTGATCGAGCAGTACCCGTGGGAGCGGATCGCGGTCGACGGCCGGCCGCACCCGCACGCGTTCCACCGGGCGTCCGACGAGAAGCGCACCACCGCGGTGACCGTCGCGGGCGACCAGGCGTGGGTGGTGTCCGGGCTGACCGACCTGGTGGTGCTCAAGTCAGCGGGCTCGGAGTTCCACGGCTACCCGAAGGACAGGTACACGACGCTGCCCGAGACCACCGACCGCGTGCTGGCCACGGCGGTGACCGCCCGGTGGCGCTACCAGCGGTCGGACGTCGACTGGGCGAAGACCTACGCGTCGGTCCGGGACGCGCTGCTGCGCGCGTTCGCCACCACGCACAGCCTGGCGTTGCAGCAGACGCTGTACGCGATGGGCGAGGCGGTGCTCGCCGAGCACGACGAGGTGGCCGAGATCCGGCTGTCGCTGCCCAACAAGCACCACTTCGTGGTGGATCTGAGCGCGTTCGGGCTGACCAACGACAACGAGGTGTTCCATGCCGCCGACCGGCCGTACGGGCTGATCGAGGGCACCGTCACGCGGGACGACGCGGCCGATCCCGGGCTGGCCTGGCACACCCTGGCAGCTTTCTGAGGACTTGGCGACCGGCACCCTCGTCCGGTACTTTTCCTTATCGTGGAGGTTGACTTCCAGCATTTGGAGCGTCCCGAGCGAAGCGGCGGCGTGCAGTCCGTCGAGCGCACGTTCGAACTGCTCGAACTGCTGGCCGACGCCGGTGGCGAGCTCGCCCTGAGCCAGCTCGCCGAGTCGTCCGCGCTGCCGTTGCCCACCATCCACCGGATCATGCGCACCCTCGTCAGCGGTGGTTACGTGCGCCAACAGCCGTCCCGCCGCTACGCGCTCGGACCGCGACTGATCCGGCTCGGCGAGACGGCGGGCCGCACCTTCGGGTCCTGGGCCCGGCCCTACCTGGCCGGGATCACCGACGCGGTGGGCGAAACGTCCAACATGGCCGTACTGGACGGCGACCAGGTGGTCTACGTCGCCCAGGTGCCCTCGCAACATTCCATGCGCATGTTCACCGAGGTCGGCCGCCGGGTCGACGCGCACTGCACGGCGGTCGGCAAGGCCGTGCTCGCTGGGCTGCCCCGCCCGACGGTGGACCAGTTGCTGGCCAGGTCGGGCATGCGCCGGCACACCGAGCGGACCATCGTCGACCGGGACGTGTTCCACCGGGCACTGGACTCGGTACGCGACGCCGGCTACGCCGAGGACGACGGTGAGCAGGAGGTCGGCGTGCGCTGCCTGGCCGTCGCCGTGCCCGGCGCGCCCACCGGCACGGCCATCTCGATCAGCGGCCCGGAGGCCCGGATGACCAGGCTGGACCTGACCGAGGTGGTGCCGCTGCTGCGCCGGGTCGCCACCGATCTGGCCGCGGAACTGCACACGGTCGCCGGCAAGCGCTGAGTCAGCCGGACAGTTTGCGGTACACGCTGGAGAACAGGCGCATCATCGGGGCCCGGACCGTGTCCGGCCAGCCGTCGTGCGGGGCGTCGCCGTAGTCGAACGTGATCAGGCGTTCGTCCGGGCGGGACTGGATGCCCGAGATCAGCGCGTACGTGATCAACGTGAAGTCGTCGTTGATGGCGATGCTGACGATGTCCCACGCCTTGAGCGACATGCAGGGCGTCGGGCCGAGATGGTCGGCCACCACCGCGTCGTGGCCGATGGCCGTGACCGAACCGCGGCCGCGCGGCGGCAGCCAGGACGGCCACGGCGTTTCATCCGCATTGTCCAGCGCGTGCCGCAACTCCGCCCACGGCACGCCGGCGCCGATGTTGTCGGTCACCGGTTGGGCACCCATCCGTGGCCGTCGCACTTCGGGCATCGAGGCATGCCCTGCGGGTCGGGATTGGCGCCGGTGCCATTGCACAGGTCACACCGGATGGTCTCCGGCTTGCCCCACCTGTCGCGTTTCGGCATGGCACGCAGCGTAGTGCGGGAACGGTACACACGGGCAGCCGTGTCGGGCATTTCGCGTCCACTGTGACCTTGTCGGAGCAGCGTGCGCCGGGTGGGCAAGCCGGCCGGCCCACCGGACCGACTACCCAGCGTGCGATTCCCGGCTGTCCTGATCGGGATCACCGGACCGGGTGACGGGGCCGCCGATCGGCACAGTGATCCCACCGCCAACCCGACCATCGCGCACCCCCGCCTGCCCGTGCGGTCCGCGGTCTTGACCACACCCGCCGGGGCATAACCGATGCGGCGCCGGCACGTGTGCCATCATGGCCGGGGCGACAGGCGGCGCTCGCGCGGATCATGCCACTTCGGATAGTGGCGAAGTTCATCTGATCAGGTGACGCAGTACGACGCGACCCGCGTTCGTAACCTGCGGAGCACACCGACGCCACGATCGCCCGGTTCCCTGGACGCACAAACCCTACGCACCGAAGGAAGCGACAGACACTATGGCGGCGACCCAACTCAGCGGGCTCGACACCGCATTCCTCAGCCTGGACAGCAGGTCCACCCCGATGAACATCGGGGCCCTGGCGTTGTTCGCGCCGCGCCAGCCTGTCCACCCGGCACGGATCGCGGAGCTGCTCGCCGACAGGGTTCGCCGGATTCCCCGTCTGCGCCAACGGGTTCGTACCTCGCTGCTGCCGCCGGTGACGCACTGGGTGGACGATCCCGACTTCGATGCGCACGCTCACATCCACACCCACCACCTGCACCGGCCGCACGACGCGGGCCAGCTCACCGACCTGGTGGCGGCGATCATGGGTAAGCGCCTGGACCCCGGCCGTCCACTGTGGGAGATCCACGCGATCACCGGCCTGCCCGGTGGACAGTTCGCCGTCCTGCCGAAACTGCACCATGCACTCGCCGACGGCGCGGGCGCGCTCGGGCTCGGGCTCGGCCTGCTGGATGGCTACGAGGCCGCGGGCCGCCAGGTCCGCGCCGCCGAGCCGGTCGGCGCCGGTCCGCTGCTGCGTGATCTCGGCGCGACGGCCCGGCAGACCATGGACATCGCCGGTTCGGTGCTGCGCAGCGCGCGGCCCGCTCTCCCGTTGTCGCCGCTACTCGCCCAGGGCGCCTGCACCGAACGCCGCCTGGCCACCGCCCGGCTGGACATGGTCGACATCAGGCGGGTCAGGGCCGTGCACGGCGGCACCACCAACGACGTGCTGCTGGCCGTGCTGGCCGGCGCGCTGCGGGAGTGGCTGCTGGCCAGGGGTGACAACCCGGACGAACTGGCGCCCAGGGCACTGGTCCCGGTGAGCCAGCGCTGCCGCGGCCGGGGTGCCTCGGCCGGCAACCAGTTGTCCGGCTACCTGTGCGACCTGCCGGTCGCCGAGCCCGATCCGGTCCGCAGGCTGGCCGCCGTGCGGGCGATGATGGACGGCAACAAGAGCGCCGGCCCGGGCCGCGGCCCCGGCGCCCTGCCGGTGCTGGCCGACCGGCTGCCGGGTGCGCTGCACCGGGTGGTCATGCCGATGGTCGGGCAGTGCGCCCCGCTGCTGTGCGACACGGTCGTGACGACGGTGCCGCTGCCCGGCGTGCGGCTGATGTTCGACGAGGCCGAGTTGCGCGAGGTCTACCCGGTGGTGCCGCTGGCCCCCGGTCACGCCCTCGGCGTCGCGTTCAGCCCGTACCGCGGCACTGTCCACGTCGGACTGCACGCCAACGGCACGGTGCTGCCCGACGTCGACCTGCTGGCCGACGCCCTGTCCGGCACGCTGGGTTCGCTGAACGAGATGTGCGCCTGACCGCTCAGTAGCCGTCGCCGCCGGTGAACTTCTCCTCGAGTTCGTCGGCGACGCCGGCCACCAGGGCCAGCGGGTCGGTGAACTCGTTGATGTCCAGGTTCTCCAGCGGCAGCGAGTGCCGGACCGCGACGTACTCCCCCATGATCACCGCGCCGCCGCACACCGCCGTGCCGCCGAGTTCGGTGAGCAGCGCGGCCAGGTTGACCTCGGCCGCCTTGCCGCACGGCGACGCGATCTGCACCCATTCCTCGCGCTGGTCGAGCACCTCGCGGTAGATCACCACGGCCTGCCGGCGCTCGTCCTCGAACTCGACCTCGATCCGGATCTCGTCCGTCTCGACCCTGGTCACCCGATACTCGGTCCGCACGAACGCGACCAGATCGCCCCACGTAGCCATCGCAGCCTCCAGCTCAGCACGCCGTCGTCGGCAGCGTATCGGCAACGGTCACCGCACACTCCGCCACGCTGTGTGCCCGACCCTCACATGCCGGTGTCGCGGTCCAACTGGACGGCGTCGTCGATGATCAGCGCACCGCGCCTGCGCACCACGGTGAACTGGTACGGCTCGTGGGTCACGGCACCCTGCCTGGTGACGAACGTGATCACCGCGGCGACCTGGTTCGGCCCGACCAACCGGAACTCGCCCGGTGTCACGGACTCGATGCCGTCGTAGAACGTCCGCACGGCGGCGAACGGGTGTGCGGTGCGGTAGCCGGCGGACAGCAGTTGGTACGCGTCGGTCACGTCGGTGGGCAGCAGCCCGTAGTACGTGCGCACCGCCCCGGCCATCGCCTGGAACGACGGTGGGGTGGCCACCGGTTGGACCGGCACCGTGGTGGTCGGGATCGGCGTGGGCGCCGCCGTGGGTTTGACGACCGGGCCGACGACGGCCGCCGGGCTGTCCGAACCGGCCGTGTCGACCACCACCAGCGCCACGCCCAGAGCGAGCACCATCAGCGCGATCGCCATGGTCAGCCGGGCGGTGCGCCGGCGGGAGTGGGTCCTCGGCGGCGGCGGTGGAAGCACGACCGGGATCGCCGGCAGCGGTGTCGCGACGGTCGGCTCCGCCGGTTCGTCGACCGGTTCGATGACCGGGGTGGTCCAGGCGCGGCGCAGCTCGGCGATGGGCAGCGGCCCGACACCGGCCCGCCTGCTGACCAGCGCCGACAGTTCGGCCCGTGCCTCGTGCATGGTGGGCCGGTCGGCGGGGTCGGCCCGCAGCAGGTCCATCAGCGGCTCGGTCAGCGGGCCGGCCCGCTCCGGTGGCCGCACCCGGCCGCCCGCCACCTTGTGCAGCAACGCCAGCGGGTTCTCGTGCACGCCGAAGGGCGGTGTGCCCTCCACGGCGGCGTACAGGGTGGCGCCGAGCGAGAACACGTCCGACGGCGGCGCGGGTGTCTCACCCTTGGCCATCTCCGGTGACAGGTAGGCAGGCGTGCCGGTCAGCAGACCGGTCGCGGTGAGCGTCACGTCGTCCATCGCCCGCGAGATGCCGAAGTCGGCGATCTTGACCAGACCGTCGTCACCGAGCAACACGTTGCCCGGCTTGACATCCCGGTGCACCACACCGACCTCGTGGGCCGCCGCCAGGCCGGCGGCCGCCTGGGCGCCGATGCCGGCCACCGCGAACGGCGTCAGCGGCCCGTCCCGCAGTGCGGTGGCCAGGCTGCGGGACGGCACGTACTCCATGATCAGCCACGGCTGGTCGTCGTCCTCGGCGACGTCGTAGACGACCACCACGTTCACGTGCTGCAACCGGGCCGCGATCCTGGCCTCCCGCATGGCCCGCTGCCGTGCCTCGTCGGCCTGTTCGGCGTCCAGGCCGGGTTGCACCAGCAACTGCTTCACCGCCACCGTCCGGCGCAGCCGCTCGTCCCTGGCCCGCCAGACGACGCCCATCGCACCCACGCCGACCCGTTCGCCGAGCCGGTACCGTCCGGCGACGAGGTGGTGTTGTTCAGTCACTGTGTGCCTCCCCGTGCCGCCGACCCCGCACACGACCAGAACATCCCCTCCTTAACACAGCGGACGACGCGGTCGTGTTGTTACGGCCAGGTTGACCCCTGCGGGTCGACGGCGCCCGGCGAGTGGCCGGATGTCAGACTTCCGGGCGTGGAATACCAGCTAACGGCCGAGGTCGATCCGCCAGCGGGAACCCCGGCTCTCGACGCGTTGCAGCGGCACGGCGTGGCCGCGCTGCTCGACGAGAATCTCGAAATGCTCGCCGACATCGAAGGCCCGGACGGGGTCGAGATCGAACCGTTGGACCACCGGATCTCGGTGCAACCCGACGGCGCCTCGATCACCTGGGTGTTGGACGCCCCCGCGCTCGCCTTCGCCGAGGACGCCGCCCGCCATGTGCTGGGCGAACTGTTGGAGCGCACCGAACTGTTGACCGACTGGAGCGTGCGGCGCTGCGAGGTCACCGCCAGCGACGAGGATCTGGCGGCGGCGCTGGCCGGTGCGGACGGCGCCGGCGGCGAGGACGTCGAGATCGAGATCAATCTGGACAGTATCGCCGAACTGGCCGATTCGGACACCGACGAGCGCCGTGAGCAGCTCCTGGACGCGGCGGGCGAACTGGGCGCGTTCGGGTACGACGCGTTCGGCTTCGAGGACGACGAGGATGGCGACACGTCCGGCGACGAGGACGGCGACCGGATCAGCGAGGAGGCCGCGGAGCTGGTGGCCGGGGCCCTGATGACCGGCCTGGACGTGCTCACCGACGAGCTGTTCGCCGACGTGCAGACCCTGGAGGACAGCGGTTCGACGGCCGGCGAGCAGGAGGTGCTCTGGGCGCTGCACGCCCTGCCGGCCCGGTTCGCCGCTCACTACACCGCCCAGTTCGCCAAGAAGTTCCTGGTCACCACCGCCGTCCTGGGTTACCGGCTGACCCAGCCGGAGTGGGACGGCCCCCGGTCGCTGGCCGAGGCGCTGGCCATCCGGTTGGTCAAGGAGGCCGCCCGCCACCAACTGGACCTGGCCGGCCTGCTCGACGAGCTGCCGCTGGCCCGGATGTTCGAGGTATTCGACGAGTACGCGCTGGAGGGCGTGGACATCGAGGACCTCTACGCGGATGTGGAGATCGACGAGGACGACGAGACCGATCTGGACGACTTCGTGCTGGCCGACTGGTTCGAGCCGCTGGAGGTCGACGAGCCGGACGCGGCGGCACCCGTGGATCACGCCATGCGGAGTTGACCGAGGTTCCATCGGGAGTCCATCGCCTCGACTAATTATGCACTCGACCGTATAGTCACAACCAGGCTGACGGAGAGGGCTGATTCGGCATGGCGGAACAGGGCGTTCCCAAGGGCTTCCACGTGCACACCGGCAGGGCCGGGATCGCCGACGACGGCAGGGACGACATGGCGGTACTCGTGTCGGACACGCCGGCCGCGGTCAGCGGCATGTTCACGCGATCCCGGTTCGCCGGCCCGAGTGTGGTGCTGTCCCGGCAGGCGTGCCGGGACGGGACCGCCAGGGGCGTCGTGGTGCTGTCCCGCAACGCCAACGTGGCCACCGGCGAGACCGGCGCCCGGCAGGCCGCCGAGGTCAGGGACGGCGTGGCCACCGCTCTGGGCTGCGCACCGGACGACCTGCTGATCGCGTCGACCGGGGTGATCGGCGTCGAGTACCCGATGCCCGCGATCCGGTCCGCGATCGGCGGCCTCACCTACCCGACCGGCACCGACTTCGCCGCGGCCGCCACCGCGATCATGACCACCGACACCCGCCCGAAGGTGATCAGCCTGCGGTGCGGGGACGCCACGGTGGTCGGCATCGCCAAGGGCGTCGGCATGATCGAACCCAACATGGCGACGATGCTGACGTTCTTCTGCACCGACGCCGAGATCGCCGCACCCGACCTGGACCGGATCTTCCGGTCCGTGGTGGAGCGCACGTTCAACGCCGTGAGCATCGACACGGACACCTCCACCAGCGACAGCGCCGCGATCTTCGCCAACGGCCAGGCCGGCCCGGTGGACCCCGCGGAGTTCGAGCGGGTGCTGTACGAGGCGGCACTGCACCTGGTCAAGGAGATCGCCGGGGACGGCGAGGGCGCCACCAAGGTGATCGAGGTGCACGTCACCGGCGCCCGGGACACCGCGCAGGCCAAGCTGGTCGGCAAGACGATCGTGAACTCGCCGCTGGTCAAGGCCGCGGTGCACGGCGGCGACCCGAACTGGGGCCGGATCGCCATGGCGGTGGGCAAATGCGAGGACCAGACCGACATCGACCCGGACCGGGTGCGGATCGGCTTCGCCGACTTCGAGGTCTACCCGGACCGGCCGGACGCCGCCACGACGGACCGCCTGGTCAAGCACCTGTCGGGCGACGAGGTGATCGTCCGGGTCGACCTGGGCATCGCCGACGGCGAGTTCACCGTCTACGGCTGCGACCTGACCGAGGGCTACGTGCACATCAACTCGGACTACACGACATGATCTGGCCGACCGGCTGATCGTCATGGCAGGCTGGCCCCATGACGGTCGGCGAGGACGATCTGGCGAAGCTGCGCGACCGGCTCACCCTCGAACAGAAGGTGCGCCTGTTGACCGGACAGGATTTCTGGTCCCTGCCACCGGAACCGGCGATCGGACTGCGGTCGCTGGTGATGTCCGACGGGCCGGCGGGCGTGCGCGGCAGCTCGTGGAGTGAACTGTCGCCGTCGGCCGGCTTCCCGGCGCCCACCGCGCTCGCGGCGAGCTGGGACGTGGCGCTGGTGCGGGCCGTCGCCGGGCTGATGGCCGGTGAGGCGCGCCGCCAGGGCGTCGACGTGGTGCTGGCACCCACGGTCAACCTGCACCGCAGCCCGTTCGGCGGCCGGCATTTCGAGTGCTACTCGGAGGATCCGCTGCTGTCCGGCGTGCTCGGCACCGCCTACGTGCGCGGCCTGCAGGAGCGCGGTGTCGGCGCGACCGCGAAGCACTACGTGGCCAACGAGTCGGAGACCGACCGCTTCACCGTGGACATCCGCGCCGACGAGCGGACCCTGCGCGAGCTGTACCTGGCGCCGTTCGAGCAGATGGTCGGCGAGGGCGGCGCGTGGCTGGTGATGGCCGCCTACAACAGCGTCAACGGTGCCACGATGACCGAGAACCCGCTGCTGGACAGCCCGTTGAAGGACGAGTGGGGGTTCGACGGCGTGGTGGTGTCGGACTGGTTCGCCACCAAGTCGACCGTGCCGTCGGGTGTCGCGGGGTTGGACGTTGTGATGCCGGGGCCGAGCGGGCCGTGGGGTGACGCGCTGGTCGCCGCGGTGCGCGACGGGTCGGTCCCGGAGTCCACTGTGGATGACAAGGTGCTGCGGGTGCTGCGCCTGGCGGCCCGGGTGGGCGCGCTGGAGGGCACCGAATCCGTTGCCGTGGCGCCGATCCCACCTGCCGAGCTGTCTGCTGGGCTGCGGGCCGCTGCTGCGGGCGGCATGGTGCTGCTGCACGACTCCGGCGGGTTGCTGCCGCTGGCGGCCTCGGGCCGGGTGGCCATGACCGGCCAGTTGGCCGACGAGGCCAGGGTGCAGGGCGGTGGCAGTGCCGGTGTGGTGCCCGAACACGTGGTGTCGCCGCTGGCCGGGCTGCGGGCCGCGTTGCGTGATCGGGTCGAGTACGCGGTGGGCGCGCGGCTGCGCGAACGGGCCATGCCGATGCCGGTCGACCTGATCACCGACGCGGCGGGCGAGCCCGGCCTGGACGTGAACTGGCTGGCAGAGGACGGCTCGGTACTGCGGCACGAGCGGCGGCGGTCCGCGCGGCTGTACTGGTCGGGCGACGGCCAACTCGGTGCGAGCCAGGTGCGGGTGACCTGCCGGTTCCGGGCCGATCAGGACGGCGAGTGGCGGTTCGCGGCGTCCGCGGCCGGGCGGGTGGAACTCCACCTGGACGGCATCCTGGTGCTGGACGAGGAACTGGTCAACCGGACGGCAGGCGGCCTGGGCGGTGCGCCCGAGGCGTCGGTGACCCGCGTGCTGGCCGCCGGGAACGAGCTGGCCGTCGAACTGCGGTTCCACACCCATCCGGAGAGCTCGTACGCCGACCTGACCCTGGGCGTCGACCGGCCGCGCCGCGACCCCGAGGTGGAACTGGCCTCGGCCGTCGAACTGGCCAGGACGGCGGACGTGGCCGTAGTCGTCGTCGGCACGACGGAACGGGTGGAGAGCGAGGGCTTCGACCGCGAAACCCTGGCGCTGCCGGAGGATCAGGACGAGCTGGTGCGCGCGGTGGCCGCGGCCAATCCGCGCACCGTGGTCGTGCTCAACGCCGGTGCGCCGGTGCTGCTGCCGTGGCGGGACGAGGTGGGTGCACTGCTGCTGAGCTGGTTCAGCGGTCAGGAGACGGGTGACGCGCTGGCCGACGTGCTGACCGGGGCGCGCGAGCCCGGCGGCCGGCTGCCCACCACGTGGCCGGCCACCGAGGACGGGCTGCTGACCACCACGCCGACCGACGGTGCGCTGGCGTACACCGAGGGCGTGCACGTCGGGTACCGGACGGGCGCGGTGGGCGCGTACCCGTTCGGCCACGGGATCGGCTACACGACGTGGGAGTACCTGTCGCTGGACGCGGTGCCCGACGGGTTCGCCGTGCGGGTGCGCAACACCGGGTCGCGGGAGGGCAAGGAAGTGGTCCAGGTGTATGCGTCCCGTGTGGACAGTTCGGTGGACCGCCCGGTGCGGTGGCTGATCGGCTTCGCCACGGTCACCGCCCGACCCGGCGAGGAGGTCACCGCGACCGTCGCCGTGGCACCGAGGGCATGGCAACACTGGGATTCCGGGTGGCGGACCGAGGCCGGCACGTTCACCGTGTCGGCGGGCGGTTCAAGCGTGAACCTGCCGCTGCACACGGAGTTCACGCTGCGGTAAGTACCAGCGCGGCAGCCGGTCTGGTGAATCACTGTTGACCGTTGACAGTGCCTTGACTCAGTTCAGTGGTCTAGTCCACTTTCGAAGTCACACCTTCCCCGGACCAGGGAGAAATCCATGCCGTCCTCATCGCGATCCCACCGATGGCTCGCCGCGACGGCCGCCGCGGCGTTGGCCGGAGGTCTGGTCGCCGTACTCACCACGACCGGTCCGGCCGACGCGGCAGCGGCGAACCTGGTCGCCAATCCGGGTTTCGAGAGCGGGCTGACCAGTTGGAACTGTGACGCCGGAACGGACGTGACGTCGCCGGTGCACGGCGGCACGCACGCACTGTCCGGAGCCGCGACCACGTCGGACGACGCGCAGTGCACCCAGACCGTCAGCGTGCAACCGAACAGCGCGTACACGCTGAGCGCCTGGGTGGAGGGCAACTTCGTCTTCCTCGGCGCCACCGGCACCGGCACCACCGACCCCAGCACGTTCACCCAGGCAGCGCCCACGTACTCCCAGTTGACCACCACGTTCACCACCGGAGCGGCCACCACGAGCGTCACGGTGTTCGTGCACGGCTGGTTCGGCCAGGGCACGTACGAGGCGGACGACGTCAGCCTGACCGGCCCCGCCGGCACCGGTACGGCTCCCCCGCCGCCCACGTCGACCGCACCGCCCACGACGGCACCACCGTCGTCCACCACAGTCGCGCCGCCACCGGCGACCGGCGGCTTCACCCACCCCGTCTACTTCATGCCGCTGGACAACAACCCGCAGCCGATCAGCTCGATCATCACGAACTCGGGTGAGAAGGAGTTCAATCTGGCGTTCGTCCTGGACTCCGGTGGCTGCACGCCGGCATGGGACGGCAGCGCGAGCGAACTCGTGTCCACCGACACCGCCGTGGCGGCCGACATCAACGCCATCCGCGCCGCCGGTGGCGACGTGGCCGTGTCGTTCGGCGGCTTCAACGGCACCGAACTGGGCACCACGTGCGGCAGTTCCACCGCACTGGCCGCCGCCTACCAGCAGGTGATCACCAAGTACCACCTGGACCGCGTCGACTTCGACTACGAGAACGGCGCACTGGACAGCAACACCGCGATCCGGTTCGGCGCCATCGCCATCCTGGAGCGCAACAACCCCGGCCTGACCGTGTCGCTGACCATTCCGATGACGACGGTCGGCTTCCCCGGCACCGGTACGGACGAGATCCGCGCGGCCGTCGCGGCGGGTGCCCGGCTGGACATCATCAACGCGATGGACTTCGACACGGGCCTCACCAGCGGCACCGAGGTCGGCCAGAGCGAGACGATCGCCAACGACGCGGTCAGCCAACTGGAGACGATCTTCGGCTGGTCGGCGGCGACCGCGTGGTCGCATCTGGGCCTGCAGATCATGAACGGCCACACGGATCAACCGAGCGAACTGTTCACACAGGACACGTTCACCCAGTTGCTCGCCTTCGCACGGGCCAACCACCCCGCGTGGTTCGCGTACTGGTCCATCAACCGCGACTTCGCCTGCCCGGCCGGTGCCGTCGAGCCGTGGGCGCCCGGCACGTGCAGCAACATCGCGCAGAACGACTACGACTTCACCAAGATCATCGTCCAGTACTGAGGGGGAGACGATGTCCCGCAGTCAATCATGGATATTCGGTCGCACCGGATGGCTTGCCGCGCTGGCCGTGGCCGTACTCGCCCCGCTGGGCGTGGTCACCGCCCTGGCCACGACCAACACAGCAGCGGCGGCCACCGGTTTCGGTGTGGCGCCCTACGTCGACATGACCAACAACCAGGAACCGATCCTGAACTCCGCGGTCAGCACGGGCGGGCTGAAGGCGTTCACGGCGGCGTTCGTCATCTCCAGCGGCTGCACGCCGATCTGGGGCGACACGCTCCCGGTGACGAACGACCCGACGGTGACCGGCGACATCAACTCGGCCGAGGCGGCGGGCGCCCAGCTGATCGTGTCGTTCGGCGGGGAGGGCGGGGTCGAACTGGCCCAGGGCTGCACCAACCTCACCTCGCTGACCGCCGCGTACCAGTCGGTGATCAACACCCTGCACCCCACCCGGATCGACTTCGACGTCGAAGGTGCCGCGATCGCCGACCCGACGTCGATCAACCTGCGGTTCCACGCCATCGCCGCGCTGGAACAGGCCAACCCCGGCCTGATCGTGTCGGTGACCATCCCGGTGCTGCCCACCGGCCCGGACGGCAACGGCGACACGTTCCTACAGGACGCGAAGGCCGACGGCGCGCGGATCGACCTGGTCAACATCATGACGATGGACTACGGCCCGAGCTTCGACTCGCCGACGCCGGAGATGGGCAACTTCGCCGTCCAGGCGGCGCAGGACACGCTGAGCTTCGTCAAGACGGTGTTCCCGTCGGACACGTTCGCCAACATCGGCGTGACGCCGATGATCGGCGTGAACGACGACGCGTCCGAGGTGTTCACCGAGGCGGACGCGCACACGCTGGTGAACTTCGCCAACGCCAACGGGATCGGCCGGCTGGCCTTCTGGTCGGTCGACCGCGACCAGCCGTGCGGCGGGACGGCCAACGGCCTGCCGTCGTGCAGCGAGATCACCCAGACCACGTTGGACTTCACGAAGATCTTCACCGGCTTCACCGGGTCCGGTGGCGGCACGGTCGCACCGCCGCCGCCCACGTCGACAGCGCCGCCCACCACGGCCCCGCCGACGTCGACCGCTCCCCCGCCCTCGACCGGCCTGGTCTCCAACGGCGGGTTCGAGTCCGGTGCGCTGTCGCCGTGGACCTGTGACGCCGGCACCGCGAGCGTGGTGGCCTCCCCCGTCCACACCGGCACCCACGCCCTGTCCGCCGCCGCGACGAGTTCCGACGACGCCCAGTGCACGCAGTCCGTTGCGGTGCAGGCCAACCACACGTACACGCTGAGTGCGTGGGTGAAGGGCAACTTCGCCTTCATCGGCGCCACCGGCACCGGCACCACCGATCCCAGCACGTTCACCCAGGCGGCGGCCGGCTACACCCAGCTGACCGTCACGTTCACCACCGGAGCGGCCACGACCCACGTGACCGTGTTCGTGCACGGGTGGTTCGCCCAGGGCACCGTCGACTTCGACGACATAGCGCTGAGCTGACGGTGATAATGAGGCCCGGCCCTGCGGGGCCGGGCCTTACTGTGTGCGCATGTTGGACACCACGAAGCGGGCGCTGGATCATCGGATCGCCACCGAGCAGCACGACCGGCGGGCGCCGTCGCTGGTGGCGGCGGTGGTGCGCGAGGGCTCGGTGCTGTGGTCGGGCGCCCGAGGCCGGGTGGCCGGGTCGCGGCCGACGACGGACACCCAGTACCGGATCGGATCGATCACCAAGACGTTCGTCACGGTGTTGATCATGCGGTTGCGCGACGAGGGCCGACTGTCACTGAGTGATCCCCTGTCCACGTATGTGCCGGGCACGTCGTTCGGCGACCGCACCATCGCCGACCTGCTGGCCCACACGTCCGGCATCACAGCGGAACCGGCCGGCTCGTGGTGGGAACGCAGTGACGGTCGTGCGTGGGCGGACATCGCGGCGTCCGGAGGTCCCGAGACGGTACGGACCCGGGCCGGGCGACGGCACCACTACTCGAATCTGGGGTTCGCCGCGCTGGGTGAGGTGGTGGCGCGGCTCCGCGGTCATTCATGGCTGGCGGCGTTGCAGGAGGAGGTGCTGTCGCCGCTGGAGATGAGTCGGACGACGGCGATGCCGGTGGCGCCGCACGCGTCCGGGTGGGCGGTGCACCCGTGGGCGGACGTGGTGCTGCCGGAGCCGGCGCACGACGCGCGAGGCATGGGGCCGGCGGGTCAGTTGTGGTCGACAGTGGCGGATCTCGGCAGGTGGGCGGACTTCCTGGGCGGGGATGTGGGTGAGGTGCTGGCGGAGTCGTCGCTGGAGGAGATGGCCACGCCACTGGCGGCGGATGACGCGACGGAGTCGTACGGGCTGGGGATGCAGATGCTGCGCGACCGGGGCCGGTTGCTGGTGGGGCACACGGGTTCGATGCCGGGATTCGTGGCGACGGTGTGGGTGAATCGGGAGGAGCGGTTGGGGGCGGTGGCGGTGGCGAACTCGACCGCCGGGGTGCGGATCGCCGGTGTGGTGGCGGACCTGGTGGACGTCGTGGCGACGCGGGAGCCGTACACACCGGCCGAGTGGGTACCAATGGCCGAGGTGGACCAGGAGCTGTTGGCGCTGACCGGCCCGTGGTACTGGGGTCCCCAGGGTTTCGCACTGAAGTTGAAGGCGGACCGATGGCTGGAACTGGTGCCGCTGGGCGGCGACAGCCGCTACCGCTTCCGCCCCGAGACGGACGGCACGTGGACGGGCCTGGACGGCTACTACGCGGAAGAAACCCTACGAGCGGTCAGAGATGAGAACAATGAGGTGACCCACCTGAACCTGAACACGTTCATCCTGACCAGGACGCCGTACGACCCCACGGCTCCCATTCCCGGCGGCATAACTCCATGGCAGCCATTGAGCTAGGGGAGGTCACTCGTACCGAAGCCCGCTGACGAAGACGTTGGTGCCGCCGGTACCGCCACAGTCGAAGAGGCCGTCAGGAGCCAGGCGCATGTGTAGCCGTAGAGGTGTGCGCGCGCAGAACAGTCAGGGCAGTCAGCGCGCCGATGAACGCCAGAAGGGCCGCCCAGGTGGCGCGAGCCCAGGTAGCCATATCGCCAATTTCGCAACCAAATTGAGCCAGTTGTTCAAACCACCGCCGATATCATTCGGACGAGTCGGCCACCCAACGGCCAACTGCCCACACAACCCACGGCCACCACGGGCGCCAACCTCAGGATCCCCCAGAATGATGAGTGCCAGGGCCTAGCCGCTGGCTAGCATGCAGCCGTGATCGAACAGCGTGTAGCACTGGTAACGGGAGCCAACAAAGGCATAGGGTTGGCGATCGCCCGTGGCCTGCTGGAACAGGGTGTAGTGGTGTACCTAGGCGCCCGCGATACCGAGCGCGACGAACGCGCAGCAGAGGCGCTGGCGGGAGTAGGTCCGAGCGCGCGGTTCGTGCAGCTGGACGTGACCGACCCGGCATCCATCACAGCTGCGGCCACCCGGATCGACCGTGACGAGGGTGTCCTGGACGCATTGGTCAACAACGCGGGCATAGTCGTGCGCCCAGTA
Organism: Pseudonocardiaceae bacterium; assembly: GCA_036273855.1. Classification (GTDB taxonomy): domain Bacteria; phylum Actinomycetota; class Actinomycetes; order Mycobacteriales; family Pseudonocardiaceae; genus DATEPR01. Next base: position 94,540 of record DASUGU010000139.1, read on the forward strand.
CATCCGCCGAGCCGGACCTCAATAGAGGACATGCGGGAACGTACGAGACCAATGTATTCGGCGTCGTCGCCGTAACCAATGCAATGCTGCCCCTGCTACGGGGATCGTCAGCAGGCCGAATCGTCAACCTCACCAGCGACCTAGGGTCAATGACGATGGCATCGACCGACCCGGCCTTGCCGCAGCTGCTTGCCTACAACTCGTCCAAGGCAGCGCTGAACGCGATCACGATGACCTATGCGAACGAGCTACGCCAAAAGGGAATCCTGGTCAACGCGGTCTCACCCGGCTCCGTAGCCACCGACCAGAACGGCCACCAAGGAATCCTCACAGCCGACCAGGGCGCAAAACTACCGATCCGAATGGCCACGCTACCCGCCGACGGCCCAACCGGAACCGCAGTAACAGCCGACACCAACCTGACCCAACACCCGCTCCCCTGGTAACAACAGCAACCCACCACCAGCCACGCCCCGAACGAGACGCCACCAACGGCCAACAAGCAACGATCCGCGCGTGCCGACCGTCAAACGGCCAACTCGCCACCACATGCACAAGCACCCCACCCAACGACCAACCAGCGCCCGCCAAACCAACACCAGTCGCGCCCGCCCCAGCCGCTTAGGCGACCACCCGACAGCCAACTGGCACCCGCCCAACCACCACCCGCACGTCGACCGCCCAACGGCCAACCCACCCGCCCAACCCAAGCCACGCGCGCCAACCACCCAACAGCCAACCGCCACCCGGCCAACCATGCCGCGTGTCGACCACTCACCGGCCAACCCACCCGCCCAGCCGAAGCCACGTGCGTCGACCCCCAACGGCCAACGCAACCGGCAACGCCCACCCCATCTCGGCCACTCACCGGCCAACTCACCCACCCGGCCGAACCCGCTCGAGTCGACCACCCAGCGGCCAACTCAACCGGCAACGCCCGTACGCATGTCGACCACCCAACGGCCACGTCGCGCCATCTGCCCGGCCGGATGCCGACCATCCGACAGCCCACCGGCCCGCCGAACCGAGGCACGGCATGCCGTCCGCCCAGCGGCCAACTCATGCCGCCGCCCCGCCACCCGCCCGACCCCGCACAAGTCGCGCGAGTCGACCGCCCGACGGCCAGCTCACCACCAGCTGAATCCACGCGAATCGACCGCACCCCGCGACCTGGCCACTCAGTGGTCAACTCAAAGCGCCGGCCAGGGCCGATCCTCGCCCGAGCTACCCACGGTGGCCACCGACCCGTGGCTCGTTCGGAGCAATGCCACCCCTTCAGCGGACCCGCCATTACCCGCCACCCATCGCGCCATTCACCTCCATTCCCCCCAATTCCCCTGGGTACCGACGAATGAGTGAGCCGACCGTCCTCTTTCGAGTCGACAAACCCCGTCACCGCAACGCTTTCGGGTGACTTTGCCTGGCTGAGCGGCGGTGCTAGCGTCCCAGGAGACGGCGCCGAACAGGGGTAATTCGAGTACGACCCAAAATCCATTGTCCGGGATTTTTCCATTTTTGGCCAGAACTCTGGCGACCTTGTGGAACGGTGGTGTGCGCAGTGACGCAGACGGTAGAGCGGCAGGATCGTGACGACAGTTCGGAGCAGCGACAACTCAGCCTCGGTACCGCCGCGGCCCGCAATCTGTCCACCACGACCAAGACCCCGCCCCAGATGCAGGGCATCACCTCCCGCTGGCTGCTGCGCGTGCTCCCCTGGGTCCAGGTCGGCGGCGGTACCTACCGGGTGAACCGCCGGATGCGCCACACCGGCGGCAACGGTCGGGTCGCGTTCGGCAACATCGGCGACAACGTGCAGATCGTCGCACCGACCCTGGCCGAACTGCCGGCGCTGAGCGGGATCGACGACCCGGAGATCCTCAAGGCGATCGCGAGCCAGTTCACCCAGGCCACGTACGAACCGGGCGACACGATCGCGCAGCGGGAGGACACCGCCAACCAACTGGTCCTGATCGCACACGGCAAGGTCAACACCACTCGCCCGGGCACGTACGGCGACCTCACCTCCATCGCGACCCTCGCCGACGGCGATCACCTCGGCCACGCGGTGTTCAACAACACCGACACGACCTGGCCGTTCACCGCCACGGCGCTCACCCCGGTGATCACCCTCACGCTCAGCCGCGAGTCACTCGACCGGCTGATCGCCAACCACCCTGAGTTGGCCGACTCGATCCGCGACCACGCGGCCAGCGCCGGCTCACACCAGAACGCGCACGGCGAGGCCAGCATCCACCTGGCGTCCGACCACAAGGGCGAGCACCTGCTCGACGGCACGTTCGTCGACTACGAGCTCAAGCCCCGCGAGTACGAACTGTCCATCGCGCAGACCATCCTCCGGGTCCACACCAGAGTCGCCGACCTGTACAACCAGCCGCACAACCAGACCGAACACCAACTGCGCCTCACCGTGGAGGCCTTGCGCGAACGCCAGGAACACGAGCTGATCAACAACCCGGACTTCGGCCTGCTGCACAACGCCGATCTCGGCCAGCGCATCCCCACCCGCTCCGGCCCGCCGACCCCGGACGACATGGACGACCTGCTGGCGGCCGTCTGGAAGGACCCCGGCTACCTGCTGGCCCACCCGAAGACGATCGCCGCGTTCGGGCAGGAGTGCAACAAGCGCGGCATCTACCCGAACAGCATCGACGTGTCCGGGCACAAGATCCCGGCGTGGCGGGGCGTGCCTCTGTTGCCGTGCAACAAGATTCCGATCACCGACGGCCACACCACGTCGGTGATCGCGATGCGTGTCGGTGAGCAGAACCAGGGTGTCGTCGGCCTGCACCAGACGGGGCTGCCGGACGAGTACGAACCCGGCCTGTCGGTCCGCTTCATGAACATCAACGAGCAGGCCGTGATCTCCTACCTGGTCACCGCCTACTACTCGGCGGCCATTCTGGTGCCTGACGCGCTCGGTGTCCTGGAGCACGTCGAGCTCGGTCGTGGCGAATGACCGGCCCGGCGACGGACGACACCGACCAGCAACAGCTCAGCCTCGACACCGGCGCGGCCAAGAACCTCGCCACCACAAGTAAAACCCGGCCGCAGACGCAGGGCACGAGCCCGCGCTGGCTGTTGCGCGCGCTGCCGTGGGTGGACGTGGCCGGCGCGTCCTATCGGGTGAACCGGCGCCTCACCTATTCGGTGGGCACCGGCAAGGTGAGCTTCACGGTGTCCGGCGACGACGTCCAGGTCGTCGCCCCGACGCTGGCCGAACTGCCGGCGCTGCGGGCGGTCGACGACGTCGAACTGCTCGCCACGCTGGCCGGCCGGTTCACCCAGCGCACCTACGCGGCGGGCGACACGATCACCCAGCACGGCCGGCAGGCCGACTGCCTGATCCTGATCGCGCACGGCAAGGTGGGCACCACCAAGCCGAGCAGGTACGGCGACGAAGCGACGGTCGCGACCCTGGCCGACGGCGACCATATCGGCCACGGCACCCTGGCCGGCGAGGACACGTGGCCGAACACCGCCATCGCGCTCACCCCGGTGATCGCGTTGGTCCTGAGCCGGGAGACGTTCGACCGGATCGTCGCGGACCAGCCCGCGCTGGCCGCGGCGATCGCCGAGCACACCGACGGCGACCGGCCCGATCACAACCGGCACGGCGAGGCCAGCATCGACCTGTCCTCGGGGCACGCCGGTGAACCGCTGATCACCAGCACGTTCGTGGACTACGAACTGGCACCGAGGGAGTACGAGCTCTCCCTCGCGCAGACGGTGCTGCGCGTGCACACCCGAGTGGCCGACCTCTACAACCAGCCGCACAACCAGACCGAACACCAACTGCGGCTCACCGTGGAGGCCCTGCGCGAACGCCAGGAGTTCGACCTGTTCAACAACCGCGACTACGGGCTGCTGCACAACGTCGACCTTGGCCAGCGCATCCCGACCGTGTCCGGGCCGCCGACCCCGGAGGACATGGACAACCTGCTCTGCCGGCGCCGCAAGACGCAGTTCTTCCTGGCGCACCCCAAGGCGATCGCCGCGTTCGGCCGCGAGTGCACCGGTCGGGGGCTCTACCCGCAGGAGGTGGAGTACGACGGCAAGGTGGTGCGCGCCTGGCGGGGTGTGCCGCTGCTGCCCAGCGACAAGATCCCGATCACCGACGGGCACACCACGTCGATCGTGGCGATGCGCACCGGCGAGGACAACCACGGTGTCGTCGGCCTGCACCAGACCGGGCTGCCGGACGAGCTGGAACCGGGACTGTCGGTGCGCTTCATGGAGATCAACGAGCAGGCCGTCATCTCGAATCTGGTGACGACGTACTACTCGGCGGCTGTGCTGGTGCCCGACGCACTGGGCGTCCTGGAACATGTCGAAATAGGACGGTGACATGGCATCCGACACGCTGGCCTGGGGCGCGGAACTGGTGACTCCCGCGCTGCGCAAGGCAATCGACACGCTGCCGGCATCGACGCGCACCGTGGCCGGCTACCACTTCGGCTGGTGGGACGAGCAGGGCAGGCCGGCGGAGGACACCGCGGGCAAGCTGCTGCGGCCGACGCTGGCCCTGCTGGCCGGGCGGGCGGTCGGCGGCGCCGCGGACGCAGCGCTGCCGGCGGCCGTCGCGGTGGAGCTGGTGCACGACTTCTCGTTGCTGCACGACGACGTGATCGACGGCGACACCACCCGGCGGCACCGGCGGACGGCGTGGCACGTGTTCGGCGTGAACGCGGCGATCCTGGCCGGCGACGCGCTGCTCACGCTGGCGTTCGACGTGCTCGCGGCCAGCGGGCAGGCCGTGGCCAGCGACGCGATGCGATCGCTCAGCGCCGCCGTGCAGGACCTGGTGGACGGGCAGAACGCGGACGTGTCGTTCGAGCGCCGGACCGATGTCGGCCTGGCCGAGTGTGTGCGGATGGCGGAGGGGAAGACGGGGGCGCTGCTGGGACGGGCGAGTGCGCTGGGCGCGGCGTTCGGCGGCGGGGATGCCGAGCAGGTCGAGGGCTTCCTTCGGTTCGGTGAACGCCTGGGGCTGGCGTTCCAACTGGTGGACGACCTGCTCGGCATCTGGGGGGACCCGCGGGTGACGGGCAAGCCGGTGCACTCCGACCTGCGCAGCCGCAAGAAGTCCCTGCCGGTGGTGGCCGCGCTGTGTTCCGGTACGCCGGAAGCGGCCGAACTCGCCGCGCTCTACCACCGGGACGAACCGCTGGCCGGCGACGAACTGGCGCACGTCGCCGGCCTGGTGGAACAGGCCGGCGGACGGGCATGGAGCCAGACCACCGCCGACGAGTTGCTCGCCGAGGCGTTGGGCCACCTGACGATGACGCATCCGGATCCGATCGCGGCGGCCGAACTGACCGCCGTCGCCAACCTGATCACCCGCCGCGACCACTGATGAGCAGCAGCCACTGACGGGAGACAGCAGTTGATGTCGCACGACATTCTCGCCTTCGTCGCCCACGAGCCGGATCGGCTGGCCGACCGGACCGTGGTGGTCGCCGACGAACTGCTGCGCCCCGGGCTGCCGCCGATCAACTGCCCGGCGGCACCACTGGTGGCCGGTGAGCTGGGGCGGCGGGGGCTGACCGTGGTCACGGGTCCACTGCGGATCGGACCGACCGGCCGCTCGTCCGGGCCGGCGAGCGCCCTGGCGGCCGTGCTGTCCGGCACGTCCGGCCGGGTCGGGCTGGGCGTCGCGGCCGCCGATCCGGCCGATCAGCAGGTGGCACGGTCGGTACTGGCCGGCTGGCTCGCCGTGGCCGACCGGCCGCGCCGGGTCCTGTTGGCCGCTCCCCGGTCGTTCTGCGCCGGTGTCGAGCGGGCCATCGACGTGGTGGCGCACCTGTTGGTGCGCCGTGGCGGGCCGGTGTACGTGCGGAAGCAGATCGTGCACAACACCCACGTGGTGGCCGATCTGCAGGCACGCGGTGCGGTGTTCGTGGACGAGTTGGACGCCGTGCCGGACGGTGCCGTGGTGGTGTTCTCGGCGCACGGCGTGTCACCGGCGGTGCGGGCCGAGGCCGAGTTGCGTGGGCTGGAGGTGATCGACGCCACCTGCCCGCTGGTCACCAAGGTGCACGCGGAGGCGCGGCGGTTCGCCGAGCGGGGCGACACGGTGCTGCTGGTCGGCCACGCTGGCCACGAGGAGGTCGAGGGCACCCTGGGCGAGGCACCGGAGCGGACCGTGCTGGTGGAGACCGCGGCGGACGCCGCCACCGTGCCGGTGCACGACCCGGACCGCGTGGCCTACCTCACCCAGACCACCCTCGCCGTCGAGGAGACGGCCGAGGTGGTCACCGCGCTGCGCGCCAGGTTCCCCCGGCTGCGCAGCGCGCCGTCCGACGACATCTGTTACGCCACAACGAATCGGCAGCGCGCACTGGCGGCGATCGCGGACGAGTCGGACGTGGTTTTGGTGGTCGGCTCGGTCAACTCGTCGAACTCGCGGCGGCTGGTCGAGTTGGCCGTCCGGCAGGGCACGCCGGGGTACCTGGTGGACGACGCGTCCGGCATCCGGCCGGAATGGCTGGCCGGCACGCGGGTGGTCGGGCTGACGGCCGGTGCGTCGGCGCCGCCCCGGCTGGTCGACGAGGTCGTCGGCGCGCTGTCCGGGCTGGGCCCGGTTGCCGCGTCGGAGCGGGAAGTCACCCGGGAGACGGTCCACTTCACACCGCCGGCGGCGCTGCGTCGAGCTCGGTGAGATTCCGCGTGTCCTGCTAGCGTCTCGGGCGTGACGACGACCGGAGCGGCTGGTCCGGAGCCGCAGCCCGTGGCAACGACCCTGACCGACGCGGCGATCTTCCTCATCGTCACGATCAGCCCGGGCGCCGCCGCGGAGCAGGCGGTCCGCGACCTGTGCGGTGACCTGCCCGGAGTGCTGCGCGCGATCGGCTTCCGGGACGGCAAGGCCCGGCTGTCGTGCATTCTCGGCATCGGTTCGCGGGCCTGGGACCGGGTGTTCGGCGACCCGAAACCGGCCGGGCTGCACCCGTTCCGGGAGATCCGGGCCGGTAGCCGGCACGCCGTGGCCACCCCCGGTGACCTGCTGTTCCACATCCGGTCCACCCGGATGGACATGTGCTTCGAGGCGGCCACCCAGCTGGTCACCATGCTCGGGCCCGCCGCGACCGTCGCCGACGAGGTGCAGGGCTTCCGCTACTTCGACAACCGCGACCTGCTCGGTTTCGTGGACGGCACGGAGAACCCGACCGGCGCGGACGCCGCCACCGCGACGGTGATCGGCGACGAGGACCCGGACTTCGCGGGCGGCAGCTACGTGATCACCCAGAAGTACCTGCACGACCTGGCCGGCTGGGAGTCGGTGCCGGTCGAGGAGCAGGAGCGGATCATCGGCAGGCGCAAGCTGTCCGACATCGAGCTGGCTGACGACGCCAAACCGGCCTACGCGCACAACGTGCTCACGTCCATCACCGACGACGACGGCGAGGACATCGACATCGTCCGGGACAACATGCCGTTCGGCTCGCCCGGCCACGGCGAGTACGGCACGTACTTCATCGGCTACGCCAACTCGCCGGAGCCGATCGAACGGATGCTCACCAACATGTTCGTCGGCGACCCGCCGGGCACCTACGACCGGCTGCTGGACTTCAGCCGCGCGGTCACCGGCACGCTGTTCTTCGTGCCGTCCGCGCCGCTGTTGGCCGACCTGGCCGAGCGGACCGGGGCCGCGGCCGCGATCATCGGTGACGGATCACTGCACATCGGCAGCCTGAGAGGGGCCTCGCAGCATGAATAACCTGCATCGCGAACTCGCGCCGATCTCCGCGACGGCGTGGTCCCAGATCGACGAGGAGGCCACCCGGACGATCCGCCGGCACCTGGCCGCCCGCCGGGTGGTCGACGTGCACGGGCCCAGCGGGCCGGAGTTCGCCGCGGTGGGCACCGGTCACGTGCATGCCATCGACGACCCGGCCGAGGGCGTGCTGGCCCGCCAGCGAGATGTCCAGTCAGTGGTCGAGTTGCGGGTGCCGTTCGAGCTGGACCGCGGCGCCATCGACGACGCCGAGCGCGGCGCCCAGGACTCGGACTGGCAGCCGGTGAAGGACGCTGCCCGCAACCTGGCCTTCGCCGAGGACCGGCTGGTCTTCGAGGGCTACACCGCCGCCGGCATCCCCGGCATGCGCGCCGGCACCAGCAACCCCGGCCTGACGCTGCCGACCGACGTGCGGGACTACCCGGAGACCATCGCCCAGGCGCTGAGCGCGTTGCGGGTGGCCGGGGTGAACGGGCCGTACTCCGTGGCGCTGAGCGCGGCCGCGTACACGCTGGTCAGCGAGACACGCGACCACGGTTACCCGGTGCTGCAACACATCCAACGGCTGGTGGGCGACGGCGAGATCGTGTGGGCGCCGGCGATCAGCGGGGCGTTCGTGGTGACCACCCGGGGTGGCGACTTCGACCTGCACATCGGACAGGACATGTCGATCGGCTACCTGTCCCACACCGACACGTCCGTGCGCCTGTACCTCGAGGAGACACTGACCTTCGTGCTGGCGACGAGCGAGGCCGTGGTGGCCGTCGCGTCGAGCTGAGCTCACGACTTGGTGGCGATGCGGAAGATCGGGTAGCCGGGCGCGATCTCGCGCAGCTTCTCCTCCGACGCGTCGGCGCCGACACCGTCGAAGAACACGCCGACCTCCATCTTCCAGCGCTTGAGGTAGGCGCGGAGGACGGCGGGCTTGTCGTCGTCGGCCAGTTCGGTGGGCACGAAGTTCTCGACCCGGCGGCCGACCCGCAGTTGACCCTCGCCGGCCACCCGCAGGTTGCGCACCCACTGGGTCTGGCCGCGCGGCGCGACCAGATAGCGGTCGCCGTCCAGGGTGAGCAGGTTGACCGGGTTGCTGCGCAGCTCGCCGGACTTGCGGCCCTTCACGTACAGCACCCGCGAGCCCCAGATGCTGATGCCCATCCTGGTCAGGGCGGCGACCGAGTTGTTGAAGACGTTCTGGCTCTTGCCCGGCTGGACGTAGCGCTCGTTCATCGTGACTCCCTGTCGGCTTGGAGAGCGGTGCTCTCGCTTGAGATCAGTAGACACCTGCCGCGTGCACCGTGTCAAGAGCACTGATCTCGAATTTGTTCGGTGTCCCTGATTGTGGCACACTGTTCGCATGAGCGCTGTTCGCACGGCACGGGAACGGGTCAGGGCCGAGCTGATCCGGGAGATCAAGGACGAGGCACGTCGCCAGCTCGCCACGTCGAGCGCCGGCGGCCTGTCACTGCGTGCCGTGGCCCGCGAACTGGGTATGGCGTCGTCGGCGCTCTACCGGTACTTCCCCAGCCGGGACGACCTGCTCACCGCGCTGATCATCGACGCGTACGACGCGCTCGGCGAGGCGGTGCAGCAGGCCGACGCGAAGGCCCGGAAGACCACCGCCAGGGCCAGGTGGCTGACGTGTTGCCACACCGTGCGCGACTGGGCGAAGGCGCAACCGCACGAGTACGCCCTGATCTACGGCTCCCCCGTGCCCGGTTACCAGGCGCCGGAGGACACGATCAGGGCGGCCAGCAGGGTGCCGCTGATGATGATCGAGGTACTGCGCGATGAGCACGCCGCCGGCAGGCTGACCGTGCCGGCCGGCGCCCCGCTCACCCCCCCACTGCGCCGCCAGGCCGCCGAGCTGGGCCAGCACATCGCACCGGGCCTGCCGGCCGAGGTGCTGGTCGCCGCGATCATGGCGTGGACCCAACTGTTCGGCACGGTCAGCTTCGAGCTGTTCGGCCAGTACGTGGGCAGCGTCGATCCCACGGACGAGTTCTTCGCCGCCACCGCGAATCGGATGGCCGACCTGGTCGGGCTGGTCGCGTAGGCGGCCAGGCCAGGTACGCCAGGCAACCAACCTGCCCAGCCGGCGCACCATCTGCTCGCCGATCCGGCCGGACAGCCCCCACTACGCCACCAACTTGCGCAGCCGGCGCAAAATCTGCTCACCGATCCAGCCGCACAGCCCCACCAGGCAACCAACCTGCCCACCCGGCACAAAATCTGCTCACCGATCCAGCCGCACAGCCCCGCTACGCCACCAACTTGCGCAGCCGGGGCAGGATCTGCTCGCCGTACAGCTTCAGGAAGCGCTCCTGGTCCGGCCCCGGCGCGTGGAACACCAGGTGGGTGAAGCCGAGTTCCAGGTAGCAGGCCACCTTCGCGACGTGCTCGTCCGGGTCCGACGAGACGATGAACCGGCTGGCGGAGCGCTCCACCGGTAGTGCGTCGGCCAGGCGTTGCATCTCGATCGGGTCCTCGACGTCCGACTTCTCCTGCGGGGTCAGGCCCAGCGCGCCCCAGAAATGGGTGTCGGCCAGGGCGCGGTCCAGGTCGGTGTCGAAGGAGACCTTGACCTCGATCATCAGGTCGATGTCGTCGATCGTGCGGCCGGACTGCTCGACGCCGGTGCGCACGGCGGGCAGCAGGGTGTCGGTGTACAGCTCGGGCGCCTTGCCACTCGTGGTGATGAAGCCGTCGCCCTTGCGGCCCGCCATGCGGGTGGCGGCCGGGCCGGAACCGGCGATGTACAGCGGTACCGGGGTGTCCGGGCGGTCGTAGATGGTGGCCTTGTCGGTGCGGTAGTGCTCGCCATCGAACGTGACGCGCTCGTCCGTCCACAGCAGCTTGATCAGGTCGATCGCCTCGCGCAGCCGGGCGAAGCGGACCTTGGGCTCCGGCCACTCGGTGCCCAGCGGCGCCTCGTTCATCGACTCGCCGGAGCCGACGCCGAGCACGACACGCCCGGGATACAGGCAGCCCAGCGTGGCGAACGCCTGGGCCACGACGGCCGGGTGGTAGCGGAACGTCGGCGTCAGGACGCTCGTGCCCATGATCACCCGGTCCGTCGCGCCGCCCAGAGCGCCCAGCCAGGGCAGCGCGGCGGGTGCGTGGCCGCCGTCGTGCCGCCACGGCTGCAGGTGATCACTGACGAACACCGAGTCGAAGCCCTGCTCCTCGGCCAGTACCGAGTAGCGGAGCAGCTCGGCCGGTGCGAACTGCTCGGCCGACGCCTTGTAACCGAACCTGACCATGCGTGTGACACCCCTTCCGGGCCCGACGGGCCCCACGCCCGACAGGCCAACCGCCTCACCGTCGATCGAACCACCGGTACCGCGGGTCGGGAAATCAGATGCGGCGTGGCCGTCGCCACGCCTTGACATGTGACCATTTGGTCACCTATCTTCACCGAGTGAGCGACGACGACATGGTGTTCAAGGCGCTCGCGGATCCGACCCGACGGTTCCTGCTCGACCTGCTGTTCGCGCGTGACGGCCGCACACTGACCGAACTGGAGTCCGAGTTGGACATGACCCGGTTCGGCGTGATGAAGCACCTGCGGGTCCTCGAGGACGCGAACCTCGTGGTCACGCGCCGATCGGGTAGGGAAAAGCTGCACTTTCTCAACGCCGTGCCGATCCGGCTGATCCACGACAGGTGGATCGACAAGTTCACCGAGCGCCAGATCACCGCACTGGCCGATCTCAAGAGCCAACTGGAATCCGAGGAGGAGCGATGACCGAGTCCACCGCAACCAGCACCGTGGTCCAGGTCCACCGCGTGTTCATCAAGGCGACCGCCCAGGCCATCTGGGACGCCATCGTCGACCCGGCCTGGAACAGCAGATACGGCTACCACGCCCCCGCCGAGTACGACCTGCGGCCGGGCGGCGCCTACCGCGGTCTGGCCAGCGCCGCCATGCGGGCGTCGGGCTCGCCCGACGTGATCATCGACGGCGAGGTCATCTCGGCCGATCCGCCGCACCGGCTCGTGCAGACGTGGCGGGCGCTGTTCGGCCCGGAGATCACCGCCGAGGGGCCGACGAGGGTGACCTGGGAGATCGTCGAGATCGCCGACGGCGGGATCTGCCGACTCACCATTACGCACGAGCTGGACGACGCGCCGCTGACCGCGCAGCAGGTCGGCGGGGACATGATCGAGGCGGGCGGCGGCTGGCCGATGATCCTCAGCGACCTGAAGACGCTGCTGGAGACGGGTTCGTCGTTCCAGAACTGGGATTGACACTGACACCGTGTCACGCGCTAGAACGGCAGCCATGGACTCCTACCGCGCGCACAGCCGGTTCAGCGATCCCGGTGCGGCGGCGCCATGGCTGGACACCGTGGGGCCCGACGTGGCGGACATCCGTGCCGCCACGTCGGGCCTCGTGTTCCACTACCAGGCCCACGGCGACATCACCGACCACGGCTTCCCCGCGGAGCGCCGGACCGAGATCAACCTGCGGTACGCCGATGACATGTTCGCCCGGCTCCGCGAGCTCAACCCCGCCCCGCTGGGCGCCGAGCGGGCGGCGACCGAACGGATCGTGGGCTGCTGCCGGGACGCGACGCTGCTGTTCGTCGCGCTGGCCCGCCACCACGGGGTGCCGGCCAGGGCGCGGGTGGGGTTCGCCACGTATCTGCTGCCCGGCTGGGCGCTGGACCACGTGATCGCCGAGATCTGGGACGGCGAGCGGTGGCGCCTGGTCGAACCGGAACTGCCGACCGGCTTCGTCGACCCCGGTGACGGTGTCGAGGTGGACCTGATGGACGTGCCTCGGGAGAAGTTCCTGGTCGGCGCCGATGCCTGGGCCCGCTGCCGGTCCGGCGACGGTGACCCCGACCGGTTCACCGTCGGCCCGGACGTGCCCCTGGAGTTCCTGCGCGGTTGGCCCTACCTGACCCACAACCTGGTGTTCGACCTGGCCGCGCTGAACAGCCAGGAGCTGATCCTGTGGGACGTGTGGGGCCTGATCGCCAAGCTGGAGGCCGGCCCTGTCGACCGCATGGACACCCTGGCCGAGCTGCTGCGCACACCCGACGTGCCGCTCACCGACCTGGCCGCCGCCCTGGCCGAGGACGATCTGCGCATACCGGACACCGTGTTGTGCATGACGCCACTCGCCACGCCGGAACAGGTCACCCTGCGAACTGGGTGAGCGACAGGGTGTTCCCGTCCGGGTCGGTGAACCACGCGACGAAGTCGCCGCCGGGGGTCCGCCAAATCCCCGCCTCGTCCTGGTCCATGCCCTCGTACCGAGCGAACTCGACACCTCGGTCCGCCAGTTCGTCCACAGTGGACTTTATGTCGGGCACCGCCCAGCCGAGCACCGTGTGCTGCGCCGGGGACAGGCCTGGTACGGCGGTGACCCGCAACATCGTGCCGTTGACGTCGTAGACGCAGGCGAAGTCGTTCCGCTCGGCCAGCCGCAGGCCGAGCACGCCACCGTAGAAGGACTGGGCCCGTTTCAGGTCGGCCGAGCCGACGAAGGCGACGAGATCGTTGGACGTCAACATGTGCTCACCATCTCCATCGGCGTAGGCGGCGGACCGGCGCATGATGGGAACATGGTGCTACAGCAGCCGGCATCCGGCCTGGCGGCGATCAGGCGGCGGATCGGCGATGGCTTGTTCGGCGTGGTCGCGGGCCCCCACGGCGACCGCGACCGATCCCGCATCCACGACACGCCCGGCCCGCGCTGGTTCACGCCCGACCGGCCGATCCGCGTGGTGCACGGCGACGCGTCGATGTTCGTCGGCGGCCTGCGGGCGCTGTTGTTGCAGTCGCTGCACCCGCTGGCCATGGCGGCGGTGGCGGAGCACTCCGGGTACCGGGGTGACCCGTGGGGGCGGTTGCAGCGGACCAGCCTGTTCCTGGCGATGACCACGTACGGGACGGCGGCCGACGCATCGCGTGCGGTGGCCGCGGTGCAGGCCGTGCACCGGCGGGTACACGGGGTGGCACCGGACGGGCGGCACTACGAGGCAGGCGACCCGCATCTGCTGCGGTGGGTGCACCTGGCCGAGGTGGACAGCTTCATCTGCTGTCACCAGCGGTTCGGTGCGCGCCGGCTGGACGACCCCGGGTACGACGAGTATGTGGCGGACATGGCGGTGGTGGCACGGGAGATGGGGGTGGCCGACCCGCCGGTGAACCGGGGTGAACTGGCGGAGCAGTTGGCGTCGTACCGGCCCGAGTTGCGCGGCACGCGGGAGGCGCGGGAGGCGGCCCGGTTCATGCTGGTGCGCACGCCGATGCCGCTGTACGCGCGTCCGCCGTACGCGCTGTTGGCGGCCACGGCGGTGAGCACGCTGCCCGCGTGGGCCAGGTGGCCGCTCCGCCTGCCCTACCTGCCGGTGGCCGAGGCGACGGCCGTCCGCCTGGCCGGCAAGACGATCATCGGCGGCATCCGCTGGGTCATGACGGGCTGACCGGCCGCATGTGCAGCGACGCCCGCGTCTCGGTGAGTTCCCGTCGAACCGTCGTGCCGGGCCGGACCTCGAATCTCGCGGTCGGCGTCGCGATGTGGACGGGACCGTTGAACCGAGCTGTGGCCCGCTCGCGATGGGCGGCCAGTCGATCGGGATCAGCGGAGGCGAAGTGGGTCAGGACGAGTTGGCCGACACCGGCCGCCTCGGCCGCTTCGGCGGCGTCCTCGGCGCACAGGTGGCCGTGTGGGCCGTCGTCGGACTCGGTGAGAGTGCACTCGGCCAGCAGCAGGTCGGCACCGGTGGCCAGTGCCGCCAGCGCCGGAGTCCGGCCGGTGTCCCCGCTGTAGACGAGGGTGCCGTTGGCGGACGTGACGCGGACGCCGCAGTTGGGCGCCGCGTGCGCGAGTAGCGCGAGGTGGACGTGGACGTCGCCGATCCGGCACGTGTCGCCGTCGTGGTACTCCCGCACGTCGAAGGCCAGGTCGAACGCGCGGTCCAGCATCGGTGCCGTGGTGACCGGGAACAGCTCGGCCAACCGGTGGAGCAGTGGTGTGCTGCCGGCCGGCACGTACAGCGGGACCTGGTCGATCCGCGCGTCGGTCTGTGGCGGCTCGCCCGCGGCCGGGTAGCGCATGGCGGAGGTGAGCAGGGTCTTGCCGACCGGCAGCAGGTCGTAGCAGTGGTCCAGGTGGGTGTGGGTGATCACGATCGCGTCCAGCGCGGCCGGCGTGGTGACGGCGCTCAGGGCCGTGGCGATGCCGGGTCCGCAGTCCAGCAGGAGCGTCGTGGCGGCGTCGGTGACCAGGTAGCCGGAACTGGCCTGGCCGTCCGCCGGCATGCCCGAGCGGCAGCCCAGAATCGTCAGGTTCACGCTTGTAGCGTTGCGGCGTTTCCGTTGCGGGACAACGCTTATCTGCCAATCGTACGATTGGCTCAGGCAATCGCCAGGCACGACAGGAACGAGCGCGCCGCCGGTGCGGTATCCCGTGCCGGCCATACGACGCTGACGTCCAGGACGGGCTCCGGGTCGACCAGCGCGGCCGCCCACAGGCCCATCCCGGCCGCCTCGGTGGCGCGGATCGCCGACGCGAACCCCACTACCGAGCCGGTGGCCACCACAATGGCGGTGGCCATCGAGTCGTCCACCTCGTCGGTCACGTCGAGCGTGCTGCCGGCGCTCGCCGCCGCACTGGTCAGGGTGTCGTAGGCCGCGGGGCTCAGGTCGCGGTCGAACAGGATGCACGGGTGGTCGGCGAGTTCGGCGAAGGTCACCTCGTCGCGCCCACACAGTGGGTGGCCGGTGCCGACCAGAGCCATGAGTGACGTACGGAAGGCGGTACGAGTCGCGAAGCACGAATCGGCCGGCGTACCGAACACCAGCGCGACGTCCAGTTCGCCTGCCGCCAGTTCGGCCAGTTGCGGGCCCGATCGCTTCTCGACGAGTACCGGGCGGAGCTTGGGATGCTTGCGGGACAACAGGTTCAGCGTCGGTGGCAGCACGCGCCTTCCCGCCGGGTAGTTGAAGCCGACCCGGACCGTGCCGGCCCGGCCGGTGCCGATCTCGCGGGTGGTCTCGACGGCGTCGCGCAGGTCGTCCAGCAGGCGGCGGGCCTCGGTCCGGAACACCTCGCCCGCGGCGGTGAGCGCCACCTGGTGCGGTCCCCGGTCGACCAGCCGCGTGCCGACCGACCGCTCCAGGTGCCGCAGGTGCTGGCTCAGCGACGGTTGCGATATGTGCAGCCGGGCCGCGGCACGGCCGAAATGCAGTTCGTCGGCGATGGCCAGGAACGACTCGAGGTGACGCAACTCCATGCCGGACTCCGTTCTGCCTGCTCACACGGTATGTGTCGCAGGTGACGGTTGGCTGAACTCCCGGCGTGGCAGCAGCCAGACGAGCCCGGCGGCCAGGCCGAGGGCAGCGACCACCCACCACACGTGGTGGTAGTCGGCCAGGGCGGTGGCCGCGGTCGGCGTGCCGAGGACGGCGACGAACACGCTGATACCGAGGACCGCGCCGAGCTGCCGGAAGCTGGAGTTGACCGCGGAGCCGACGGCGTAGCGGGCGGGCGGCAGGTCGTGGGTGGCGGCGGCGGACTGGACGGGCAGGGTCATGCCGATGCCAATACCGGTCAGGACGGCGCCGGGCAGCCAGTGGGTGAGCCAGTGCGGTTCGGTGGTGACGGCCAGCGCGAACCAGCAGATGCCGGCGGCGTACCCGATTGCGCCGGTGACCAGTACGGAGCGGTAGCCGATGCGACCGGCGAGGCGACCCGCGTAGCGCGCGACGAGCGTGACCAGCAGTGGGCTGGGGGCGAGCGCGAGGGCGGCGCGGAGGACGGAGTAGTGCCAGACCGTCTGCAGGAAGATGACGTTGCCGAACAGGTAGGCGTAGAACGCGGTGCCGAACAGCACGGTGGCGGCGTTGGTGATGCGGAACTGGCGCACACGGAACAGCGCGGGGTCCATGACGGGTGCGGCGCTGTGCAGCATTCGCCACAGGAATACGGGAAGTAGCAGGGCGGCCAGCGCGAACCCGCCTACGACGCGCGGGTCCGACCAACCCCAGTCGGGGCCTTCGATGATCGCGAAGCTCAGTGCGGCGGGAATGGCGGCGACGAGCAGTGCTTCGGCCGGGTCGGGGATCCTGCGGGCGTCGGGGTCCTTGGACTCGCGGAGCAGGTGCCAGCCGACGGCCACGATGACCGCGCAGACGGGCACGTTGACCAGGAAAACCCAGCGCCAGCTGGCGAATTCGGTGAGCAGCGCGCCCAGGGTGGGTCCGCAGGCGGCGGCCGCGCCACCCATCGAGCCCCAGGTGCTGACGGCGACGTGCCGGCGTCGCGGTGGGAACTCGGGGAGGATCAGGGCGAGTGACGTCGGCAGGACGAACGCGGCGAAGATCGCCTGGAGGGCGCGGCCGGCGATGAGGACGCCGGCGTTGGGGGCGGCGCCACAGAGTGCGCTGGTGACGGCGAAGCCGATCAGGCCGGTGAGGAAGAGGCGGCGCCGGCCGAGGATGTCGGCGAGTCGACCGGCGGGGATCAGCATGGCAGCGAAGACGAGGCTGTAGGCGTTGAGCACCCAGGCGAGATGGCCGGTGGTGGTGTGGAAGCCGCGGCTGATCGTCTCGAAGGCGACGTTGACGATCGTGGTGTCGAGGAACACCACGAAGACACCGAAGCTGCCGAGGACGAGGACGGCGAGGGCACGCGTGTTCGCTGCCCGCTCGACCCGTGGGTCGTCTTTTACGACTGACACCCGGCGACCGTAGCAGTCATGGGTCGAAAAACACAACCGACTATGCTGCTGTCATGGCAGACACGTCAGAACCGCTGACGGGCCCCGCTCTCGCCTTCGACCAGGCAGCGCCCGGCCCCCGGCCGTGCTCCATCGCGGCGGCCCTGCGGATCATCGGCGAGCGGTGGACCCTGCTCGCCGTCCGGGAACTCAACTACGGCGTCCACCGGTTCGACCAGATCGCCGCCTATACGGGTGCGACCAGGGACATCCTGGCGTCACGGCTGCGAAAACTGGAGGCGGCAGGGGTCGTGGAGCGGCGACTCTACTCGGAGCATCCGCCCCGGTACGAGTACCACCTGACGGCCGCCGGGGACGAGTTGTATCCGATCCTGCGGGGACTGTCGGAGTGGGGTGACCGTTGGGCGGTCGACTCGCCTGCGGTGGCGTTCCGGCACGAGTGTGGGCACCAGGTGCGGATCGACCACCTGTGTCACCAGTGCGGTGCACCGGTGACGCGGGAGACGGTGGAACCGGTCGCCCTCCGGCGGTGAGTCGTGATCACGGCACGATGACGCCTGCCGCGACGGCACCGGTGAGCCACTGCTCGACGGCATCGACCATCAGGCGGGTGGCGATGTCGGGTTCCCGCGTGATGGCGTGCGGATCCAGGAAACCGATCCCGGTGGCGAATGGCGCATTACCCGTACCCGAGGCGACCGTTTCCAGCGCCCTCCGAAACCTCCGCTTGTGCTGCGGCAGAGCCGATCGCAAAACCGGTGGGAATAGTTTCACCACCTGTGCTTTCGACCGAAGATAAGGCGACCCGTATTTGCTGTCATAGCGACTGGCGACCGGTAGCGACAATGCGGCGGCCACCACGTCCGGATGCAGGAATGGTGAGGCCTCCGGGACCGTCCCGGCTGGCGGTCGGTAGTTGCGTGGCCACCAGGCGTCAAAGGCGTTGGCGCTGGCCCAGGATCGGCCGGCCGTGTTATGGGCCCGCACGGTGTCGTCCACCCACTGCCGGGCCCAGGCAAGGGCTTGCTCGCGGTACGGACAGCCCAGGACCGGTGACACGGCGGGCGGTGACCAGTCGGCCCAGGCGGCGGCCCAGTACAGCCAGGCCCGGAGGGGTCGCGGCACCGCGCTGCTCACCATCGAGAGCAGTTCGTCAGCCATGCCGCTCCCGAACCGGGCCATGTCATGCGCGTACCGGCCGGCGGCCCGCAGACCGGACTGCCGCAGCACCGACCCGGTGGCGAAGCGCGGCACCGCGAGGAGTTCGTCGGCACCGTCACCGGTCAACAAGAGGTCGACACCTGCGTTGACGGCCAATTCGGCGACGGCAGCGGCCGCCGTCGGCATTGCTTCCAACCGAGGTCCGTACGGCGACCAGCGCGGGCCGGCCCCGTCGGCCGGGACCGTCACCGGCACGACCTGGATGAGGTCGCCGCACGCCAGGTCGGCCAGCACGCGATGGACGACGCTGACCGCGGAATTCCCGTCATCGT
The DNA here is from genome assembly GCA_036273855.1 of Pseudonocardiaceae bacterium. Lineage (GTDB taxonomy): Bacteria > Actinomycetota > Actinomycetes > Mycobacteriales > Pseudonocardiaceae > DATEPR01. The sequence continues at coordinate 113,484 of DASUGU010000139.1, forward strand.
CGATCAGATCGACCACGAACGCCACCAGTCGCCGGCACGACCGCAAGCTCAGAACGTGCACGAGCACCGCCAGGCTGGCCACGCCGCCGGACAGCGCGATGCCGATGACAGCGGCGTCCGCACACAACTCGTCGACGGCACCGGCGAAAACCTGCCGGAGCGGTGGCGCGGTCGGCCCGGGCACGACGGCAGGCCAGACGAGTTCGACGCCGCGAAAATACGACGAAGGCGGAAATCCTCCCGACAAGCCCGGCTCGGTAAAGAGCCTGGCGAGCCCGTCGAGATCAACAGTCGGCTGGGCGCCCGCAGCTGACAGTGGATCGTCGACGAGTTGGCCGTCCTGGCCACGAAAGCGAGGCTGGAGCTGACGCAGCACGGCTAGGGACGCGGCAGCGCCCGGAATGCACGAATGAGGGGTGGTACGAATGGGAACGGGCTGGTGAGGCTGGTGGTGGATCCCGCGCACTTCACGGCTTTGCCGTCGTCAAGACTGTATTTCGGTGACATACCGCTCCTTGTGGGAAGGCCGACATACTGAGGGTGGCACAGGTGGGCATCCGCGCGTAGCGGCCATGCGAGTCCGTTATGGTTCGGCGGACGGAATATTGTGTTCTGCAACGACGGGAACACGGTCCGTTGGTGGTCGCGGTCTCGGCGCGGCGGAGCGGGATCGCTGCTCACGCGATACGGGATATGGGAGGCAGGCGCGGGCTGGTCGGCGGCCCGCAAATCCGGCAGCGGCCCGGGGCAATTGCTTGACGATCGAACGTGGGCTAGGTTCTCCCGCTTGATCAACATTGCGTGTCGTCCACTAAACGGACGACACACAGGAACCCACCGGGATCGGCCGCGGAAATGGCGTGTCGACCGCTGGAAGGACGACACGCCCGACCAGGAGGCGCCGCAGCGACGGAGATGCGGCTCCGCATTAAACGTAGGCGGCGCCTGTCGACCATTAAGCGGACGACACGCACGACGAGTGGAATGCGCCCGAGACATTGTCGAGTCGACCATTGGACGGACGACACGCGGTAGACAACTGATCGCGCCCGGATTCGTGTCGACCACTGAGCGAACGACACGCGCACTAACGATAGCTGCAACGCCCGCAGGCGGACAGCGCCCACGAGCCGACCGCCGATCGGCCAACTCGCCGCAACTTGAGAAGCTGAACCGGCCAGCGAACAGACGACACACGCAACGAGCAACTGGACCCGAGCATGGGGTTGCCGTGTCGACCATTGAGCGAACGCGGTAACGACCGTGGCCGCAAGGCCAGAAGCAGGCAGAACTGGCGAGCCGACCACTGAACGGCCACCTCGCCGCAAGCTGAGGAGCCAAGTTGGCCAACGAACCCACGACACACCCAACCAACAACCCCACTCGAGCACGGACCAACCGAGTCGACCGTTAAGCGAACGACACGCGCACCGACCACGGTTGAGGTGTCCGGACGAGGTGGAGCTGGAGAACGGCGGCTACGACGGGCCTCGGCACTTCGGGCTGAGCGGGCGGACTGGGACCGCCGACCACCCGGGGCTTGATGGGTTGGGCCACCGACCGGACGACACGGGCGACGATCGACTGGCGGGGGCCTGGGACTGAGCCGTGCCGACCGTTGAAGGGACGACACGCGCGGCGGTTGGCCAGGTTGCAGCTCGGGATTCACCCGGGTTGGCCGCTGGGCGGACGACACATGCACTGCGCGGGCCGGAGTTGCGCGCGGGGATTCGCTGAGTCGACCACAGAGCGGACGACACGCGGGCTGCGGTTGGGGATGTGGCAGAGGCTGGCTGAGTCGGCCACTGAACGGACGACACGCCACATGCGCTACTGGCGTTGTACTCGGGTTCGCCGTGTCGGCCATCGAGCGGACGACACACGTTGTGCGCAGCGGGGTTGCGGCTCGGGGATTGCTGAGTTGGCCAATGAGCGGACGACCCGCGCCGTGTCCGGCTGGGTTGCGGCACGGGGTTCGCTGAGTCCGCCGATCAACGGACGACACACGGCATGCGCGGCTGGGGTTGTGGCTTGGGGATTTGCCGTGTCGGCCACTGAATGGACGACACACGCCATACGCGACTGGCGTTGCAACTCAGGGTTCGCCGTGTCGGCCATCGAGCGGACGACACATGCTGTGCGCAGCCGGGTTGCGGCTTGGGGATGGACCGAGTTGGCCGCCGAGTGGACGACACGCGCGGGCCGCGGCTGGGGGATTCGCTGTGTCGGCCGGTGAATGGACGACATGCGCCGTACGCGGCTGGGGTTGCGGTCGGGGCTTTCGCTGAGTCCTCCGGCCAACGGACGACACGCTGGATGCGCGGCTGGGGTTGTGGCTTGGGGATTTGCTGAGTTGGCCGTTGAGTGGACGACACGCGCGGGCTGCGGCTGGGGGTAGTGGCTTGGGGTTGCCGTGTCGGCCGGTGGATGGACGACATGCGCCGTACGCGGTTCGGGTTGTGGCTTGGGGATTGCTGAGTGGCCGTTGAGTGGATGACACATGCTGGGTGCGGCCGGGTTGTGGCTCGGGGATTTGGCGAGTTGGCCGCTCAGTGGGCGAGACGCGCGGGTGGGTGGCTGCGGGGCTGCGGGGCTGCTGCCCTGCGTTGGGCTGTTGGGTTGCGTTGGACCGTGGGTGTTGGTGTTGGGGTTGGTGTTGGTGGGGCCACTCCACCCTTGCGCTTGTCCCGGCATCCCCAGCGGGATAGGGGCTGGGGATGCCGGGGCCGCCATGGCTGGGGATTAGCCGTCGGAGCGCTTGCGGTGGAGGGTGAACTTCTCGAAGACTGACAGCTCGCCGGATGGCTTGTTCACGTTGAAGTACGTCACGAACATCTGGGTCGTGTCGCCCGGGTGGCGGCCCGGGTCGACCGTGAAGGCGGCGAAACCGTACGGGTGCTCCAGGTCTCGCACTCCGCTCCACACCGCCTCTTCCTTCATGAACGTCGACACCCGCTTGCCCGATGTCGGATCGGCCGTCGCGGACACCGACGTGATCACCTTCGCGGTGCCGTCCGTGAAGAAGGCCTGATTCGTAGTGCCGGAAACGCCACCGCCGCCCAGCACCATGTGCACCGTGCCGTGGTTCGAATCGATCACATCCGTCGCGGACGACACCGGGTTCGGCGTCAGCGTCTCGCTGCCCGACACCACCCCACGAACCGCGAGCGACCGCTCGTAGTCGTGCTCGTGCCCGCACAACACCAGATCGACACCGTACTTGTCGAACAGCGGCCCGTACTTCGCTCGCAGCCCCAGGTCCGCGCCGTTCGCGTCCGACGAACTGACCATCACCTGGTGCATCGCCACGACGATCCAGTCGATGTTGCGAGACGACCGGGCAGCGGCCAACTCGCGCTGGAGGAAGGCCAGCTGGCGGCCGCCGGAATAGCCGTTGATGTAGAGGTCGCCGCCGTCCTGCAGGCAGTTGTCGTCATTCTGCAGCACGATCACGTGCACCGACCCGACCGTGAACGAGTACCACAGGCCGGCCAGCTCGGGGTCCGATTCCGTCGACGGAACCTTGAAATAGGTCTGGAACGCGTCCAGGCCGATCGGGCCGTTGGACCGCTCGATCTCGTGGTTGCCGGCGGCCGGCATCCACGGGCGGAAGCGGGCGGACCGGGTGTTGTTGGTGAAGAAGTTGTTCCACGTCCGCACCCGGTCGACATCCAGGTTGGCGTAGCACAGATCGCCGTTGAGCAGGTGGAACAGCGGGCCGACCGTCTCGATGCCGGTGACGATGTCCTTGGTGGCGGGCGTCGAGTTGGCGTCCAGACCGACGACACCGGTGGGCTCCCAGGTCACCTGGGGCGCGGACTGGTCGCCGAAGCTGGTGAAGGTGAAGGGCGCGCGGCCGGTGGGGGCGGTGCGGAAAGTCGCGGCGTCGGGCGTGGCACCCTTGTGCTGCACCGAGTAGATGTACTCGGTGTTGGGCCGCAGACCGTCGATCTCCGCGTGGTGGACGAACACCGTCCGGCCGGACGTGCCGTCGACGTACGTGCGGGTCTCGGCCTGCGCGCTGGCGCCGAAACCGCCGTCCAGCGTGCCGTACACGACCCTCGGCTGGTCGACCGGACCGTCGGTGATCCAGGACGCGATCATGGACCGGGCCGGGTCGCGGCCAAAGGTGAGGTGCAGGCCCTGCACCGGCGTGGCGCCCGCGCCGACCGTCGGCGCTGCGTGACGGCCGTCGGCGGCCGCGGTGCCGGCGCCCAGCAGTGGACCGGCGGCGGCTCCCGCGCCGACGGCACCGAGCAGACCGAGTACACCTCGGCGGGAGACGGTGGGTTTGGTGTCGTCCGACATGGATTCTCCTGAAGGCTCGGGGGTCGAGTAGAACCTGCCAGTGGCGGGCGAAGGTGCCGTGAACGTCGCCTGTCCGACGGGTGAAGCACGGCTGCTGACCAGGGGCGGACCGACACTCAGCCGAATCGACCGTTGACGTAGTCGGCCGTGCGCGGGTCCTGGGGACTGTTGAACATGGCCTGCGTCGGGCCGTGCTCCACGATGTAGCCGGGGGTGCCCTGCTCGGCGAGGAAGAACGCGCACTGCTGGGACACCCTGGCCGCCTGCTGCATGTTGTGCGTGACGATCACGATCGTCACCTCAGCCACCAGCTCGGCGAGCGTCTGCTCGATCACCCTGGTGGACGTCGGGTCCAGCGCGGAGCACGGCTCGTCCATCAGCAGCACCTTCGGCTGGATCGCCAGGGACCGCGCGATGCACAGGCGCTGCTGCTGACCGCCGGACAGCGCACCACCGGGCTGGTGCAGCCGGTCCCGCACCTCCCGCCACAGGCCGGCTTTGGTCAGGCACCGCTCGACGAGCCCGTCCTTGTCCACCCGGTCGGCCTTCTGCCCGGTCAGCCGCAGTCCGGCGACCACGTTGTCGTAGATCGACATGGCCGGGAACGGGTTGGGCTTCTGGAACACCATGCCGATCTGGCGGCGGGCGTCGGTGAGGCGCCGCGAATGGTCGTAGATGTCGACGCCGTCCAGCAGCACCTCGCCGGCCAGCGACGCTGTCGGGACCAGCTCGTGCATCCGGTTGAGGATGCGCAGGAACGTCGACTTGCCGCAGCTGGACGGGCCGATCAGCGCGGTCACCTCGCCGGCGGCCATCCGCAGCGACACGCGGTCCAGCACCTGGTGGTCGCCGAACCACGCGGTGATCTCCCTGGCCTCCAGCCCGGCCAGCGCGGAGGGTCGCGCTGCCGTGCGGTCGTCGGCTTGTGTGCTCATCAGCGGGATTCCTTGTCGGCTCGGGGTTCACATCAGGTTGAGCAACAGGTTCGACGCCTGGGCAGCGACCTCGACGCCGAGATAGCCGAGTACAGGCACGGCGACGATCCACACCTGCCACCGCCCCCACCGGGCCGCCGCCCACGCGATCAGGCACGCGGACCCGACCAGCGCCTGGCCCCACAGCACCAGCGGCAGCCACGCCGTCGGGTTGCCGGCCAGCAACTGCTCGGACGCCGGCAGGTCCGGCTCGGTGAACGCGGGCGGAGACGTCGACAGGGTGGCGCTGATCAGGTCGGCATCCACCCGCAGCACGCCCGTCGGCAGGAACGACGACCCGTCCGCGGTGGCCAGCACCAACCGGCCGGCACCGGCGGCCACCGGGGCCGGTTGCGGGTCACCGGCCCGGCGGATGTCGATGATCAGGAACCGGCTCGCTCCCTGGCCGGTGGTGACCGTGATGACCTGGCCGGGGTTGAGCTCATCGAGCCTGCCGAACGGGCCGCCGAACGTGGTCGCGCGGCCCAGGATCTCGGACAGGCCACCCTGGCCGGGCAGCACGGTGTCCCGCAGGTGGCCGGGACCGTCCTGCAGTACTTCGCCGGTGGTGCCCTCGAACACCACGTCCCGCAGGCCGATCGCCGGGATGGCGAGCACGGCGACCGGACTGCCCAGTGGCAGCAGCGTTCTCGGGTCGCCGGGCACGGTCGGACCGGTCGGCGCGGTGGCCTGGGCCAGTTCGGTGCGGAAGTTGGCGTAGGCGGTGTGTTGCGCGCGGTCGAAGTGCAGTTGCGAGAGCAGCGCCAGGTACGCGGCGAAGCCGAGCAGCACCGAAGCCAGGGTGAGCACGGCGGTGGCCGCGATCCGCCGGGAGCCGCGGTGGGTCGGCGCGACCGGAGCGGGCGGTGGGCCCAGCAGGGTCATCCGAGCCTCCTGCGCCGCCGGTTGGCGACGGTCAGCGTGGTGCCGGCGGCGATCAGTGCCGCGGCCGCGATGAGCGGTCCGATGACGTACGCGCCGGTGAACACCAGGCTTCCGGGTCCGGGACCGCCCCGGTGAGCGCCGCCGCCCTTGCCGGGATTGCCCTTGGCCGCGAGCCGGAACGCCTGTACCGCCGTGGCCCTGGACTTCTGGCCGGCGAACGCCAGCCGGTGCGCACCGATGGACAGTCCGGAAGGGACGGTGAAGCGGAACGTGAGTCCGCCCTTGGCGTCGGTGGTGAGCGGGCCGAGGTCGCGGCCGTGCGCGTCGACCGTGACGGTGACCCGTTCCTTCGGGTCGAGTCCGGTGACCGTGCAGGTGGCGTGGTCACCGGTGTGCAGGGTGGGGTCGGCGCCGAGGCGTTGACCGTCGTCGACGCAGGACACGCGACCGGTCGGCGGGATGGTGACGTCGAGCGTCTCGCCACCGCCGCCCGCGCCCACCGCGGGTGCGGCGAACAGCACGGCCAGCCCGACGAGCAGTCCGGCCAGCAAGGTGGCGCGCCGTAACCGGCGAGCGGTCAAACCCATGGCGGCCCTCATTCCGGATCCGAAGGGGCGCCGACGCCGGTCAACTGGGCGGTCGCCTCGCGCCTGCCCTGCTCGACGGCCGCCGCGACCGCCAGGGCGTGCCGGCGCCGCCGCGCGCGCAGCCACCGGACCAGGCCGTAGCCGAGGCCGACCAGCACCAGCAGCAGCACCAGTTGCGGCCACGGCAGGCCGCCGATGCCCACCGCGTACGTGGCGGGCCGCAACGCCACCCGCAGGCCGGGGCTGCCGGGCACGGGTGTGGGCGTCACCGTGATGTGCACGCCCAACGGTGCCAGCGGGACCACGCCGCTGACCTTCGTCGTCACGCGCACCGCCCCGCCGGGCAGCAGTTCGTCCAGGGCTTTCGGGTGGACGGTGGCCACGGGGATGCCGAACAGGCCGGTGATGCGCACCTGCTGGTTCGCGCCCAACCGCACGTTGCCGGTGTTGTGCACGGTGTAGGACACGGTGGTGCTGCCGCCGCCGAACGGGTTCGGGGTGCCGTGGTAGCCGGTGGTGCTGACCGACTCGATGCCCAGGGCCGGGTGCAGCGGGCCGATCACCCGCAGGTACATGGCGACGCCGATGCGGTCCTCGCGGGCGACCTTGCCGCCGTTGCGTGCCTCGGTGACGGAGGCGACGACACCGCCGACGTGGTCGCCGGGCGTGGCATCGGCCGGTACCAGGACGGTGAGCGGCACGTTGGCCCTGGCGTGCGGGGGCAGCGTGACCGAGTGGGCGTCCAGCCGCACCATCGCGCCGAGGTCGACCGGTTTCTGGTTGGCCGACGCGAGGCCGAGCGAACCGGCGGACGTGGTGACGCCGTCCACCGGGTACACCTTGAACGTGATCGGTTTGGTACTGAAGTTGGTGATCCCGACGTAGTCGCGCAGTTCGGTGCCGGGCTTCACATCGGTGTAGCTGAAGTGTGTCCGCCCGTCCGGTCCCTTCGCCGTGGACGGCACCACCGTCCAGCTGATCGTGACGGGCTTGGGCTTGGCCACCACGACGGCGGCCGGGGCGGCGACCCCGACCAGGCCGACGGTGCCGGCCACACACGCGAGAACGGCCGCCACGGCACGACTGCCGGGGCGGCGCCGGGACCGGACTGCTGTCATGGAGCACCTTCTTCTGGTGAACACGCCAATGCCGGCCACCGACCGGTGACCGGGCAGACAGGACGGACGCGGACGGGGAGGCTCGGGGCGATCTTCGTGCAGACCACCCCGAGTCCTGCCCGCGTGGCGTTTTCCCTTTCCCTGAAAGGAGAAACCCCGGCTGACTACTTGCTGATCAGCGTCACCGTCATGGTGCCGCTGTAGTCACCGGCGGGGGTGTCGACCGGGGCCTGAAGGTCCAGGTCGGCGCCTTGTCCCTGCGGGACGCGGCGGCCCGGCGGCGGAGCTGCCCGGCGGACAGCTGGCCGGCACCCCGGCCGCCGAGGATCCGGGCGACGGCGAACAGCAGCAGCACCAACACCAGCAGGGTCGCGGCCGAGCCGAAACCGCGGGCGATCATGGCCGGCTGCGGCGACTGCACCGCCTCGAACGCCTCCAGCGGCAGCGACACCATCGGCCCGCTGAACGGGTTGGCGTTGAGGTCGGCGGCGAAACCGGCAGTGAGCAGCACCGGGCTGGTCTCGCCGATCGCGCGGGCGGCGCCCAGGATGACGGCGGTGGCCAGGCCGGACCGGGCGGTGGGTAGCACGACGTGCCAGACCGTGCGCCACTGCCCGGAGCCCAGGGCGTAGGACGCCTCGGTGAGGTTGCCCGGCACCAGCCGCAGCACCACGTCGCCGGCCCGGATGATGATCGGCAGGATGGTCACGGCGAGCGCGCAGGACGCGGCGAAGCCGGAGAAGCCGAGGCCGAAGATCAGGATCAGCGTGGCGTAGATGAACAGACCGGCCACGATGTCGGGCAGGGCCGTCATGGCGTCCACGATCGTGCGGACGAACCGGCTGAACGGCCCCGGGATCTCGTGCAGGAAGATCGCGCCGATCAGGCCGCGCGGCACCGCGATGGCCAGCGTGATGCCGATCTCCACCAGCGTGCCGACGATGGCGTGCTCGACCCCGCCCACGGTGAGCGGGTCGAGCGGGCCGGCGTCGCGCAGGTCCTGCGTGTAGAAGTTGAGGTGCACCATGGCCGACCAGCCGCGGTAGATGGTGTACACGATGACCACCAGCAGCACGGCCAGCAGCACGAACGCCAGCGAGTGCACCACGGCCGACACCAGCCGGTCCCACATGGTGGGGCGGTCCTCGTCGAACGACACCAGCACCGCGTACGTGAGGACGAACAGGAACCAGCTCGTCACGACATAGCCCACCACACCGGTGAACGGGGACAGCTCCGTCCACAACAGCGCCGTCATCGTGAGCGACGCGGCCATGGCACCGAACAGCGCCAACATGTCCGTGGAGCGCACACCGCCGAGCCGGCGCCTGGCCTGGGCGTTCGACGGCAGACCCCGGTCGGGCACGGTCGTCCTCGGCGGCGCGACCGGTTTCCGGTTCTCCGCCGTGGTTTCCACCGCTGTCATGGTCAGACCTCACTCACCGCGCCGGAGCGCGAGCGGGCCACCACGGACGCGGCGGCGAAGTTCACCAGCAGGGTGAGCGCGAACAGCGCCAGCCCGGCGGCCATCAGGGCGCTGATGCCGAACGGGCTGGACTCGCCGTAGCGCAGGGCGATCAGCGAGGACACCGAACTGGTGCCGTTCTCCAGGATGTGCGGTTGGATCTGGAACACCGGAGAGATGATCATGACGACGGCGATGGTCTCGCCCAGGGCCCGGCCCAGGCCGAGCATGGTGCCGCCGATGATGGCACCCCGGCCGAAGGGCAGCACGACCGACCGGATCATCCCCCACCGGGTGGCGCCGAGCGCGTAGGCGCCCTCGCGTTCACCTGGCGGTGCCTGGCCGAACGCCTCGCGCATGATCGAGCAGGCGATCGGCGCGACCATCATCGCCACCACGATGCCGGCGATGAACGTGGAGGACGTGTACACCGTCCGGGTGGCCAGCGGGTCGTGCCGGGTGACGCCGTCGACCTGGAAGACCGGGATCCAGCCGAACCAGTCACTGATCCACTTGGACAGCTTGATGACCTGCCACTGCAACAGGAACGCGCCCCACAGCCCGTACACCACGGACGGCACGGCGGCCATCAGGTCGACCAGGCTGATCAGGGTGCGCCGGATCCGGCTCGGTGCGTACTCGGAGATGTACAGCGCGGTACCGGCGGCCAGCGGGACGGCGACCACGATGGCCACCAGCGCGATGAGGACGGTCCCGACGATGACGGCGGCGATGCCGAAGCCGCCGCCGTCCGGACTCCACTGCTGGGTGGTGAGGAACGACCACCCTGCCTTGTGCAGTGCCTGCGCGGCCCGGAACGCCAGGAACGTCCCGACCAGCACCATGATGACCAGGACCAGCCCGCCGCCGGACCGGGCGACCAGGCGGAACACCCGGTCGGCCGGACCGACGCGGGACCGGACATCCCTGCGGAGCGGCACGAAGTCGTAGCCCGGACGGGTCATGCCGGCCATCGCCGTGGCCTTTCGACGGTGAAGCTGGACACCAGGGGTGCGCGGCCGTCGCGGAGCACGGTGCCGCCCTCGGCGACGCCCGCCCGCCGGGCCGCGTCGACGAACCGGCCGAAGCCGGCGCGACTGTCGCGTTCCCGTTCGTACCAATGGGGGCAGGCGGCGACCGCGACGCCGTCGAGTTCGGCGCGCCAGCCCCAACTGCCGTTGCGTGGATCGGTCAGGACGTTCGGCTGGACACAGTCCAGCTGTGACCGGAGAAGTGTGATGGCGTCGACCGCGACCAGGCGGGACGCGAAACTGGAGACACTGCGGGCGAGACGGCGATTGTTGCTCGCCATCAGCCGCCAGGCATACCAACCATCCGCTGTCGCGCAGTCTCCCGGTCTTCGGCGTACCGCGTGCGGATCGGCGATGTCGGTGACCGGGGCCGATTCGGTTGGTTCCCTCGATTCCCGTGGCGGAAAGCCCATCCGCACCGGGTCGAGGGACGGTGGTCCGACAATGATCAAGAACCGGACATCGGCCATGCGGTCACTCCTGATCACGATGCCCCGACATCTTCGGCCCGGCGAGTCGCCGGGCCGTGACAGGTGGAAGTTCACCACGCGTCCCCACCTGTGCCGATGGCGCGAAATGGAACAGTGTGTGAACAGCGTCAAGCCGGCAGGACGCGGTCCGGCTTGCGCGAATGGCCGGATTCACCCAGCTCAGGCCCTAAGTCCTCGCAGGCCATCCGACCAACCGGAACGAACTGGCGCGCACTGTGTGATCCGAGAAAGACAGTCGACTGTGGACAGTTGAGCGCCGGATTGGCTCGGCCGGTATGCTGACCGGACCATGGCAGGCAGGATCACGTACCGCAGGATCTACGACGACCCCGACCCGTCGGACGGCACCCGCGTGCTCGTCGACCGGGTGTGGCCGCGGGGGCTCACCCGCTCCGCAGCCCGGCTGGACGAATGGCTGCGCGACGTGGCCCCGTCCACCGAGCTGCGCCGCTGGTACAACCACGATCCCGCACTGTTCACCGAGTTCCGGGACCGCTACCTCGCCGAGCTGGCCGAGCCCGACCGGCGGGCGGCCGCCGACCACCTCAGGGCCCTCGCGGCCGATGGCGATCTCACGCTCCTGACCGCCACCAAGGACGTCGACCGCAGCCAGGCGGCTGTGCTCGCGGCATGGCTGAGCGGGCGTAGCATCGGGCCCGGTTGACGTCATGGCGAGGAGGTCGCGGTGGGTGAGTACGGGCTGACGGTCGGCACGGTGAAACTGCGGTCGGCGGGACCGATCACGTTCGGGCCGGAAGGCATTCTGTTCCTGGCGGACAACGCGGCCGCGACGGTGTACGCCGTCGAGATCGCGGACCCCGGGTCGACGGGCCACGCCGAACCGTTCGACGTCGAGGACGTAGACGTGCGGGTCGGGTCGTACCTCGGCTGCGACGCGGGTGACATCGCGATCCGCGATATGGCCGTACATCCGTTGTCCCGCAACGTGTACCTGTCGGTGCTGCGCGGCAGGGGCGAGGACGCCACCGCCGTGCTGGTGCGGATCGGCGCGCTGGACGGGTCGATCACCGACGTGCCGCTGACCGACGTCCGGCACGCCGCCGCCACGATCGCCGACGCGCCCGCCGAGGACGACGAGCGCATCGACTTCACCCTGCCGCTGGCCGACGAGGGCGAGGAGGTGAAGTTCGGCGAGCGCACGGTCCGCATCGTGCGCAGCCCGATCCGCTCGGCGACGGTCACCGACATGGCCTACGCCGACGGCTGCCTGCTGGTGGCCGGGCTGTCCGGCGAGGAGTTCTCGTCGAAGCTGCGCCGCATCCCGTTCCCGTTCCGGGACGATGCCGCCGCCAACAACCTGGAGATCTTCCACGTGTCGCACGGCAGGTGGGAGACGGCGGCGCCGATCCGCGCGTTCGTGCCGTACCAGGGTGGCCGCAGCATCCTGGCCAGCTACACCTGCACGCCGGTGGTGCACTTCCCGCTGGCCGACCTCCAGCCGGGCGCCAAGACGGTCGGCCGCACGGTGGCCGAACTCGGCGCTCGCAACCAGCCGCTCGACATGGTGTCCTATGTGGAGGATGGCGAGGAGTACCTGCTCGTCGCCAACACCGCGCACGGGCTGGTCAAGATCGCCTGCCGGGACATCGACGCCCAGGCGCCGCTGACCGAGCCCCAGGAACCGGTCGGGGTGGCCAGGAAGACCGAGGAGCTGCGGGGTGTCCGCCGGATGGCGAACCTCGGCACCGGCTTCGTGCTCACGCTCCAGGCCGACGACGACGGCCGGCAGCACCTGCGGTCGCTGAAGACCTCCGCGCTGTGACCCAGGGCTGACCATGGTCGGGGTCGTGTGGTCGCGCTGCGCGGGCCGGGACTGCGTCCGGTTCTCCGGCCCGGTGGCTCACCCGCAGGTGCGGCCGAGCAGCGCGGCCGTCTCGGCGCCCGCCATGGCCGGGACGCTGGTGGACGACGGCGGTGACGTGTGCTTCGTGCCCCGGTTCGGGTTCGTGGCCGGCACGGAGTACACGGTCACGTCGGCCGGCACGGTGCTGGCCACCCTCACCCGGCCGGCCAGGGCCGTGTCGCCCATCGCGGCGGTGGCGGCCATCCACCCGACGGTCGACGTCGTGCCGCGCAACCTGCTCCGTTGCTATGTAACGTTCACCGCGCCGATGGCCGAGGGCGACGCGGCGACCCGGGTGCGCCTGGTCGACGACGCCGGCACGGTGCTGGACGACGCCCTGCTGCCCACCGAGTACGAGTTGTGGAGCACCGACCACACCCGACTGACCGTGCTGCTCGACCCGGCCAGGATCAAGCGCGGCCTGGCCGGGCATCGGGCGGCCGGCTATCCGCTGCGTACCGGCGAGCGGGTCCGGCTGGTGGTGGACACCGGTTTCCGCGACGCCACCGGCGCTCCGCTGGCGGCCGGCGGGGAGCGGACCTACCACGTCGGCGATGACCTGCGCGGCCACGTCGACCCCGCGACCTGGCATCTGACCCCGCCTGCCGCCGGTACTCGGGAACCGCTCGCGGTGGCGTTCGGCAGGCCACTGGACAGCGCGCTGCTCGGCCGGTGCCTGCGGGTGGTCGGGCCGGCAGGTCCGGTGGCCGGTGCCGCCGTGGCCGGGGACGGTGAGCGGGCGTGGCGGCTGACGCCCGCCCTGCCGTGGCAGCCCGGACCGCACCGGTTGCTGGTCGATCCGGTGCTGGAGGACGTGGCCGGAAACGCGGTCGGCAGGGTGTTCGACCGCGACCTGGCCGACCCGGCGGACGGCCCGGTGACCACCGGGTTCGCCGAGGTGACGTTCGCGCCGACGACATGATTGCTCTGTGCAAAAATTGTTCCCGGCCATATCAGCATTCATCAGGTACAAACGACATATGGTTCCTGGCCACGACACCGAGGGCGGCATGGACGCCGACACGGTCACCGACGCCCTGCTCACCGCGTCCCGGCTGCTGGTCGCCGTGTCCGCGCGTTCGATCGCGTCCGTGGACGACTCGATCACGCTGCCGCAGTACCGGCTACTGGTCGTGCTGTTCAACTACGGGCCGTTGAAGCTGGCGACGCTGGCCGAGCACCTGGGCGTCAACCCCTCCACCGCGACCAGGATGATCGACCGGCTGATCGCCACCCGGCTGGCCTCCCGGCAGGTCAACCCGTCGTCGCGCCGCGAGGTCGTGGTCGAGCTGACCGAGGCCGGTGCCGGTGTGGTCAGCGAGGCGACCAGCAGGCGCCGCGAGGAGATCGCCGGCATCGTGGCCCGCATGCCGGACCGCCGCCGCCGCGACCTGGTGGCCGCGCTGGAGGCGTTCGCCGACGCGGGCGGCGAACCCGCCGCGACCATGACACCGGCCGACGAGGTCAGGAGCCTGTACCGGATCTAGAGCACCACAGTGGACCTTGCTCGGTCCACGTGCGACGGCCCGCCGGAATCGGTGGCACCACCGATGGTTCGGCGGGCGCCGACCGACCACACCGGAACGCACGCCCGCCGTGTCACCCACATGTAGCAACGCACCGACCGAACAGACCAGTGCTCAGCCCCGCCGGGCACGCACCGCGTCCGCCAACTCGCCGAGCAATGTGGACGTGGTGTCCCAGTCCAGGCAGGCGTCGGTGACCGACTGGCCGCGCGTCATGGCCGGGCCGAGACCCTGGCGGCCGGCGACCAGGAAGCTCTCCATCATCAGACCGACGACACCCCGCTCCCCCCGCGCGATCCGCCCGGCCACGTCCCGCACCACGCCCGGCTGCCGGGTGTGGTCCTTGCCGCTGTTGCCGTGGCTGGCGTCGACGATGACCCGCTCGGGCAGGCCGGCGGCGCGCAACCGGCCCAGCACGTCGGCCACGGACCCTGCGGAGTAGTTCGGCCCGCCACTGCCGCCGCGCAGCACCACGTGGCAGTCCGGGTTGCCGGTGGTGGAGATGAGCGCGGCCAGGCCGTCGGCGTTGATGCCCATGAACACGTGGCTGGCCGCGGCCGCGCGGATGCCGTCGACGGCATCGGTGACGTTGCCGTTGGTCGCGTTCTTGATGCCGATCGGCATGGACAGCGCGCTGCACAGCTGCCGGTGTGTCTGGCTGGCCGACGTGCGGGCGCCGATCGAACCCCAGCTGACCACGTCGGCGATGAACTGGGGCGTGATCGGGTCGAGGAACTCACACCCGACCGGCAGGCCGAGCGAGGACACGTCCAGCAGCAGCCGCCTGGCCAGCCGCAGGCCGTGGTTGACCTGGAAACCGCCGTCCAGCCCGGGATCGTTGATCAGGCCCTTCCAGCCCACGGTGGTACGCGGCTTCTCGAAGTAGGTCCGCATCACGACGAGCAGTTCGCCGGCGAGCGTCGCGGCCCGGTCGGCCAGCCGGTGGGCGTACTCCAGGGCGGCGTCCGGATCGTGGATGGAGCACGGCCCCACCACGACCAGCAGCCGGTCGTCCCGTCCGTCCAGGACGTCCACGACGCCGTCGCGGCCACGGGTGACGGTGGCCGCGACGGTGTCGTCGGCGGGTAGTTCGTAGCGCAGCAGGGACGGCGAGATCAGCGGGCTGACCCCGGTGATCCGGTGGTCGTCCAGCTTGCGCGGGGTGGTGACTGACATGACGGGGGCGTCCTCTCGCGATGCGAGCCGCCCCGGGCGAGGTCCGAGCCGGCTCGTCGTCCGGCTCGGATTGGTTGGTCAGCGCGCCTGATCGCCCGCCGACCCAACCCGGGCCGGAGGTGTAAACCAGTACTGCTGCCTCGACATGGCGGTCACCCTATCACGCCCAGTAGTCGCAACCGTTGCACGGCAAGCAGCCTGGACGGCACGCCGGGCGCACCGGCCGCCCACTCCTGCCACGCGGGCCAGCGCCGCGTGTCGTACCGGTCCCCGTACTCGGCCGACTCGGCGGCGAACTCGCGGGTGACCCGCAGCCGTTCCGGATCGGCGAGGCCGGGCCACGGCAGGTACTCCACCGTCCACGCCAGCCGCCGCCGACCGCCGGCCGACGAGTGGAGCAGATGGGCGTCGAAGGCGATCACGTCGCCCGGTTCGGTGGGCACCACGACGTGCGGCACCGGGCTGGCGGGGAAGCCCTGGGCGGCCGGGCCCGTTGACCGGTACGCGTGCAGCCGGGCGGCGAAGCCGGGCTCGTGCGAACCGGGGATCACCCGCAGGGCGCCGTCGGCCGCCGTGCGGGGCGCCAGGTGGGCCAGGAACTTCAGGCCGCCCAGCGCCGGGCCGTGGTCGGTGTGCCAGTCGGCGTTGGCGGTGAAACAGGTGGCGATCGGCGGTGTCGGCACCACCGGCGTGCCGAGCAGTTCGGCCGCGCCGTGGCACAGCCGGGGGTCGTCGGCCATCAGCGCCTGGGACAGCGGGGCACGGTCGACGGTCAGCGGGAGGTAGTCGCCCCGGATGCCGCCGGTGTGGTCGGGATCGTCGTCGGTGCCGAGGCCGCCGAACGCGGCGGTCAGCTCGGTGGTCACCTCATCGGTCAGCGCGCGGGTCTCTGCCTGGTCCAGCAGGCCGCGCAGCGTGACATGGCCGAACGTGCGGAAGTGGCTGACCTCGTCGTACGTGAACACGCCTGAACTCCTTCTCGTCCAAGGGAAACCAGCGGAAACGGAATCCGGACGAGCAGGCGGTCCTCTGGCGGGTCAGTGTCAACCGAACACGGGCTCAGGCTACCGTCAGCGGCCGGCCGCCGGGCAGCCCACGACCGGCCGACTCACCTGGTTCGCCGTGCAGGATCAGCTCGTGCAGCCGCTGAGCCCGGCGGCCCGGCGCGACGCCCAGCTCGGTGGCCAGGGTGGTGCGCAACGTGGCGAAGCAGCGCAGGCCGTCCGACCGGCGCCCGGCCATCCAGAACGCCTCCAGCATCAGCGTCCAGGCCTGCTCGTCCAGGGAGTCCAGGTCCCGCGCCCGCCTGCCCAGCTCGGCCGCGGCCTCGGCGTCGCCCAGGGCGAGGGCCTGCTGCCCGGCCCGGACATAGGTCTGTGCCACCTTCTGCTGGTAGCGGGCGCGGATCTCGCCCAGCCACGCCCACTGCTCGGCGGCCAGTACCTCGCCCCGGGCCAGGGCCAGGGCGGCGAGCAGCTTGGGCAGCGACGCGGGCGGGCCGAACTGCGCGGCCTGGTCGACGAGCGCGTCGAACTCGGCGAGGTCGGTGACGATCCGCTCCGGCCGGACGCGGTAGCTCCCCCGCTGGGTGATGATCATCGACTGCGCCGGCCGGACCCCCGGTTCGACGGTCCGGCGCAGTACCGAGACGTATCCCTCCAGAGTGGAGTGCCAACTGTCCGGCGTCCGGTCGTCCCACAGCAGCCTGGCCAGCTTCGCCTTGGACAGGTACTGCCCGGAGTGCAGGGCGAGGATGGCCAGGATCTGTCTGGCCTTGACACCGCGGAAGTCGGTGATGGTCGCCCCGTGCTCAACGTCGGTCACCTCGGTGGCACCGAACAGCCTGATCCTGATCATCGCCCGCCCCTTGGTTCGCCCGGTCGACATGTACTCATAAGGCTGGTTCGTCCGAGTGGTCGACGGCAGACAGGCTTGGGGGGAACGCCATGCCCAAATGGTGGGGGACCGTGCCGGCCGGTGACGCCGAATGGCGCAGTGGGGCGGATTTCCGTGTCCGGCTGGGGACCTAGGTCACCGATGGCCCCAAGATCCCTCACAGGTGGGAGTACCACCCTCACGGCACGGGCCTGGGAGGTATGGGGGAGGCACGAATCGATGCAATCGACCTGTCGGCCGGCGCACCCGCACCGGGCCGCCGGAACGACGGCGGCGCGGTGCGGGCCACACCAGGTCGTGCTACACGATCGGCTGCACCGGAACGATCGCCTCCACCACGGTGCCACCGGACGGGCCGGGCGCCACGAAGAACATGCCGCCGAGGTCCTCGACGTGATCGGCCAGCATGTGCAGGCCGAAATGGCCGTCCTGCCGCCGGTCGAAGGCGTCCGGCGGGATGCCGGAGCCGTTGTCGATCACCATCAGCCGGACGGTGTCACCGTCGTGCGGGGCCAGGATGATCCGCACCTCGCTGGCCCCGGCGTGCTTGGCCACGTTGGTGATGGTCTCCCGGGCCACGCGGTAGACGGCCACCGCGCTCTCCGGCGCGAGTGTGGGCAGCGTGCCGACGTCGATCGTCACGTTGGTGCCCTTGTCGCGCAGCGGCTGGGCCAGCCCGCTGATGGCGTCCGGCAGGCCCGAGCCGGACAGGTCGGGCGGGTAGATCTCCACCATGAGCAGCCGCAGCGCGTCCACAGCGGTGCGCACCGACGTCGCACAGCTCTCCGCGATGCTCCGCTGTCCACTGGGCACGGCGGGGCTGATCGCGGCCAGCGCGTAGCCGACCCCGGCCAGGTCCTGCACGACGCCATCGTGCAGGTTCACGGCGATGGTGCGGCGTTCCCGGTCCGATGCGGACAGCGCCCGGTTGAGCAGCGCGGCCCGCTCCGCCTCCTGGCGGCCGACTCGCCTGGTCAGCCAGATGGCGATGGGCACCTGGACGGCCTGCAGCACGATCAGCGGGATCAACGCGAGCAGAATGGAGTCCGTCGCCAATGCGGTCGTCTGCTCGTTGAGCTGGTCCGCGCTGTAGTACGCCTCGAACGCCAGCGTGCCGTAGCCCGGCAGCTTCATCGGCACGTAGACCTCGACGAACCATTGGTTGCTCGGCAGGTCCGAGGTCTCGTCCGACAGGGAGATATCGGCGCTGGTCATGTCCTTTTGCGTGGTCTGCTGCAATTGCGGCGTCGTCGCGAAATGTTTGCCGATGGTGATGGGCTCGTTGCAGTAAAGGACGGTGCCATCCCCCGCCCACACGTCGATCTCGGCGACCGAGCCGTCCTTCAGCCTCGTGGAGATGGCCCGGTTCAGATCGCTGACCGTGGCGGGGTCCTTTCGGAGGACGCCTGGCATGAGCGGGGCCACCACCAGGCGTGCCAACCGATCCGTCGTGCGCTCGGCGTCCTTCAACGCATCCTGCTGCGCCACGTGCCGAGCCACCACCACCGTGCCGAAGCTGATCGTCGCCAGCACGAAAACCGCGATGCCCACGAATGCCCATAATCGCCGACGCACCGCTTGTGAGGTGCGTGGCTTCGATCGCGGAGTTCGTCCGTTCATGGGCGAACCTCAAGCAGTCCGAGTTCCTGTGCTTTGACAACCGCTTCGAGCTGAGAATTTACTCCTAGTTTGGACAACAATGATTTTATGTAACCCCGACATGTGTTCACGCTGATACCGAGCACCCTGGCGATCACTCGCGGTGCCATTCCTCGGCCGAGACATGCCAAGACGTCCCGCTCCCGTCGCGTCAGAGTCGGCACCGAAGACGTCGACTGCGTGGACACGTTCCCACCGCCGAGCGCGAACGCCGACGGCGCGACCAGCATGCCACCGAGCTGCGCCCGCCGGAGGACGTCGAGCATCTCCTCCAGCGAGCCGTTCTTCGGCACGAACGCGGACGCACCCGCCTGGGTGGCACGAACCACCCACGCCGGGTCGCGGTGCGCGGTCACGACGACGATGACGGTCTTCGGTGCGACGTCACGCAGCCTGCGGGCAGCGGAAAGCCCGTTTTGTCGTGGCATCTCGATGTCCATGACCACGATGTCCGGCTGCAGGTCCTGCGCCAGGGCGACCCCCTCGGCGCCGCTTCGGGCGGTGCCGACGCATACCACGCCGGGGGTGGACGACAGAGCGAAGGAGAGCAGGTCGGCGAACGTCTGGTGGTCATCGACAATCAGCACACGTTGCACGGGGTCTTCAGTCGTACTCCGCACTTCGCGTGGTTCCTTTTCGGCCATCAGTCGATCGGGCCTCCTCCCGATCCGATTCGGCTGTCCACCGCCATCACAGATTCACGGAGTAGCCCAACTGGCGCGATCCGATGATGGCGGCTTCCAACACGGGATCGGAAAAGAAGCGTACCTCGTTACAGGGCCGAACTACGGGCCGGTTGAGATGAATCGATAATGAACCCGGGCCACCACGTTTGGGGGTTGCCAGACTCTACCGGAGTCCGGCAACCCCCGCCAGCTTGACCGACGTAGCTAACTAGATCCGCGAGTCGAGTTCGAATCCGACCGCGACACTGGCGAAAATCAGGATCGCTGTTCCTCGGGGACGGCCTCGACGACGGCACGCTTCGGTGCCGCGCCCAAACGACCGCCGAAGGCCATCAACATCCACCCGATGAGGACCACGTTGATCACCAGGAGAGCGGGACCGGCGAAGCCGACACCCTTCAGGTCACCGTTCAGCGTCTGGTGGATCTCGTCGCAGACATCGGTGCAGGCGTTCGCGTCGACCGGCGTGACGATGCCGTGGTCGTGGTACGCGGAGCCGGCGACGATCAGGTTGGTCTGCAGCCGGAAGTCGAATGCCGAGCTGACCGCCACGCCTGCCACGCCGACGATGGTGGCGGCCACCGCGATCAGCAGGGCCGAGGTCAGCATCTGCTTGGTCGACGTGAAGGCGGCACCGTGCCTGCGCCGCACGAACCAGAGCACGGCCAGTTCGGCCAGCAGGAAGAACGGGATCATGACGGCCGACTGGACCAGCCACGCCTGGAAGGGGCTCTGCGTGCGCTGGATGGCGCCCACGGCGCCGGTCAGCGAGGTCAACAGGAAACCGTCCGCATAGGCCAGTACGACGGCCATGACGGCCAGCGTCCACCACCTGGCAGGCCGGGGGTCCAGAAAGGCTCGTACGTGCTGACCCAATGTCGCCATGATGTTTCGCTCCCCTGGTTCGACTCGTCGTCAAAGACAAATGTGTGACAGCGCAATATATGCATGCGCAGGTATGTCGACTGTCGGAACAGTTGTGGAAGCGACGGCGTCCGACCAGCGAGCCTCTGCTCGGACGCCGTCGCGTGACAGTGGTTACGGAGAAACTGTCACTACGGCACGATCGACCAGGCGAACATCATCGCGTGGTCCTCGTGCATCAGGTTGTGGCAGTGCACGACGTAGGGACCCGTGAAGTCACGGAACCCGCGGTAGATGACCACCGACTCGCTCGGGTCGAGCGCGGTGAGGTCCTCGCGCGAGATGTCGTCCGGGTGGCCCGGGTCGGGCACCTGGGTGACGTCCTTGCCGTTGCGCATCACCGTGCGGTGTTCCTCCATGTGGAGGTGGACCGGGTGCACCCAGCCACCACCACCGTTGCGGATCTCCCAGATGTTGAAGCTGTTCTTCTGTGGGGAGGGGAGCGGGGTGTTGCCCGCAGGGTTCTTCAAACTGGGCAGGAGGTTGAACGGGTCGAACTGCTTGCCGTTGATCAGCCACTCGATCTCGCCGCCGGCGCTGCCGCGCTGGACCTCGAAGATCAGGCGGTTGTCCAGCAGGTCCTGCCAGTTGGACGGCAGCGGCGGGAGGTCCCGCATGTGCGTCGGGATCTGGCTGTTGTCCACGGCGTCGTCGCCGATGACGAACTTCAGCAGCGGGATGAGGTAGTTCGGGTCGGGCGAGAAGCGCTCGGAAGCGTCCCACATGCGGCCCGTGGTCATCTTCATGGTGTCGGTCAGGAAGATCTCGTCGCCCTTGATGGTCGGCGAGCCGTCCATGAACTTGCTGAAGTCGATGACGACCTCACGGCGCTTGGCCGGCCACACCTCGAAGTGGTCACGGACGATCGGCGAGGGGAGCAGGCCGCCGTCCGTGGCGATCTCGGTGAACCTCATGCACTGCTGGCCGTCCTGGATGCGGTACTGACCCTGCAGCTCGTCGCCGCCGTAACCCAGCGATGCGGCCGACTTGGGGCCACCCGTCGAGGTCATCAGCTTGAAGTCGTAGATGCGGGAGATGGAGCAGTCCAGGAAGCGGAAGCGGTACTTGCGGCGCTTGACCTCCAGCACCGGGTAGGCCGTGCCGTTGACGGTGAAGACGTCGCCGACGAAGCCGTGGTTGGGGAAGTGACGGAAGAACGTCTTGCCCCACCACTCCGGGTGCGTCCTCGGGTTGTGCGCATCCGGGTATTCCGAGTCGTGGATGTCGTGGTGCAGCGTGACGCCGTCGTCCAGCCGGGTGTCGTAGAACGCCAGCGGCATGTCGAACTCGACGTCGAACGAACCGTCGGCGTTGTTGGTGCGGACACCCGGCAGACGCAGACCGGTGGTCTCGTCACCGTCGTCGAGGTTGTTGGTCGGGTCGTACAGCGGGTACAGACCGACCATGCCCTTGTAGACGTTGGCGCCGGTGTGGTCCATGCGGTGGTCGTGGAACCAGAAGAAGCTCTGCTTCTCCCGCTCGTCGAAGCCGGCGGGGAACTGCAGGTACAGGTTGTCCACGAACTGCCCGACCTCGTAGCCCTGGTGCTTCGGGCCGGCGGTCATCGAGTAGTGCGGGTTGCCGTCGCTCTCCGAGGCCGTGTGACCGTTGTGCAGGTGGGTCAGGAACGAGAAGTCCGGGGCACCGAAGTCCTGGCGGTCCAGGTTCAACGGGTTCTCGTCCAGCTTGTTCGTGAACCGCACCAGGGTCGGGTGACCGTACTCGGCGTTGATCATCGGTCCGGGGAACGTGCCGTTGAAGCCGTAGATCGTGCTGTTCGGCAACGTACGGACGGTGCCCGCGGGGAACGTCTTGCCGGTCGAGTCGAACGACTGGGTCGGGTGACCCTGCGAGTCGATCGGCATGACCTGGGACGTGGTGAACGCGTGGTCCCGCACCAGCAGGTCGATCTGGTAGACGATCGGGTCCGGCAGGCCGAGGTCGCTGGTCCACAACTGGTGGGTCTCGTTGCGCAGCGAGTTCTGCTGACCGATGCCCGGGCCGGGGGGTTCCGGCAGCGCTGCGACGTCGGCCGGAGCCGTCGGCCGCATCGCCTTGGGGACGAGCAGTTCGTCGGTGAACGGGTTGAGAATCAGCGGGCTGGTCGGGAACACCTCGGTGTACAACGAGTCGGACAGCGAGACCGACGCGGCGTCCAGCACGCCGTCGGCGCCCTTGAAGCCCTGGCGGGCCATCGACGGCATGACGAACGTCTTGCCGACACCAGCGGCGACCGCTGCCGCACCGGCAGCGCCCACCCGCAGGACCAGTCGCCGGGACATCCCGGATCGTTGCTTGGCTTCCTCAGGACGCTGATCAGGTCCGTCAGGCATGATGTGGCTTCCTTCCGTCGGCCTGCGGCGACGTCGCGTTGCCACCAGAGGCCGGATCATTTGAGGTCGGGAGCCAGAATGAGCCCTGCACCAGGCCCCCTGACACCCATGAATGGGGGGTCGGGGGGCACGAAATCGGGGTGGTCCCAGGTGCGGGCTCCAGCCCTCCTACCGGGGCAACTGGTACCCGTCGGCGGAGGGAGTGCCTAACCGGACGCAGGGCGGGACGGCCTGCTACTCGTCTCTCTCGGGCCATACGGTGCCGCCCGCGGCGACCGTGCGCAAGGCGGTCAGCAGGGCGTCCGGACCTGCGGCCTTGGCGACCAGGCCGACCGCGCCGACGTCGCGGGCGCGGGCGATGGCGTCGCTGGCCGCCCACGCGGTCAGCACGATCACCTTCGCCTTCGGCCGCTCGGCGAGCAGGGCCGCGGTCGTGTCGATACCGTCCAGTCCGGGCATCCGCATGTCCATCAGGACGATGTCCGGCGAGAGCTGCGCGGCGGCCAGCGCTTCGGCGCCGCTGCCGCAGCTCCCGGCGAGGGTCAGATCCGGCGTTGAGTCCAGCAGCGCCGACACGCCGGTGCGTATCGCGACGCTGTTGTCGACCAGAAGGACTCGGATCACAGTCGCGTCCTTGTTCGATAGGGACGATTTGTCATGGTTCACCATGGCGCATGTCTGCTCAGCGAGCTACCCCCCAATTACCCTCCGATCCCCCATGCCCCACGTCGCCTATGGACGAACAAGCACGCTCGCCAGGGCAAGTGTCTTGTTCATCACATTAGGTAACGTTCGCCCGACCCCCAAGACGCGGGGTCCACCCACCCTCCACGTCAGGGTTTCTGGTGACCACGGCCGGAGGAAGCCTTGACCAGGAGGGTGGGGTGGCGGAGTGCCGCGTGCCCCGTTGGCGCGCCGCGAGGGACGAGATCATGGCTACCACCACAGTCGCCGCAGCACCGGAGTCGGGCACCGCCTCCCGTTGGTACACCAAGTCGACGGTGCTGGCGGGCGCTTCGATCACCATGATCGGCGCCACCCACATCGCGGCGGGCCTGCAGGCCCTGTCCGTGTCGGTGGCGTACTCGGTGTTCTTCTTCGTCACCGCGCCGCTGCTGCTGCTCTACGGCCTGGTGCTGTTGGGCAAGGTGCCGTCGGCGAAGAACACCGGGATGCTGATGACCGTGGTCGTCGGCACGCTGGCCCTGATCGGCCTCTGGCTGTTCGCGCACATCGGCTGGCAGCCACTGTTCCAGCCGTCCGACGGCCCCGAGGCGCTCAGCGAGCTCAACGTCTTCGCGTTCGGCCTGGAACTGCTCGCGGCCATCAGCGTGATGGTCATGCTGCCCAAGCGGAACAACCTGCGGCGCAACACCACCTGCACCGTCCTGGGCCTGGCCGTCCTCGGCTGGCTGACGCTGCTGGTCATCGGCTTCTTCTGATCGTCCCGTCGCCGACCGCCGTGCCCTGGGCGCCTAGCATTGGCCGCCATGGGCACGGTTCGTCATAGCCGCACGTCATGAGGGTCGTCGTCACCGGCGGCGCCGGATTCCTGGGCACCCTGCTGGCCAGGCGCCTGCTCGCCGGGCCGATCGCGGTCGGCGGACAGGACGCCGTACCGGTGGACGAACTGGTACTGGCCGACCTGGTGGCCCCGGCGTCCGATCTGGCCGATGAGCGCCGGGTGCGGGTGGTCACCGGCGACCTGCGGCAGGCGGAACTGGGCGACGCCGATCTGGTGTGTCATCTGGCCGGTGTGGTCAGCGGCGCGGCCGAGGCCGACTTCGACCTCGGCCTGCGGACCAACGTGGACGCCACCCGCGCGGTGCTGGAGTGGTGCCGTGCCCTGCCCACCCCGCCGGTGCTGGTGTTCGCCAGCTCGCTCGCCGTCTACGGTGCCGACCCGGCGATCGGTCCGGTCGGCGACGTCGACGACGACACCCTGCCCCGGCCGCAGTCCAGCTACGGCGTGCAGAAGTTCGTCGCCGAGCAACTGGTCGCCGACTACACCCGCAAGGGGTTCGTCCGCGGCCGCAGCGTGCGGCTGATGACCGTCGTGGTGCGACCCGGCCGGCCCAACGCGGCGGCGTCCGGATTCCTGTCCGGCATCATCCGGGAGCCGCTCGCCGGCCTGCCGGCCGTCTGCCCTGTCCCGCCGGACACCGAGATCGCCCTGTCCTCGCCCGGCCGGACCATCGCCGGCATCCGGCGTGCCGCCGAGGTGTCCGACGGGCAGTGGGGCAGCCGCACCGCGATGAACCTGCCCGCGCTGACCACCACCCCCGCGGCCATGGCCGAGTCGCTGGACCGGGTCACCGGCGAGCGTCGCAGCGCGCTGATCGAATGGCGGGACGATCCGGCCGTCCGCGCCATCGTGGGGAGCTGGCCTGCCCGGTTCACCACGGCCAGGGCCACCGACCTAGGACTGGACCCGGAGCCGTCGTTCGACGCCGTCGTCCGGGCGTACGTGGACTCCATCCGTTGACCCACAACCGGTTCCGTGCAGGCAGTACACCGTTCACCTCGCCGTCGTCCAGTGTTCATGTCTATTGTGGACTGGGCTTGTTCGGCTAGTACCAAGGTCCAATGGCGGCCTGTACCCGTTCGCCCGCAACCTTGGGCCATGGCACTCCCCCTGGCGCTCCGCGTCGCCGCACCGGCGGCCCGCCCGCACCTCCCCGCACTGGGGATGGCCGCGGTGTTGGCGCTGGTACAGGCGGGTGTGACGCTGGCCGAGCCGTGGCCGCTGGCGATCGCGGTGGATCACGCGATCAACCGCCGGCCGTTCACCGGTGAGTTGGCCACGCTCAACGGGGTGTCGCCGATCCTGCTGCTCGTCCTGACGGCGGCGGCACTCGTCCTGCTCAACGCACTCATCGGCCTGGTCGAGGTCGCAGGCACGCTGTGCGGTGAGCGGGCGGCGGAACGGATCGGCGCCCGGCTGCGCCAGGACCTGTTCGACCAGTCCATGTCGCTGTCGCTGCGCTGGCACGACCGGATGCGCAGCGGTGAGCTGGTGTCGCGACTGACCAGCGACGTGAACCGGATCCTGGACGGCATCGTCGCCGTCACCACGACCGTGCTGCCCGACACCGTCATGGTGATCACCGTGTTGGCCGTACTGGCCACGTTCTCCCCGGAGTTGGCACTGATCGGGCTGGCCGTCGCGCCCGTACTGGCCGTGCTCGCCGCCCGGCAGCGCCGCCAGGTGCGCGACGTCCAGTCCGACGCCCGGTACGAGTCGGGCCGGTTGGCCGCGGTGACCAGTGACCTGTTCCGCAATGTGCGGGCGGTGCAGGCCTTCGGCCGGATCACCCGGGCCAGCTCGATCTTCGGCACTCGCAACCGGGAGTTGCTGCGGGCGGATCTGGACACGGTGGGCGTGGAGGCCCGGTGGAGTCCGCTGGCCGATCTGGTGCTGGCCGGCGGTGCCGGTCTGGTGCTGGTGGTCGGTGGTAGCCAGGTGATCGGGGGCAGCCTG
>DASUGU010000140.1:0-37955 GCA_036273855.1 Pseudonocardiaceae bacterium
CCCGGACAACAGGCCGGGCCACGACTCGACGCGGTGACCGTACTTACTTGCCGGTCAGCCACCAGTCCTCAGGCGTCAGGTAGTCCTGCGACAGGTTGGAGAAGGAGTTCGCCGGACCCATGAGGGTCTTCTTCCAGATCCAGATCCGGTCCTCGGCCGGCTCGAAGATCGCCGGGAGGTCCTTACCGATCAGGTTGGACTCCTTGACCAGCGCGTTCGGGTCGGTGCCGAACACCGAGTTGTGGATCGCGGCGTCCACAGCAGGGTTGTTGTAACCACCGAAGTCGAACGAACCGGTCGAGTTGAAGATCGAGTCCGAGGTCGGGTACAGGAAGCCGGTGAAACCACCGAAGTCCGACATACCCCACTGGTTGGCGGTCGACGGCGAGTCGACGTCGTCAGCCAGACCGACCAGCTGGTTGAAGGTGTACGGCTTGATCGTGATGGAGATACCGAGCTGCTTGGCGGCCGAGACGATGGCCTCGACCTGCTGCGCGGTCGCCGCCGGCTGGTTGGCGTACAGGAACTGGAACGAGATCTTCTGACCCTGCGGGATGTTGGCGCCGCAGTTCTTCGGACCGGTGCCCGGGCTCGTGCACGTCAGCGCGCCTGCCTGCACGGTCCAGCCGTGCGCGGCCATGAGCTGCTTGGCCGAGGCGATGCTGTACGGGTAGACGGCGGTGGTCTGGGCCAGCTTCGAGTAGTTGCTGGTCGGCAGGGACGCGATGGTGCTGTACGCCTGGACCGCGGCGTTCTTGAACGCGCCCTTGATCACCGCTGCTTCGTTCTGCAGATGAGCCAGCGCCTGCCGGAAGTACAGCTTGTTGACGATGTTGTTGAAGTTGTTCGTGGTGTCCTTGAAGTTGAAGTACATGTAGCTGAAGCCCGTGCTCGGCAGGCCGTAGTAGGCGTAGCCGGGAGCGTTCTTCGTGGCCTTCTGCAGCTGCGGCAGGTCGGTGAAGTCGACCCGGCCGACGTCCAGCTTGCCGGACAGCACGTCGTTCCACTCGGCGTCGGTGGAGGTGTAGGCCAGCTCATCGATCTCGTCGATGTTCGGCTTCTCCGTACCGGTGTAGGCGGTGTTCGCCACGAGGTTGGTCGCGTTCGTCGACGCGTTGTACGTCTTGATCTTGAACGGACCGTCCACGGTCTGCCAGAGCGGGTTGCTCGCGTAGGTCGACAGGGTCGTCGACTGCTTGAACAGGAAGTCGTAGATCTTCTTGGCGCTCGCCGGGTCGGTGAAGTTCGCGATGTGCGCTCCACCCTCGGACGCGATGTTCCAGGCCTGCGACGGCAGCGGCTCGATCGACGTCGCCAGCTCGTTGGCCATCAGCCAGGACGAGTTGAACGTCTTGTCGATCTTCAGCACCACGGTCTGCGGGTCGGTCGCGGTCGCGCTGACGATGTTGTCCGGGAACTCACCGGGGGTGTAGCCGGACAGGTTGGCCGGGCTCTCCTTCACCGCGGCCTTGGTCAGCGCGATGGTGAACAGGACGTCGTTCGCGTCCACCGTCTTGCCGTCCGACCACTTGTAGCCCTTGTCGAGCTTGATCGTGATCGTCTTGTTGCTGTCGGCGAACTGCGGCGGCTCGGCGAGGCTGCGCGAGAAGTCGACGGTGGGCGACGCACCGGTGGTCGGCCAGTACAGCGGCCGCCACATCAGGTCGTCGAACGAGAAGGCGTTGTAGACCGACGCGTGTTGGCTGTCCTCGATGGGGAGGATGAAGTTCGGGCCGGCCCCGGGGGACTCGGCGTAGGTCACCACTCCGCCCTTGGTCGGCGAACCGGTCGCCGCCGGGATCGTGCCGTAGCCGCCTGCGACGTTCTTGTTCAGCCCGTTGTTGCCACTACCTCCACTGCCACATGCGGCCAGCGCCAGGGCGCCTGCCGCGGCGAGTATCGTAAGCCTGAGTCCCATTCGGGTGCCCTTGGCCATTCTTCGGAACCTTCCCCACTCTTGGTATGGGCACGGACCATAGCGCCGCGCCTCAGACAGCCGTCGTGCGGCCCGCCGAGAACGGCGATCGGCCTACACGGCAGTCACCCGGGCGGCCTGCCGGCCACTTTATACCTCGGCAAGATCGAAACCGCCATTTTCCTTCTGTTAATCGTTAGTTTCGAGGCGGCGGGATGGACGACTATAGATCGGAACAGGTCCAAACGCCCACAGTGGGGTCCCCTTCGCTGGTCCCCTGACCGGGTCCGGCGGACCCCCCGGGTCCACGGCGTTCACACTATTTCGGGGGTGTGAACGGCTCGGACGTGCAGCGTTACGGGTTCGGGCCCCGAAGCCGTTGCGCGACGAATTCGCCGCCCAGTCGTGACCTGGGGGGTGTCCGGGACGGTCGCCCGGCGAAATCAACCGACAGCGGAGCGTCGTCGAACGGTCCCCCACAGGGTTTCCGTGACGTCTATCCGAAATGGATCAAAACAGTTTCGCCCTGGGCGACATGGGTTGCCGGACGGCGGGCGGTTGGTAAGGCTTGGCCCGTGGACACTTCGATCGCCGTGCTGTCGGACATCCACGGCGTCCTCCCCGCCCTCGACGCCGTCCTGCGCGAGCCCGATGTGCTGGCCGCGGACCGGATCGTGCTCACCGGTGACATCGCGGCAGGTCCGCAACCGGTTGAGGTTCTCGATCGGTTGCTCGGCCTCGGTGAGCGCGTGGTGTGGGTGCGGGGCAACGCGGATCGCGAACTGGTCACGCTGGCCAGGGGCGGCGGTGCCGACATCCCCGACCCGATCGCGCCCTGGGCGGCCGCGCAGTTGCGGCCCGACCTGGTGGAGCGGTTGGACCAGCTGCCGCACCCGGTCGTCCTGGCAGTGGCCGGATTCGGTGACATCCTGTGCTGCCACGGGACCCCGAGGGACGACGAGGAGGTCGTGCTTGTCGACAGTCGCCTCGATCGGTGGGCCGAGGTGTTCGCCGACCTGCCGGACAGCGTCGCGACCGTCGTCTGTGGGCACACGCACATGCCGTTCACCCGGCTCGCCGACCGCCGCCTGGTGGTCAACCCGGGCAGCGTGGGCATGCCTTACGGCAGGTCAGGGGCCCACTGGGCGCTGCTCGCCGACGGTGTCGTCACCCTGCGCCGCACCGACTTCGACCTCGACGCGGCGTGCGCGGGCATCACGGCGGCGTCGTCCTACCCGGACGTCGCCGAATGGGTGGACTTCTTCGTGCGCGCGAAGGCGAGTGACGCAGAGGCACTGCGGACGTTCGCACCGCGTGACGGTCGAAGCGGCCCGATATAAAGCCATACTCGGGGCATCCGCGTCAATACCCGGACACTCCCGGTTTCCCGATCGCAATAATCACGTAACCGTTCCGAATTCCGTGCCCATTCCGGATCAGTAATCCGCTGTTCTCCGGATGAACTCGGGTGACGGATTGCGACGAAGTCGGCCGCCGAACAACCACGGAAAGTGTCGGTTGCCGGCCGGGCGGATCATGGTCCGCCCGGCCGGCGGTCCGGCGGCTGTCAGGTCAGTGCTGGCCGCCGGACAGGGCCTGGGTCAGGTCGGCCGTCTGGTCGGCGGGCGGAGCGGTGATCGTCACCGGGGCGCCGAAGTCGGACAGCGTCGCGGTGACGTCCACGGTCACGTTGCCGCTCCGGGCCGAGTCGGCGGTGCCCTTCAGGTTCTCGTGCAGCATGATCCGCCGCACCAGGCCCTGGTTGTCGATCCACACCTGGGCGGGCAGCGTGTGCGAGCCGAGCTGCTGCTCCAGCACGTGGATCGACCGCTGGGTGCCCTCGCTCTGGCCCTGTGCCGCCCGGTCCAGGTTCAGCTCGACGGTGTAGTGCGTCGTCGGGACGCCGTCGATGGTGTCCTGGCCGACCTTGGTCACCGTGCCACCGGCGCCACGCAGGAAGCCCAGCATCGCGGTCGGGTCGCTCGGCGAGTCGGTCAGCAGCTGCTGGAACGACCCGTCACCGTGCTGGGACAGTGCGGTCAGGTCGACCGAGATCCACTTCCGGCCGTGCGACAGCCCGGCCAGCAGCGAACCCGGCAACCGTGCGTACAGCGTGCCGTCGACGAACCGGGTCTCGCCGTTGCCCTGCGTGCCCGGCACCATCTCCACCAGGTCCGCGGCGCGGTCGGCGAACCGGATCGAGCCGGTCGCCGTGATCGGCACGCCCTGCTGGCCCAGCGACACCCGGGTGCTCGTGGCGACGTGGGCGGTGCCGGTGGCCGTGGTCTTCGCGAACGCGCCGGCGACCGCGGCCTTGTCGGCCGGGTTGACGGTGGTCGGCGCGGACTCGGGCGCGGATGCGGTCGTGCTGGCCACCGAGCTGCTCGCGCTCGCCGAGCCGCTGGTACCGGCGCCGGTGGCCGATGCGCCGCCCTGCAGGCAGGCGGCCGTCAGCAGGCCGGTGGCGGTGACCACCGCGCCCGCGGCGAGCATGCTGCTCACCCGTCGCATGTGCCCTCCTCGTGTCGGCATCGGGCTGACTGCCCGTGACCGGGAGGTGCCCGACCGACCGCCGATCTCCCCACCCGAGTGACCGCTGTCACATCTGGCGGGGCGGGATACCGAACGGCGTTCGATCTGTCCGAGGATGGCCCGATGGCGAGCGAGGTACAGACGGTCCTCGGACCGGTGGCGGCGGCGGGCCTGGGCCGAACCCTGATGCACGAGCACGTGTTCGTGCTGACCACCGACGTGCAGCGCAACTTCCCCGACGAGTGGGGCGACGAGGACACCAGGGTCGCCGACGCGGTCGCGAAGCTCCGCGAACTGACCGGCATCGGCGTGCGCACCATCGTCGATCCGACCGTCATCGGGCTGGGCCGGTACATCCCGCGCATCCGGAGAATCGCCGAGCAGGTGCCGGAGCTGAACATCGTTGTGGCGACCGGGGTCTACACCTACACCGACGTGCCGGGCTTCTTCGTGCACCGGGGTCCCGGCCTCGCCGAGGGCGTGCCCGACCCGATGGTGGACATGTTCGTCGCCGACATCACCACCGGCATCGCCGGCACCGGCGTGCGGGCCGGCCTGCTCAAGTGCGCCATCGACAAGGCAGGCCTGACCCCCGGTGTGGAGCGGATCATGCGGGCCGTCGGCGAGGCCCACCTGCGCACCGGCACGCCCATCACCGTGCACACGCATCCGCGCTCCCGCACCGGACTGGACGTCAAGCGCGTCCTGGTCGACGAGGCCGGTGTCGACCCGCGCCGGATCGTGCTCGGCCACAGCGGTGACACCTCCGACGCCGACCACCTCACCGAACTGGCCGAGGCCGGTTTCCTGCTCGGCATGGACCGGATGGGCATCAACACCGAGATCAGCTTCGAGCAGCGGTGCGACATCGTGGTGGAGATGTGCCGCCGGGGCTTCGCCGGTCAACTTGTGCTGTCCCACGACGCGGCGTGTTATATCGACTGGGTGGACCCGAACGTGCGACCGCTGCTCACCCAGTGGCACTACCTGCACATCGAGCAGGAGGTGCTGCCCTACCTGCGGGAGCACGGCGTGACCGAGGACCAGATCACCGCGATGCTGGAGGACAACCCGCGCGCCTACTTCCAGCAGTGACGACAACCCCGTGAGGAGCACCATGCCCCCCGCCCCGCTCTCCAGCGTCGCCGACCTGGTGGACGTCGACTCGCTGCTCTCCGACGAGGAACGCCTCATCCAGCGCACCGTGCGCCAGTTCGTGACCGACAACGTGCGCCCGAACATCGCGACCTGGTTCGGCGACGGCGTCTCGCCCAAGGAACTCGCACCCGAACTGGGCAAGCTGGGCCTGCTCGGCATGCACCTGACCGGTTACGAGTGCGCGGGCACCAACGCGGTCAGCTACGGCCTGGCCTGCCTGGAACTGGAGGCGGGGGACAGCGGGCTGCGCAGCTTCGTGTCCGTGCAGGGCTCGCTGGCCATGTACTCGATCTGGCGGTGGGGTTCCGAGGCCCAGAAGCAGGAGTGGCTGCCCAGGATGGCGGCCGGCAGTGCGATCGGCTGCTTCGGCCTGACCGAACCCGACCACGGCTCCAACCCCGCCGGCATGACCACGCGCGCCGTGCGGGACGGCGACGACTGGCTCCTCACCGGCAACAAGCTGTGGATCACCAACGGCAGCATCGCCGACGTGGCAACGGTGTGGGCCCGCACGGAGGAGGGCGTGCGCGGTTTCCTGGTGCCGCGCGGCACTCCCGGTTTCTCCGCCGTGGACGTGCACGGCAAGCTGTCGCTGCGCGCGTCGACCACGTCGGAACTGGTGCTGGACGGCGTGCGGCTGCCCGACTCGGCGCGGCTGCCCGAGGCCCGTGGCCTGTCCGGCCCGCTGAGCTGCCTGAACGAGGCCCGGTTCGGCATCATCTTCGGTGCCCTGGGCGCCGCCCGCGACTGCCTGGACACCACGCTGGACTACGCCACGACCCGCGAGCAGTTCGACCGGCCGATCGCCGGTTTCCAGTTGACCCAGGCGAAACTGGCCGACATGGCCGTCGAACTGGCCAAGGGCCTGGTGCTGGCACTGCACCTGGGGAGGCTCAAGGACGCCGGCACGCTGCGGCCCGAGCAGGTCAGCGTCGGCAAGCTGAACAGCGTCCGCGAGGCGCTGGAGATCGCCCGGACGTGCCGCACCATCCTGGGCGCGGCCGGCATCACCACCGAGTTCCCGGTGCTGCGGCATGCCAACAACCTGGAGTCGGTGCTGACCTACGAGGGCACCAGCGAGGTCCACCAACTGGCCATCGGCCGGGCGCTGACCGGGATCTCCGCCTACACCTGAGACCCGGGAACTTTCATCGGTGGCCTGGGCCGGTCGACGGGTGGTGCCGCGTTGCCTTGACCGGGGTGGTGGCGTGCGTACGTTGCGGTTCTCATGCGCCTTCCCACCCGACGTCGGGGCGTCGTCGCCCCTGCGATCATGCTCGCCGCCGCCACCGTCACCGCGGTGACCGTCGGCGCGACGAACACGCCGGCCGCGGCGGCGGTCGCGAACCCGTGCACCGCCACGTACACCGTCGCGTGGCAGACGCCGTCCAACAGTCCACCGGACTTCGGCGTCACCATCACGATCACCAACACCGCCACCTACGGCATCACCGACTGGACCGCGTCGTTCGACTACACGGCAGGCCAGACCCTCATTCCCGGCACCGCGTTCAGCGCCAAGGTCGCGCAGAGCGGCACCAGGGTCACGGCCAGGCCGGCCGGCAGCTTCAACGCCAACCTGGCACCGGGCACCAGCACGTCGTTCGGGTTCAACGCCACCTTCGACGGCACCCACAACCCGGTCCCGACGCTCACCTGCGTCGGCCCGAGCCAGGGCACGTCCAGCGCGACGCTGTCCGGGGCGCTGGACCCGTTGGGCGTGAACACGGCCGCGTGGGACACCAACTTCGTCGACCCGTCCGTCGCGCAGCAGATGTCGGCGGCGAAGGTCGGCCTCGTGCGGTACCCGGGCGGGTCCTGGGCCGACCAGTACCAGTTCGAGACCAACACGGTCGCCGGCTCCGTCCAGCCGGTGAACTACGGCCAGTTCTCCCAGCAGGTCGACGCCGTGTCCGGCGGGCAGAAGTTCAACACCATCGACTACGGCTCGGACACCCCGCAGACCGCCGCCGACTGGGTCCGGCAGTCGCAGTCGACCGGACAGGGCGCCGCGCTGTGGGAGATCGGCAACGAGGAGTACGGCTCCTGGGAGGTCGACAACCACACCGCGCCGCACACCGCGACCTCCTACGCCAGCAACGCCCTGCCCTACCTGCAGGCGATGAAGGCCGTCGATCCCCAGGCGCAGATCTGCTACGACTACGCGATGGACGGCGGGCTCGCGCCCGGTGCCGGCGTGGACGGCTGGCAGAACTGGGACGACACCATCCTCAAGGCGGACGCCGCCGACATCGACTGCGCCGACGTACACTGGTACCCGATCAACGGCACCCCAACGGAGAGCGTCCAGTCCATCATGGAGCTCGTGGACAACATTCCGGCCGCGGCGGCGGAAATCCACGGTGAACTGTCCACGAACGACCCGGCGGACTACTTCCTGGTCGGCGAGACCAACATGTCGCAGACGGCCAACGAGTGGAACGAGGAGCCGGTCGGTGCCCTGTTCGCCGCGGCCAACACCATGGAGTGGCTGTCGTTCGGCGCGCAGAGCGTCGACTGGTGGGACGTGCACAACTACGGCTCGCCGACCGCCGACTTCGGCATGTTCTCCTCCGGCAGCACCGGCGAGCCCGCGGTGGACACGCCGTACCCGCCGTACTTCGGCTACCAGCTCGCGGCCAAGCTGGCCGTCAGGGGCGCCACGGTCGGCACGCTGGATCTGGGCATTCCCAACGTGTACAGCTACACGTCGCGGCTGCCGGACGGCTCGTACGCCGTCATGCTGGTCAACGGCGATCCCACCACGACGGTCCCGGTGAGCGCGTCCAGTATCGGCATCACGGGTGCGGCCACCCAGTACACCTACGACAACGCCGACCGGTCGGTGGTGCAGGGGTCGTTCAGCGGCACCACGCTGACCCTGCCGGCCGAGTCGATCGTCGTCCTCACCACCGGCACCACACCGCCGCCGGCCACCACGACGACGGCCGCCCCGCCGACCACCACCGCGGCCGCGCCGCCACCGACCACGACGACAGCCGCACCGCCGCCGACCACGACGACAGCCGCACCGCCGCCGACCACCACGACCGCCGCCGCTCCGCCCGCCGGTTCCGGCTGCACCGCGAGCTGGACGCTGTTCAGCTCCTGGCCGGGCGGTTTCCAGCTCAACTTCACCGTCACCAACCAGGGCACGACGCCGACCAACGGGTGGCACGTCGGCTTCAGCTGGCCGGGCTCGCAGGCCATCACCCAGATCTGGAGCGCGAGCGACACCCAGACCGGTGCCGCCGTGCAGGTGACCAACGCGAGCTTCGACGGGACGATCGGCCCAGGGGGCACCACGACGTTCGGCTTCCTGGGGTCCGGAGCGGCACCGGCGTCACTGAGCAATGTGACCTGCGCCGTGACATAGGCAGTCTTGCCCTGCCGATCGGCGGGCAGCGGCGACGCGGACCAGAATGGCGCCCAGCAGTGCCTGTCCGTCACCCGAAGGGACCAACCGCGCATGAAGCCAAACCTGGGCCTACTCGTGCTTCTCGAGGCGAAACCGGGCAAGGAGGGTGAACTGGCCGCGTTCCTGGAACAGGGACGCGCGCTGGCGGAGGCCGAGCCGGGCACGGTGACCTGGTACGCGTTCCAGGTCAACGAGTCCACCTACGGCATTTTCGACACGTTCGAGACCGAGGACGGCCGCCAGGCCCACCTCAACGGCGAGATCGCCGCGGCACTCGGCCAGATCGCACCCAACCTGCTGGCGTCGGCACCGGACATCCGCCCGATCGACGTCCTGGCAGCCACCTGAAATCCTCCGGGGGCCGGCACCGCCGGCCCCCGGAGCCGTCACCTGGCCGGTCGACCACCGTCGACCGGCAACCCGCCGACGCCGGGCGCCATGCCGCCCGCGGCGATCCCGTCCGGCGAGTTACTTCTCGTAGGCCAGGTTCGGCCTGAGCCAGCGCTCCACTTCGGACACGGGGACACCGCGCCGGGTGGCGTAGTCCTTGATCTGGTCGCGGCCGACCCTACCCACGGTGAAGTAGCGCGACTCCGGGTGGGCGAAGATCAGGCCGCTCACCGCCGCCGCCGGCGTCATCGC
The DNA here is from genome assembly GCA_036273855.1 of Pseudonocardiaceae bacterium. Taxonomy (GTDB): domain Bacteria; phylum Actinomycetota; class Actinomycetes; order Mycobacteriales; family Pseudonocardiaceae; genus DATEPR01. Next base: position 9,666 of record DASUGU010000140.1, read on the forward strand.
GAACGACTCGGTCAGCTCGATGCCCACCTGCGCCGCGCCGAGCAGGTCGAACAGCAGCCGCTTCTGGCTGTGGTCCGGGCTGGCCGGGTAGCCCAGCGCCGGGCGGATGCCGCGGAACCGTTCCGCGTGCAGGTCCGCCATCGCCGGATCGGCGTCCGGCTCGAACCAGGCCCGCCGGGCGGCCAGGTGGATGTACTCGGCGAAGGCCTCGGCCAGCCGGTCGGCCAGCGCCTTCACCATGATCGCGCGGTAGTCGTCGTTCTCCGCCTCGTACCGCGCCGCGAGCTCGGCCGCGCCGTGGATGCCCACCGCGAACCCGCCGATGTGGTCGCCGGACGGTGCGACGTAGTCGGCGAGGCACCGGTTCGCCCTGCCCTCCGGCTTCCTGGTCTGCTGGCGCAGCATGGGAAAGCCGTCACCGTCATCCAGGACGATGTCGTCACCCTCGGCGTGCGCCGACCAGAACCCGTAGGCGCCCCGCGCGGTGAACCAGCCGTTCGCGATGATCTCGTCCAGCAGCGTGTTGGCGTCGTCGAACAGCTCCCGCGCCACCGGCTGGTCCAGGATCGCCGGGTACTTGCCCTTCAACTCCCACGCCAGGAACAGGAACTGCCAGTCGATCATGGCGCGCAGCTCGGTCAGGTCGGCGTCGACCACCCGCACGCCGGTGAAGTCCGGGACCGGCAGGTCGGCGAAGTCGACCTCCTCGCGGTTGGCCCGCGCTGCGGACAGGCTGAGCATCGGCTGCCGCTGGCTGGCCGCGTGCCGCTCGCGCAGCCGCTCCTGCTCGGCACGGTTGCTCGCGTCCAGTTCGGCCGCCCGCGTCGGGTCGAGCAGGTCGGACACCACGCCGACCACCCGCGAGGCGTCCAGGACGTGCACGGTCGCACCGTCGTAGGCGGGCGCGATGCGCACCGCGGTGTGCTGGCGCGACGTGGTGGCGCCGCCGATCAGCAACGGCAGCTTCAACCCCCTGCGGCGCATCTCCGTCGCCACGCCGACCATCTCGTCCAGTGACGGCGTGATCAGCCCGGACAGCCCGACCGCGTCGGCGCGTTCCTCGATCGCGGTGTCCAGCACCACCGACGCCGGCACCATCACACCCAGGTCGACGACCTCGTAGTTGTTGCAGCCCAACACGACGCCGACGATGTTCTTGCCGATGTCGTGCACGTCGCCCTTCACCGTGGCGAGCACGACCTTGCCCTGGCCGCGCGTGTTGCCCAGCCTGGCCTTCTCCGCCTCCATGAACGGCTCCAGGTGCGCCACGGCCCGCTTCATCACCCGCGCGCTCTTGACCACCTGCGGCAGGAACATCTTGCCGGCGCCGAACAGGTCGCCGACCACCTTCATACCGTCCATCAGCGGACCCTCGATCACGTCCAGCGGCCGGTCGGCCACCAGCCGGGCCTCCTCGGTGTCCGCCTCGACGTAGTCGACGATGCCGTGCACCAGCGCGTGCGACAGGCGTTCGGCGACCGGAGCCTCCCGCCAGGACAGGTCGACCGCCCGCTTGGTGCCCGAACCCTTGACGGTCTCGGCGAACTCGACCAGCCGGTCGGTGGCGTCCTCCCGCCGGTCGAACAGCACGTCCTCGACCAGCTCCAGCAGGTCGGCCGGGATGTCCTCGTAGACGGCGAGCTGGCCGGCGTTCACGATGCCCATGTCCAGGCCGGCCCGCACCGCGTGGAACAGGAACGCCGAGTGCATCGCCTCGCGCACGACGTCGTTGCCCCGGAAGGAGAACGACAGGTTGGAGATGCCGCCGCTGGTCCGCACGCCGGGACAGCGCTGTTTGATCAGCGGCAGGGCGTCGATGAACGCCTTCGCGTAGCCGTTGTGCTCGGCGATGCCGGTGGCGACCGCGAGCACGTTCGGGTCGAACACGATGTCCTCGGGCGGGAAGCCGATCTCGTGCACCAGCAGGTCGTAGGCCCGCCCGCAGATCGCCACCTTGCGCTCGGTGGTGTCGGCCTGGCCCCGCTCGTCGAACGCCATCACGACGACACCGGCGCCGTAGTCGCGGATCCGCCTGGCGTGGGTGAGGAACTGCTCCTCGCCCTCCTTGAGGGAGATCGAGTTGACCACGCCCTTGCCCTGCACGCAGCGCAGCCCGGCCTCCAGCACGCTCCACCGCGAGCTGTCCACCATGATCGGGATGCGCGCGACCTCCGGCTCGGTCGCGACCAGGTTCAGGAACGTCGTCATGGCCTGCTCGCTGTCCAGCAGGTCGGCGTCCATGTTGACGTCCAGCAGGTTCGCGCCGCCCCGGACCTGGTCCAGTGCCACGTCGACGGCCGCCTGGTGGTCATCGGACTCGATCAGCCGCCGGAACCTCGCCGACCCGGTGACGTTGGTCCGCTCGCCGATCATGACGAAACCGGTGTCGTCAGCGATGCTGAACGGCTCCAGGCCGCTGAACCGGGTCCGCGACCGTGGTGCCGGCACGGCGCGGGGCTCCCGGTCGGCGACGGCGGCGGCTACCCGGGCGATGTGCGCCGGTGTGGTGCCGCAGCAGCCGCCGACGACGTTCACCGTGCCCGCGCTGACGAACTCGCCGAGCAGCCAGGCGGTCTCGGCGGGGGTCTGGTCGTACCCGCCGAAGGCGTTGGGCAGGCCCGCGTTGGGGTGGCACGCCGTGTAGGTGTCGGCCAGCCGGGCCAGTTCGGTGATGTGCGGGCGGATCTCCTGCGCACCCAGCGAGCAGTTCACGCCGACGATCAGCGGCTTCGCGTGCTGCACGGAGTCCCAGAACGCCTCGACGGTCTGCCCGGACAGCGTGCGGCCGCTCTTGTCCACGATGGTGACCGAGATCCACAGCGGCAGGTCGGGCGCCACCTCGCGGGCGGCGACCACGGCGGCCTTCGCGTTGAGCGTGTCGAAGATCGTCTCGATCAGCAGCAGGTCGACGCCGCCCTCGACCAGGCCGCGGATCTGCTCGGCGTAGGCGTCCCGGACCTGGTCGAACGTGACCGCCCGGTACGCCGGGTCGTCCACCTTCGGGGACAGCGACAGGGTGACGTTCAGCGGCCCGACCGAGCCGGCCACGAACCGCCCGCCCACCTCGTCCGCGGCCTGCCGGGCCAGTTGCGCACCGCGCACGTTCATGTCCCTGACCAGGGACTGCAGGCCGTAGTCGGACTGGCCGATGCTGGTCGCGGTGAACGTGTTGGTGGTGGTGATGTCGGCGCCCGCGGCCAGGTACTGCCGGTGCACGTCGAGCACCACGTCCGGCCGGGTGAGATTGAGCAGGTCGGGGTCGCCGGTGACGTCGCGCGGGTGGCCGGTCAGCAGGTCGCCCCGGTAGTCCTCGGGGGTGAGTCCGGCGCCCTGCATGACGGTGCCCCATGCGCCGTCCAGCACCGCGACCCGTTGGTCCAGCAGTGCGCGCAGGCGTTGCTCCGTGGACTCCATGTGGACACCTCCCAACTGCTTGGGAGGCGCCCTTGCTTCCGCGGAAGTGAGTGGCCGAGCGTGGCGGACACTTGTCCGTTGCAGCGCCTCTCGGCCGGTTACCCAGATTACCGGAAACCGGCAAACCGAGCCTCGGGGGCGTCCACCAGATGGACGGCGACCGGCAGGCCCCGCCAGTACGCTGCGGCCATGACCTGGCTGCCGGCGCAGAACCGCTATGACGACATGCGTTACCGCAGGACCGGCCGCAGCGGACTGCTGCTGCCGCTGGTGTCGCTCGGCCTGTGGCACAACTTCGGGGACGAGCGGCCGTACGAGACCCAGCGCGCCATCTGCCGGCGGGCGTTCGACCTCGGTGTCACGCATTTCGACCTGGCGAACAACTACGGTCCGCCGTACGGCTCTGCGGAGGCGAACTTCGGCCGCGTCCTGCGCGAGGACTTCGGCTCGCTGCGCGACGAACTGGTCATCTCCACCAAGGCCGGGTACGACATGTGGCCCGGCCCGTACGGCGACCACGGCTCCCGCAAGTACCTGCTCGCGTCCCTGGACCAGTCGCTGCGCCGGATGGGCGTCGACTACGTCGACATCTTCTACTCGCACCGGTTCGACCCGGACACGCCGCTGGAGGAGACACTCGGCGCCCTGGACACGGCCGTCCGCTCCGGCCGCGCGCTCTACGTGGGCATCTCGTCGTACTCGTCGGCCAAGACCGCCGAGGCGGTCCGCATCCTGCGCGAGATGGGCACGCCGCTGCTCATCCACCAGCCGTCCTACTCGATGATCAACCGCTGGATCGAGGAACAGGGCCTGCTCGACACGCTGGCCGCCGAGGGCGTCGGCTGCATCGCCTTCTCCCCGCTCGCCCAGGGCCTGCTCACCGACCGTTATCTGAACGGCGTCCCGGCCGATTCGCGCGTCGCCACGCACGGCGCGATGGGCGAGGACATGCTCACCGAGGACCGCCTGTCCCGGGTCCGCGCCCTCAACGACATCGCCGGTCGTCGTGGTCAGAGCCTGGCCCAGCTGGCGCTGGCCTGGGCGTTGCGCGACGAACGGGTCACGTCGGTGCTGATCGGCGCGAGCAGCGTCGCCCAGTTGGAGGCCAACGTCGGCGCCCTGGACAACCTGGCCTTCACCGCCGACGAGCTGGCCGAGATCGACAAGCACGCCGTCGACAGCGACGTCAACCTGTGGGCCTCGTCCAGCTCCGTCTGATCAGAACCAGCCGACACCCGACACGTCGGCCCAGGACACCTCGGCCGGTGGCACCGCATCGCCGAACGCCCGATCAGCGATCGTCACCTCATAGGCCGAACCGTCCGCGGCGAACACCCCGGAGACGACACATCCCTGCACAGCGGTGATGGTGACGCCGGTGGCCGACAGTTCACCGTGGCTTCAGGATGAATTCAGCCCACTGTGTGACGGCGTGACCTCGTCGCAACAGGATGGCGGTATCGTACCGGTTATCGTCGGTACGATACCGCTGTTGGGGGGCGACATGATCATCACGGTCGCGGATCTGGGGGACGGCGTCGTCGACGGGCTGGACGTGTTGGAGTTGGCCACCGCCGTGTTGGCCCGGAACTTCGAACTGCTGCGGCGGCGCAGCGACGTCTACACCGAGCTGGACAAGGCCGAGTACCTGTTGCTTCGCACGCTGGACCAGCTCGGCCCGACCGACATCGGGTCGCTGGCGGCCGCCGTCGGGCTCGATCCGTCGACCGCGGGCCGGCAGGTGGCCGGCATGGAGAGCCGGGACCTGGTGGACCGCACGCTGTCACCGGACGACCGGCGGCGCAGCATGATCGCGCCCACCGAGGCGGGCCGGCAGCGGATGACGGCCACCCGTGCCCGCCGCCGCACCGCCACCGCCGAGATGCTCGCCGACTGGACCGACCAGGAGCTCCAGCAGCTCGGCGACCTGCTGACCCGCTACAACAAGGCCATCGCCGACCGATACCTGCAACCAGACAAGGACTGACTGACTGTGCCGCAGAACGCCCTGCTCGTGATGGACGTCCAACGGTCGATCGTGGACCGCTTCGCCTCGGACACCGGCTACCTGCCCCGGCTGCGCGACGCGATCGGCACCGCCCGGGCCGCCGGGCTGCCGGTGATCTACGTCGTGGTCGGGTTCCGCCCCGGCTACCCGGAGGTGAGCAAGCGCAACGCCATCTTCGGCGCGATCGCCGAGCGCGGCGGGTTCCTACCGGACGACGCGGCCGCCGAGATCCACCCGGACGTGGCACCCGCGGCGGGCGACATCATCGTCACCAAGCGGCGGGTCAGCGCGTTCGCCGGGAGCGACCTGGATCTGGTGCTGCGGGCCGGTGACATCGACTCGCTCACCCTGACCGGCATCGCGACCAGCGGCGTCGTCCTGTCCACCGTCCGGCAGGCCGCCGATCTGGACTTCCGGCTGACCGTGCTGTCCGACGGCTGCCTGGACGCCGACCCCGAGGTGCACCGCGTGCTCACCGAGAAGGTGTTCCCGCGCCAGGCGAACGTCGTCACCGCGGCCGACTGGCGGCCGTGACCGCCATGGGCCCGGCGTCGACCACCCGGAGGGTGAGCGCCAACGGGTCGTAGTGGATGAGCGACTCCATCCACCACGTGACCCCGGCGGCGGCGAAGCCCGCCAGGTCCACGGCGGGCGCTTCCGGCCAGGCCGCGCTGGCGTTGCCGGTGAGGATCACGTCGAACGGCCGATCGTCGGCCAACCCGTTGGCGCGCAACACGTCCCGGGCGCCGGCGACCGAATCGGGCGTGGCGCCGTGCATGCCGAGCAGGACCACGCCGTCGCGGCGGGCGGCTCGGTGCGCGGACCGTACGGCGGGCAGCGTGCCGGCCACCCACACCGGGATGCGGTGCGGCTCCGGCTCGCCGGCCGGCAGGTCGACACGGTAGCGGCCGTCGGTCACGTGCGCCTCGCCCGCCCACACCGCGTCCATGATCGCCAGTGCCTCGTCGGTCATCGCGGCGCGGTCGCGGTCCGAGCCCGGCTCGCCGAACCGGCTGAAGTCGCCGTAGTCGTCCGCGCCGATGCCCACGCCGAGCACGCACCGCCCACCGGACAGCCTGCTCACCGTCCCGGCCTGCCTGGCCAGCACCCACGGCCGCCTGCGCGGCACCGGGCTGACCATCGTGCCCAGCAACACCTTCGACGTGGCCGACGCCATCGCGCCCAGCGTCACCCACGGGTCGGCGACCGCGATCGCGCTGTCGGCCAACACGTGCTCCCACAGGAACACGCCGTCCCAGCCGGCGGCCTCGGCCCGCACCGCCAGATCCACCAGCGCGGCGGGATCGGCGAGCGGGCCGAAGGGCGGCAGGTACAGGCCGTAGCGCATGGTCGGCGACGCTACTCGTGGACCGCCATCCGGGCTGAATTGGCTCCGGAGCGCAGGATCAGCCCCATGGTGACCAGCAGGACCGGCAGCACGCTCTCGTGGTACGCGATGTCGGCCGTGCTGCCGCCGCGGGCGGTGAAGGTGAGGCCGAGGATGAACCCGGCGATCGCGAAGCCGACCGCGGCGAGCGCCGTCGGCCTGGCCTGGTTGGGTGCGAACAGCGCCGTCAGCGCCGCGCCGAACAGGACGACGGCGATGATCGCCTCGGCGATGCCGGCGGCGCTGGGTTGGAAGGGACGGGAGCCGTCGTCGAGACGGCCGGTGAGATGCAGGGTGGACATCACGGCGAGACTGACGGCTTCGACCACCATCAGCCACGCAACCCCCGGTTTGACCGACATGCGTCCATCGTGGTCACGACGCCGGCTCGCGGCATCGGACCGGAAGCGGCTTCGCCGGGTACCGCTCAGGCAGTACGCGTACGTCGCCTGCGGCTGACCGTCTCCACGGCGAACACCGCGCACAGGCTCCCCGCCCACGCCAGGATCGCCGTCACCGCAAGGTATCGGCTCTTGCCGCCGTGTTTGGACATCGGCTGCGTCGGTGTCACGACGTCCTTCACCAGGATGTAGGACGACTTCGGGGCGCCCAGCGCCTGCTGCCGCTGCAGCAGTTGGTCGCGGACGTACTGCATCGCCAGCGTCACCGTGCCCGTGACGCGGTCCGGGGTGGGCGCGTTGGCGGTGACCACGATGAACGGGCCGTCCAGGTCGCCGTCCGACGCCGTGTAGGTGGCCGTGCCGCCCTTGGCCACGAGCTGCTGGGCCGCGGCGGGGCTGTTCAGGCTCTGGATGAGCAGTTGGGAGTCGGTGGACAGGCTGTCCGCGAAACCGAGCAGCGGATTGGCCACCTGGTCGTGACCGAGCGTGTGGTGCTCCAGGGCCGCCTTCGGGTCGGGCTCGCTCAGCACCACCGTGCCGGTCGACTCGTAGTCGTGCGGCGTGACCACCACGATCAGCCCGGCCAGGCCCACGACCAGCAGGAATGCGGGCACAGCGACGTACCACCGGCGGGCGATGGCCCGCATGGTCTGGGAGAAGTCCACTGCGCCTCTCGGATTCGTCGTGTATCGCCGCGTTGTCTGCCTACGCGGTGTGGTAATCGTCCGAGGTCACCGTTGCGTTTCGGGCAGGGTGACCACCGTCATGCCTGCTGACGGCGTGTCCATCGTGGCCAGCGCGGTTCCGGCGTCGGCGAGTTCGATCACCGAACCGATCAACCGGTCGGGTCGCAGCGTGCCCGAGGCGACCAGTTCGAGCATCGCCGGGTACTCGCGCGCCGCCATCCCGTGCGAACCGTGGATCACCAGCTCACGGGCGACCACCAGGTCCATCGGCAGCGGCGGGGTGGCGGCCGGGCCGAGCAGCAGGCCGATCTGCACGTGCCGGCCGCGCCGACGCAGGCAGCGCACCGACGTCACCGCCACCTCGGGGGAGCCGACCGCGTCCATCGACACGTGCGCGCCACCGCCGGTCAGCTCGTGCACGGCGGCGGTGGTGTCGTCACCCGCGGTCAGCACGGCCGTGGCGCCGAGTTCGGTGGCCAGCGCCAGGGCGGCGGGCGCCACGTCGACGGCGATCACCCGCGCGCCCAGCGCGGCACCGATGTGCACGACGGACAGCCCGGCGCCGCCGCAGCCGTGCACCACCAGCCAGTCACCGGCCTTCGGCGCGCCGTGCACGGTGACTGCGCGGAACGCCGTGGCGAACCGGCAACCCAGCGACGCAGCCGTGGGGAACGTGACGGACCCGGGCAGCCGCACCAGGTTCACGTCGGCGGCGTGGATGGCCACCAGTTCGGCGAACGAGCCGGGACCGGTGAAACCCGGCTGTGTCTGTTGCGGACAGACCTGGGCGTCACCGGCGAGGCAGTACTCGCACGTGCCGCAGCCGCACACGAACGGCACGGTCACCCGGTCGCCGACCCGCCACCGGCGCACGTCGGCGCCCACAGCGGCGATCTCACCGGCCAGTTCGTGGCCGGGGATGTGCGGCAGCGCGACGGGATCATGGCCCTGCCAGGCGTGCCAGTCCGACCGGCACACACCGGTGGCGCGGACCGCGATCAGCACGCCGTCGACCGGGCAGGCCGGTTCGGGCACGTCGGTGAGGGTGGGCAGCTCGCCGTAGCGGCGGTAGACGACGGCCTTCACGCGCGGACCTGCCCGGTTGCCACGGGACGAGCCTAGTTGCTGGATCGTTCCGCAGTGGGTATGCCCAACACATGGCTGAACCGACTCGGATCGTGATCGTCGGCGGAGGGTTCGCCGGATACCACGCGGCGCGGGCGCTGTTGCGGACGCTGCCGGACGACGCCGGCGTCGAGATCGTGCTGGTGAACCGCACCGACTACTTCCTCTACCTGCCGCTGCTGCCCGAGGTGGCGGCCGCGGTCATCGACCCGAGGCGGGTCACGGTGTCCCTGCCGGAGACGCTGCCCGGGATCCGGCTGGCGCTCGGCGACGTCACCGACGTGTCGCTGGACGCCAGGTCCGTCACCTACACCGACCCGGAGGGCGCCGTCCACGACCTGTCCTACGACCGGCTGGTACTGGCCGTGGGCAGCGTGAACAAGCTGCTGCCGATCCCCGGCGTGGCCGAGCACGCGCACGGCTTCCGAGGTGTCGCCGAGGCCCTGTACCTGCGGGACCACGTGATCCGGCAGATCGAACTGGCCGCGCGGGCCGCCACCGAGAAGGAACGCGACGCGCGGTGCACGTTCGTCGTGGTCGGCGCCGGCTACACCGGTACCGAGGTGGCCGCCCAGGGGCCCGCGCTCACCGACACGGTGCGCAGGCGGCACCGCGAACTGGATGGCCAGGAGATCCGCTGGCTGCTGCTGGACCTGGCCCCCAAGGTGCTGCCCGAACTGGACCACCGGCTGTCCCAGGCCGCCGACCGGGTGCTGCGGCGGCGGGGCGTCGAGGTGCTGACCGGGACGTCGGTCAAGGAGGCCACCAGCGACGGCGTCGAACTCAGCACGGGGGAGTTCGTGCCGGCGCGGACGCTGGTGTGGTGTGTCGGCGTGCGGCCGGATCCGCTGGTCGAACAGGCCGGCGTGCCGACCGAGAAGGGCAGGCTGGTCGTCCAACCCACTCTCGCCGTGCCCGGCCACCCGGACGTGTTCGCCTGCGGGGACGCGGCCGCCGTGCCGGACCTGACCCGGCCGGGCGAGATCACCGCGATGACCGCGCAGCACGCCACCCGGCAGGGCACGCTCGCCGGCATGAACGTCGCCGCGTCGCTGGGCTACGGGCACCAGCGCCGCTACCGGCACCATGACCTGGGCTTCGTCGTCGACCTCGGCGGCACCCAGGCCGCCGCCAATCCGCTGCACATCCCGCTGTCCGGCCTGCCCGCGAAGGTGATCACGCGTGGTTATCACCTGGCGGCGATGCCCGGCAACCGGACGCGCACCGCCCTGGACTGGCTGGCCGACGCCGTTCTGGGCCGGCAATCCGTGCAGCTGGGACTCGTCCGGTCGGCGGCCGTGCCGCTGGAGACGACCTCGGCCCGCTGACATCCCCTAATCCGCCGGCAGTGAGAGGCCGCTGACCTGCGTCGATGCTGGCGGTGACCCAATCGTGCCCCCATTGCGGGTGTGAGCGGCCCCCGATCAGGGCAACCGCGCCCGGTGGCCGCACGTCCGAATGTGTGGCGGCCCTAGGCTGTCTCCGGACGTCCGGAGCGATGCGGGAGGATGTGCCAGGTCATGGTGGATCGGTGGCAGGGTGGCGGCGGTGACCACGGCCGCGACTACTACGAGCCACATCAGCCGCCGGCGAATCCGCGATATACGCGGGTCCTGCCGGAACCGGGCAGGCCGATGGGGCAGCCGGGTGGGCACGGTGGCCCGCCACGACGTCCCGGTGGTCCGCCGCCGGGGCGCGGTGGGCGGCCGCCGATGTCGACCGGGCGGCGCAAGTGGCGGCTGGCGCGGCGCATCATCGCCGTGCTGGTGGTGCTGTTCGTCGTGGGCGGTGTGGTGACGTGGTTCTACGTCGACTCGTCGCTGCAGCGGGTGAGCGCGCTGTCCGACTACAGCGGCCGGCCCGCTCAGGGCGCCGGCACGAACTGGCTGATCGTCGGCTCGGACTCCCGGCAGGGCCTGACCGACGCCGAGGCGGCGCAGCTGCACACCGGTGACTCCGGCGCGGTGTCCGGCGGCCGGACCGACACGATCATGCTGGTCCACCTGCCGGACAACAGCACCAAGCCGACCATGGTCAGCCTGCTGCGTGACTCCCGGGTGAGCATCCCGGGCCACGGCCACTCCAAGATCAACGCGGCGTTCGCGTACGGCGGTGCGCCGCTGCTGGTGCAGACCGTCGAACAGGCCACCGGCCTGCGCATCGACCACTACGCGGAGATCGGGCTGGGCGGGTTCGCCGGCGTCGTGGACGACGTGGGCGGCGTGCGGATGTGCCTGCCGGAGGCGGTGAAGGACAGCTACGCCGGCATCGACCTGCCGGCCGGTTGCCAGAACCTCAGCGGTGCCAACGCGTTGGGCTACGTCCGTAGCCGGCATGCGTTCGCCACCAGCGACTTCGCCCGCACCGACCACCAGCGCCAGTTCATCGGCGCGCTGGCCGGCAAGATCGCCAGCCCCAGCGTGTTCCTCAACCCGTTCCGGTTCTTCCCGGTGATGACGTCGCTGCCCAAGGCGCTGACCGTGGACAACGGTGACCACCTGCAGAACCTGCTCGGTCTCGCGTGGGCGATGCGCGGCATCTCCGGCGGCGGTGTCGTGACCACGGCGGTGCCGATCGGCGGCTCGTCCGGCGGCGACCTGCTGTGGGACAAGTCGAAGGCGACGGCGTTGTTCGACGACCTCAACACCGACCAGACGGTGCCGAGCAGCCTGATCACCACTCACTGAGTCCGTCTACAACAGACACCGCCGTGTGGCCGGCGAGGGTCACACGGCGGTCGTCGTTTCGACCGTCCTGATCGCCTGGTAGCGGCGGAAGCCGGGCAGGGCGATGCCGATGACGGCGGCGCCGACGACGGTGGCGAGGCCGCCGGCGAAGGCGCTGATCGCCGGTGTGGTCAGCGAGGCCACCGCGCCCGCGCGGAAGTTGCCCAACTGCGGGCAGCCCGCCCCGACGACGTACTCCGCCGCGCTCACCCGGCCGCGCTGCTCGTCCGGCGTGGCCGTCTGGATCATCGTGGTGCGGAACACCACACTGGTCGCGTCACCGGCGCCGGCGACGGCCAGCAGCAGCATGGCCAGCCACAGGTGCCCGGCCAGGCCGAACCCGGCGATGCCGGCACCCCACACCGCGCCGCAGACCAGCATCGCGCGGCCCGGCCGGGACACGTGGCCGACCGGACCGGACAGGGTCATGCCGATCACGCCACCCACCGACGGCGCCGCCATCAGCAGGCCGAGGGTCTGCGCGGCACCGCCGAAATGGTCGGCGTTGATGGCCGGGAACACCGCGAACGGCATGCCCAGCACGGTGGCGCTCATGTCGGCCAGCAGCGCACCGGACAGCACCGGCCGGTTGCGGATGAACCGCAGCGACTCGGCCACCGCACGCAGCCCCGGCCGGGACACGCTGTCGCCCTGCGGCGGCATCGGCGGTAGCTGGGCGACGCCGTAGAGCGCGGCCGCGAAGCTGACGGCGTCGATCAGGTAGCACACCCTCAGGCCCCAGGCCGCCGTGATCACCCCGGCCAGCGCCGGTCCGCCGATGACGCTGGCGTGCATGACGAACATGGTCAGCGCGGCACCGGCCGGCACCCGGTCCACCGACAGCAGCCGGGGCAGGAAGGTCCGCCGGGCGGGCGCGTTCATCGTGCTGAGCAGCGCCTGCACCGCCACCAGCAGATACAGCGGCCACAACTGGTTGAGCCCGGCGAACGCCTGGGCGGCGAGCAGGCCGGACACCCCGGCCGCGCCGCTGGTCAGGCCGATGACCAGCTTCCGCCGGTCGACGGCGTCCACCACGGTGCCGCCCACCATGCCCAGCGTCACCGACGGCACGGCGATGGCCAGGCCGACCGCGCCGACCGCGGCCGACGAGTGGGTGAGCGTGAAGACCTGGAGCGGCACGGCGAAGTTGGTCATCTGGCTGCCCACCGACGACAGCGAGGACCCGAAGAAGAACCGGCGGAACGCGGGGGATTCCTTGAGCGGCCCGACATCCATCAACAATCGCCGTCGAGTCACGACAAATGATCCTATACCGGGCCGCGTTGACAGTGTTCCGAGCCACTGTCAAGGGATTCCTGGCTGCCGGCGGGCCGTCGACCTACGGTTTCGCCACGACGCACGGGGAGGGAGCGCGCCATGACCGCGTGGACGGAACAGACCACGATGATCCGGCCGGCGCGGCCGGCCGACCTGGTCGTCCGGTGCGGCCCGACCGACACCATGCTGGCCGGCGTGCCGGTGGGGCTGGCGATGTTCTTCCGGGGCACGCTGGACATCGGCCGGCTGGCCGACGGGCTGGCCGTGGCACTGACCCACGTGCCGGTCTTCGCCGGTCGGATGCGTCGCGGGGAGGACGCTCTGCTGGACATCGAGTGCGGTGCCGGTGGCGTGCCGCTGAGTGTGGGCGACGTCGACGAGCCGCTGGGCGACGCGATCGGGCGGGTGACCATCGCCCGGTCCGGCTACGTCGACCAGGTCAGTGACTTCGAGCCGCTGATGCGGGTGAAGGTGAGCCGGCTGTCCGACGGCGGGACCGTGCTGGGTCTGTCGTGGCACCACGCCGTCGGCGACATGCTCAGCTTCGTGCTGCTGCTGCGCGCGTGGTCGGCCGCGGTGGACGGCGGGCCGCTGCCGGACACCCGGGTCGTGCTGGACCGGGACGCCTACCTGGACGCCGTGCTGCCCGAGCAGGACTGCGGCCGGCCGGGTTTCCGGCTGCCGGACGCCGCCGAGAGCGAGGAACTGAACCGCGAGGTGGGCAACGCGCTGGCCGCGAACCGCACCGTGCACGGGTACTTCGGCGCGGCCGAGGTGGCCAGGATGCGGCAGAAGTTCGTCGCCGACGCCGGCCGGCCACTGTCGGCCAACGACGTGCTGTGCGCGCACGTCACCAGCACGATCCGGCAGCTGGACAACGACGCCGAGGACCGCCTGCTGACCATGCCGGTGAACCTGCGCCGGCCGCTCGGCCTGGCCGACGGAGCCGTCGGCAACCTACTCGGCGACGTCCAGGTACGGTGCCCGGCCGGCGGATCGCCTGCCGCGCTGGCCGCCCGGATCCGGGAGAACGTCTCGGGTTTCGCCGACCGGCACCTGAATCTGCGCACCAACCGGGCGTTCCTGGCGGCGATCGGCGCGGACCGGCTGCCCGACTGCGTGCCGCTCGGCTTCGACCCGAGGCGCCGCACGATGACCATCACGGACTGGACGCGGTTCGGTGGCTACGACATCACGTTCCAGGGCCACCGCCCGGCGCTGGTGACACCGGTGGCGAACCCGCCGTTGCCGTGGCTGGGCTGGTTCATCGAGGGCTTCGACGGCACGGGAGTGCTGGCCACGATGGTGCTGCCGGCGAAACTCGCCGCCCGGCTGCGCGGCGCCGAGGGCCGGGCAGCCGTGCACCGGTACGCCGAACCGGGCGACGTGCGGCCAGCACTCGCCGACACGGTACGAAAACTGGTCTGACCGACCCGGTAACGCGAAGGCTCGACCTGCCGACTACCCAGGTACGGAAGGCCCAGCATTCACCCCCAACGTGCTGGGCCTTCCGTACCCACCAAGATCGCACCGGATGCATTGTCGCGTCTGGACACTCGACCCGGTGTCCTCCTGAACGTGTTCTCCGTCACCGGATCACGTCGGTCCACTGTGGTCACATAGCACAGCATCTTCCGGCTTGCGCACTTCTTCTCCCGTGAGGCTCTTCACGTCACATCGGCTTGTGCCAGATGGTTTCCCGTGGCAATCATTGCCGTATGCAAATTAGCCGCCGTGTCGTCCCACTGACGAGACCCACCCACCTCGGCGACTTCGCCGTCCGGCCGCGCATGCTGCTCATCGCCGCGCTCGCGCTGCCCGTCGGTGCGGCGGCGGCACTGGCGGCGTTCGCGCTGCTCCGGCTGATCGGCCTGATCACCAACCTGATCTTCTACCAGCGCGTGGCGACCGGCCTGGTGGCGCCGGGTGCGGCCCACCACCCGTGGTGGCTGGTGCTGTGCGCGCCGGTGGCCGGCGGCCTGGTCATCGGGCTGATGGCCCGCTTCGGCTCGGAGAAGATCCGCGGCCACGGCATGCCCGAGGCCATCGAGTCGATCCTGATCGGCGAGAGCCGGATCGCGCCGCGCGTCGCGGTGCTCAAGCCCGTGTCGGCGGCACTGAGCATCGGCAGCGGCGGCCCGTTCGGCGCCGAGGGACCGATCATCATGACCGGTGGCGCCGTCGGGTCGATCATGGCGCAACTGCTGCGGCTGTCGGCAGACGAACGCAAGACGCTGCTGGTCGCGGGCGCGGCAGGCGGTATGGCGGCCACCTTCAACGCGCCGCTGGCGTCGATACTGCTGGCCGTGGAGCTGCTGCTGTTCGAGTGGCGCCCGCGCAGTCTGGTCCCGGTGGCCACCGCCGTCGTGGTGAGCACCGTGTGCCGGTCGTTCCTGCTCGGCACCGCCCCGATCTTCGGTGTGCCGGACGTCGCCCACCCGAGTGCGGTCACCACCGGGTTGGCGCTGGTCCCCGGCCTGACCGGCGGCCTGCTGGCGATCGCCGCCACCGGCCTGGTCTACCTCGCCGAGGACGGCTTCCACCGCCTGCCGGTGCACTGGATGTGGTGGCCGGCGATCGGCGGCCTGATCGTCGGCGCAGGCGGGTTGATCGAGCCCAGGGCGCTGGGCGTCGGCTACGACGTGATCGACCAACTGCTCACCGGTCGCGCCACGGTCGGCCTGATCGTGGGCGTGCTCGTGGTGAAGACGCTGATCTGGTCGATGTCGCTGGGTTCCGGCACGTCCGGCGGGGTGCTGGCGCCGGTGTTCATGATCGGGGCCGCGCTCGGCGCGGCGGAGGGCGGGCTGTTGCCGCACGAGGCGGCCGGCTTCTGGGCGGTGTGCGGGCTGGCCGCGGTGGTCGGGGGAGTGATGCGGTCACCGCTGACCGGGATCGTGTTCACCCTCGAACTCACCCACGCCTGGTCGGACCTGTTGCCGCTGGTAGTGGCGTCGGTGTCGGCCTACGCCCTGTCCGTGTTGGTGCTCAAGCGATCGGTGCTGACCGAGAAGATCGCCCGCCGCAGGCTGCACCTGACCCGCGAGTACACCACCGACCCGCTGGAGACGTTCTTCGTGCAGGAGGTGATGACGCCCGTGTCGACCACGCCGGTGGCCGCCCACACCGCCGTGGTGTTCTCCGACGACACCCTCCGCGTGGCGGCCAACACGTTGGCGCAGCACGACGTCGCGCATGCCACCGTGGTGGACCGAGCAGGCCCGGACACCGTGGTGGGCGAGGTCACTCTGCGTCAGCTCCTCCATGCCCGGCGCCGTGACCTGCACGAAGAGCACCACAGGGAGGTAGTTTTGACGATCCGCAACCGCAGGCGGCCGGCAGCCTGATCGGACCACCGATGAGTTTCCGGAGCCGTCGCCGTTACACCGGCATCAACGACACGCGAAGGAGCTCGTCATGGACTACCTGCTGGAACTCGTGCTCGTCCCGGTCACCGACGTCGACAAGGCCAAGGCGTTCTACACCGACCAGCTCGGCTTCCACGTCGACGTCGACCACAAAGCCGGTGACAACTTCCGCGTCGTGCAGCTCAGCCCGCCCGGCTCGGCCTGCTCGGTGGCCATGGGCGTCGGCATCACCGACGCCGAGCCCGGCTCGGTACGCGGCCTGCACCTGGTGGTGACCGACATCGAGGCGGCCCGCGCGGAACTGGTCGGGCGGGGTGCGGCGGTCAGCGACATCCGGCACATGACGCCGACCGGCTGGCAGCCCGGCGTCGCACCGGATCGCGGCGACTACGAGTCGTTCGCCGACTTCCCCGACCCGGACGGCAACACCTGGGTCCTGCAGGAACGCGGCCACCGGCGATGACCGAGAACGCCACCGTCGAGGCGGCCCTGGCCGGTGACGAGGCCGCGTTCGGCGAACTCGCCGGCCGGCACCGCCGCGAGCTGCACGTGCACTGCTACCGGATGCTGGCCTCGTTCGACGAGGCGGAGGACGCCGTGCAGGAGACGTTCCTGCGGGCCTGGCGGCACCGCGAGCGGTTCACCGGCGGCGCGCTGTTCCGGGCCTGGCTGTACCGGATCGCCACCAACGTGTGCCTGGACCAGTTGCGCAGCGCGGCCCGGCACCCGGTCGCCGAGGTGTCCTGGTTGCAGCCGTATCCCGACCGACTGCTGGACGAGGTCGACGAGCCGGACGCGCTGGCCATCGCCAGGGAGACGATCGAACTGGCGTTCCTGGTCGCCCTGCAGGCCCTGCCGCCCCGCCAGCGGGCCACGCTGATCGCCCGCGACGTGCTCGGCTGGCCGGCCGCGCAGGCCGCCGCGCTGCTGGAGACCAGCGTGGCCGCGGTGAACAGCGCGCTGCAACGGGCCAGGGCGACCATGCAGGAGCAGTTGCCGGACCGCCGGTCGGAGTGGACGGCCGGCGAGCCGAGTGCCGCGGAACGGGAGTTGTTGCGGCGCTTCATCGACGCCCACGAGCGATGCGACGCGGCCGCCGCGGTGGCCGTGGCGGCCCAGGACATCCGCATCACCATGCCGCCCTACCCGCACCACTTCGACGGGCTGGCCGAACTGGAACCGCTGCTGGTCCGGGCATTCGGGCCGGACCGGGACGGCGACTGGCGGCTGGTGCCGACGTCGGCCAACCGCATGCCCACCGCCGCCAGCTACCTGCGCCGGCCGGGCGACTCGGTGTTCCGGGCGTTCAAGCTCGACGTGCTGCGGCCGCGCGACGGCCGGATCGCCGAGATCACCACGTTCGGGCCGGAACTGTTCGGAGCGTTCGGCCTGGCGACCACGTTGTGAGGGGCCGGCCGCCCGGACCGGTGGCACAGTGGGCGCATGGCTGGATCCGGTGAAGAGCGGGACGGCGTCTCGCTGACCAATCTCGACCAACCGCTGTTCGACGGCGGGTCGGCCACCAAGCGGGACCTGGTGGACTACCTGGACGCGGTGTCCGACCGCATGGTGCCGGTGCTGCGTGGCCGGCCGCTGTCCGTGGTGCGGGTGCGGCCCGGCCAGGACCCGTTCATGCAGAAGAACGTCCCGAAGTACACGCCGGACTGGGTGCGGACGGTGTCGGTGTGGGCGGAGTCGTCGCACCGGGAGGTCCGGTACGCGCTGTGCGACGATCGCAGGACGCTGCTGTGGTTCGCCAACCAGCGGGCCGTCGAGTACCACCCGACGCTGATGCTGGACCAGCACGTGACCCACCTGATCATGGACATCGACCCGCCGGAGGGCGACGACTTCTCGCTGGTCGTGCGGGCGGCGCTGCTGGTCCGGCAGGCGCTGGCCGATCTCGGCCTGGCCGGCGCGGTGAAGACCAGCGGCGCCAAGGGTGTGCACGTGTTCGTACCGGTCCTGCCCAGCGCCGACGTCGTCGACGTGGCCGCGGCCACCAGGGCGCTGGCCGCCCGGGCCGAAGCGCTGGATCCCGAACTGGCCACCACCGAGTTCATCCGGGAGGACCGGGGCGGCAAGGTGTTCCTCGACTCGACCAGGGCGGGCGGTGCGACCGTGGTGGCCGCGTACAGCCCCCGGATCCGGCCGGGGACGCCGGTGTCGTTCCCGGTGCCGTGGGACGATCTCGACCGGGTGACACCGCGCGACTTCACCGTGCGTACCGCACCGGCGCTGCTGGGTGATCGCGACCCGTGGGCCGAACTCATGCCGGAGGCCCAGGAACTGCCCGCCGACCTGGTGGCCGAGGGCCACGAGATCCCCATCGCCAGGGTCGTCGCGATGCACGAAGGGAAGCGGCGGGCCAGGGAGCGGCGCGCGTAATCCCTGCTCCGGCGCCGGGTTTGCCGTAGATTCGGCGACCATGGCAGGAGATTCCGCGGTGGAACTCGAGGTCGGGCACCGCACGGTGCGGATTTCCAGCCCGGACCGGGTGTACTTCCCGGCGACCGGTGCCACCAAGCTCGACCTCGCGCGCTACTACCTGTCCGTCGGCGACGGCATCGTCCGGGCATTGCGCGAGCGGCCGTGCATGCTGCACCGGTTCCCGTCCGGCACGTCCGGCGACAAGGTGCACCAGAAGCGGGTGCCCTCGGGTGCGCCGCCGTGGCTGGAGACCGTGCGGCTGCACTTCCCCCGGTACAACCGGTATGCCGACGAACTGTGCGTGACGGAACTGGCCAGCGTGATCTGGGCGGTGCAGATGTCCACGGTGGAGTTTCACCCGTGGAACTCGCGGCGCGCCGACACGGAGAAGCCGGACGAGTGGCGCATCGACCTGGATCCCATGCCGGAGTGCCCGTTCTCCCGGGTGCGCAGGGTCGCGCACGTGGCGCGTTCGGTCTTGGACGATCTGGGCATCGTCGGCTATCCCAAGACGTCCGGCGGGCACGGCCTGCACGTGTACGTGCGGATCGAGCCGCGCTGGGGGTTCAGCGAGGTACGCCGGGCGGCACTGGCGTTCGCGCGCGAGGTCGAGCGCCGCGCGCCGGACGACGTGACCACCACGTGGTGGCGTAAGGACCGCGATCCCAGGATGCTGTTCGTGGACTACAACCAGAACGCCAGGGACCACACCATCGCCAGCGCCTATTCCGTCCGCGGCGTCCCCGAGGCAACGGTGTCCACACCCATCCGGTGGGACGAGGTGGACGACGTCGAACCCAAGGACTGCACCATGTCCACGGTCCCGGCCCGCTTCGCCGAACTGGGCGACCTCCACGCCACCATCGACGACGTCGCCCACAGCCTGGACACGCTGCTGGAGTGGGCCGACCGCGACGGCCTGGAGTAATTCGCTCGCCCTGCCCGCGACGCGCTGCGATGGTCGTGGCCATGGCAGCCACGAATTTCGACGAGTGGGTGGCCACGCGGTACGAACGGCTGTGGCCGGAGTTGTTCGATCCGGCCGTCGTCGACCCGGCCGTGGACTTCCTCGCCGGGCTGGCCGGCGGCGATCCGGTGCTGGAGTTGGGAATCGGCACCGGCCGGATCGCGTTGCCGTTGTGCCGTCGGGGCATCGCCGTGCACGGGATCGAACTGTCGCCCGCGATGGCCGCCCGGCTGCGGGCCCAGCCGAACGGCGACGCCGTCGAGGTGACGATCGGCGACTTCGCCACCACCGCCGTCGACGGCACCTTCGGTCTGGCCTACCTGGTGCGGAACACGATCACCAACCTGACCACCCCGGACGAGCAGGTGGCCTGCTTCCGCAACGTGGCGGCCCATCTGGCGCCCGGCGGCCGGTTCGTGGTGGAGAACTACGTTCCCGCGCTGCGTCTGCTGCCGCCGGGCCAGACCGTCCGCGTGATCGCGCGGACGCCGACCCACATCGGGTTCGAGGAGTACGACATCGCGGCGCAGCTCGCGGTCTCGCATCATTACTGGGTGATCGACGGTGAGCTCAGGACGTTCGCCTCGCCCCACCGGTACCTGTGGCCGGGGGAGCTGGACCTGATGGCACGGTTGGCTGGCATGACGCTGGTCGAACGGTGGAGCGACTGGCACCGGACGCCGTTCGACGGCGAGGCCACCAGCCACGTTTCGGTGTGGACCAAGGCCGGGTGAGCCGGGCGGAGGGAGCGGTGGCCCGCTCCCTCCGCGTTCGGCCTACGGGAAACTGGGCAGGTAGACGTTGGTGTTCGCGGAGTTCACCGCGGCACCGGTTTCGTTGATGACGTGGCTGATCGTGCCCACGCCGCCCAGCGACACCGTGAGGCTGTCGTGGAACTGGACACCCGCGGTCACCGGGGCCTGGAAGGCGTGGTCGTTGACGATGGCCGGATTGACCTGGAAGAAGCAGTAGCTACCGACCCCGAATGCCTGGTGTGACGTGACGTTCGGCGCGACCTCGTAGGCGGGGAAGCCCTGGGTCGTCCCGTTCATCCAGTCGGCCTGGGTCGGCGGGTCGTACGGGTTCTCGTTCTGGAAGAAATACGTGCTGCCGCCGTTGGCGTTCCACAGCACTTCGACCTTCTGGTAGTGCTCCACCGCCAGCCCGTACATCGTGGTGTTGGCACCGTTGACGACCAGGCCCGTGTCGGCCGTGTTGGACGTCCACCCCACTCCGGTGCCGTGGTCGGCGCGCCAGAGCCAGTTGTTGTCGCCGATGGTGTTGGGGCTGTCGATGACCAGGCTGGTGGTCGCCTTCCCGGCCACGTCACCGCCGACGCGGAAGTACAGGTCCGCCACGACGTTCGGGTCGGTCGCGTTGTTGCTGCTGGCACCGGCCGGGCCGATCTGGACCAGGGTGTTGGAGTTGGTCGTGCCGGCCGTGATGAGCAGGTCGTCGACCTGGACCCCGCCCACGTCGGCCGTGGAGATGGCCGTGACGCCCGCCTGCGGCTGCAAGGTGGCCAGGCCCATGCCCAGGATGATCGTGTTGGGGTGGGTCACGTTCAGGGTCTGGCTCAACTGGTAGACGCCCGGCGTGACGATCAGGTTCAGGCCGGCCGCGAGCGCCGCGTTCATGGTGGCCGCGGTGTCACCAGGTTGCGTGACGTAGAAGTCGTGCATCGGCAGCGACGTGCCCGCCGTGTTGCCGGCGCCCCACGTGATGCCCGAGGTGTTGTGCTGCAACGAGGGCACGAACACGTGGTAGTTGCCGGTGGCGTCGACGAAGATGTAGGGCTTCTCCACCTCGGTCGGCGTCTGCGCGATCGTGGTGAACGACGGGTTCGGGAAGTGCTGCGCGGGCGCGTTCACCGTGCCGACGAACACCATGTTCCACACGTTGCCGGCCCAGCTGCCCCACGTGTCGTTGCGGGAGATCCACTGCTGCTGGGAACCGGACGTCACCTGGCCGCTGATCCGGGAGTCGGCGAGGAAACCGCCGCTGGAGAAACCGTCACCGGTCGGGTCCAGCTTCAGGTTGCCCCGGATGTCCACCCGGCGCATCGACGCGCCCTGGGACACCGCCCAGGTGTCCGTGCCGCTGCTCGGCGTGATCGCCATGTTCTCGACCTCGCGCCAGAAGTTGAGGGTGGCGTTGTTGCCGGTCGCGTCCGACGTGACGCCGCCGTTGATGCTGACGTCGTCCGGGTTCTGGCCCAGGCCGGCGATCTGCGTGTTGTAGCCGATGTTCGCCGTCACGTTGTACGTGCCCGGCTTGAACAGCAGCGCGTCCCGCCGGGTGCCGAACTGGTTGTTCTGCTGGGCGGTGAACACCGAGTCGAGCGTGCTCTGGATGGTGGCGCTGGACATCGACGGGTCGAAGATGTGCACGTTCGGGCCGAAGTTCGGCTGGTCCGACGTCGGGGGAGCGGTGCCGACCGGTGGCGTCGTGGTCGTGGTGCCCGCGGTGAAGATGCCGAACTCGAACAGCGAGTAGCCGAACGCGGTACCCCGGGCGGTGCCGTTCATCCGCACGAAGCGACCGGTGCCGTTGACGGTGAGGTTCTGGACCCCGCCGGTGCCGGTGGTGGTGGAGAAGATCGTGGTCCAGGTGACGGCGTCGTTGGACGTCTGGATCTGGAAGGCACTGGCGAACGCGGCCTCCCAGTTCAGCGAGACGCCGCACACCTGCTGGCTGCTGCCCAGGTCCACCTGGAGCCACTGCGGGTCGCTGAACGCACTGGACCAGCGGGTGGCCGTGTTGCCGTCGGTGGCGTTGGCCGCCGGGAACGACGCGTTCTCCGTCGACGACGCCGTGGTCGGCTTGTTCAGTGCCGCGTTCGTCGTGCCGCACACGGCTGGCACGTTCGCCGTGCCGAACACCTGGAACTCGAACAGCGAGTAGCCGAACGCGGTACCCCGGGTGGTGCCGTTCATCCGGACGAACCGACCGGTGCCGTTGACCGTCAGGTTCTGGATGCCACCGGTGCCGGTGGTGGTGGAGAAGATCGTGGTCCAGGTGACGGCGTCGTTGGACGTCTGGATCTGGAACGCGCTGGCGAAGGCCGCCTCCCAGTTCAGCGTCACCTGGCTGATGCCGGACGTCGACCCGAGGTCCACCTGGAGCCACTGCGGGTCGCTGAACGCACTGGACCAGCGGGTGGCCGTGTTGCCGTCGGTGGCGTTGGCCGCCGGGAACGACGCGTTCTCCGTCGAGGACGCGGTGGTCGGCTTGCCCTGGGACAGCAACACGGGCGCCGCGTGCGCCTGCGGGCCGGTGACGATCGCGGTGTACACGGCGACGCACAGGATGACCAGTGCGGCCATCACCACCGGTAACGTGCGGGACAGTCTCCGGCGCGGCAGCGCGTCGGAGGAGGGAACCTTCATGGTTGCTCCTGCTTCCAGACCGGCAAATGGCGAGAGAGCGCTCTCAGTCGGAAAGCATGGTCGCCGACAAAATGGCCTGTCAAGGCCACTACCAGCGCCATTCCCGGCCCGGAAGGATCTTTTGCAACCGATTCAGTGCTGCTGGTGGTGGTTCCGCAACCGGTGGGAATAACAATTATTTCGGCGACGGTTTCCTGGCTGCGATCATGGCCGAATAGGCTGCCGGCATGGCTCGCTTCCGGATCCAGCAGATCGTGCTGGACACCAACCGGCTCGACGTCCTGATCGATTTCTGGTGCGCCGCGCTCGGCTACGTGCTGGACCACCGGACCGAGGGCTACGCCTCGCTGCACGACCCGGACGGCCGCGACCCGATCCTGTTCCTGCAACAGGTGCCCGAGCCCAAGCCGGGCGGCAAGAACCGGTCGCACATCGACTTCGAGGTACCGGACGAGCAGGCCGCCGTCGAGCATCTGACCGCGCTCGGCGCCCGCGTGCTGTGGCGCGACCCGGACGACACCTGGACCGTGCTGGCCGACCCGGACGGCAACGAGTTCTGTGTCGGCCACTTCGGCTGACCCGCTACTGTCCGTTCATGGCGGACTGGTACCAGGTCGTCACGACCACCGACTCGGCGGCCGAGGCCGACACGCTGGCCGAGGGTGTCGTTGCGGCGCGGCTGGGCGCGTGTGTGCATATCATCGGGCCGATGACCAGCGTGTACCGCTGGGACGGCGCGGTGACCCGCGACCAGGAGTGGCGGCTGGCCATCAAGACGGCGGCCGACCGGCTGGCCGAGTTGATCCGGTACGTCCAGACGCACCACAGTTACGACGTGCCGATGGTGGTGGCCACCGAGATCGTTACCGGGTCGGGGGAGTACCTGGACTGGGTGGGCCGGGAGACCCGGCCGCGCTGAGCCGCGGTATTGGACCTTGGTACCAACCCACAGTGAGGGGACGGATACCGCCGGATAGGGGTTGCCATGTGCCGGCGTTCGTGCTTGGCCCGGTCTGACCAGCATTTGTCCAGCGGCGGCGTGGCCGCCGACGACTCAATTGGTGCATGCGCGGTCTAGTACCAACGTCCAATACCTGCATGTGCTTGTTGATCGGCAAGCTGACGCCATGGTCGAGGCATCCCCCTGTGGCCGTCCACGCAGGACCATTCGAAGGTAGAAACCGTATGAGACGCGCACGGAAACTGACCATGGTGGCCGCCATGATCGTCATCGGCGGCACGAGCGTTGCCCTGCTCGCCACGGGGCCCGCGTCCGCCCAGGGAGGCGGCGGCACCGGCGGCGGAGGCGGCGGCATCAGTGGCGGTGGCGGCGGCACCGGCGGTGGTGGCGGTGGTGGCGGCGGTACCGGCGGTGGTGGCGGCGGCACCGGTGGTGGTGGCGGCGGCGGTGGCGGCGGCCTGGGTGGTCGCGCGAGCGTGCTCACGGTCACCGACAGCTGCGGCGGCACGCTCCAGTTCCGGGAGCAGGTCGCCGGCTCGCTGACCGTCGACATCACCGAGGCCGCTACCGATCCGACTGACGTCTGGTCGCTCCAGGCCACCGAGCAGAACTACGACGCGGTCACGGGCGGGCGGGTGGGCGCTCCGGTCAGCCTGGTTCCCGACCTGATGCAGTCGCTGCTGTTCAGTCCGGCCGAGGGCTTCACCACCACGACCACCCTCGACGACACCGCTGGCCTGACCCACGGCGTCAGCTACGTGGCGACGCGGACCAGCCCGACGCCGATGACCTGTTCCGCCGTGGGCTATTGGACCGACCTGGCCGGTACCACCACACCCGACCCGTCGAACCCGACGAGCAAGCCGGACACCGCGCCGGCGTTGATCGGCCCGAACGTGGCGCACCCCGGCACCAACGTCGTGTCGCTCGGGTTCGACCAGGAGATGCTGGCGACCGCGCAGGGCCTCGCGACCCCCGCCCGGTTCCGCGTGACCGTCAACGGCGTGGACACCACCGTGACCGCCGTGCAGGTGGTGGACGACACCCCGCCGAGCAAGGCGCTCGTGTCTCTGACGCTCGGTGGCGACCCGCTGCCCGCCGGTGCGGTCCTGACCGTGCAGTACCGGCAGCCGCTGCTCGCCGGTGCCCGTCAACTGCAGGACATGGACAGCCTGTCGGCGCCCAGCTTCGGCCCGGTCACCGTCCCCGTGTCCTGATTCGCACCAGCCACGCCGGCCGCCCGGTTGCCTCACCGGGTGGCCGGCTTTCGTGTGGCCAGGGTCGATCACCGGGCGGTCAGGCGCAGGTCGCCGGACCAGCCGTCGCACCGGACGCACCCGGACTCGAACACGACGTCCAGCACGGTCCGGCCGATGCCGGGCTCGGCGGCCTGGTTGACCGCCTCGATCGTCTCGCCGAGGTGCGCGGCGAACGGCGTCTCGGTGCTGACCGGTCCCACCTCTACGCGCCCCGAGTCACCCATGTCGTAACCGGGGAACGGGTCCGACCGCTCCAGGATCAGGCACCAGTCCGAGCCCATCGTGACATGCGTGGCGACCGAGGCGCTGTCGATCAACCACACATCCAGTGGCCCCGACCGCGGGTCGGTGCCGTGCCGATGCCAGGACGCCACGAGCCGCTCCAGCCGCCGCCCGACCAGATAGCCAGGACTGACGCCCGAACCGTGCAACGGACACCCGATCAACGGGTCGGCTCCGGTTTCATGATCATCGGTCAATGCACGTGCTCGCGCCAGTCGGCGGGCACACGGCCGTGCGGGCCGGGGGTGGGCTGCTCGGCCGGGTGGTGCTGCGGGCCCGCCAGGTCCGGGCCCTCGTAGAACTCCTGCGTCAGGTAGTTCCAGTACCAGTCCTCGCCCGGTTCGAAGCTGCGCACGAACGGGTGGCCGGTGCTGGCCGCGTGGGCGCTGGCGTGCTGGGCGGGCGACGAGTCGCAGCAGCCGACGTGACCGCACTGGGCACACCGCCGCAGGTGCACCCACCAGCCGCCGGCCACGTCGCACTCCACGCAGCCGTTGCCGCTGGGCGCCACGGTCGGGTCGATCCCGGGAACCGTCATGACGTCTCCTCCTGCCGTGCCTGCGGCGTGATCGGCAGCCGCACCACGAACCTGGTGTCGCCCGGCGCGGATTCCACCGCCAGGTCGCCGTGGTGCTTGTTGACCACGATCCGCCACGAGATGTCCAGGCCGAGACCGGTGCCCGAGCCGACCGGCTTGGTGGTGAAGAACGGCTCGAAGATCCGGCCGCGGATGTCCTCCGGGACGCCGGGTCCGTTGTCCCGGACCGTGACCACCAGCGAACCGTCGTCCTTGGTCGTGCTCAGGGTCAGCGTGCCGTGGCCGTCCATCGCGTCCACGGCGTTGTCGATCAGGTTGGTCCACACCTGGTTCAGCTCGGCCGCGTACACCGGGATGGCCGGCAGGGTCCGGTCGTAGTTCTTGACCACCTCGATGCCGTCGCCGATCTTGCGATTCAGCATCACCAGCGTGCTGTCCAGCAGCTCGTGCACGTCGACGACCCGGTTGGGCGCGCGGTCCAGCTGCGAGTACTGCTTGGCCGCCGTGACCAGCGTGGAGATCCGAGTCGTCGAGTCCTCGATCTCGGACATCAGCAGCTCGGTGTCGATGGTGTAGTTCAGCCACCGCAGCGCGCCCTCCAGCACGCCGGAGTCGCCCACCACCTCGGCCACCCGGTCCAGCCACTCGACGTCCAGCCCGGCCTGCACGAACGTGGGCGCCATGTCCCAGCCGTTGGCGATGCCGTGGCCGTCCAGCCAGTCGGTGAGCTCGTCCTCCAGGTCGGCCGCCTCCAGCGGGGTCAGCGGCTGCGCCTTGGACACCTGCTCGACCGCCGCCTCCTGCAGGCCGACCAGGGTGGCCAGCTGGGTGCGGTCGTACGAGCCGGACGCGATCATGCCCAGCTTGTGCCGCATGCCGGCGACCCGCTCGCGCAGCGACGACGTGGCACGCATGGCCGCCGCGGCCGGGTTGTTCAGCTCGTGGGTCAGGCCGGCGGACAGCGAACCCAGCGCCAGCAACCGTTCCCGCTGGGCGACTGCCTGGTGGGTGTTGCGCATGCCGAAGAACAGGCCCTCCAGCATGTGCAGGGCCATCGGGAACCACTCGGCCATCAGTTCGGCGAACAGGTCGGCGTCCAGGATGAACATCCGGGACGGCGCGACGACGCGCAGCGTGTTGTCGTAGACCTGGGCCGCCCGGTCGCGCAGGAACGCCCGCCACGCACCGGCGTACACGCCCGCCTGGTCGGTCCGGCTCAGTTCGACGTCCTCGTCGCCGACCCGCCGGTACAGCGCGATCGTGCCCTCGACCAGCACGTAGAAACAGGTCGCCTGGTCACCCTCGCGGAAGGCGTAGCCGGGCTCGAACCGCTCGACGTGCCCCCGGGCGCACAGCCAGTCCAGCTGCTCGTCGGTGAGTTTCTCGAACAGGAACAACGACCGCAGTTCCGCGCGGTCACACGCCACCTGCTGGTGGACGGATCGTTCACCCGTGGTCATGCCTTCTCCAGGTACCTGTGCACGAGCATCACGGCCATGGCGCCCTCGCCGACGGCCGCGGCCACCCGCTTGCCCGATTCGGAGCGTACGTCGCCGGCCACGAACACGCCGGGCACGTTGGTCTCCAGGTGGTACGGCGGCCGGTCCAAGTGCCAGCCGCGCGGCGGGTTGCCGCCCTCGACCAGGTCCGGGCCGGCGATCACGAAACCACGCGGGTCGCGGGCGACGACACCGTCCAGCCAGTCGGTGCGCGGCACGGCGCCGATGAACACGAACAACCAGCCCGCCTTGACCGTCTCGACCTCACCGGTGGGGTTGAACCGCACGGTCAACGCCTCCAGGTGGTCCTCGCCGTGCGCCTCGACCACCTCGGAGCAGGTGCGCACCGAGATGTTCGGGATGTTGGCGATCTGCTGGATCAGGTAGTGCGACATCGACTGGGTCAGCGAGTCCGCGCGCACGACGATCGTCACCGACCGGGCCGTCCGCGACAGGTACACCGCCGCCTGGCCGGCCGAGTTCGCGCCGCCGACGATGTACACGTCCACGTCGTGGCAGGACGCTGCCTCGGTGGCCGCCGAACCGTAGTAGATCCCGCGGCCGGTCAGTGC
>DASUGU010000141.1:0-68357 GCA_036273855.1 Pseudonocardiaceae bacterium
GAGGGCATGACGACCCGCTGCACCTTCAATTCTGAACTCGTCATAGACGCTGGAAGATAATCCGTCCACAACAGCCACACGGGAGGCTCACCACCACGATCGTGTACATCGTGGACACTCACCCAAAGTGGTTAGATAACGTCGGAAATGTAGGTGTAGTACCGCACCGCTGCCCCTCGTCGCCGATATCGCCTCCGCAGATTAGCCGCGCCGGTCGAATCGGACCTCATCGATGTTCAGGGCGGTGTCCTGGACGACGCGGCCGCCGGCCAGCACGAGCACCCGGTCGGCGATCCGGATCGTGGACAGGCGGTGGGCGATGACCAGGGCGGTGCGTCCGCGCAGCACCGCGCGCATCGCGTCGTGCACCGCCCGCTCGCCGGGGATGTCGATGGCGGACACCGCTTCGTCCAGCACGATGACGGACGGGTCCACCAGGAAGACCCGGGCCAGTGCGATCAGTTGCCGCTGGCCCGCCGAGAAACGGCCACCACGATCGCCGACGTCGGTCCGGTAACCGTCGCTGAGCGTCGAGATGAACCGGTCGGCCCCTGTGGCCTCGGCGGCGTGCCGGATCTGCTCGGGTGTGGCGTCGGGGCGGGCCAGTGCGATGTTGTCCGCGACCGTGCCGGAGAACAGGAAGTTCTCCTGGGGCACCAGGACAACGCTGCCGCGCAGCTCGGCAGAGGCGATCGACCGGAGGTCGACGCCGTCGAGCAGCACCCGGCCGCCGGTCGGATCGTGGAACCGGGCCAGCAGCTTGGCCAGCGTCGACTTCCCACCGCCGGACGGCCCGACGAGTGCGACGGTCTGCCCGGCGGGAATGTCGAGGTCGAACCCGGAGAACACCTCGCGGCCGTCACGGTAGGCGAACGCGACGTCCTGGCAGCGCACCCCGCGCCCCACGGAACGCCGTGCGGGCAACACGGTGGGATTGGTCGGTTCGGCGACCGTCGGCTCGATCGCCAGCAGCACGGCGATCTTCTGCAGCGAGGCCACCGCCGACTGGTAGGCGTCCAGCACGCCGCCGAGCCGCAACGGCTTGTCGTAGAGGTCCCGCAGGTACAGCACCACGCCCGCGTAGCCGCCCAGCGGGAGCGTGCCCGACGCGACCCGGTAACCGCCCCACAGCACCAGACCCGCGATGGCGACGTTGGCGACGAGCCGGGACGACGTGACATAGCGCGCCATCTCCACACCGGCCTGCCGGTTCTCCTTCTGGTGACGCCGGTTGAGCAGGCCGAACCGGTCGTCGTTGGCTCGCTCGCGCCGGTATGCCTGGACGGTTCGGATGCCGGCGAACGTCTCGCTCATGTCACCCGCCGCCGTCGCGGCAACCGTGGAGCGCCGCTGGTAGACCGGGAGGGAGCGGGTCCGGAACGACCGCATGGTCCAGTAGATCGGCACCAGCGCGGCAAGCACGGCGACGCCGAGCCGCCAGTCGAGCACGAGCACGACCGTCGAGATGTAGACCAGGGACACGGCCGCCGTGACGATCTGGTCGATCCCGCTCTCGAACAGCTCACGTACGGCTTCGACGTCGCCGGACGCCCGGGACGCCAGCGTGCCGGACGCGTGGGCTTCATGGAACTCCACGCTCTGCGCCTGGATGTGGGCGAACAGGCGTGACCGGAGCCTACTGAGCACGTCCTGTCCGACCTCGACGGACAGCCGGATGAACCGGTTCTGCAACAGGCCCGCCGCCAGCATGCAGCATCCGTAGGCGACGACCACCGCGACCAGGGGCACCACGTCGTGCCGGCGGAGCGCCGGAATCGCCCGATCGATGGCGACGGCGACCAGCACCGGCCCGGCCAGCGCGGCCGCCTGCTGGAGCAGGACGACCGCGACGGCGAGCGACAACCGGCGGACGTCCGGCCCCAGCACCGAGCGCAGCAGCCGCCGGGCCGCGCCCCGGGGCGCCGGTGCCTCCAGCGGATCGGTCACGCCGTAGCGTCGATCGGTGTCATCAGCGCCGCGTACTCGGGACTGGTCCGCAGGAGTTCCTCGTGGCTGCCCAGGGCGATGATCCGGCCCTCGGCCAGCACCGCTACCCGATCGGCGAGTCGTACGGTCGACGGCCGGTGGGCGATCACCAGCGCGGTGGTCGTGGCCAGCACGTCGCGGAGCGCGTCCTGGATCCGGGCCTCGGTGTGCACGTCCAATGCGGACAGTGGATCGTCCAGCACGACCACCCTGGGGCGGCGGATCACCAGCCGTGCCAAGGCGATCCGCTGCCGCTGACCGCCGGACAGCGACATCCCGTTCTCCCTGACCCGAGTGTGGACGCCGTCGGGCAGCCCGCGCACGAACCCGTCGGCGTGTGCCGTCCGCAGGGCGCTGTCCAGCCGTGCGTCGTCGGCGTCCAGGCCCATCCGGACGTTGTCCGCGACCGTTCCGGAGAACAGGACCGGTTCGTCGAACGCGACGGCCACCTCGGATCGGAGCTGGGCGCGAGGCATGGTGGCGATGTCGACGCCATCCAGCAGGATGCGGCCCTCGACCGGGTCGTGCAGCCGAGGGATCAGGGCCGCCAGCGTGGTCTTGCCGCTGCCGGTGGCGCCGACGACGGCTAGTGTTTCGCCGGGCGCGATCCGCAGACTCACGTCGCGCAGGGCCGGCGGGTCGGTGTCGGAGTAACGGAAACTGACGCCCTCGAAGACGACCTCGGCCGGACCCGAGGAACCGGTCACCTGCCCGGCATCGGTGACGGCCGGCTGGTCGAGCACCTCGAAGAACCGATCCGCGGCAGCCGCCGCGTCGTGGCAGTCGGCGAGCATCGGCCCGGCCTGCTCGACGGCCGGACTCAGTGCGGCCACGGTTCCCAAGAATGCCAACAGTGTTCCGATGGACAGGCTCCCGTTGACCACCTCGACGACGCCGAGCGCCAGCGCGATCGCCGCCGCGAGCCCGGGCAGCGCGGTGATGAGCGCGGACATGCCACCGAGCAGGTGAGCCTTGTGCACCTCGGCGTCGCGCAACATCCGCACCTGGGCGCGGAACCGGGCGACCCGGTCGTCACTCCGGCGGAATCCTTTGATGACCCGGATGCCGGTCACCGACTCCAGGACCGCCGTGGTCAGGTCGCCGGACAGGTCCTGTGCCCGGCGGGTCGCCAGCGCGTACTCGGACCGGAATCGGTAGGACAGGGCGACAAGGACGGGAACGGGCGCGAGAACGATGACGGCGAGCAGCCACTGCTCGGCGAGCAGGACGGCCGCGCCGACGCCGAAGGTCGCCGCGAACACCGGCAGGAAGGTGAGCGGTTCGGCCACGAACTGGTGCAGGACCTGGAGATCGACGGTGCCCCTGGCGAGCAGTTGCCCGTCTGCCCAGGCGTCGTGGAACGCGATCGGCAGCCGCTGCGCGTGCTGGTGCAGGTCGGCGCGCATCCGTGCCTCGATCTCGGCCAGCGGCGCGGCCACCAGTGAGCGCCGGATGCCGAAGATCGCGGCCTCGGCGACGCCGAGCAGAACCAGCGCCAGCCCGCCCAGGGCGATTTCGGAGGGCCTGCGGTGCGCGACCGGGCCGTCGACGAGCCACCGGAGAACCTGGGGCATGGCCAGCGCGAGGATCGAGGCCAGGCCGGCGAGTGCGGTCGCCGTGCGGAGTCGCCGGCGGTGGGGCAACAGGTACGGCCGGAGTCGCGTGAGCGAGCGTCCGGCCCGCACCGAGGTCAGCATCCCGCGCAGCCTCGCAGCACGGCTGCGCCGGCGCGAGCGCATTACCGGTACCGGGGATGGCAGCATGCGTGCATGTTCGACGAGCTCGACCCCGAGTCGGCCCGCGCCGCCACCCGGCAACTCGCAGCCGGAACGGTCACGCCCGAGCTCATCGAATTCCTCGGCGCGGTGGCGGAAGCGGCGTTGGTCGACCCGGCCCTGCGACAGGCGGTCCGGGAGTCCTACCCCGTGGTGGCCGGCTTCCTCTCGCACGCCGACCGTTCGGTGCGGAAGAAGGCGGTCGACGCGGCGGTGTCTCACGTCAAGACGCTGACCGACCAACGCCCCGCTCTCGCCGCGCGCCTGCACGCGTGGGCGAACGACCCGTCCGAAGAACGGGCCTTCTGGGTGCGCCAACTCAGCGAACTCGACGACGACACGGAGCGGTACCTCACCGACCCGACGTGGAGGTGCGCATCTGCGCCGCGCTGGCACCCAACCTCGCGGACAACGCCACAGCGACCGACATCATCGTCGCCGCGCTGGACCGCGACGTCGTCAACCCGGAGCATGGTCGCGAACCCCAGGATCTGGAACAACGAGGTCGGCAACTCGCCGCAGGTGTTCCGCCAAGCCGGGCTCCCGTTCGATCGGGCAGCCCGCGCTGGGCACTGACCTGATCTCAGCGTCAGAGAACCGTCACCAACGTGCCGTACGGGTCCATCTGCCACACCTGCTTGGCGTTGGACACGGGCAGTTCGACGCAGCCGTTGCTCTGCGGGAAGCCGTAGGACGGCCGGACGAAACCGTGCACCGCGTCGCCGCCGTTGAAGTACGCCACCCACGGAATGCCCGGGTCGACGTACTTCGTGCCGTCGACGTTGGTGCCCGACATCGTGGTGGACGCGAACCGCGAGTACACCGGGAACGTGCCCGCCTGCGTGTCGGCGCCGGGCACGCCGGTGTTGGACAGCGTGCGGTAGATGACCTTGCCGTCGCGGTAGACGGTGAGCGTCTCGGGCCTGCTCTTGCTGGCCACCAGGTAGTCGTACGGGTGGCTGGCGGTCTTGCGGGCCGCGATGGCCGCGACCAGGTCGTGCCACACCGTCGGGCCGGCGATGCCGTCCATGGTCAGGTGGTGGTCGGACTGGAACGCCATGATGGCGCCCTGGTCCATCACCGTCTGGTGGCCGGGCTTCCAGAGCGCGCTGAGCGTCGCCGGGACGTGCGACCAGCTCCACTGCATCGTGCCGGGTTCGGGCGAGGTGCGCACGGCGTCCACCGAGGTGGCCTCCTCGGCCAGGGTGGACGTGATGCCGCGCGGCAGTGGTGTCGTCGGGTTGACGTACAGCGGCAGGTACTTCAGCTCGGCGAGCATCTGCTCCAGGCGAACCTGGTTGCCGTCCTGGACGATGAACCGGATCGTGGTGGGCTTCGTGGCCGTGGGCACGGTGACCGTCTCGGTGCCGAACGGCAGCCAACCACCCGATGGGGTGAACGTCATCGCGGCGCCGTGCCGGGTCCAGGTGCCGGCGACGGCCGGGCTCAACGTGGGCGTCGGCGGCGCCTTGGTCAGCGGCGCGGTGTAGGTGACGGTGAGGGCGGCGTCCACGGCGACCTTGGTGGCACCGCCCGCCGGGCTGATCGACGCGACCGCGAGCGGCGCGGCGGCGGGCTTCGCGCTGGGTGCGGCCGGCCGCGGCGAGGCCTGCGACGGCTGGGCGTGGGACACCGCTTTGGCTTGTGGCGCAGCCTGATCACTCGTACCGGACGCGTGGACCACAACCGTGCCCACCACGGCGACGAGCGCGACGGCGACCACGACGCCGAGCACGATCATCACGACCTTGGTCCGCTTGCTGGACGGCTTCGGCTGCGCAGGTGCGGTCATCGCGTCATCGCCACTTCTCACGTGGATTTTCGTCCGGGTGATCAGCGTATCGGAGGCCGATGTGGCCGTTGTGTGGGAACCGGGTGATCACTCAGGCGACCTCGGTGCCCGGGCCGATTCGGGCGGGACGTACGATCACGGGGCGTCAAACAGCCGGCGCCTCGATCCGTCCGCATCGATCCGCACATCGCGGTAAGGAGCGTCGAGGCGATTAGCCAGGCGATGCACCGAGGGCCGTTGGCCGCTCGGCTACCCAGACCAGCCCGGCAGGCACGTCCGAGGCCGTTTCCCGGCCGCCGAGCGATCCGGACGCGCCCATGACCGGCCCCGACCAGCACAGCAGTCCTTCCGGCAGACCGGATCCCCTGTCTCGGCTGGACGACACCACGACCGCCGTCGCGGGGTTGCGCGACCTCGCCACCACGGCGGAACCACTGGACCAGGTGCTGGCGCGCCTGGCCGCCACGGCGGCGTACGCGATCCCGGACGCCGACGCGGTCACCATCACCCTGCTCAACGGCGACAAGCCACGCACGGCCGCCACGACCGACGACCAGGCAGGCGACATCGACCAGAGCCAGTTCCTCGCGGGTCGCGGCCCCAGCCTGCACGCGGCGCAGAGCGGGCAACCGGTGCGCTCGGTCGTGGCCGAGGACCGGACCCGGTGGCCCGAGTTCACCGAGGCGGCCGAGGCGGCCGGGGTGCGGACCTACCTCGCCGTACCGCTGCTGCTGGACGACGACGGCGACGGCATGGACGGACTGGACGGCGACGGCATGGAAGAACTCGTGGGTTCGCTCAACGTCTACAGCCGCACCGCCACCGCGTTCGACCCGTTCGACGAACGGCTGATGGCGTTGTTCACCACGGCCGCGGCCCACGCCGTCACCAACGCCCACCGCTGGCGGCGGTCCAGGGACACGATCACCAACCTGCAGCGGGCACTCACCTCGCGCGCCGAGATCGACCAGGCCAAGGGTGCGTTGATGGCGATCCACGGGGTCAGCGCCGACAGTGCGTTCGGCGAGTTGGTACGACACTCGCAGCACCAGAACATCAAGCTCCAGGACATCGCCCGCCGGCTGCTGGCGTCGCTGCGCGGGGGCCGGCACTGAACGCCGGGATCACATGCTCTGCGCGGCGTGACCGCACGGGAAGACGATCGCGGCGGCGATGGCGTGACAGGCCGGGCAGACGGTGAGCGGCCGTTCCCGGCGGCCCCAGAAGGGATGGGTCGCCCCGCACAGCGCGGTGATGTGCTCGCCCGGCCGCGGGCTCGGATTGCACAGCGGGCAGTAGGCGTGGGCGGCCCGTTCGACGCTCGTGGACTCCGTCTTCTCGTGCTCCGAGAGCATCTGATCCTCCCCGGTCGTCGGCGTCAGGGTTGTCCGTCCAATGGGATACCCAGTCGGGCGGCCAGTTCTCGTCTGCCCAGGTCGGTGACGGTCACCGCCCGGTCGCCGCGCCTGCGCGTGATCCAGCCTTCGTCCTCGGCGTGGTGCAGCAGCACCGCGCCCAGCCGGCCGCCGAGATGGTGGCGTTGCTCGCTCCAGTCCAGGCAGCAGCGCAGCAGCGGCCGCCTGCTCCGGTCGGCAGGCGGAGCGATGCCCAGGGCGTCCAGCACGGCGGGCAGGCCGGGTCCCGGCCGGTAGGGGTGGTCGGCCAGCATGGCGGACAGCGGATCGGCCGGCCTGCGCCGGGTGTCGGCGATCCCGTCCGCGGCCACGAGGGCCTGCCGGTCCACCAGCGCCTGGGTGATCGCGCAGCCGAGCCGGCCGGCCAGGTGGTCGTAACACGTTCTGGCGTTGCGCAGTGCGGCCGCCCGGGTGTTCTCGCGCAGCGATCGGATCGGCCGTGCGGGTGCCATGCCGGCCAGTGCTTCGAGCAGGCCGGCCACCCGGTCGGAGGCCAGCCGGTAGTACCGGTGGCGTCCGGACTTCTCTCCGGTGATCAGCCCACCGGCCACGAGCCGCTTCAACTGGGAACTGGCCGCCTGCGGCGACACGCCCGCCTCGCCGGCCAGGACACTCGCCGGCAGCGACCGTCCGTCGGCCAGCGCCAGCAGCACGCGTGCCCTGGTCGGGTCGGCGAACAGGCCCGCGACGGCGGCGATGTCGGCGTCGCCACCGAATGTGGTGCCGTCCATGTCTCCATCATGCGACGGGAACACTTCCACGGTGATGGAAGCGTTCCCGGGGCACCCTGGAGATCATGACTCGGACGGACACCACCGCCACGTCCCGCGGACTCGTGCTGACCGTCATGTGCACCGGCTACTTCCTCGTGTTGCTGGACGTCACCGTGGTCAACGTCGCCCTGCCGACGATCGGCACCGGGCTGGGCGCCGGTGTGGCCGGCCTCCAGTGGGTGGTGGACGGCTACGCGCTGGCGTTGGCGGCATTGTTGCTGGCCGGCGGAACGGTCGGCGACCGGTGGGGCCACAAGCGGGTGGTGCTGGTCGGGATGCTGGTCTTCGGGGTGGCTTCGCTGGGCTGCGCGGTGGCCCCCGTGACCGGCGTGCTGATCGCGGCGCGGGCGGTGCAGGGGATCGGCGCGGCCCTGCTGCTACCCGGCACCCTGGCCATCGTCAGCCGCGCCTACCCCGGACCGGGCGAGCAGGCCAGGGCGATCGGTGTCTGGGCCGGAATCGGCAGCGTGGCCCTGCCGGCGGGACCGCTGCTGGGCGGCCTGCTGGTGGACGGGCCGGGCTGGCGGTGGGTGTTCGCGATCAACGTGCCCATCGTGGTGATCGCCGGTCTGGTGACCCTGCGCCGGGTGAACGACGACGCCGGGCACTCCGAACGGCGCCTGGACTCGCCGGGCACCGTCCTCGTGGTGATCGGGTTGGCCGCCGCGACGTTCACCATCATCCAGGCAGGTCACGCCGGGCTCGGTACCACTGTGGTGGCCGGTGCCGTCGTCGCGGTGGCCGCGTTCTGCGGTCTGGTGGCGGCCGAGCGGCGGGTCGCCGAACCGTTGCTGCCGCCCGATGTGTTCCGCCGCCCGGCGTTCGTGGCGGCGAACGCCGTGGCCGGCTGCATGAACCTGGGCACCCTCGGCCTGTTGTTCCTGCTCACGCTGTATCTGCAGACCGTGCAGCACCGGCCGGCCCTGCTGGCCGGACTGGCCGTGTTGCCGCTGTTCCTGCCGTTGAGCCTGCTCGCGCCCTTCGCGGGCCGGCTGACCGGTCGGGTCGGAGCGAAACCGGTGATGATCACCGGGCTGGTGGTGGCCGCCGTCGGGGTCGGCCTACTGTCCACATGGGAGGCACATAGTGCCTACCTGGCCCTGCTACCGGCCATGTTGTGCTGGGGCATCGGGCTCGGCCTGCTCACACCGGCCGTGGTGGCCGCGTCGATCGCCGCCGCGCCGGGCGACCGGTCCGGACTGGCGTCCGGCATGAACAACACCGCCCGGCAGGCCGGCGGCGCGATCGGCATCGCCGCCTACGGCGCCATCGCGGGACAACCGGACAGCGGCCACTTCGTCACCGGGCTGCACGTCACCGGGCTGGGCACCGCCGCCCTGTTCGCGGCGGCCGCCCTCGCCACGGTGGCACTAGTCCCTCGGTAGGGTTTTCCGGCCGGCTCGGCGGGGTAGTTCTCCGTGCGCCGTGAGAAAGGGCGGATCACGATGGAACTGACGCCGATCTTCGACGAACTGATGTCCGAATTATCGGGATCGACGGCGAGTCGGCCGGCGGGCGGCCAGGACAACAGCGGCCCGGCCGCCGAGGGCGCGCACCGCAAGCCGGACCAGGCAGCCGAGCCAGTGCCGGAGCCGGCGGAAAGCTGAACCGGTCAGCAGCATGCTGAGCAACTGAGTCCGGCCCGGAGCCGGCGGGCGGGCGAGGCGGTCAGGGCGGCATGGTGAGCGGCCGAGTTCGTGCCGGAGCCGGTGGCGGGCCGGGCGGTCAGGGCAGCCCACTGAGCAGCCGAGTCCGTGCCGGAGGCCGGCGGTGGGCCAATGCGGTCTGGGCGGCGTGGTGAGTGGCCGGGTTCGTGCTGGAGCCGGCGGCAGGCTGAGCTGGTCAGGGCAGCATGCTGAGCAGCCGACCGACCGTGTCGGCCATCGCCTGCCGCGCCGCCGCGAGGTACTGGCGGGGGTCGACGATGCGCTCGTCGTGGGCGAGGACGTCGCGGACCGCATGGGTCATCGCGACGTTCAGCGCGGTGCCGACGTTGATCTTCACAATGCCCGCTTCGGCCGCTTTCCGTAGTTGACTTTCCGGCACACCGGACGAACCGTGCAGCACGAGGGGTACGTCGAGCCGGTCCCGCAGCCGCAGGATCAGGTCGATGTCGAGCATGGCGGACCGGGTGGTCATCGCGTGCTCACTGCCGACGGCGACGGCCAGCGCGTCGACAGATGTGCGGGCGACGTAGTCGGCGGCCTCGTCCGGATCGGTCCGCACACCGGCCGCGTGCGCACTCGCCGCGGCACCGGGTTTCCCACCTACGTAACCGAGTTCCGCCTCCACCCAGAGCCCGCGTTCGTGCGCGGCGCGGACCGCCCGTGCGGTGCGTTCGACGTTCTCCGCGAAGGGCAGCGCGCCCGCGTCGTACATCACTGAACTGAACCCGTTGTCCGCCGCGCGGGTGACCAGGTCGTCGTCGGTGACGTGGTCCAGATGCAGTGCGATCTCGACCCCGGCCAGCCGGGCGACCTCGGCGGTCGCGGCGGCGATGGGCCGCAGTTGCCGGTGGTGGAACCGCACCGCGTTCTCGCTGATCTGCAGGATCACCGGCACGTCGAGCGAGGTCGCGGCGGCGCAGATCGCCTCGGCGTGCTCCAGCGTGATCACGTTGACGGCAGCGACCACGCCGTTGCGGCGCATCGCGTCGGCGACCAGTTGGTTGGTGGGTACGAGAGTCATGGGATGGCCTCGATGCGTGCGCCTGTCCGCTGGCCGGTGGCGGCGGTGATCATGCCGTTGGGGTGCAGGGCGTGGGCGATGAGCTGGTTGGTGGGCGCGAGGGTCCGGGGATTGTCTGCTGGCCGCTGGCGGCGGCCACGATGTTGGGGTGCGGGGCGTGGGCGATCGGTTGGCTGGTCCGCGCAAGGGTCATCTGATCGCCTCGATGCGTACGCCTGCCCGCTGGGCGGTGACGTCTGCGGGGTCGATGTCGCCCGCGCAGGGTTGGAGGACGGCTGCCGCGGCCAGTGCCATGGCGTCGGCGAGCATGTCGACCAGCCGCTGGCCGCGCTTCAGGCCGATGGCCAGTCCGGCGACCAGGGCGTCGCCCGCGCCGGTCGGGTTGCCGCGCAACGCTGTGCCGGGGCGACCCCGCCAGCAGCCGCCGGGTCCGGCGGCGATCAGGCCGTCCGCGCCCAAGGACGCGACGATCGCCGTCGCGCCGACCAGGCCGCCGGCCGCAGCCGCGCCGGCCAGGCCGCCAGCCGCCGCAGCGGCTAGGCCGCCGACCGCCGCCGCCGCGCCGACCGCGCCGACCGCGCCGCCAGCCGCCGCCGCGCCGACCGCGCCGCCAGCCGCCGCCGCGCCGGCCGCGCCGGCGACCGGGGCCGCGCCGACCACTGGGCCGACCACGGTGCCGACCGCGGTGCCGACCGCGGCCAGTGGATTCGGGTTGCCGGTGAGTTCGGCCAGTTCGGCGGCGTTGGGCTTGGCCACCGTCGGTCCTGCCGCGATCGCCCGGGCGAGTGCGGCACCACTGCTGTCGACCACGATCGGCCGTCCCGCCCGCCGCGCCTGGCGGACCAGGTCGGCGATGGCGTCCTGGGGTGCACCGATCGGCAGCGAGCCGCTGACCACCACGACATCGGCGGATGGCAACAGTGCGGTGAACCGCTCGGCCACCGCCGTCCAGTCCGCCACCGTCGCCGGTTCGGACAGCAGCGTCGCCTCGCCCGTGGCGTCGTCCAGCACCGTCACCGTGCGCCGGGTCGGTGCGCCCACGTCCACCAACTCCGCCGCGACACCCCGTTCGGCCAAGCCGGCGCGGAACCGGTCACCGGACTCGCCGCCCACCGGGGCCAGTACGACTGCCTGCTGGCCGAGCGTCGTCAGGACCCTGGCGACGTTGACCGCTTTGCCGCCGGGCCGATGTATGACGTCGCTGACCCGGTTGGCGCCGCCGACCCGCAGGCTCGCGACCCGGTAGGTCACGTCGATCGCCGGGCTGGGCGCCACGCACACGATCACGTCGCGCCGCCGCGGTCGAGCACGACGGACCGGGTCAGCGCCCTGGGCCGGTCGGGGTCGAGGCCGATGGCCTGCGCTCGCCGCACCGCGAGTGACTGAACGCGGACCAGGTCGACGACCGGGTCGAGGTCGTCGGCGACCACCGTCGCACCGGTCGCCCGGATGTCGCGCACGATGCCGTCGGCCGGCGTGCCGAACACCCACACCGCACGGCCGGGCTGCGCGATGGCGATCGGGCCGTGCCGGTACTCCAACTGCGGGTACGACTCGGTCCACACACCGGCCGCCTCGCGCATCTTCAGCCCTGCCTCCAGCGCCACCCCGTACGCCCAGCCGCTGCCCAGGAACGTGAACTGGTCGGCGTTCTCGGCCGCGACCTCGATCCGATCCACATCGGACACTTGCGCGATCACATCGTCCAGCGGCACGCCCAGCGAGCCACGCAGCATCATCAGCGCGGTCGTCGCGAACACCGTCTGCACAACGGATTCCTCGTCGGCGAAGGCCAGCACGATCGGATGCGCCGCGGCCACCGCGACCGGGCTGTCCGGCACAGCCGTGATCGCGGTGACCGGGCTGGTCGCGTCGGCCATCGCGCGCAGGACCTCCGTGGTGGTACCGGATCGGGAGATCACCACGGTCCGGTCGTACCGCCGGGCGGCGCGGAACTCGCTGGCCGCGAACGCGTCGGTCTCGCCGAACCCGGCCGCTTCGCGCAGCGCCGCGTACGCGATGGCCATGAACCACGACGTGCCACTGCCCAGCACGGCGACCCGCTCGCCAGGGCGCGGCAGCGCGTCGGCTACCTCGGGCACCAGCGCCAGCGCTCTCGCCCAGCACTCCGGCTGGCGGCCGATCTCACGGACGACGTGCGGTTGCGGCGCGGCAGGCATACCCCCATCCTGCCCGCGTCATGACCAAGTGTCCATATTCGCTCAGTAAACGTGCGCGTTTGTGATCGATGTGTACACGACGTGCACGACGGGCCCCAGCCGTTCCAGTGCTGCCACGTCGGCGTCCGTGACCTGGGCATCCGTGACGATGTCCGACACGGCAGCGATGTCCACGATCTTGGCGAACGTCCGGCGGCCGATCTTGCTGGAGTCGGCGACCACGATGGTCCGCTCGGCCGCGCGCACCAGTGCCCGATTCGTGTTCGCTTCGACCTCGTGGTGGGTGGTGAAGCCCGCCGCCGGGCTCACGCCGTCCACCCCGAGCACCGCTACGTCCACGTTGATGTTGGCCAGGGTCTGCTCGGCGAGCGGGCCCACCAGCTCATAGGACTCCGAGCGGGCGCTACCCCCGCACACCACCAGTTCGATGTTCGCGCGCACGGCCAGTTCGGACGCGATGTTCAGCGCGTTGGTGACGATCCGCAGGTGAGGGCGCCGCACCAGGGCGCGGGCCACTTCCGTCGTGGTTGTGCCACCGTTGAGCCCGACCGACGTGGCATCGGCGGGTACCAGCGTGTCCACATGGGCGGCGATCGCGCGTTTCGCCTCGAAGTGCTGGCCACCCCGGTAGCGCATCGGCAGCTCGTACAGCACACCGGACGCGACTGCGCCACCGTGTGTCCTGGTGAGCAGTTGCTGCTCCTCCAGCAGGTGCAGGTCGCGGCGCACCGACGCCTCGGACACGTTCAGTTCGGCGGCGAGCACACCGACGCCGACCGAGCCGTGCTCGTTGAGCTTCCGCAGTATCTGACCGAGGCGATCTTCCTGACGCACGCGGCCACGATACGCGAACCTGCGCGGATCGAGCGCCGATGGCCAGGCCCTGTGGACAACTCCGGGCGAATCGAGCGCCGACCGCGAGGCCGCTGACCACGCTGCGCGGATCGAGCGCGGACACCCCTGTGTTGTGGGCAAGTCTGCGTGAATCGAGCATGGATGGTGATCGATTATGAGCGGAACGCTCGACGGTATTCCCGGGGCGTCATGTGCCGGCTGCCGAGGAACCGGCGGTTGAAGTTGGCAGGTTGGTGAAGCCGCAGGCGTGTGCGATGTCGGCGATCGGCCGGTCGGTGTCGGTCAGCGCACGGCTCGCCGCGGCCAGGCGCACCGTGGTCAGATATTCCGTCAGCGTGGTCCCAGTTGCCGCCGCAGCAGTCGACTCACCGGCGACGGCGCCATCGACACCGCCGACGCCACGTCGGACCTGGTCACGGGCTCCGTGTAGTGCTCGTCCAGTAGCTGACCACCGCGCTGAGCGCGTCCGCCGACGTGGCCGAGATCGACCGGGCCGCCGCCGTGCTCGCCAGCGTGACCAGCGACGGCTGCTCGGCCAGGTCGGTGAGCA
Organism: Pseudonocardiaceae bacterium; assembly: GCA_036273855.1. GTDB lineage: Bacteria > Actinomycetota > Actinomycetes > Mycobacteriales > Pseudonocardiaceae > DATEPR01. The sequence goes on from DASUGU010000141.1 coordinate 14,015, forward strand.
GTTCGAGCAGCGCCACCGTCTGCCGGGCACCGTCGAGCTCGGCGAGCCGCAGCGCGGACCGCGACAGGTCGGACGACGGCACCGACAACGCGACACCATGACCGGACCGCGCCAGCAGCTCCCGGACCGCGACGAACTCCGGCCCGGCCGTGAGCCGGTCGACGAACGCCGCCGAGAGCTGGGCGACGCACGCGGACTGTGGCCCGTGCGCCGCTGCCGCTGCGTAGGTGTGCGGGAGCCGGGGCCCGAACAGCGCGACGTCGCCGGGACCGTAGGCAGCGGCCGCATCGCCGGCGAACCGCCTACCCGTCCCGGCGGTGATCACGGTCAGCTCGTAGTAGTCGTGCGCGTGCCAGGCGAACGGAAAATCGGGCGCCGTGCGGACCTGGAACGCCCACGCCCGCCCCGCTCCCGGCGTGATGAACTCGACGACCGGCCGCACCACCCGCACGTTACCGGTCACACGCGTACCAGTTTCGGCTCCGCGACGCGCTAGTTCGCACGGTGGCCGGCGGCGACGCTGATCGGCATGACCGACATCGACTCCGCCTACCCGCTGACCACCGCCCAGGTCGACTCGCTCGACCGGCAGGGCTTCCTGCGCGTGCCTGGCCTGCTCAGTCCGGACACGATCGCGCATGTCGGGCCGACCGTCACCCGGCGGGTGCTGGCGCTGAACACGATGCACCTGCCCATGGCCGAGCGCGACACCTACCATCGGGCGTTCCTCCAGGTCACCAACCTGTGGCAGCACGACGAACTGGTGCGGCAGTTGGTGTTCTCCCGCCGTGTGGCGCGGGTGGCCGCCGAACTGCTCGGCGTTCGCGGCGTGCGGCTGTACCACGACCAGGCGCTGTACAAGGAACCCGGCGGCGGCATCACACCGTGGCATGCCGACCGGTACTACTGGCCGTTCGCGTCGGACCGCACGATCACCGTGTGGATTCCGCTGCAGGAGACCCCGCGTGAACTCGGCTCGCTGGAGTTCGCGGTGGGTAGCCACCGGTTCGAGTACGGGCGTGACCTGCCGATCGGCGATGACTCGGAACGCGAGATGCAAAGCGTCGTCGCCGAGCAGGAGTTCACAGTGGACAGTGCGTCCTACGCGCTGGGCGACGCCAGTTTCCACCTCGGCTGGACGCTCCACCGGGCCGGAGCGAACCGGTCGACCGTGCCGCGCCGGGTCATGACGGTCATCTACGCCGACGCCGACATCGTCGTGAGCGAACCAGTCAACGACGCGCAGCGGGAGGATCTCCGCGTCTGCCTGGCGGGTGCGGCGGTCGGCGGCGTGCCGGACGGCGAGCTGAATCCCTTGCTGTACAGCCAATAGTCAGGGCCGGCCGGCGATGAGGCGGTAGGTCTGCCGGGGCCTGCCCGGTGTCGTCACCGACGCGGGCGGCACGGGCCAGGCCAGCCCGTCCCGCACCAGTTCCTGGAGCACCCGGCGGGCGGTGCGGGCGCTGATGCCCAGCAGCCGCGCGGCGAGTTCGGCATCGACGAGCTGCGCGTCCGAGTCCGGTTCGACCAGGCCGGCGCGCAGCGCGGCGACCGTCTCCAGGTGCTTCGAGTCGACCACGTCCTCGTCGAGGTCGGCCGCGTCACCTGTGTCGCTGAGCGCGAGTGTCGAACCGTCGCGCAGTCGCACGTAGACGCGGTCCGCCCCGCCCGCCCTGGCGTCGTCGAGCGCGTGCTCGGCGTTCACCTCGGCGGATGCGGCCGTCGCGCCCATCCCGAAGCCGACGTACGGCGTCACGCCGGTGGCCCGCCGCACCCGGTTCACGAACGACGACACCACGAACTGCCCACTGACATCCGTGACCGACGCCAGTGTCGCCACCAGCACCAGGCTCCGGTCGTCGCGCGGGAGAATGCTGATCGACAGGCGGTCGGTGTCGGCCCGCAGCGCCCGCAGCGCGTCCAGCCGGAGTTCCTGCGCCGCCCAGCCGCCGGGGCCGCTGGACAGTTTCCGCACGTCGGGCAGTTCGACCAGACCGATCACCAACTGCGCGCCCTCCAGGACGCTGCCCGCGCCGAGGACCGCGGCGGCCCGCAGCGCCGCGCGCAGGGCCGAACCGGTGGCCTGCACCCGCACCACGGGCACCTTCGCCTTGGCCAGCTCGCGCGCGACCGCGTCGACCGTGGTGAGCGCGCCGGTGGTGCGACGACTCTGGAACAGGTCACGATGGAAGTCGGCGAACCCGGACGCGCTGTCCGGTCCCTCGTACGGCGACGCGTGCACGCGCGCGTCGCTCAGTTCGCACTCGTCGTACGCCTCGGCGATGGCCGGCACGCTCAACGAGTCGATGCTGACCCGCTCCGCATCGATGAGGCCACCGCGCATCGCGCGCAACATCGCGCCGTACAGGGACGAACCGCTCAGCTCGACGAACGTGGCCGGGCGGGTGAGCACACCCGCGTCCTTGGCGATGTCGTAGGGGAGCGGACCGGCGAACAGCACCACGTCGACGTCGTCCACGATGCCGTGCACGCGGTCGGCGATCTGGCTGTGCTTCTGGTACTGGGTCCCGACCAGGCTCATCGGCGTCGCCTCGCCCACGACGAGGGCGTGACCGACCTCGACCATGCGGTGCACGACCACCGGCGGGCCGACGATCCCGACGCGCACGGCGCCGGTGCTGTTCGACCGGGTCATGCGCGCCTACTTCCGTCGTCGAGGTCGTCGAGGTCGTGCAGGTTGCAGTCGACCGTAATGCAGCCTACGGACCGACGCAGTGCGCACGTCACAGAGCTGCGAAGGCGTCCGCGGCGACCTCCACCGTGCGGTCGATGTCGTCGACAGTGTGCGCGGTGGACAGGAACCACAGTCCTCGCGGCACGATGTTGACGCCACGGTCCATCAGCAGGCCGTGCAGGTGGGCCATCGTGTCCCTGTCGGTGGCGGCGAAATCGCGGTAGTTCCGCACCTCCGTCGCGTCGGTGAGGTAGGTCTGCACGACCGGGCCCGGGCCGCTGACCAGCAGCGGCACCCCCGCCTTGCCGGCCGCCACGCGCAGCCCGTCGGCCAGCCGGGCGCCCAGCTCGCGCAGGGTCGGGTAGACGGTGTCGCGCTGCTCGTCGAGCACGGCGAGCGCCGCCTGCGCCGCCGCGACGGCGACCGGGTGCGAGTTGAACGTGCCGGCGTGCGCGACCCGGCCGGTCGCGATGTCGTCCATCACCTCGGCGCGGCCGACCAGGGCGGACAGCTGCATCCCGCCCGCCATCGCCTTGCCGAACGTGGCCAGGTCCGGTGTCACCCCGAGGTACTCCTGGGCGCCGCCGGGTGCCACCCGGAACCCGGTGATGATCTCGTCGAAGACCAGCAGCGCACCGTGCCACCGGCACAGGTCGGCGACGGCGGCCAGGTAGCCCTCGTCGGGCATGATCACGCCGGTGTTGCACAGGATCGGTTCCATGATCACCGCGGCGACGTCGGCACCGTGCTCGGCCAGCAGCGTGGTGAGCGCCGGCAGGTCGTTCCACGGCGCCACCAGCAGATCACCCTCGGCACTGGCCTGCTGACCGGCCGTCCCACCGACCACGGCGGGCGTCCGCTCCGGACCGGCCTGGGCCAGCGGCGGGTGGACGCTGTACAGCACCGGGTCGAACCAGCCGTGGTAGTGGCCCTCGAACTTGAGGATCTTGCTCCGCCCGGTGTGCCCGCGGGCCAGCCGCAGCGCCGCGTGCACCGCCTCGGAGCCGACCGAGTTGAACCGCACCCGCTCGGCACACGGGATCAGCCGGCACAGGGTCTCGGCGAGCTCGACCTCGGCGAGGTGCTGTGCCGAGTAGCTGACGCCACGCCGCACCTGTGCCGCCACCGCGTCGGCCACCACCGGCGCGCTGTGGCCGAGGATCGCCGGCCCCTGCCCGAGCACGTAGTCGGTATAGCGGTTGCCGTCCACGTCCCACAGGTACGCGCCACTGGCCCGGTCGACGAACAGCGACCCGTTCGGCAGCCGCCGCGCGTCGCTGGACACCCCGCCGGCCAGTACCCGCCGCGCCCGCTCGGCGAGTTCCGCCTGTCGTGTCATGGTTCTCCTCCCTCGCCCGTCGAACGTCGCCGCCGTCGCGGTGCCGCGTCAACCAACTGCGCAAGCCGAAGACCGTGGGCGCAATCGGATGTCTTGCCAGGCAGCCGGGTCCCGCGTGACGCTGCACCCACGCCCGGAAAGGAGAGTCCACATGCGCCTGGCTCGTGTACGTCGCCACCCGGACCACCCGGTGGAACTCGCGGTGGGACTGGACGGCGATCGTGTCGTCGTACTCGGCGAGCTGCCAGCCGATCCGGTCGCGGTGCTCGCCGATCTGGGGGTGGCGGCGCTGACCGAGTACGCCGAGGCGGGAACCGACGTGCTGCCCGCGGCCGATCTCGTCTTCGAACCACCCATCGCGCACTGTTCGAAGATCTGCTGCCTGGCGCTGAACTACGCGGCCCACGCCGAGGAGAGCCGGTTGGCGGTGCCGCCGGAACCGGTGTTGTTCTTCAAGCCCAGCACCGCACTCGTCGGGCACGGTGCCGCTGTGCGGCCACCGGCCCGGACCGCCCACGTCGAGCACGAGGTCGAACTCGGCGTGGTGATCGGGCGCGTCACCCGGGATCTCGACCCGGCCGACTGGCGCGGTGCCGTCGCCGGCTACACCGTGGTCAACGACATGACGGCGCGGGATCTCCAACTGGCGAACATGCGGCGCAACCAGCCGTGGGACCAGGCCAAGGCGTTCGACACCTTCGCGCCTGCCGGGCCGTACCTGGTGACGCCGGACGAGGTGTCCGACCCGCACGACCTGGAGATGACCCTGTCCGTGGCCGGGCAGGTGCGCCAGCACGCGAACACCGGCTGGATGGTGCACCGGATTCCCCGCCTGCTGGCCGATCTGTCCGACGGCATGACCCTGCTGCCCGGCGATCTCCTCGCCACCGGAACGACCGCGGGCATCGCGCCACTCGCCGACGGCGACGAGATGCGCGCGGAGATCACCGGCGTCGGCACCCTGGTCAACCGGATCGAGTGGCATTAGAACGTACCTTTATCTTAGTTTTCGGCTGACTTATATTAGCAAGATGCAGCAGCCCGCGTGTGTCGCCGTCGTCGTCGACCTGGACGACTTCCTGGCGTCCTGCCAGCACGAGGGCGACGGTTGGGCGCGCAGCACCACCACGTTCGTGGACGGCGTGGTCCGCACCGCGTGCGCGACGGTGGCCGACGCGGCCGTGTCGATGGACCCGCCGGACACGTGGATCGTCACGATCGCGCGCGCCGAGACCGACGCCATCGCGGCCGAGGCGCACATGCTGGCGTTGCGGCTGCGCGACACGATCGCCGAGCGGACCAGTACGACGGCGTCGGTGGCGATCAGCCGGGTGGTGTCCGGTCCGGCCCTGGCGGTCCACCAGGCCCGGACGACGCTGGTGCGCAAGACAATCGGCGGCGCCGGCCGCGTCTACCCGACGACCGAGCACCGGCGGTTCGAGCCACCGGACATCACTCGGGAGATAGTCGGGCTGCTGCGCTCGGGCGCGGCACCGGAGGCCGTCGAGCGTGTGGAGCGGTGGGTCCAGGTGGTGCTGCGCCGGCAGGCGGAGCCGGGCATCGTCTTCGGGGAGTGGCTGCCCGCTCTGGTCCTCGGCGTCACCGCCGCTCTCGATCCGCGACGGGCGCCGGACGGTTCGCCGGACTGGCGCAGCACGCTGCACCACGCGCCGGTCGCCGAACTCGCCGCTCTGGCCGGCATCCACGAGCGCAGCCACCTGCGCCGGTGGCTGACCGGTTGCCTCGGTCGGTTGGCCCGGCTGGCCACGAGCGAGCAGCCGTCGTTGCTGATCGAGCGCGCGGAAGCCCTGGTGCGGGCCCGCTACGGTGACCCGGACCTGAGCCTGTCGGTCGCCGCGGCCGAACTCGCGGTCAGCCCGTATCACCTGGCGCACGTGTTCCGGCAGGAACGGGCGACCACGTTCATGCGGTCGCTGGCCGGCCTGCGGGTGCGCATCGCGGTCGGGTTGTTGCACCAGGGTGGCTCGACCGTGGGCGAGATCGGCAGGCGCTGCGGCTTCAGTTCCACCAGGCAGTTCCGCGCCACGCTGCGCCGCGAGACCGGCCAGGCGCCCAGCCACCTGCTGCGGCCCGCTCAGCTGCCGGCCAGCCCGGGCACGAGCTTGACCATGTTGCCGCCCAACACCGACTCCGCCTCGGCCGCGTCGAGTCCGGCGAACACCACCCTGCCCAGCGCGGCACGCATGTCGATGAACGGGAAGTCGGAGCCGTAGATCACCTGGCCCGGGCCCACCTCGCCGACCATCCGCGCGATCAGCGCACCGTGCCCGTATGACCCGCAGATCTCCAGGTGCACCCGGGGAAACCGCTGCGCGATCGCGATCGCCGTGTCGATGCTCTCCCGCAGCACGCCCGCGTGCCCGGCCAGGATGTTGGCCAGCGGGTGCCGGTCGGCCACCTCGGCCACCTGCCGCAGGTCGTCGTACTCCGACCCGGTCCAGGTGTGGGTGAGCACCGGCCGGCCCGTCGACTCCGCGAACTCCCACACGCCGGCGTAGCGCGGCCCGGTCAGCGGGTAGTGGTGCAGGTCGGGGTGGATCTTGATGCCGACGAAGCGGGGATCGTGCTGGCGGCGGGCGATCTCGGCGTCCGGGTCCTGCCACGGGTTCACCACGAAGTAGCCGCGCAGCCGCTCCGGATGCCGGTTCACGATGCGGGCCGCAGCGTCGTTGCCGGCGGTCGCGTCGAGCTGGATGCCCAGATTGGTGGAGAACACCGCGGTCCGCACCCCGCAGCGGTCCATGACCGCGACCATCTCCGTGGCGGTGTTGCGCGGGATGAAGAACAGCGCGTACGGACCCGCGTGGGCATGCGCGTCGATGATCCGGAACGTGTCCTGCGGCCGCCGGGCGCGCAACGCGTCGACCAACTCGTGCGCCGCGTCAATCACCGAACCACCTCCGGGAACCTGGCCAGTAGCGCGTCGAGGTTCCGGTGGCCGATCCCGGCCACGGCGGCATCGTCCAGATCGGACCAGAACAGCCGGGTGACGGCCTCGGCGGCATCCCGGCGCGGTGCACCCGTGCCGAACACCAGCCGCTCCGGGCCGAACCTGGCGCACAACCATTCCAAACCCTCGTGAGTGGACAGATCGGACAGGTCGATGTGGACGTTCGGCCGCCGTTGCAGCACGGCGGCCGCACGGCGCAGCATGCGATAGCCGACTTCGCAGACGATGACGGCGAGCGCGGGGTGGTCGCGGGCCAGCGCGTCCAGCGCCTGCCACGTCGTCTCGCCGAGATCGACCACCAGAGGCAGCCCGGCATCGGCACAGGCGGCCGCGTAGCCGGCGAAGTCCGGGCCGTCCAGGTCGAAACCGTGATCGGCCGGATACACCCGCACCGCGCCGACGCCGGCCGCGATCGCCTCGCGGGTGAACTCGTCCGGCGGGCTCAGCTCGGCGCACGACTCGGGCAGCGCCACCCAGCAGGCGCGCAGCCGCCCGCCGTGCCGGTGCTCGGCCAGTTCGCGCACGACCTGACGGTTGCCGGTGTCCGGGTCGTGCCGCCACGACAGGGTGTGACTGACCAGCGCGCGTTCGATGCCGAACCGGTCCATGTCGGCCAGCAGCGCGTCGACCGACCCGACCTGGATCTCGCCCCAGGGCAGCGGACCGAGCTGGCAGTTCACGTCGAACAGCGCCGTCATGCGGGCACCTCGACCGTGGCGACCGGCTCGCCCGCCGCGGTGCGGCGCACCCACCGGTCGACCCCCAAGGTGTCGACGACCGCGTCGGTGGCGACCCGCCAGCCGTCGCCGTCGGTGGCGAACCGCCACGATCCGGGCGTCGGCACGACGAGGACGTCGAAGCGACCGGTGGGTGCGTGCAACCGCAACACGTGCAGTCGCGAATAGGTGGCGCCGGTGCCGTCCGGGAGCAGTCCTGGTCCGGAGTCGACGGTCGCCGGCAGGTCATCGGCGGGGAAGACGCCGAGTGAACCGCCGCGCCAGCCGCCGTCGACCCGCTGCCACGGCGTCGGCGCCAGGATCGACCAGGTGGCCGGTACCCCGCCTGCCACCTCGTCGTGGACCAGCCAGTAGGCGGGCTGCCGGGCGACGAACGTGATCCGCCGGTCGACCCGTCGCCGGTAGCCGGTGTGGTGGGCCGCGAGGACGCACACGTCACCCGCGTCGACACACCGGTCGACGACACAGCCGCGATCGGTGTCCATCGTGGCCCCGTCGACGGTGACCATGGTGTGGGCGGCCGGCGCGCGGTACCAGGTCTGGTACTCGGGGTCGTCGTAGGTCGCCGGTCCGCCCGCCTCGACGGCGAGCGGTTCCCCGCCGTACGCGATCACGAAGTCGGTGACCGCGAGATGGCTGTGCGACTCCAGTTCGTGCTCGACGTAGTCGCCGACGTTGACGGCCAGGAACGCCTCACCGGACCGGAACACCGCGTAGCCACTGGTGTCCAGCAACCGCAGCCCTGCCGGGCACCCCTCGTCGCCCGGCATGGCGGCGAATGCCGCGACCGGATCACCCCGGTCCGGAAGGGCCGGGAGCACCTCCAGTTCGGCGGTGATCCGCTCGGCCGGCAGCCACCGGCGCACCGCGGCCGCCACCTGTGGGTCGGGCCGGAAGTAGTTCCCCCGCAGCAGAGTGGCCGCCGGGTGGACGAGCGTGGTGTCCTGCCACGGTGGCACCCAACCGCCCGGCGTGGCCATCTCAAGCAGCCAGCGGTGCATGGCCGCGAACCGGGGATGCTCGGCCAGCGACCAGCCCAGGGACCGCTCGGCGACCGCGGCCGCCCGCTGCAGCGCGTTGAGACACATGTCGTGGTAGCCGGGGGAGCGCTCCAGGTGGCCGCCGTCGGCGTAGCAGTCGCGGTCGAGGTGCTCGACGGTGCGCGCCCGGCCGGTCCGTGCCCAGATCCCGGCCTCCGGTGCGGTGGGCAGGAACGCGGCGACGTGCAGCAGCTCGGCCGCGCAGACCAGTTGCCAGTTGCCCGGCCGGAAGGCGACGTGTTCCTCGGCCGCCCAGCGCGCGCCGCCGACGACCGTCTTGAGCATCCTGGCGTAGGTCGCGCCCGGAACGCCGGGAGCGTCGGCGAACGTGACCATGGCCGGCACCAGCAGGCCGGCCCGTGCCCAGACACCCAGCGAGTACCAGACGACGTCCAGTCCCGGCCAGTCACCGACGACGTGGTCGCGGGAGTCGTACCAGTCGTCGAAGATCCGGCCGAAGGTGGCGGCGTGCCGGTCGTCGCCGGTCAGTTCGTAGGCGTGCAACAGCGGGGTCAGCCACCGCAGGTAGTGCAGCCCGTACAGGCTGGACCGCCCCACGTCGCCCGACACGAAGTCGACCACCCGGTCGCTCAGCGCGTCGGCGTCGGCCAGCACCGCAGCCCGATCCAGCAGCGCGGCCTCCGGTTTGGGGTCCCACACCGGCCGGTACCCGCCGCCGGCCAGTTCGGCCCGCAGCAGGCGCGGGTCGCGGCCCAGCGCCGAGGCCAGGTCGGCGTCGGTGATGTGCCGCATCCGGGTGGGGTGCACGTGGTCGGGCAGCTCAACGGAGACTCGCGCTGTCACGGTGCCACGGCCACCTTCACCGGTGCGCCGGTGCGCGCGGACTCGTGGGCGGCGGCGAGCACCGCCGTGACGTGGCGCGAACTCTCCAGCGTGATCAGCGGAGGGGTCCCGGTCCGGGCGCAGGCCACGAAATGGTCGACGGCGTCCGGGTAGGCACCGGACGGCGTGCCGTGCAGGTCGCGCTGGAGCACGTTGCGCGGGTAGGCGAAACCCTCCCCGGTGGCCACCGTGATGTTCTCCACCTGCCGGTCCAGCTGCACGACACCTCCCTCGTAGACGGCCTCCACGAAGCTGTCCGTCATCGTCGGGAACGAGTTCGGGTAGACCCAGCAGGACTCGAACGTCGCCACGGCGCCGCGCGAGTAGCGGCAACTGATCTGCATCGCGTCGGGGGTGTCGATCCCCAGGCCGCGCAGCAGGCCCCAGCGGGCGGTGGCGAACACCTCGTCGACCGTGTCGTCGAACAGCCAGCTCAGCAGGTCGATGTCGTGGCTGGACAGGAACCACGCGCACGTCGTGTCCGCCGCCCAGCCGATCATCTCGGTCGGCACGTGGATCGTGTCGTTCTTGCGGGCGTAGCCGAGCACCGGGGCACCGAGATCGGCACTGACCTGCTTGGCCTGCGCGTACGCGGGCACCCAGCGGTGGTTGAACAGGCACATCGCGACCACGCCCGCCGCGCGCACCGCGGCGACGGCCCGGTCGGCGGCGGCCACGTCGGTGGTGAACGGCTTCTCCACCAGCACGTGCACACCGGCCGCGGCGGCCGCGACGACGGCGTCGGCGTGCAGGTGGTCGGGCGTCGCGACCACGAGCGCGTCCACCTCGCCGGCCGCCAGCAACCCGTCGAGTCCGTCGTGGACGGTCGGTGGGCGGTGGCCTGCCGCGACGAGGTCGTCGGCCAGCCGCTGGGCGCTGGCCCGGCTGCGACTGGTGACCGAGGTGACCCGCACGGCGGCGTTGGCCGCCACGGTCCGGGCGTTCGCGCGGCCCATGATGCCGGCGCCCACGATCCCGATCCGCAGCGGCTGCGCCGAACCCGAGCCGGTCACTGGGCCGCCAGTGCCTTGTTCCACTGGGCCGCCGCGGTGGACAGCGCGGAGCTCGCGCTGGTCGAGCCCTGCATGAAGGAGCGGACCTGCTGGCTGAGGTCGTCACTGAGTTCGGCGTCCTTGCCGGTGCCCAGTTCGCCGTCCACCAGGCTCGGCAGTTCCTCGACGATCACCTTCCTGGCCTGGCCGATCGGCGACGTGTCGGTGATGTCGGTGAAGAACGGGTCCTTGGTGGTGGACACTGTGGACGGGTAGATCGCGACGAGCTTGCAGAACGCCAACTGGTTGGCGCCGTTGGTGACGAACCTGATGAAGTCGGCGGCGGCTGCCTGGTGCTTGGAGGCCGCGGGCACGGCGAGCGTCTGCTGGCCCAGCAGCAGGTACTTGCCGTCCTTGGTGGTCGGCGCCTTGGTGACCGTGACGTGCTGGTAGACGCTCGGCGAGTTCGACTGCAACGTGGTCAGCACGAACGGGAACGCGTCGGCCTGGAAGCCGATCTGGCTGTTGTCCAGGGTCTGCGGGAAGTTGCGGATGTCCGCGCTGACCGCGCCGGGGGCGATGGCGTGCTGGACGTAGGCCTGCCGGAACTGGTTGAGCACCTGGATGCCGGCGGGGCTGTCGAACGCGGCCGTCTTCTTGTCCGGGGACAGCAGCGGCACACCCTCGTAGGACAGCACGGCCGTCGAGCCGGTCACGATGCTGGGGATCTCGTTGGTGCCGTACACCTTGGTCGTGTTGTAGACACGCTGCGCCAGCGACAGGACCTGCTGGTAGTCGGTGGGCGGGCTGGCCGGGTTGAAGCCGACCTTGCTCATGATGCTCATGTTGTAGACGCCGACCGGCGCGCCGCCGTTGTACCAGGGGATCGCGGTCAGCTTGCCGTTGTCGCGCAGCGAGTTGAGCAGGCCGGGCTGGTAGTCGGACAGGGCGGACGCCGGGATGTACTTGCTCAGGTCGGCCATCTTGTCGGCGAACGGACCGAGGTTGGGCGAGTCGATGTTCACCACGTCGGGCACGTTGTTGCCGGCGATGGCCGACAGCAGCTTGGTGGCGATGTCCGCGCCCGGCACGTCCACCCAGGTGATGTGGATGCCCGGGTGGGCCTTCTCGTAGGTGCTGATCAGCCCGCCGATGTAGCTGCCGAAGCTCTTCTTGAGGTTGATCGTCCAGAATGTCAGGGTGGCGTTGGTGGCACTGCCCGAGCCGCCGCCCGCCGATCCGCCACCGCCGGTGCTGACGCAGCCGGCCAGGAGCAGGGCGGCACCGACCAGTAAGGCGGCGGTCCGGAGCGCGATCGCCCGCGAACCCCGGTGGACCGACTTGATGGCACTCATGAGACCTCCACGATCTCGACCTGAGGGGCGCGGCCGACACGTCGCGAATAGAGCGTGCCGTAATCGGTGTTTCGGTCAACCTACCTGGCGGGGCCGGGAAGTCAAGCCCCGCGCGTTGACACGGCCGAGCTAGTGCGCTGCAATATCTCTCAACCCATATCCAGGTTTGTGCTGTCCGAATTTAACGAGCGGAGCCGCCGATGGGAGACGCCCTGCTGCGCGAGCCGTCCGCGGTGCTGGTCGAGGACACGGTGCCCCGGGGGCGGTCGCCACGGCGCCCCGCGACCGGCAGGCGCCGGGGCGGCGGCACCCGGCCCTACGTGCCCTACCTGTTCCTGCTGCCGGGAATCGCGCTGTTCGGCGTCTTCTTCGCCTGGCCGGCGGTGCTCGCCGTGGAGACCGCGTTCACCAACTACAGCATCGTCAATCCGACGCGATGGGTCGGGCTCGGCAACTTCACGGCGCTCTGGCACGACGCCGAGTTCCACGGGGCGATCGTGCACTCGTTCATCGTCATGGTCGGGCTGCTGCCGTTCTCGGTGATCATCCCCATCGCGCTGGCGACGCTGGTCAACCGGGCGGTGCGCGGCATCCAGTTCTTCCGCGCGCTGTACTTCCTGCCGGTCGTCACGTCCATGGTCGCGGTCGCCGTCGCGTGGAACTACGTCTTCGACGACCGGGGTGTCCTCAACTGGATCCTGGAACGCCTGCACGTCACGGACGGCCCGATCCACTTCCTGCTCGACCAGCACTGGGCACTCGCCTCGGTGATCGTGGTCGAGGGCTGGAAGGGCGTCGGCACCTACATGATGATCTTCCTGGCCGGTCTCCAGTCGATCTCCGGCGACCTGCACGAGGCGGCCCAGTTGGACGGTGCCGGCGCCTGGCAGCGGTTCAGCCGGATCACACTGCCGTTGCTGCGCCCGTACATCGCCGTCGCCGTGACGATCGAACTCGTCAACGCCATGCAGGTCTTCACGTCCGTCTACGTCCTGACCCAGGGCGGGCCGGGCGGCCACACCGAGACCGCGGGGTACTTCGTCTGGTCGAAGGCCTTCCAGCACTTCCAGCTCGGCTACGCCAGCGCGTCCGGCATCGTCATCTGGGTCATCCTCGTCGTGCTCGCGTTGGTCAACTACCGCATCACCAACCGGGGGGAGGCGCAGCCGTGGTGAGCACCCGAGTGGCGGTCCCCGGGCGGCGCCGCGTGGCCCGCCGGGTCGGCCGGTACGTCCTGCTGGCGGCCGTCGCCGTCGTCTTCGTGTGGCCGTTCCTGTTCCTGCTGAGCACCGCGCTGAAGTCGGCCACCCAGGACGTGTTCTCGTTCCCGCCCTCGCTCGTCCCGCGTCCGCCGGTCATCACCTGGCTCAGGGACGCGTGGACGGAGATCCCGTTCCCGCGCTACCTGCTCAACTCGGTGCTCTACGTGCTCGGCGGGGTACCACTGTTCGTGCTGGTCAGCGCGCTGACGGCGTATCCGCTGGCCAGGATGAGGTTCCGTGGGCGCACGGTGATGTTCTTCGTGTTCCTGTCCACGATGTTCGTGCCGACCGAGCTCATGATCATCCCACGGTTCCTGGTGGTGAACCAGATCGGCCTCACCAACAACTACGCGGGTGTGATCCTGCCCGGCGTGCTCAGCGCGTTCGGCATCTTCCTGCTCCGCCAGTCGTTCGCGGCCGTACCGCACGAACTGGCCGAGGCCGCGCGGCTGGACGGCTGCGGCGAGTGGCGGGTGTTCTGGAACGTCATGCTCCCGGTGGTCCGCCCGTCGCTGGCCATCGCCGCGATCTTCGGCTTCATCTTCGTGTGGAACGACTTCATCTGGCCGCTGGTCGTGCTCAGCAGCGACGCCAAGTTCCCGATCGCCCTCGGCGTGGCCTACCTGTCCGGCATCTCCGGCACCGACGCCCGCACGCTGTCCGCCGGCACCGTCATCTCGCTCATCCCCGTCGTGGTGTTCTTCATCATCCTGCAACGGCACGTGCTGGAAGGGGCGAAGGGCGCGGTCAAGGGATAGCGGGAATATTCCGGTCGGGAGCGGGTATTGCAACGGTCATGAGGGCTGTCACCTACCGCCGGCACGGCGGACCCGACGTTCTGTCCCTTTCGGACCGGGAGATCGAGGAGCCAGGGGCGGGTGAGGTGCGGGTGCGCATCGTCGTGTCCGCCGTGAACCCGACCGACTGGAAGCAGCGCAGCGGTTTCCGCGGCGAGGACGGCGACCTGCCGGAGACCGTGCCCAACCAGGATGGTGCCGGCGTCGTGGACGCCGTCGGGCCGGACGTCACCGAGTGCGCGGTGGGGGACCGGGTGTGGTTGCTGCTGGCGGGCAATCACGCGCCCACGTCGGGCACGGCACAGGAGTACACCGTGCTGCCGGTCGACCGGGTGGTGCCGCTGCCCGAGGGCGTCGGCTTCGACGAGGGTGCCGCCCTGGCGGTACCCGGGCTGACCGCCCACCGCGCGCTGACGGTGGCCGAGGACGGCCCGGCCCGGCTGTCGGCCGGTGCTCTCGCCGGGCGGACGGTCCTGGTCAGCGGGGGCGCGGGAGCGGTCGGCAACGCCGCCATCCAACTCGCCCACTGGGCGGGCGCATCGGTGATCGCCACGGTCAGCACGGACGCCAAGGCCGCACTCGCCACGGCGGCAGGCGCGGACCACGTGCTCCGCTACCCCTCGGACGACCTGGCCGGGCGGGTCAGGGCCATCGCTCCGGACGGGGTGGACGTGATCGTGGAGGTCGCGGCGGGCGCGAACGCCGAGCTGCACCCGCAGGTGTTGCGCACCCGGGGCACGGTCGCGGTCTACGGGGACGACCGGGGCACGGGCACGGTCACTCTCGACTTCGGCCGGCACCTGTGGCTGAACTCGCGCTACCAGTTCCTGGTGCTCTACACGGTCGGCGCGGACAAGCTGCGCGCGGGCGCCGAGGACCTCAACACCGCCATGCGGGCCGGTGCGGTACGCATCGGCGAGGGCCACGGCCTGCCGATCCACCGCTACCCGCTCGACCAGACCGCCCAGGCGCACGCCGCCACCGAGAACGGCGCCGTGGGCAAGGTCCTCATCGATGTGACACCTGCCTGACCCACGGGCCGGATCAACCCCGGCGGCCCTGATCGATAGCATGCGGAACGCTTGCTGCACTGGGTCGGCCATCCGCTAGACACATCGAGGTTCGCCGCGAATGCCTGCTCGGCCATGACCGGCAGCCGACTGGCCCGCATGTCACTGGCCAACCTGCACCACGACACCACCAGCGCCGAAGGCGACCTGTTGTGCACCTGGAGGGACGAGTCCGGCGGTGACGGCTTCGGCGTCACATGGATGGTGGCGACGTACACCCGCCTGTCCGGGCCGCGGCGGACGTGATCGAGAACCTCGGTGGTGGCCGAGGGGTCGCGGCGCGGCGCCGTTCGCGGTAGTTGCGCATGGCCACCTGGGTGCTGCACGTGGTGCCGCAGTAGGCACCGGACGTGTTGCGACTGTGGTCGTAGAAGGCGAAGTGGCAGCGCGGGTTGCGGCAGGCCTTGAGCCGGTGCCACGTACCGGTCAACGCCAGTTCGGTCATCGCAGCCAGAATGCTGCCCAACGCGCCGGACAGGCCACGCTGGGCGGGCATCAGGTGGGCGCCGGAACGGTCGACGACGGTGACCAGTGGGTGGCGCAGGGCGGTGCGCCGCAACAGTTCCTCGGCCGCGTCCAGGGACTCCACGCTGGTGTGCGGATCGTCGGAGTGTCCCAACAGGACGGTGACCAGGGCGTCGCGCAGCTCGCGGACGGCGACCGCGTCGGCAGCCGTCACGTCGGTGGCGGCCTCGGTGAAGTCGTGCTCGGTCAGCCAGTCCGACAGCCCGGCGGCGTCGGCGAACCGCTCGGGCCGGTCGAAGGCGCTGGCGTGCGTGTTGGCGAAGCCGAGCACCGTCTCGACATCACTGGCCATACCGCCACGATAGCACCATGAGTCCTACATCACTCACTGATCAGGGAGAAATAGGTTATCTGTGATGACTGTTGGGCGTACAGTCATCAACATGACGAGTCGCGACGACGTCTCCGCGCGGACGGATCAGGCTCGGCCATCGGTCGCCGAGGCCGGGCTGTTCCTGGCCGTCGGCGTGGTCGTGCTCGCGCTCAACCTGCGGGCGCCGATCGTCGCGGTGTCCCCGATACTCGACACGATCCGGCTCGACACCGGCATGTCGACCGCCGTGGCCGGCCTGCTCACCACGTTGCCGCTGCTGTGCTTCGGCCTGCTCTCGCCGCTCGCGCCGCGCCTGGGACGCCGTTTCGGCATGGAGGTCGTCCTGCTCGCGGCCGCGGGCGCCATCATTGCCGGAACCGCGTTGCGGCTCGTCCCGGACACGGTGTCGCTGCTCGCCGGCACCGTGGTGATCGGCGTGGGCATCGCGGTGGCCAACGTGTTGCTGCCGGGCCTCATCAAGCGGGACTTCGGTTCCCGGGTCGGCCTCATGACCGGGCTCTACTCGATGTCGCTGGCCGTCGGCGCCTCGCTCGCCGCCGGTGTCACCGTCCCGATCGGGCACCTCACGCACACCGACTGGCGCACGACCCTGGCCTTGTGGGGACTGCTCGCCGTGCTGGCCTTCATCGTGTGGGCGCCCCAGGTCCGCCGGCACACCGGCCGGACGACCGTGGCGGAGAACCCGGTGCGCGGGCTGTGGCGCCAACCGGTGGCGTGGCTGGTCACCGTCTTCATGGGCCTGCAGTCCCTCGGGTTCTACGTGACGACCGCGTACCTGCCCTCCATCCTCACCGACGCGGGCGTGTCGGCGGCCACCGCCGGCTGGCTGCTGTCGCTGGCCAACGTGCTGGGCATCGTGGCCGCCTTCGCCGCGCCGACCATGGCGGTCCGGTTGGGCAGGGCGGGCCTGGTCGTCGTATTCATCGCGGTACTCGCCGGGGGCGGCCTGACCGGGCTGATGCTCGCGCCCTCAGCCGCCGCCTACCTGTGGGTGGTGCTGCTGGGCTTCGGCCAGACCGCCGCTTTCGCGCTGGCCGTGCTGTTCCTCGTGCTGCGCTCGCCGGACGGCCGGCACGCGGCCCAACTGTCCAGCATGGCCCAGTGCGCCGGTTACCTGTTGGCGGCGGTGGGGCCGTTGGCGCTCGGCTCCGTGCACCAGGTAACCGGCGGCTGGACCGTGCCGCTGGTGGTGCTGCTCGTCCTGCTCGTACCGCAGACCGTCGCCGGGCTGGGTGCGGCCAGGAACCGGTACGTCGGTCAGGCCTCGACCAGTGCCAGCTCCGGCTCGGGCACCGAGGGCGATCGGCGCAGTACGACCGCCACCACGACCAGCGCGGCCAGCGCGGCGACCGCCGACACCACGTAGGCGACGTGGTAGCCGCCCAGCAGCGCGTCCGGCCCGGGCCACCCGGCGGCCCGCAGGGACGAGGTCACCCCGCTGGACACCGCGGCCAGCACGGCGAGCCCGATGGCGGCACCGACCTGCACGGTCGTGTTGAACAGGCCGGACACCAGACCGGCGTCCGGGCCGGTGGCGGTGGACATGCCCAGCCCGGTCAGCGCGGGGAAGCCCAGTCCGGCGCCGATACCGGCCAGCACCATCGGGGGAGCGATGTCGAACAGGTACGTCCCGCCGACCGGCATCCGCACGTACAGCAGCAGACCGGCGACCAGCAGCACGAAGCTCAGCATCAGCGTGCGGTGCGCACCGAGCCGGGTGGTCACCCGACCGGCCACCCACAGCGTCATCACGGCCATCGCGATCGTCATCGGCAGGAAGGCCAGGCCGACGTCGAGCGGCCCGTAGCCGCGCACGTCCTGCAGGTACAGCGCGCCCAGGAAGAATCCGCCGAACATGCCGACCATCACCAGCGCCTGCACGACGTTCGCGCCGACCAGCGTCCTGGACCGGAACAACCGCAGCGGCACCAACGGGTTGGCCACCTTCGCCTGCCGGATCACGAACGCCACCAGCAACGCCACCGACACCGCGCCCAGCGTCACCAGCAGCGCGGGCGGCTGCTGTGAGATGCCGACGATCGCGTACACGCCGGACATCAGAGCGGCGGTGAGCAGTGCCGCGCCCACGCCGTCCGCCTGGCGCAACGAGCCGCAGCCGCGGTGCGCCGGGACGTACCGGACGGCCAGTAGCGCGGTCACCACGCCGATCGGCACGTTGATCAGGAAGATCCAGTGCCAGTCCAGCCGGGAGGTGAGCACGCCACCGGCCAGCAGCCCGATCGAACCGCCCGCAGACGCGACGAACCCGTAGACGCCCAACGCCTTCGCCCGGGCGGCCGGCTCGGGGAACATCGACACGATCATGCCGAGGATCACGGCGGACGCGAGCGCGCCACCGACCCCCTGCACGAACCGCGCCGCGATCAGGATCTCCTTGGTCGGCGCCAGCGCGCAGGCCAGCGACGACGCGGTGAACACACCCAGCCCGGACAGGAACATCCGCCGGTGGCCGACGACGTCGCCGATCCGCCCGGCCAGCAGCAGCAGACCGCCGAACGCGATCACGTAGGCGTTGATGACCCAGGCCAGCTCGGCCTGGGAGAAGTGCAGGTCGCGTGCCATGGACGGCAGCGCGACGTTCACGATCGTCGTGTCGAGAACGTTCATCAGCATGCCGGCGCACAGCACGTACAACGCCGGCCAACGCCTCCGGTCCGCGGTGGTCATGTCCGTTCCTCTCCCCGTGCGGGTGGTTGTCATCAGGTAGTCGGCGCCGGGGCCGCGATTTTGCGTCCGCTCGCCGGAGCTCTACTGTGGCCGCCTGACCTGCGGAAACGGAAAGACCGTTCGCGCATCGCGGTGATGCCGGAACGGCATCGCCGATCACCACCGGGTGCGCGACACTTCAGGGCATGACCGACGACGACCGGGTGCTGGCCCTGCCGACGGCACCGGACGCGATCGAACTGCGGCACCTGCGGGCGTTCGTCGCGGTCGCCGAGGAACTGCACTTCGGCCGTGCGGCGAGCCGGCTCTACCTGAGCCAGCCGGCGCTGAGCAGGCAGATCAGGGCGCTGGAACGGCTGGTCGGCTGCGAACTGCTGCGCCGGTCGACGCACGGTGTCGAGCTGACCCTGGCCGGCGAGGCCCTGCTGGCCGGCGCCCGCCAGATCCTGGTCCAGGTGGACGACACCGTCGTCACGGCGCGGTCGGTGGGCGGTGAGCACGCGGAGCGGATCACCCGACTGTGGGACCTCTACGTCGACGTGACCACCGGCGGCGGCGACCTGCCGGAGGTGCGGGCCGCGATCGAGCAGTTGCACGGCCAGTTCACCCCGCCGGACGGCGTCGACATCCGGCCGCGCAACGCGGGCGGCGTGCCGTCACTGGTGCTGACACCGCAGGAGGCGGGCGAGGGCACGACGCTGTTCCTGCACGGCGGCGGCCACGTCGCCGGTTCGGCGTTCGGCTATCGGCACCTGGCGGGCGCGCTCGCGGCCGCCGCCGGAATGCCCGTGCTGGTGCCCGAGTACCGGCTCGCGCCCGAACACCCGTTCCCGGCGTCCCTGGAGGACGCGATCCGCGCCTACCTGTCACTGCTGGACGACGGCACACCCGCCGAGCGGGTCGCCGTGGTGGGCGACTCGTCGGGCGGCGGTCTGGTGGCGTCGTTGCTCATCGCGTTGCGCGACCGCGATCTGCCGCAGCCGGGCGGCGTCGCGCTGCTGTGCCCGTGGCTGGACCTGTTCGGCGCCAGGCGCCCACCCGCCGAGTCGCCGATCGTGTTCACGGCTGATCAGGCGGACCGGTTCGCCGCCGTCTACCTCGGCGGCCATCGGACGGACGACCCGGTGCTCACCCCGCTGCGCACCGACCTCACCGGGCTGCCGCCGATGCTCGTGCAGGCCGCCACCGGGGACACCGTGGTGGACGACGCCAGGGACTTCGTGACACACGCGCGGGAGTGTGGTGTGGACGCCCAACTGGAGCTGTATCCCGTGGCGACACACGACTTCCACATCTTCTGGAGCTTCCTGCCCGAAGGCGCGGACGCGGTGCACCGGGCCGGCCGGTTCGTCGCGGACGGCGTGCGGCAGGCGGGCACCGCGTCGGCCTGAGGTTTACCGCGGTGCGCGTGCGGTGGCGCACGCGTCGTGCGGGCGAGCAGTTGCCGGACCACCTCGGGGTCGAACGGGGCGCTGAGGTCGTCGTACGGCTACGCCTGCTCCAGGGCGGTGACCTGCTGCATTCCGCCAACGTAACCGATTGACCACAATGCCGGCATTGAGGTTTTCCGCAGGATCTGCCGTACGCTCACTGGCCGTGTCACAGACGTGGACGAGCGCCGAATGCGCCGCGGCGTGGGGTGTCAAGACGCCGACCTGGCTGGGCTACGTCTCCCGCGGCCAGGCGCCGCAGCCGTTGCCGGGCGGTGGCGCGACGAAACGGTGGGACGCCGACGAGGTCCGCGCGTTCCCCCGCCCCGGCGTCGGCCACTCGAGGGCGGGCGCGGGCGCCGAGGCCGAGGAACTGCTGGCCGAGATGCGGGACGTCGCCGCCGAGATCGAGACGCTGCGCACCCGGCAGCGGGAACTCCTGGTCGAGGGCAAGGCGTCCGGGCTGGAGCTCAGCGCGATGGCCAAGGCGCTGGGCATCTCGCGCCAGACGGCCTACGGCTGGCTGCGCTGAGCGTCCGGACCGTCCTTCGGCACGGCAGGCCGCATCGACGAGGTCACGATCACCACGAGCACCAGAACCAACTGCAACAGCGGTGTGATCACCGGCACGTAGATCGCGAGCAGCGTCGCGGCGGCGGCTCCGACGATCAGCCCGGCGATGATCTCGGCGCTGGGCAGCACCTTGCGCGGGTGCCGGCCGGCGGCGAGCGCGGCCATCATCGTCGTCAGCGTGCCGGTCATGTACGTGGTCGACAGGCCGGAGACGCCGAAGCGGAGCACGGCACTGCTCTGCACGCCCAGCGCGATCGCGTTCACGCTCAGCAGCACGAGCTGGACGTTGCCGGTCGGATGGCTGCCCGACGCCCACCAACCGACGGCGTACACCGCGAACGCGGCCAGTTCGATCCACAGGGCACGGGTCACCTGGCGCGGCCACAGCGGATCGCCATCGGTGGGCGGACCGGCGATCCGGCTGCCGATCAGGCAGCCGGCCATGAACAGCACGATCGCCAGTGCGGAGCGCAGCGCCACCGCACCGTCCGAGTTGGCCGCGGACAGACCGATGAGCACCATGTTGCCGGTCATCACGCTCGTGAACGCGCCACCGAGCGAGACGAATCCGACCGCGTCGGTCGCGCCGCTGTTCACCGCGAGCAGCACGAGGAGCGCTTGCCGCCACCGGGTCGTGGGCATCGCTTTCGTGGTCACGTGTCGGGAGCTTAGCCGGACCGTCGGATCGGTCAGTCCAGGGTGAACCGCACCGTGGACGTCTCGGGGGCGCTGCTGTTGCCTCTCGTCCACACCGCACGTTCCGTTCCGACGTCCAGCGCGAGTGTCAGCCGGAGCGACCACGTGCCGGTCGGCAGTGGCCGGCCGGCGGATCGCACGATCACCGCGTGAGCGCCGTCCGCGCTCCAGGCCAGCACGGCATCGTCCAGCGGCCGCGTCGGATGCGGGCCGACCGGGGTCAGCGACCACGACATCCGTTCCCACGGCAGCGGTTCCGGCAGGTCGACGAGGACGGCGACGGTGTCGGTGCCGGCCGTCACGGTCAGCAGTTCGACCAGTGGCGGCGCCGGCCGGTAGCCCAGACCGAGCGCGCCGGACAGTGCCCGGTACACGTCGTCGGCGACGGTGTGTTGCCGGGCGACGGCGTCCAGCGCATCGGTGACGAACGTCTGCTGGTCCACCACGTCGGCCGCGGCGAGATCGGCCCGGGCGGTGGTGACGTCGGCCTCGGCGGCGGCCAGCCGTGTGGTGTCGACCACGGCCAGTGCCGCCCGGTCCACGCCGGCGGTGGCGGGCCAGGTGCGACCGGCGAAGCCGTCCAGCAGTTCCGGTAGGCCCGCGTAGGCGGACGTGGTGAACCGCCACGAGTGGACGGCGGCCGAGGGAGCCGAACGCACCAGCAGGTCCCCGAAGTCGCAGCCGTCAGGGCCGAACAGCAGACCGAACCGGCCGGCACCCGTGGTACCGGGCACGGTCACGTCGAGGTCGTCGATCGCGATCGTGATCGCACCGGCGGCGGCGGTGATCGAGAGCCCGTAGGTGACATTGCGGTGGACGGCGCCGTTGTCCTGCCACAACACCCGCTCGGCGGCCAGCCGACCGGCAGGTGTCACCGAGACCAGCCGCCTGCCGCCGCCCACGGTCAGCTCCAGCGCGAGCCAGCTGTCCGGCCCGCCGTAGCCGACGACCAGGCCGAACGTGCCGTCACCACGCGGTTTCGCCGTGCACGCGACCGTGCAACCCACGGTGTCCGGGTCGCCGCCGAGCGCCACGACGGTGTCCGATCGGCCGGACAGCGCCTGCTGGTCGAAAGTGGCCAGGTCGGGGGAGGGGTCGGTGAACAGCGGCCGGGTGGTCTCCAACCGGGCCGTCAGCGCGCGGTGCGCCGGCAGGGTGACGCCGGACGGGAGGCCGGCCTGCAACGTGGCGTCGCCCCGGATCGGTTGCGGCAGGCCGGTACACGCGGCCAGCCGCGCCAGCCAGGGAGCGTCCGGACCGGTGACGGTCGTCGTCGGCGCCTGGCCCAGCGCACAGTCCATGGCGATGTCCGTGCCGTCGTCGCCGACCACCCGGACCGACAGGTCGCCACCGTAGAACTGGGGCACGTAACTGGTGCCGAACGTGCAACCCAGGTCGTAGGCCCGGAACGCCGGTGCCGCGGCGGGATCCGGGACCGTGCGCAGCACGTACGGGGCCAGATCGGTGGGCGGACCGCCGGTCCGGAACTGCACGGCGTGGGTCTGCTCCACCTCCTGGACCGACGTGCCGTCCTCGTCGGTGAGCCGCGCCCGGCTGGTCACTTCGAGCAGGTAGTGGCAGTCCGGTTCGAACAGCGGCTGCGCGTCCGACCACCGCTGGGCGGCGGTGGCCAGCCGGGAGGCGCGGTCGGCCCAGGACGCCCGGGCGGCGCTCGCCGACGCCGGGATCCAGCACAGCGCGGCGATCTCGGCCTCCAGCCATTGCCCCCACTCCACGGTCACCGCGTCCAGTGCCTGGCCTGCCACGCTGAGCACGCCGACGTCTTTCGTCAGCACGTCCTCGGCGGCGACGATCCCCTCGGTCCAGCCACGCAACTGGAGCGACGGTCCCCCGTGCATGTTCACCGGTGCGGTGACCACCACCGCGGGTTCGGGCAGTGTCACCCAGAGCCGCCCGTCCACGGTCTGACCGTCCACTTCGGCCAGTCCGAGGCGCAGCACCCTGCTGGCCGCCGGACCGTCCACGACCGCCAGCCGTCCGTCGGTGGACAGCACAGCGTCGTCCTGTTCCCACAACCCGGACAGGACCGTGCCGACCGGGCTGTCGTTCCAGGTCAGGCAGACCAGGTCCAGCGGTGGTTCCGGCCGGCACGGCCACTCCGGGTCGGTGGCCAGGAATCCGTCCACCCAGCGGCGGGAGCCGAACCGAGTGAACGCGAACGGGTTGCGGGACATGAGTTGCAGCCGGCTGCCGGCGTCACCGGCATCCGGGGTCCAGGTGCCGAACAGGGTGTCGGTCACGTCCTGCCAACCGGTGTCGGGTTCGTAGCGGCGCCGCCGGGACAGGCGCAGCGCGGTGAGGGCGTAGTCGGCGACGTGGTCGCCGATCACCGTCGTCGGCGCCGTGGCCGGCGGATTGTCACTGACCGGGGTCAGGTCACCCATCGGCTGGCCGAACGTGAGCAGGAGGCCGGCGTCGAGCGGGACGAGCGGGGCGTCGTCGTCGGGCGCGTCGGTCACCGAGCCGCCGTCCACCGGCGTCCACGAATCGGTGCGCAGCGGGTGCTGGAGCACGGCGGAGTCCCACGGGTCCTCGACCGTCGGCACGGCGGGTTGCCGCCAGGTCAGGCCGATGTCGACGTCGAGATCCTTGAGCGGTGGCGGCAGGTCCACGCTCACCGAGAGCGTGCCGGACACCTCGTAGGGACTGGGCGAACTCCCGGACAGCCGCGCCCGCACGCCCACGCCGAGGCCGAACGGCCCGACGTCGACACTCGCCGTGCCACCGAGGTGCAGGTTGCCGGCGAGCTGGGCCGGTCGCCGGGTGAGTGTCGCGGCGGCGCCGATCCAACTGTCCACGGCGATCCGGACCGGGCCGTACTGCCACTGGTCGCCCCAGGCCACCGACAGGCCGGTGTCGATGCCGTCGTGGCCGAGCATGAGCCAGGCGTCGGCGTGGAACAGGGCGAGTATGTCGGCGCGGATCCGGGCGGACGGCGGTGTGTCGCGGCCGATCCACAGGTGCCAGGCGTCCGGCCGGTCGAAGTCGAAGAACGCCTCGGTGGCCGCGGCGATCGAGAGCACCTCGGGCAGGCTCCAGGCCGCGTCGATGCCCAGCCGCAGGGTGGCCGCCC
Organism: Pseudonocardiaceae bacterium; assembly: GCA_036273855.1. GTDB lineage: Bacteria > Actinomycetota > Actinomycetes > Mycobacteriales > Pseudonocardiaceae > DATEPR01. Next base: position 38,456 of record DASUGU010000141.1, read on the forward strand.
GCCCGTCGAGCGCGGCGAGCAGTCCGAGCGTGCCTTCCTGGTCGCTGCCGCCCAGTGCCGGCGGCACGGACAGCAGGTCCGCCGTGCCCTGCAACAGCAGCACCGGCCCGGGCAGGATCGCGACCAGCAGGGCGCTCGTGTGCACGGTGAACCCGGCGTCGGGGAGCGTGCCCAGGCTCACCCCGGCGCCGATCGCCCACGCTCCCGGTTCCGGCGCCCACTTGACCGGATCGGTGACGCTGAACTCGGGCGGAACCTGCTTGTACCAGCCGTACCAGTCGCGGCGGCGCACCTGCGGCGCGTCCGGGGACGGCCACGGCCCGTCGGCGACCAGCGGCGCCATGTTCACCGCGAGCAATCCCTCCATCCCGTACAGGGCGGTTCCGGTCGCCCCGAGCGGCAGGGGAATGCCGATTCCCATGTGGACGAACGCGTACGTGTTCGGATCGGCGCGGCCGACCGTGATGCCGGCGTCGATGCCGATGTCCAGCGGGTCGAGCCCGAGCCGCAGGTCGCCGGTGAACAGTTTCGCGCCGGTGGTCTCGTCGGTGGCCAGCGCCACCTCGCCGCCGAAGCTGACCGCGTCGGGCACCGCGAAGTCGACGGCCAGGCCGTCCAGGGTGATGTCCGGCGCGTGGCCGGGATCGTCGGGATACCAACCCACTCGCAGCCCCCGGGCGCTGGCACCGGCCGGGAGCAGTTCGGTCAGCCGGACCGAGCCGTCCACGCCCACCCACCGGCGGCCGTCGTCGTCGGTGCCGAAGCCGATCCGGGTGATCTCCATCCCGAATCCGTACAGGTTCAGGGCCAGCGGCTGCGGCAGGTCCAGCCAGCCGCCGGGGATGCCCACCCGCCCGTCCGGGGCGATCCGCAGATCGGCCACGGTGATCGTCGGCCAGGTCAGTGCCGGCTCGCCGGCCAGTACGTCCAGTTCGCCGGACACCAGCAGGGCGGTGCCGTCGTCGTCGCGGACCAGGCCCAGCCCGTCCACCCGCAGCCTGGCCACGCCGGGGATGGTCAGCGTCGCGATCGCGGGTGTGGTCGGCGCGGCCGGTGCGCCGCCCTCCGGTGCGGGCGGGACGTCCGGGGTGCCGGTGACGGTGGCGGTGAACGCGCCCGCCGCGTCGATCCCGACCGCGACCGTGAGCACCTGGTCGAAGAACGGCACGGCCAGCGCACCGGTAAGGGCCGCGCCGGTCACCGAGTCCTGCTGGATCTGGAGTTCCAGCGACTCCAGGCCGAAGGCGAACCCGAGCAGGTTGCCCGCGCCGTCGCCGGAGGGGACGCCGTCGCGCCACGTCGTGGCCCAGGTTCCGGTGAACACGCCGGAGAACCCGCCCGTGCCGATCGCGCCGTCGACCACCTCGACGGAGTCCGGCGCGATGTCCGCGCAGTCCAGCCCGTCGGGGAAGTACAGCGCGGCACGGTCGAACAGCAGGCCCCGGAATCCCTGGACGGCGGTGTCCGGCGGCGGCTGCTCCTCCCCGGTGAACGAGGGCCGGGCACCGGTCACCTGGACCACGAACCCGGTATCACCGAGCCGAACCGGCGGCACCGCCAGCGACACGTCCGAGGAGAACGTGAGTCCACCCGTGCCGTCCAACTCGACGGAACCGGCGGTGAACCCGATCCGGACCGGCGACTCCTGCGGCACCCACACACCGGACACGTCGGACACCGGAACCAGGAACGGCGAGTCGATGAGGAGATCGGCACCCAGGTCGAGGACACGGACCCGGAACGGCCCCGTCCAGTCCACCTCGACGGTCAGCCCCGAGCCGTGCTCGGCGGCCAGCAACTCGGCGGTCACGATGTCGACGCCCGGCAGCGCGAGGATCAGATCCGTCGACAGTTCCAGTTCCAGCACGCTGGTGCTGATCCCGTCGGTGATCCGGGTCTCGTGTGCGACGACGGCGAGCCCGTCGAGATCGGGCCGGGGGAACAGGTTCTCCGGCCATCCGGTGAGGTAGTCGCCCAACGGGATGAACATGCCCACGGTCATGGCTACGGCAACCAATCCAGATCGAGTACGGGTGGCTTCGGCTCGGCCGGGTCGAACGGCTCGAGGTTCCACGGCACCAGGCAGGTGTCGAACAGGTGCTGGAACGACTCCTCCGGTGTGGGAGCCCCACCGGACTTCGCGGGATCGCTGGCCTGGAGCTGGAGCAGGTAGTTGTAGGCCGTCGGGTACGGCGGTCCGGGTGTCTTGATCGGCCACGCGCCTTTCCACCCGAACGTCGGACTCGTGTAGAAGCCCGTGATCGCACCGGTGATCAGCCAGCGGAACAGCCCCTGCAACTGCGCCGGCCGGGAGCCGGGCAGCGCCGCATAGGCGTCCAGGTAGGCGTGTGCCGGCCGGGAACCGGTCTCGGTGTCGTCCAGTTCGACGGTGAACCCGCCGAAGTCCGTGGCGTCCATGATGTACTGGCACAACGCCATCGCGACCACGCCTTCCACCCGCCTGCCCATGTCCTTGGACAGCTGCACGTACGCGGGCGTCGGGTCGGACACCTCGTAGAGGTACTTCTGCCAGGACTCCTGTCCCTTCGGCACCTCAACGGTCGTGCCCTCCCGCAGCGTTCCGATGCGGTGCAGGAAGGAATCGCGGTAGCCCAGCAGGCACTCGAAGAACTCGGGCAGGCCCTCGTCGATCGCCGTCCCGGAGTTCGTCACCACCCACGCGTTGTGGCCGTGGGTGAACTCGTGGTCGAGTCGATCCTTCATCGTCGTGCCCGCGTTGTTGATCGGGACGTACTGCGCCACGTTCGGTAGTTCCGTACTCAGCCAGGCGACCAGAGCGTGCGCGTACTCGTGGATCACCACATTGGGGTAGAACCAGCCTTTTTCCGACCCCAGCGTGGTTTCGGTGCGGGCCGGACCGGTGGTGCCCAGGGGGTTCCCGGCGAGCCACGCCTTCGTGTCGGGAATGTCCGAGCTGTGCGGCGCGATGACGATCTCGTGTCGTTGGGGCAGGTTCCGCGTGTCCGTCTTGAGCAGTGTGGTGGCGTCGTGGGTGAACTTCGTGTACTTCAAGGCGTGGAAGGCGGCGGCATCGGGGGTGTGCCGGCGGCCCGACCGCCTGGTTTCGATGACGAGCTGCGCCGGACCGATCGATCCGCTGGTGAACGCGGGGAACACCACGGGCGTGATGGCGTCGGCGCCGTGGAACTGGTCGTCGGCGAAGGCGGTGCTCAGGGCCACCATCGTGGTGGCGTTGCCGCCGTTGACCGAGGGCAGGTCCAGCTGGCGCGGCAGCGCGACGGTGGTCATGGGGCCGGGGACGATGGCGAAGCTCACCCCGCTGATGTCGCCGTCGTCGTCGGTGACGAACGTGTCGACCGGAGTCGTGCCACCCTGGAACACGTTGAACACATGGCCGCCCGCCACCCTGCGGGTGTCGAGTTTCCAGTACGTGCGCTGGATGAACCAGTCCCGCCGCCGCTGCTGGTAGCCGGCCGTGATCCGCACCCTCGTGCCGACCCAGAACGCGGCCGGCTGGGTCTGCGTGCCGATCACCAGGCCGTCGAACGCGGACCAGTGGTCCGGTGTCACGCCGTCCTGGGCCGTCCACCCGACACCGTGCCAGACCAGCCGATCGGTGACCGGGAAGGTTTGACTGTTCGTGCGGGACAACCGGATCTGCTGGCCGGCCGGGAACTCCGCCCGCAGGGCGAACGTGGCGCCGGCTACGTTCGGTCGGGGTACTTCGAGGATGCCGCCCAGGGCGGGTGACAGCCAGGTCCACGTGGTGCCGGGGATGTCGGTGCCGGATGTCGCGTCGGCCAGCCGCACAATGTCCGGTTCCAGCGATCGGGCGGCGCCCTTCGTGTCCTGCGCGGAGGACAGGGTGACGTCCCACACGTCGAAGCGCAGGTAGAACCGGACCGGCAGGTCGCCGAGCAGCGCATGGCATCCGGTGACGACCGGGTGGGTGGGCAGCAGCTCCGGGTCCACGGTCGCGAACGCGTCGAGGATGCCGGCCGCCGGTAGCGCGGTGCCGTCCGCCCCGAACATCCAGATCCGCAGCCGGGACACCGTGCCGTCGGGTGCGGCCAGCCCGAGCACGGTTTCCGCGGGCACCCGCTCGGCCCAGCGGCCGGCCAGCATCTCCTGTTTCCAGGTGTGGTCCGCGGTGTCGAGCTGCCGGTCGGGAGGGGCCTTGCGGTGGCACGCGTCGGCCTGCGGGTGCACCCCGGCGGCCGCACCCGCCAGCCACTGGTCGAGCTGATCGGCGACCGAGGAGGGCGCCATGCCTTCCAGCACCCAGTAGACCGGTGCGGGCACCGACGCGGGGAGCAGGGGCGCGATCACGGACGTGTCGCCGAACGCGTTGATCACCCAGGCGTCCTGCGCGAACGGCCCGACCACGGCAGGCCATGTCTCCTCGACGAGGAACCCGCCCGCCGGCAGGTACGACACGGAAGCCGCGTGTGGCGCGACGACGGTGTCCAGCGTGAGCGGGGGGCTGTCCGGCACCGTCTGGAGGATGCCGGGTTGGACCGCGACCTCCACGGCCGTCGGGTCCGCGGCCTCGGACACGGTGGTCACCTGCCCGACGGAGTCGTACTCGATCGGGAGCGGCAGGACGATGGGCGGTACGACGCCGACCGAGCTGATCATGTGTCCTCCCCGGGCACGGTGACCGGATTCCAGCGGTAGCGCTGCTCGTTGCCCATGACGTCGCGGACCCGGATCCGGTAGGTGACCGCGCCAGGGCCGGGATCGTCGTCCTGCCAAGCGAATCCGCGCGTTCCGTCGACCGGCGTCAGCCAGCCCGTGCGCGCGCCGTAGATCCGGTCCCGGTCGCGCCGCCGCTCGACCATGCAGGTGACGCCGTCCTCGTCGACCAGCCAGGCAAGCGCGATACCGGTGCCGGGCAGCCGTTCCGCGCTCCGCCACTCCGGCGGCTCCGGTGGTTCGGTGTCGATCGGCCTCGCCCGCACGACGCCCGACGGAGCGGACACGTTGCCGGTGGCATCCACGGCGGCCAGCCGGTAGTACCACTCGCCGGTCGGCTCCAGCCCGGGATCGGTCCACGTGCTGGACAACGGGCCCGCCACCGCGGCGATCTCGGCGTGCACCGGCCTGCGGCGGACGTCGGCCAGATCGGCGGCCCGCGCCGATCGCCAGACCCGGTAGCCTGCCAGGTCCGGTTCGGTCCCGGCCCGCCAGGTGAGCACCACCGAGTGCTCGTCGCCGACCGCCGAGAGCACCGTCGGCGGCTTCGGCGGGGTGACGTCGCGCAGGTCCACGATCGGGAACGTCGGGCTCAGCGGCCCGCCCGTGCCGGCGGCGTCGACCGTGCGGACCCGGTAGAGGAACCGGCCGGCACCCCTCCCGTCCATGGTGTCGCGGAACGCCGGGCCGGGCACGGTGCCGACGTGCGCCGGCTGGAACACCTCCTGGTGAGTGTCCAGATCGGACATTTCCATGATCTGCCTGTTGGTCAGGCTCTGGTAGAACTCGGGGCCGGCGCCGCTCAGGCTCTGGTCGAAGGCGAACAGCGCGGCCGTACTCGCCCGCAGCACCCGGTAGCCGACCACGCCGGGGACCGGGTCCAGCGGCACGGTGTAGTGCGCCTGCCCGTACCAGTCGGCGGGTTCGGCCAGCACCGACGGAACGTCCCCGTCCGGCCGGGTCACCGGCAGCACGGGCGGCCTGCCGTGTCGTGGCACGGCCACCCGGGCGGCCGCGGTGGGTCCGTGCCTCGCCGCCACTCCGAGGGTGGCGACGGCGAACGCGTCGGCCGGGCCGGGTTCGAGCCGGATACCGGGCAGCCACGCCTGATAGCTCGTGTCGGACCACACCGTGCACGCATCCCCGACGGCCGGCAGCACCCGCCCACCGTCCGGCTGCCGCACCGCGCCGAGGTGCAGCTGCTCGGTCACCGGATAACCGACACCGCGGGACAGCAGCAGACCGGCGCCGTCGATGGTGACCGGGTCGGCCAACGTCAGCGGGCGCACCGTGACGACCGTGGTGGTGACCGGCGGCGCCGGATCGGCCGTCACGACCGTGACCCGCCGATCGAAGTCCGCCGGACGGTCGAAGCCGACATAGGTCGGCGCACCGCGTGCGACGGCGATCGTGCACGTGCCGGTGCCCGGGCGGCGCAGCGGCGTGCTGAGGTGGCCGACGTCGAACCAGGTGCTGGCGCCACTGCCGTGATCGAGCACGGGGTACGAGTCGCCGCCCAGCCGGAGTAGTTGGCCGATGAGCGCGCCTGCCGGACCGGACCAGTCGACGTCGGTGTCGAGCCTGCTGTGGTCGGCGTGCCGGTCGACGTCGATCACGGTGCCGGACACCAGGTTCGGGTCGCCCCGGCGCAGGTAGACGTCGAACTCGTCGACCTCGGGCGCCTGCAACCGGCGCCCTGCGGGCCACGTCCACTCGACGACGATTCCCGGTGTCCCGTCGCACAGGGTGCGGTCGGCATCGGTCAGCGCGGGGTCGTCGGGGTCGAGATAGCGCGCCGACACCGCATCGGGCACACCGGGTTCGGGTGCCGCGCCGACCTGCACGGTCCGTGCGGCCGTCCACGGACCGAGCCTGCCGAAGGCGTCGATCCCGCCGACGCGCACGCCGTACTGGCCGGGCTGCTCGACCGGCTGGATCCACCGCTGGGGCACGTCCGGACCCGGCCAGGTGCCCACCGAATCACCGGTCCGGGACGCGGCAGGCGCCGGCCGGTCGGCGTTGACCACGATGAACGGTCCGTGGGTCGCGTCAGCCGGGGACACGGCGACCAGCACCCGCACCGGCTGCCCGACGTCGTGGACGTCACCGGCCAGGTCCCAGTCCAACCCGACCACGCCCGCGCACGGCAGCAGTCGGCCGTCCGGTGTCGGTGGCCGCGTGGCGGCGTCCGTCGCGACGTCGACGATCGCCAGCGACCGCACCGGCACGTGTTCGGTGGCGGTCAGGTTCCAGGCGTAGGCGGCGAGATCGCCCACCGTCCCCGGCGTATCCGACAGTTCGACCTCGATCAGGTCCAGCGGCCCGGTGTCCCAGGTGACGCTGTCCAGCACGCCCGCGTCCTCGATCACCACGGGCCGCCCCGACTCGCCGATGGCCGTGGTGACGGCCCGGTTGCCGCGCCTGCCGGTGAACAGCACCCCGTCGCCGTCGCCGGTCGCCGCCAACCGCATCCGGACCGATCGCACGCCGGGCGGCAGGATCAGCCCGGCCCGGGTGCCCGGCAACGGCGGCTCGACCCGCAGCGCGTGCGTGCTGAGCCCGGCCAGCCCGGCACTCCCCACCACCGTCAACCCGCCCACGGTGACGGTGCCCGGCGGGATCACTCCCGGTGTCGTGTCGTCGAACCGGATCGAGTCCGCCGGGTAGCGCACCGAGCCGTAGTGGGCGGTGACGCGGTAGTCCCCGCGGCCGATCCGCATCGGGTCGTACCAGGTCAGGCCGAGCATGCGGGACAGGTCGGGGTCCAGCGCGGCCAGCGCGAGCACGGCGCCCGCGTCGAGCCCGAGTCGCGGCGCCGACCGGGCCCCCGCGGCGGTGGTGGCCGACGTGGGCACGGCGTCGCCGCGCAGCATGAGCTCGACCAGTTCCCGTGGTGCGTCGGCAAAGCCGGCCGCGAGCCGGTCGGCGGTCGCTTCCGGCAGAGTGGCGGGCAGGCGGGACCGGGCCAGTGCCAGCGTGGCGGCCCGGCCCTGGATCAGGCCCGGGAGGTTGTTGGTGCCCGGCGGCACCACCGGTAACAGGATCGGGTGTTCGGTCAACGGCCGCCAACCGCCCTCGGGGACGGCGACGCCCAGGCACAGCGTGCACACCACGAGGTCATCGCCGATGATCCGGATCTCGGTGATGTCGGGCGCCCACAGTTCGACGGACCACCCGTCGTCGGCCGACCGCCGGGCCAGCACGGTGTCCGGGCCGGCCGCCGCCTCGACCGTCGGCGGCGCCCCCACTCCGGTCGCCCGCACCGCGACACCCGGCAGCGAACAGTCGACCGTGAGCGTGCGGGTGCCGGCCAGCGCCAACCCCGGCGTCCGGCCGCAGGCGGAGTCGTTCAGCGCGACCGGTCCGGGCGTCACGGTGATCGTGAAAGGACCCCACTCCCACGTCGTCTCGCCGTGCGCCGGTAATCCCGCCTGGTCGAACGGAAGGCACAGCCATTCCGGCGGGCGATGCTCGCGCCGGGCGATGTCATAGCCGCCGATCGGAAAGCCGAGCGCGGGGTCGAACGTCCATAACAGGTGCACACCGGCTGCCAGGTCGGCGCCGTCCGCGCAGTGATCACCTCCTGGCGTACCCAGGCCCAGGAGTGAATGCCGTGGTGTGGCCATACGATCGCCGCCATTCGTAGGCTAGGCGAGAGCGTACCGACAGATATTCGTTTCGCGAAATGTCCGACTAAGGACTTGAGTCAATTCCACTGTATTTCGATATCAACGGAAATTGACGAATTGTGTTCGGCGGACTTCGGTCGGTGGCGGCCTACCCGCACTCGCGGCCCGGGCCGGTGCCTCACCGGAGAGCATCCCGATCAACAGTCCTTCGCAGTAGGTTAGGCTAACCTACTGCGTTGAGGTAGTCGAGCGCGGCGGCGACCGCCGGGCCGAGATCGGCGTCCTCGATCGTCCCGCCGGGGCGGAAGGGCAGCGTGGCGAGCCGGTCCACACCGGCGGCCCAGATGGTCCGGTCCTCCGGCGCGCGGACGTGCAGGTCGGTGCGTTGACCGCAGTGCGGACATGCCAGGTAGGCCATGTTCTCCACGCCGCCCAGGACGGGCACGCGGGCGGCACGCAGCACGGCGAGGGCGCGACTGCTGTCCAGGTGGGACACCTCGGCCGGGGTGACCACGAGAATCGCGGTGAGCCGGGCGGCCATGCCGAGCAGCGACTGCTGCACCTCACCGGTGCCCGGCGGCATGTCGATGACGAGCGCGTCGACGTCACCCCAGTCGGTGTCGTTCACCAGTCGGCCCAGCAGCATGTCGCCGAACGCCGACCCGATGGCCAGACCCTGGCTGCCGGACATCAGGAATCCGGCCGACGCCACCTTGAACCCGTCCACGTCCAACGCTTCGAGACTCGCGTCGTCGCCGCCGCGTCGCGACCAACTGGCCAGGGTCAGCGACTTCGCCGGCACGTCCCGCCGGATGCCCAGCATCCGAGGCACGTCCGGCCCGTAGAGATCGGCGTCCACCAGCCCGATCCGCCGCCCAGCACGAGCCAACCGCCGGGTCAGCGCGATCGCGACACTCGTCTTTCCGACACCGCCCTTTCCGCTGGCCACGGCGATCATGGGAATTCGACCCGACGAATGTGTGCTGGCCACCGACCCACTGTATCCGAGGCGATGCCGCCGCCGGGCTGCCGGGAAGATCCACTTGCCCGATTTTGCCGAGTAGCGGTGGACAATCCTGAGGCGCCTTGTTGCCGGGTGATGTGCTACCTCTTGATTCAGCACGCTCGCGAAGATTCGGTCCGCACATCGGGGTATCCGGCTCGCTCGATCACTCGACGCGAAAGGGATTTCCCGACGCGAACGCTGGCCGAACAACCAGCACCGGCTTGGCGCAACGGCTGAGCGCACCGCGACCCGACGTGACCATGGGTGTCACGACCCCGACGACGCACCGATCGTCCGGGCCGCTCCGACCAGGTGGCGGGTGAAGAACCGTTCCCAGCTGTCCCGTTCGAACGGTGGAATGCCGAGGTGGCCGCCGGGGTTCACGTGCATCGACTTCTCCGCGGAGCCGAACGCGTCGAACAGGGCGACGCCTGCCTCGCAGGAGCTGAGTTCGTCGTCCCACTGGAACACGAACTCCACCGGAATGGTGATCCGGTGGGCGGCCTCGGCCATCGCGGTGCTCTCCGGGTGCAGACCGGCGAGGCCGAGTACGGCGGCGGTGATCCTCGGTTCGGCCGCGACGAACGGCACTCCGATGGCGGTGCCCATGGACACGCCCCAGTAGCCGACCGGACCGTCCTTGCCGATGATGTCCAGTTCCTGCAAGGCATCCAGGGTGGCCTGCCATTCCGGTACGGCCTTGCGGGCCCGGTCGGCCATCTGCCGGGCCACCTCGCCGCCCAGCTGGCGCCGCTGTTCCAGCCGCTCCCGGATGTTCCTGGCGAACTCGGCTGCCTGCTCCGGGGTGACGCGGTCGCCGTGCTGCGGGGCGTCGATCGCGGCGACGGCGAACCCGAGAGCGCGCACGTAGTGCCTGGCCCGCGCGACGTGCGTGTCGACGCGCTTGTGTTGCGTGCCGCCGTGGCCCATCAGCACCAGCGGCCGAGGGCCGCTCGCGTCGGCGGGCGCCCACAGCACACCCGGCACCCGGTCGCCCGCCACCTCCAGCTCGAAATCCCGTTCGGTGACGCCCTTCTCGGTGTGCTCGGCGGTGATGCGCATTGGCCCTCTCACATGCTGGTCGGCGCGGCCTCGTACAGGCCCTGGACGTAGCTGAGGATGCCGGCCCGGTCGGCCGGCAGGACGTAGCCGTCGGCGATCAGGTGGTTCAGGATGCCGCTGTACCGGTCGAGGTAGTGGTCGACGCTGCCGTAGCGGGCGGTCAGCTGGGCCGCGGTGAACGGGGTCCAGCCACCGAAGTTGCCGCACGTGTCCGCGATGGACCGGGTCGCCACCGGCGGCACCGAGACCGGGCCGGGCGTACCCAGCGACAGCGCGACGTCCGGGAACGTGATCCCGCCCTGCGGCTGGTTGTCCTGGTCCACCACCGGAACCAGCAGTTGCACGTCGGGCAGGAAGTTGAACAGCGGCAGGGTCGGGTCGTTGTTGTCCAGGTCCGGTGCGGCCGGTCCGGCGGTGAGGCGGAACCGGGTGGACGGCGGCAGTGCCGGCGCGAACCCGCGCAACCCGAGGACGCCGACCCGGCGGGCCAGACCCATGATGGCGTCACGGGCGAACGGCCTGCTGTCCAACGGATTCAGCGCGGCGACCGGGGTGCCGCCGATGTCGCAGCCGAGTTGGTTGACCGTGATGCCGGCCGGCACGGCGATCGAGGGCACGTGCGCGGCCGGGATGTCGTACTCGCGGGCGGTGCGCGGCAGGGGAGCTGTGTTGAACAGGCTGGCCCGCACCCGGTAGAAGTCGGTGTAGGCGGTGACGTCGACCAGGAACGGGTCGGTCAGCGGCCGGTGCAGCAGCTGGTTCGGGCGCAGCGGCACGCCGTTCTGCTCCACGTAGGAGGTCTGCGGGGAGAAACCGCGTTGCGCGTTGATCTGGTTGATGCCCAACCAGTTGCCGACGCCGTCCTGGGTGTAGGCGCCGTCGAACACCCGCCGGGGCGCGGTGAACGGCGAGCCGTGGCCGCGCGGCGGCACGTTGAAGCCCTCCGCGATGAACGCGTCGGTGAACCAGGCGCTCTGGCTGTCCGAGCCGATCAGCAGCTTCCGGAACGCCGGCAGCCCGGCCGCCGCGCCCACGGCACCGTCGTCGCCGCGCAGCAGCAGGCCGAAGTCGCGCATGATCACTTCGCCGACGCCCTGAGCGTCGGCCGGCACGGTCGGGTTCACCGGCGCCGACGTGCCGTTGGGCCCCTGCCACTGCACCCGTGCCCACGCCAGGCCGTTGTCCTGCAGGAACCCGTTGCCCAGACCGGCCGGATACTGAATGACGTTCGGGGCTCCGGACAGCAGGCCGGGGAAGTTCTGCACCGAGTCGAGCAGGAACGGGTTGCCCCGGTTCTCCGCCTCGACGAGCACGCCGTCGCTGCGCGGCTGGCCGGGTGGCGCCGTGATCAACTCGAACTGGGCCGAGTAGTCGTAGTCGCCGTGTGCGTCCTTGGGCAGTGCGCCGAGTCCGACGATGTTTTCGTGCGGGTCGACGACGCCCGACAGTGTGCCGATCACCCGAACATAGGCGGCACCATGGAAAGTGCCGACCGGCGTCGTGCTGGACACGGAGACCGAGGTGATCCGGGACGAGTCGGAGACCCATCCGGCGGACGGTGTGGCCACGTTCGCCGAGGCGACCGTGGCGGTGGTACCGACGACCGCGACAGTGACGGCGGCAACGGCGGTGTTGCGGATGATCCTGGATCGCGCCACAGCGGAACGCTATGACAGCCGACCGGTCCAGCGCCAGATCAGCGCAGTCTGAACCGAACCGGATTCTAGTAATCCGTAACGGACGCGCAGGATTCGGACAATCATCGCCACAGCTCGCCGCCCTGGAGCCGCTCGAACCCGATCCAGAGCAGGTTCATCGCCATCGCCACGACCCGTTCGCGCGGCACGTCCGGCTGCCCGGACCACCACAGGGCCAGCCCTTGTAGCGCGGCCCGGACCACTTCCCAGGCCATCTCGACCGCGTGCTCGTCGCCGGCCAGTTCCGGGGGCAGTTGGCGCGCGAACAGCGGCAGCAGCGCGGCCCGGCTGGCCTGGGCGACTTCCTGGTGCAGCTCCGCCAGCGCCGGGTCGCCCGTGGTCTCCCGGAACAGGATGCGCCAGGCGTAGGGATGGGTCTCCACGTAGCCGAACCAGGCGTCGAACGCGTCGGCGACCGGTTGGTCGGCCACCAGCCGGTCCCGCCAGATGGCTCGCAGATCGGCGAAATGCGCCTCCAGCAGGTGCCGGTGCAGGTGCTGCTTGGACGGGAAGTGGTCGTAGAGCACGGGCACGGAGATCCCGCTCCGCGCGGCGATCTCGTCCATGCCGGCGCCGTGGTAGCCGCGTTCGGCGAAGACCTCGGTGGCGGCCCGCTCGATCACGGCGCGCCGCTGCGCCGCGGTGAGCCTGGTGCGCTTCTCGACCAAACCTAACACGTCCTAGGTTGGCAGGGTACGATACCTAACGACGACTAGGTTAGCGTATCCAGGAGGTCGACGTGATCGCTTCGGTGCACATCGCCGATATGGACGTCGGGGCCGCACTGGCGGCTCTGCGCAGCACACCGGCCCGCGCCGGCCTGCGGTTCGGCACCACCATGATCTGCGCCCCGCTCAGCGGAGCCGTGCTCAGCAGGCCCAGCCCGCGCCGGGTCGGGTTCCTCGCGTTCTGGGACGGTGACGACGCGATCGACGCCTTCCTGGCCGACGATCCGGCCGCCGCCCGGTTTCGCGACGGTTGGCACGCCCGCCTGGACCCGGTGCGGGTCAGCGGCGCCTGGCCGGGGGTGCCCGAGGACGCCGGGCAGGGCCGCACCGACGGACCGGCCGTGACGCTGACACTGGGCCGGTTGCGGATGTCGCAGGCGCTGCGGTTCCTGCGGGCCAGCGCCCGGGCCGAAGCCCGCGCCCTGACCGCGCCGGGCTTCATGTGGGGCACGGGCATGGCCAAGCCGCCGCTGGTCGCCACCTGCTCGTTGTGGCAGGACAGCGCCGCGCTCGCCGCCTACGCCTACCAGCCGGGCGCGCACGCGGACGCGGTCGGCGCCCAGCGGCAGCGACCCTTCCACCACCGGTCGGTCTTCATCCGGTTCCGGCCCTACCGGTGCACCGGCCAGCTCGACGGGCGCAACCCACTGAGTCCACAATGGATCAGGTGATGCGATTCCGGACCCAGGACCTGGCCGACGAGTTCACCGCCGCCTACGACGCCGAACTGGCCCGCTGGCCGCTCCCGGTGACGCCGGTGGACGTCGCGGGGGAGTACGGCACGACGCACGTCCAGGTCTGCGGCCCCGCCGACGGACCACCGCTGGTCCTCCTGCACGGTGGCGGCTGCACGTCGACGGTGTGGTTCGCGGCCGCGGCCGCGCTCGGCAGGACCCACCGGATCTACGCGCCCGACCAGATCGGCGACGCCGGCCGGAGCGTCCCGTCCGACAGGCCGGTGCGACGGGTCGAGGACCTCATGGCATGGCTCGACGGACTGCTCGACGGACTCGGCCTGGACACCACCGCGTTGTGCGGACACTCCTACGGCGGCTGGCTGGCCCTCAACTACGCCCTGCACGCCCCCGTCAGGGTCACCCGACTGGCCCTGCTCGATCCCACGAGCAGCTTCGCGGGACTGCGCCTTGCCTACCGGCTGCGCGCGGTGCCACTGTTCGCCCGGCCCACCGCCCGGCGAGCGCGGGCGGTCATCGAGTGGGAGACCGATCGTGCGCCGGTCGACGAATCGTCGCTGGCGTTGAACTGCCTCGGCGGCGGTGAGTACCGAGGCGCGAAGATCGTCCTGCCGCATCCGCCGAAACCTCGCCTCGTGCAGGCGATGGCGGTGCCCACGTTGCTGCTGCTGGCCGAGCGGAGCAAGGCGCACGACATCGCCGCGGTCCGCGCCACCGCGCAACGGCTGGTGCCCCACCTGACCACCGCCGTGCTGACCGGCGCGGCCCACCACACCATTCCGGCCACGAACCCCGGCCAGCTGAACCAGCAACTCGTCGACTTCCTGACGTGACGCGCGGTCAGGACAACCGCAGCGTCCCGGCCACGATCCGCTCGGCGATCTCGTCCACCGGAAGCCCGTCGGCGAACGACCGCGCGCGCAACATGGCCGTCGCGTCGCGGAGGCCGCACTCACACTGCGCGGACACCATGCCGACCGCCTGATGGACCACATCGCGGTAGTCGGCCTCGTCGAACAACGGCAGAATCGGGCCGTCGTCGGTGGTTTCCGTGGTCTGTGCGGTGTCCAGCACGGCGTGGGCCAGGGCGTCGGCGACCCGGTCGGCCGACGCGGTGACGCCCTCGGGCAGCTTCGGGCGGCTGTCGAACCCGCACAGCGCGCCCAGCCGGACGGTGGGAAACCGTATCGGCATCGCCACGACGGCCCGCACACCCAACTCGGCGACCGCCGCACCGTACTGCGGCCAGCGAGCCAGCAGCGCCGGTCCCGCCGCGGTGATCACGCCGTTCTCCCCGGCGGCGTCGATCATGGGCCCCTCGCCGAGGGTGAACTCCAGGTCGTGCGCCGCCCGCGCCGTATCGCTCGACGCGGCCACCATCGCCGGCACCTGCCACCGGCCGAACAAGGCGAACATGGCGCTGTCCACATCGAGAATCGCGGCGACGGACGCCATGAACACCGGTCGGATCGCGCCCTGGCCGGCACTCGCTTCCGCCCAGCGCCGCAACCGCCCGGCGTGCACCGCCTGCATCTGTCCGGATGCCAGATGACGCTGTTCGAGCCTGCGGTAGAGCTCGGCGAACCGCGTGTGGTAGGCCAGCATCGACGCCGTGGCGCCGGTCATCATGTCCTCGTGTCGCTGGGCCAGGACGCCAGCACGCTCGGCGCGCTGTCGCTCCAGCCGGACCCAGTTCCAGACGTGGCCGATATATGTATCGGCGTTGTCGGACGACGACACGCGAGCATCGTACGCGAATTGCGGCCGACCAATGGATATGTGGCTCCGCGTCAACGGGCGGGCTCGCCACGCCGATGGTGCCGGTCTATCGTTGCGCTGTCAGCTGTGACAACGAAAGGCCAGGAACGTGGATGACCGCGAGACCTGGCTGGCGGCAACGCTGGTCGAATTGGCGGACACCTCGGTGATCGTCGATTTCGACGATTCGGCGTACGGTCTCGTTCTCGTCGCCCATCTGACCGAACTACTGGACCACGCCGAGATCGGTCTGATCATTCTGGACCCGGCAGGCGCTCCCCAGGTGGCCGCGGCGTCCACCCCACGGGCCAGACAGGTGCTGTCCTCGGAGCTCGACGCCGACGACGGTCCCTGCGTGTCGTGCTACCGGGGCGGCCAGCGGCAGCTCAACCTGGACATCGGCACCGCCGCCACCCGGTGGCCCCGGTTCGCGTCGGTCGCCAGGGGAGTCGGATTCCGGACCGCGACCACGCTGCCCATGCGGCGGCGCTGCGATGTCATCGGCGCGGTGGGCATTCTCGACGCCGGCCACCGGCCACTGGCCGAACCGGACCTCAGCCTGGCCCAGATGCTGGCCGAGGCGGCGACGGTCGGCCTGAGCCAGCGTCGCATGCTGCTGGCGAGCAACCGCGCGGCGGCGCAACTGCAGCACGCATTGGACAGCAGGGTGGTGATCGAGCAGGCGAAGGGCATGCTGGCCGCCTGGCTGGGCATCACGCCCGGTGCGGCGTTCGCGTTGTTGCGGGACTACTCCCGTGGACACAACCGGCGGCTGGCCGAGGTGGCCGACGACGTGATCCGTCGGGCTCTGGCCGCACCCGAACTGCTGGCCGCCGTGCGCAGCGGCCGGCCGGCGTCGACCGACTAGCGCCGCCGGTCAGTCCGGACGCTGTTCCTCCATCAGCATCACGACACCCTCGGCCCGGCCGTCCAGCGGTGAGCAGACCAACGAGCACGTGATCGTGCGCCCGATCCGGTTGACCGCCTCGATCACCACCGGCCCGGCACGGTGGCCGGAATCGAGGCATTCCTGCACGATCTCCCGGACGGCGGGCGACGGTAGCCCGAAGTCGAGCGTGAAGTAACCCTGCTGCTGGACCTCGTCGGCGCGCAGCCCCCAGAGCTCCTCCGCGCCCCGGTTCCAGCTCCGCACCCGCAGGCTCGAATCCAGCACGACGACGCCGGCCCCGACGCTGGAGAGCACACCCTGGAGGTAGTTGCGGACCTCGTCGAGCTCGTTGGTCCGGATGCGCATCTCCTCGTTCATCGTCTCGAGCTCTTCGTTGCCGGACTGGAGTTCCTCGTTGGTGGTCTCCAGTTCTTCGTTGGTGGACTGGAGTTCCTCGTTGGTGGTCTCCAGCTCCTCGATGCTGGACTGGAGTTCCTCGTTGGTCGTTTCGAGCTCTTCGTTGGTGGACTGGAGTTCCTCGTAGGCGGTCTCCAGCTCCTCCCGGTTCCGCTTCACCTCGTGCGCCAGGCGCGTGGCGTGGGTGGTGTCGATGAACACCACGGACACACCCATGGCCAGGCCGTCGTCCGCCCAGAGCGGCTGGACGAGAATGTCGAGGAACTGGATGTCGTCCGCGCCCGGCCGCCGCTCGACGCTGTTGACCCGGATCGTCCGGTGCTCGACCTGCGCCTGCTCGATCAACGAACGTAGCTCGGTGGGGCGGTAGGAGATCTCCAGGTCGCGCAGCGGCCGGCCGACGTCGTGCGAGGTCAGCCCGAACTGCGACCGCATCTGGGCGTTCACGATCGCCACTCCGCCGTCGACGTCGATGCCCAGCATCGCGTAGGGGGCGCCCTCCAACGCCAGATCGCGGAACTGGCGTTTCCGGCCCGCCTCCCGGACCTCGACGCCCACACCGGCCTCCATCCTGATCGGTACCGGCTGGTGCACGGGACCGACCTCGCCGGGCCGGCGCCGGAACATCCGCTGCCGCATGCTGACGATCTCGAACCGATTGCCGTCGGCCAGCAGCATCTCGGCCTGGCCGAGGAACAGGTAGCCGTTCTCCCGGATCGCGAAATGGAAGCGGTCGACGATCTGCGACTGGGCCTCGACGTTGAAGTACATCAGGGTGTTGCGGCAGACCAGCAGGTCCAGCCGGGAGATCGGCGCGTCCCGGGTGATGTCGTGACGGCCGAAGATCACCCGGCGGCGCAGGTCGGAGCGGAACGTGTACCGCCGGCCGGTCGGCTCGAAGTACTTCGTCCGGAGCTCGTCGGACAGCGGCTCGAGCGATTTCGGCGGGTACACGCCCGACCTCGCCTCGCGCAGCGCCTCCTCGTCCACGTCGGTTCCGTAGATCTTCACCCGCCGGGTGCATTCGTCGATGCCGAGCGCCTCGGCCAGCACGATGGCCAGCGAGTACGCCTCCTCACCGGTGGAGCAGCCCGCGCTCCACACCCGGATCTCCTGGCCGGGGTCGATGCCGGTGAGCAGGTCGGACACGACGTCGCGCTGCAGGTAGTTCCACGTGTCGGTGTCCCGGAAGAACGCGGTCACGTTGATCAGGATCGTGTTGAACAGGTACCGGAACTCCTCGGCACTGCTCTCCAGCAGATCGCGGTAGTCGACGAAGTCGGCGATCCCGACGTCCTGCATCCGCTTGCGGATCCGCCGGGAGATCGACGTCCGCTTGTAGCCGGTGAAGTCGAAGCCACGCGAGTCGCGGATGAACTGGAGCAGCTCCTCCAGACCGGGGTTGGGGCCCTCGGCGCCGTTCGTGGCGGCGGTCATGTGGCCCGTCCCTCGACCAGCCCGGTGATCACGCCGCCGATCTCGTCCAGCGGCAGCACGAAGTCGATCTCGCTCGCCGCGACCGCGGCCTCCGGCATGCCCTTGAACTGGGCCGACGTCGGGTCCTCGACGATCACCGTGCCGCCACGGGACTTGATCGCGCCGACCCCCATCGCGCCGTCGCGGCCGGAACCGGTCAACACGCACGCCAGCGCGCGCGACCCGTACGCACCGGCGACCGATTCGAACAGCAGATCGGCCGACGGCCGGACGAAATGGACCAGTTCACTGCTGGACAGGCTCAGCATTCCCCCGGCGCCGACGAGGAGGTGGTAGTTCGGCGGCGCCACGTAGATCAGGCCGGCCTCGGCGCGCTGATCCGCGGCCGCGAGTACGACCGGTAACTGCGTCCGGCGGCCGAGTACGTGCGCGATCACCGTTTCGTGGCGTGGGTCGAGGTGCTGCACCACCACGACCGGAACCGGGAACCCGGTGGGCAGCTGCCCGAGGACCTGACTGAGGGCGGTGATGCCGCCCGCTGACGCGGCGATGGCCACGATTCCGTAGGCGCGCTGGTGGGCGGTCCCTGGCCGGGCTCCACAGCGCTCATCCCGGCACAGGTGGCAGGGCAAGCGCCGACGGGGGTCGGATCACCTGGTCAGCGTAGCCGTGCGGGCGGCCGAGCCACGTCCGACAGGCTGACCCATCAGCCGGGCACGGCGCGCCAGGGTAACCCGATCGAGTGAACTCTGGCCCCGTTCGCGCACGTCAGAGCACGCGCGTGGTGACGAACCGGGCATAGGGCCCACGGGGAGGCGTGCTCCACTCGACCGGATGACGCATAATCCTCATCGCTACTCTGCGCCGTCCGGACCATTGCGGCATGACCAACGGACGCTGCGCATGCCCAGGACTCCGGTGGGCGTCGTCCACGGCAGATTCTCCTGCTGGGGGGACATCCCGTGCGCGAAGAGCTGCCGCCGGCCCGATCAACGGTGGTTGGACGCTGACATGGCCAAACACAGGCGAGTCGCCAGTAGACCGGTCGCTCGGTCGCGGCTGTCCGAACACGACCTCAGCGCGATCAGCGCCGAACTCCAGCAGCGGTCACCCACGACGCCCGTGACCCAGATAGATTCGGCCATCCGTGCCACGGTGGACGCACTGTCCGGATTGGACACCGCGCCGCACCATCTCCATGCCATCGTCCGCCGGGGGGCGGAAGTGGCCCTGTCCGATGCGGCGTCCCCCGACGGCCGCCGCATCGGACAGGGCAGGCGGTGATGTCACCCGACGTGCGTGGCGCCCGTGGCGTCGCGCCGCTGCCAGACGCTGGCTGACGCCGGCCGCCAGGTCGCGCGGGGCTCGGGGGCCCGCGCGGCCGACTGTCACCGGGTCGCGAACCACCATTTCCGCGATACCTGACAGATGAATGTCGGCGAGTGGGCGCGTGGTGCTCATCGCCACCCGGCGGCCCTCGGAGTGCTTCCCGGCGATCGACTTCCGCGAGAGCCGGTCGATCCCGTTCGTCGTCGCGGTCAACCCCCTTCGACGACGCCGAGGATGCGCGCCGGCGGGACCAGTGCAAGGCCGTGCTGCTGACCCTGCTGGGCCACACCATCGAGGCCGAACGCACACCCGCGGCCAGCGGGTAGCGACCAAGGCAGGTTCCCAAGACCGGCCTCGGGCCGTTAGCGTGGCTAACGTGACGGACAGTTACCTGCGGTTCCCGCATCTGCGCGATGATCTGGTCACCTTTGTGGCGGAGGACGACGTCTGGTTGGCACCCCTCACGGGTGGTCGAGCGTGGCGGCTGTCCGCCGATCGGGCACCCGCCCGGCATCCCCGGTTCTCCCCCGACGGCACCCTGGTCGCCTGGGCCAGCGAGCGGGACGGCCAACCCGAGGTGCTCGTGGCGCCGACCGACGGCGGGCCGAGCGCCCGGCTGACCTACTGGGGTGAGGCGACCACCGACGTGCTCGGCTGGACGCCGGACGGTGCCGTGCTGGCCAAGACGTCGGCCGGGCGGTCGGCGGCCAACCAGACCTGGGCGCACGCGGTGCCGGCCGCGGGCGGGCCTGCCGAGGCGCTGCCGTACGGGCCGGTCAACCATCTCGCGTTCGGTCCCGACGGTGCGGCGGTGCTGAGCAGCGTGGTGGGCCGCGAGCCCGCCCAGTGGAAGCGTTACCGGGGTGGCCGGGCCGGCAAGCTCTGGCTGGACCGGACCGGCGACGGCGAGTTCAGCAGGTTCCTCGCCGAACTGAACGGCTACCTGGAATGTCCGATGTGGGTGGGCGAGCGCATCGCGTTCCTGTCCGACCACGAGGGTGTCGGCAGCCTCTACTCGTGCCTGCCCGACGGCGGCGACCTGCGCCGGCACACGGCGACCGAGTTCTACGTCCGGCACGCCAGCACCGACGGCACCCGGATCGTGTACGAGTCGGCCGGGCAGCTGTGGCTGGTGGCGGATCTCGACACCGAGCCCACTGTGCTGGACGTCCGGCTCGGCGGCCCGGGCACCGGCCGCCAGCCCTACCCGATCGACACCGCGAAACACCTCGGCGCCGCCGTGCCCGACCACACCGGTCGCGGCAGTGTCGTCGAGGTCCGGGGCACCGTGCACTGGCTGACCCACAGCGAGGGACCGGCCAGGGCGCTGGCCGCCGAACCCGGCGTGCGCGCCAGGCTGCCGGTCGTGCTCGGCGAGTCGGGCAACGTCGCCTGGGTGACCGACGCCGACGGCGAGGACGCCGTGCAGGTGGCCCCGGCAGACGGCAGCGACCCCGGTGGTCCGCCGCGCCGGATCGGCGGGGGAGCGCTGGGCAGGGTGCTGGAACTGGCCGCCGCACCGGACGGCAGGCACATCGCCGTGATCAGCCACGACGGCAGGCTGTCGCTGATCGACACCGAGTCGGCGCAGATCCGCGAGGTCGTCAGGGCGGTGCAGGGCGAGCCGACCGACCCGGCCTTCTCGCCGGACTCGCGCTGGCTGGCCTGGTCCCATCCCGGCCCGGACACGCTGCGGCAGATCAAGCTCGCGTCGCTCACCGACCTGGCCGTCACCGACGTCACCGACCTGCGGTTCAACGACTTCGAGCCGGTGTTCACCCAGGACGGCAAGTACCTGGCGTTCCTGTCGGTCCGGACGTTCGACCCGATCTACGACGTGTACGTGTTCGACATCTCCTTTCCCAGCGGCTGCCTGCCCTACCTGGTGCCGCTGGCCGAGGACACGCCGTCGCCGTTCGACGCCCAGCGCGACGGCCGGCCGGTCGCCTCCGGGTCGGACGAGGACAAGTCCGACGGGACGGAGGCCACGGCGCATGTCGTGGACCTGGACGGGATCGGCGACCGGCTGGTGCCCTTCCCCGTCGACGCTGGCGAGTACTCGGGTCTGCAAGCGGCGCAGGACGCGCTGCTGTGGCTGGCGCATCCGGTGGCCGGGGTGCTCGGCGGGGAGGGCACCTGGCCGAACAAGAAGCCGCCGCAACCCGCCCTGGAGCGCTACGACCTGAAGCGGTTGCGGCTGGACCGGGTCGAGTCCGGTGTGGACTCCGCCGTGGTCTCGGGTGACGGCAAGCGGGTGCTGATCCGCGACCGTGACGCCCTGCGCGTCGCCTCCGCCGCGCGCCGCTCCAGCGGCCACGACGAGGGTGGCGACGACCAGGTCGACGTCGATCTGGGCCGGATCAGGATCACCGTCGACCCGGCAGCCGAGTGGCGTCAGGCGTACGACGAGGCCGGCCGGTTGATGCGCGACCACTACTGGCGCGCGGACATGGACGGCACCGACTGGGCCGGGCAGTTGCGGCGCTACCGGCCGCTGGTCGAGCGGGTCGCCGGTCAGGACGACTTCGTCGACCTGCTCTGGGAGGTCCAGGCCGAGCTGGGCACGTCGCACGCCTACGTCATGCCCAGGGGCGCCGATCGCGGCATCCAGCGGCCGGTGGGCAAGCTGGGCGCCGATCTGGCCAGGGACGCGGCCGGCCTGTGGCGGGTCACCAGGGTGCTGCCCGGTGACACGTCGGATCCTGGCGCCCGGTCGCCGCTGCGCGCGCCGGGCGTGCGGATCCGGGAGGGTGACGCGATCCTCGCCGTCGACGCGCGCCCGGTCGGCACCGACACCGGGCCGGCTCCGCTGCTGGCCGGCACGGCGGGCACTCCGGTCGAGCTGACCGTGGCCCCGGCCGACGGCGGTGCGCCGCGCCGGGTGGTGGTGACACCGCTGGACGACGAAAGCTCGCTGCGCTACCAGGACTGGGTGGCCGACCGGCGGGCACACGTGCACGCCACCAGCGACGGCAAGCTCGGCTACCTGCACGTGCCGGACATGATCGCCAGCGGCTGGGCCCAACTGCACCGCGACCTGCGGCTGGAAGTACGTCGGGACGGCCTGATCGTGGACCTCCGGGCGAACCGTGGCGGTCACCTGTCCCAACTGGTGGTCGAACGGCTGGCGCGCACGGTGGTCGGCTGGAGCGTGGCCAGGGACGGGTACCGGGTGAAGACCTATCCGCAGGACTCGCCGCGCGGACCGATCGTCGCGGTGGCCAACGAGGCCGCGGGGTCGGACGGCGACATCGTCAACGCGGTGATCAAGGCGCGCGGCATCGGTCCGGTGGTCGGCACCAGGACCTGGGGCGGCACCGTCGGCATCGACATGCGTTACCGGCTGGTCGAGGGCACGATGGTCACCCAGCCGCGGTACGCGACGTGGCTCGAGGGCCAGGGATGGGGCGTGGAGAACTACGGTGTCGATCCGGACGTCGAGGTGGTCATGACACCGCAGGACTGGGTCGGCGGCCGCGATCCGCAGTTGGACGAGGCCGTGTCGATCGCCCTGCGGGCGTTGACCGACCACCCGGCCGCTACCGTGCCGGACCTGGCACCACCGAAGGTCCACTGAGCGGCTCCGGCGGCGGCCCGTCGTGGGCCGCCGCCGGCTCGCTCAGGCCGGTTCGTAGTCGGCCACCAGCACGCCCGTGGTCGTCACGGTGGTGGCGACCGGTCGGAGGGTCTTGGTGTCCGGCCCGCCGTCGAACAGTCGCTTCCCGTGGCCGACCACGACCGGGAAGATCATCAGCCGGTACCGGTCGATGAGGTCGTGGCGCAGCAGGGTGTTCACGAGCCCGCTGCTGCCGAAGATCAGCAGCGTCCGGTCGGCCTGCTTGAGCGTGGTGACCGCTTCGACGACGTCCGGGCCCAGGGGTGTGGCGTTCCACTCCATTGTGGACAGCGTGCGGGACGCGACGTGCTTGGGTAGCTGGTTCATCCGTACGGCGAACTCGCCCTCGGACTCCTCCATCCGCGGCCAGGCGGCGGCGAACCCCTCGTAGGTGACCCGGCCCAGTAGCAGCGCGTCGCTGGCGAACAGCAGGTCCGACTGCAACTTGGCGAGGTCGTCGTTGAAGTACGGGCCGGTCCACGCGGGCGCCTCGATGACACCGTCCAGCGTGACGTATTCGGCCGCGATGATCGTTCCCATGGCTTCCTCCAGGTGTTCCGTCGTCCATTGCAGCCAGCATGGCGGCGTGGGCCGGCAACCGCGACGATTAGGTTCTGGCCTAATCTGGGTGGGTGATCCACCTGCATCTGGACTCGGCGGATCTCAGCCGGATCCGGTTCGCCTTCTCGCCCACCTGGGAGACGGTGACCAGCCTGCGCGCGCTGGCCACGGCCGCCGAGGGTGGCGTGCACGGCCGGTGGCTGCGCGCGGTCGCGCCCCGCGTCACCGACGTCGACCTGCACCTGCTGACCGCGCTCGTCCGGCCGCGTGGCTACCTTCCCGACTTCCTGCAACCGATCCCGGCCCGCCGCAGCCCCGGCATCGACGCCGGGTTGCGCCAGATCGCCGACATGGACCCTGACGTCGTCGCGGCCGAACTGGCCCACCTGGCGCAGCATCCGATCGCGCAGCAGGGCCAGGGCCGCACCCAACGGGTGGAGTTGCTGACCGAACTGGCCAACCGTCCCGACGCGGCACTGCGGCGGATCGTGCCGCAACTGGAGCGGTACTGGAAGATCGCGCTCGCGCCGTACTGGCAACGGATTCGCGCCCTGCTGCAGGCCGATCTGGCCTTCCGGCTGGATCATCTCGCGGGCGGCGGCGTGGGGCAGTTGTTCGGCACGCTGCACCCGTCGGTCTCCTTCGACGGCAGCACGCTGCGCGTCACCAAGTACTACGAGGGCCACGCCGATCTCGGCCGGCGCGGCCTGGTGCTGGTGCCCTGCGCGTTCGCCTGGCCGGACGTGATCGTCCGCACCGCCGACCCGCAGCCGGTGCTGACCTACAGCCCGCGTGGCCTCGGCAGGCTCTGGGAGTCCCCGATCGCGTCCGGCCCGTCACCCCTGGCCGGCGTCATCGGCGCGACCCGGGCCAGCCTGCTCGGCCAGCTCGACCTGCCCATGACGACGACCCAACTGGCCGGGCACCTCGACCTCAGCGCGCCGACGGTCAACAGCCACCTCAAGGCACTGGCCGCCGCCGGGATCATCGCCGCCCGGCGCGACGGCCGCAGCGTCCTCTACACCCGCACACCACTGGGCGAACAACTCCTGGCCGGCCGGGACGACTCCTGATCAGGTGAGCACGCCGGCCGGCAGCCGGCGGCGCAACCCGAGCACGGCGGGTGCGGCCGCCGCCGACGTCACGGCGAGTGTCGCCCACAGCACCGGGCTGCCCACGTCGAGCAGCCCGGTCAGCAGCGCGGGTCCGGCGACCGTGGCGACGGCCCAGGACAGCTGGTAGAGCGCGCTGGCCCGGCCCTGGGCGTCGGCGGGCGCGGCGGCAGCGGCCGCGGCCGTGGTCAGCGGGGCGAACAGCGCCTCGGCCACGGCGAACGTCGGACTCACGACGATGATCAGCACGATGGCCGCCCGCAGCGGTACCAGCGTGGTGCTGATCAGGGCGGCGAACGCAACCGCGAACACGGCCGACGCGACGAGCAGGCCCACGCCGCGCGGATACCGGCCGGCGATCCGGGTCGCCGGGCGCTGCACCGCGACCAGGGTCAGCGTGCCGATGCCCAGCGCCACACCGGGCACCCAGTGCGGTCCGCGCAGCACGTCCAGCACCAGGATCGGCAGGATCGAGTACTTGCCGACGCTGGCCAGCGTGAACAGCACGTTCGTCGCGCACAGCCCGACGTAGGGCCGGTCCCGCAGCACGGCGGACCAGCCTGCGCCGCCGGTGCCCGCCCGGCGGCCGTGCCGGATCGGCACGTGCAGGCCGAGCACCAGCACGGCCGCGATGCCGAAGCTGGCCGCGTTCAGGTAGGCCAGCAGGTGGTACGTGCCGGGGCTGGTCAGGTTCGGGATCAACGCGGTCGCGCCGGCACCGATGCCCGCCCCGGCGAACCGGCCGATGGTCTGGGTGCCGATCAGCCGTTCCGCGTCCCGCTCGGTGGTCAGCGCGTTGACGATCGGCGCGTTCACGGTCCAGAACAGGCGGTCACCGACGCTGATCACCGCCGACACGAGCACCACGTGCCACGTGTGGGTGACCAGCGGGTAGCACGCGAACGCGACCAGGCGGATCAGGTTGCTGCTGATCAGCACGCGCAGCGGCCCGACCCGGTCCATCAGCGAGCCGGACAGCGGCCCGGCGGCCAGACCGAGCAGCGCGCCGAGGCTCAGCGACGCGCCCGCCTCGGTGAGCCGCATGCCCTGGGCGTTGACCAGGAACAACAACACGAACGGCATCCACAGGCCGCTGCCGAGGGCGTCGATCAGCGTTGCCACGACGAATCGGCGCGCACCCGCCCTGCCGTCCACGACCGGGGTGCGCACGGGCCGGAACGTAGCACGGCACGCGCATGCGCCCGAGCGAAATACCGGCAGCGTTCAGACCACTGTGGACGGTGTGAGCGGGGGCCGGCCCGGTCACACAGCGTGATAGTTTCGGAGGGCAACGCTCCGGGCCGACCCACGCCGGGTGCATTCCGGCCAGGTCCGCTGACTCGCGGTAAGCTGGCCGCCCGAAGCGGTTCCGCGCGTTGACAAGACAGCGCCGGTCGATCACCTTGTGGACGCGGGGAGTTCGATATGCGCAGGAAACGGGCGCGGGCATGGATGTGACGGGAGCCACGCCGGGCACAGCGACGAAGGGGGGCTCGTGGTGACGGACCAGCTACCCGGTCCCGAGCACGCCACGCCGTTGCAGGTGCACAGCGAGGACCACGGGACCGCACTCGTCGTGAGTCTGGTCGGCGAACTGGACATGTCCACCGCCGACCACGCGGCCACCGCGCTCCGCACCGCGACGGCGGGTGCGGCAGCGGTCGTCGTCGACCTGACCGGCCTGACGTTCTTCGCCTCGGCCGGACTGAACATCCTCCTCCAACTGCGCAAGGAGCTGCGGGACGCGGGCGTCGACGTGCGACTGGCGGCCAACCAGCGGGCCGTGTTGAGACCCCTGGAACTGATGGGTGTCGCCGGCCAGTTCCCGATCGACGCTTCCGCGGCCGACGCACTCGGGTCGTTGCGGTCATAACCGGACGAATGGGTAACCGAGGTGCCCACCGTGGCTGATCAAGGGGCCGCCGAGGAGCGGCTGCGCCGGATAGCGTCGGTCACCGACTCGTCGCTGGCGCAGATGGACTCCGGCAAGCTGCTGGACGAACTGCTGGGCAGGTTGCGCGACTCGCTGCGGGTCGACACGGCCACGGTGCTGCTGGTCGACGACACCGGTCACCTGCTCACCGCCGTCGCCGCCGCCGGCATCGCCGAGGAGGTCCACCAGGGTGTCCGGGTGCCGGTCGGGTGCGGTTTCGCCGGCCGGGTCGCCGCGGAACTCCGACCGGTGACGATCGACCACGTCGACGACGCCACCGTGGTCAATCCGCTGCTGTGGGAGCGTGGGCTGCGGACGCTGCTCGGGGTGCCGCTGCTGTTCGAGGGCCGGCTGGTGGGTGTCCTGCACGTCGGCCGGGTGCGGCCGAGGCTGTTCACCGATGACGAGGTCCAACTGCTGCAGATGGTGGCCGACCGGATCGCGCTGGTCGTGCGCAGCCAGATGACCATCGCGGAGCGCACCGCGGTGACCGCGCTGCAGCAGAGCCTGCTCCCGGCCGTCCTGCCGGTCGTGCCGGGTGTGGAGTTCGCCGCGCGCTACGTCCCCGGCGCCGACACCGGCTTCGGTGGCGACTGGTACGACGTGTTCCCGCTGCCCGAGGACCGGGTGGGCGTGGTGATCGGCGACGTGGTCGGCAGCGGGCTGCCCGCCGCCGTCGTCATGGGCAGGTTGCGCAGCGCGCTGCGCGCGTACGCTCTGGACGTCGCCGATCCGGCGCAGGTGCTGCGGAAGCTGGACCGGAAGGCGAACCACTTCGAGTACGGCACCATGGCGACCGTCTGCTACGCGGTCATCGACGCGAGCCGCGAGCTGATGACCATCGCGCTGGCCGGTCACGTGCCGCCGCTGGTCGCCGCACCGGGCGCCGACGCCGTGTTCACCCAGCCGCCGATCGGACCGCCGATCGGCTTCTCCGACGGTGCCGGCAACTACGTGAACTGGGTCGTGACGCTGCCGCCGGGCGCCGCGGTGTGCTTCTTCACCGACGGGCTGGTGGAACGCCGGGGCAGCCCGATCGACACCGGGCTGGACCTCCTGCGGACCACCGTCGACGCCGCGGCACCGGAGGTGGTGTGCGCTCGCGTCATGGCCGCGCTGGTCGGCACGCACGCCGCGTCCGACGACATCGCCGTGCTGACCATGCGCCGGATCCCGGCCATCAGTCCATAGTGGAGCTAGTGCACGGATTTGGTCAGTCGCGCATGGAAAAAGCGTTGCGCACCGCTGCCCGTGGTCCAGAAGTCGACGGTGTCCGACAGCGTGCGCAGGATACGCAGACTGAACGGCCCGACAGCCGGTTGCCGACCCGGTTGCACCCGAACCGACGCGGTGATCTCCACCTCGGTCGACGTGACCATCAGGCGGCACACCAGAACGTCGTCCCGGCCGGCGCACGCGGTCACCGCGGCGCACGCCTCCTCGACGGCGAGCCGGAGATCGTCGACGGTGTCCAGATCGAGGTCCTGGCGGATCGCCAGGTCGGCGGCCAGCGCCCGGATGACGGGCACCTGGTCCTTGTCGGCCAGCATGTGCACCTCGACCTCGTGCGGGCGCAGGTGGTCGACGTCCGCCGTGGCTTCCCCCCGATCGTTCACCAGCAACACCTTCCGCACGCCCACCCACCCGAGTGTCCGGCACATCATAGGCCACCTGCGGTGACGTGTGGCTCCGCTGGCCACGAGACCAGCGGTGACGACCTCGTCGAGGTCGAGCCGGAGGAACTGGCAGCCTCGGTCCTACGACGATACCTACCAGCAGCAGGTCCGAGATCTGGTGCGGGCCAAGGAATCCGGCCACCCGCCAGAGCGTGGCGCAGAACCGGCCGAGCCGACCAAGGTGATCGACCTGACCGATGCACCGCGGCGCAGCATGGAGCGGACGAGCGGCCGCACCCGACGCGCTGGCAAGCAGACCGACGCTGGGTCGCTGTCCAAGTCGGAACTGGACGCGCCGGCCCGTGAACTGGACATCAGGGGCCGATCGAAGATGACCACATCGGAACTGGCTGCCGCCGTGGCTGACCGCCGGTCGAAACGCGCTTCGTAGGGCTCGATCAAGCGCTCCAGCAGGAACGCGGCGGCCTGCCGGACCACCGAGGGGGACGGGTCGGTGAGCAGCGGCACCACCCGTGGGATCGGCTGGGCGCCGAGCCTGCGGAGCGCGCGGACGGCGGCGGCCCGGCCGCGGGGCAGCGGGTGGCGCAGCCACGGCCACACCAGCTCGCGGTCCACCGCGGTGCCGGTCTCGCCGAGACCCGCGATGGCGGCAGGCGTCTCGTGCAGTCGCGCCCGGTAGTGCTCGGCCGGATCGGTACCGGTGCGTCGGACGGTGGCCTGCGCGGTGAGTCGAACCAGGTGGGCGTTGTCCAGCAGTGCCGCACGGGCGGGAGCGGCGTCGCCCGCCCACCCGAGCACGTGGATCGCGTCCGCCCGGATTGCCGCGGTACGACTGGCAAGCAGCGGTCGGGCGAGCGATGGTGAGCGCCGGATCAGGGCTTCGGCGCAGGCGGTGCGGATGGGTGGATCCGGATCGGTGAGGGCCGCCGTGACCATCCGGTCGACGTCGATGCGGTGCGCCGCCAGACCGGTCAGGTGGGCGGCCCGGCGGACCCGCCAGTCGTTCGCGGCCAGTCCGGCGGCGAGGATGTCGTCCGATCCGTCGTGCAGCAGCGTGCGCAACATGTCGGCCAGCCAGGCTCCGTTGGCGCGCCGGTCGAGCGTGAATGCCAAGGGCCCCAAGCCGAGCAGGGCCGTGGCGGGGGAGTCGGCCAGCCAGCGTTCGCACACCTGCCGGGCGCGGTCGCGGACCTCGGGCACCCAGTCGGCGGTGCGGAGTGCGAGAACGGGTGCGTAGACGGGTCGCCGAGACTTGCCCATCAGCACCACGGCCGCCTCACGCGCATAGCCGCTGGCGTGGCAGCCGGCCACGACCAGTTCCAGTGGCCGCGGTGCCCCGGACACCAGCCGGTCCAGGATGGCCGACGCCCACGAAGGTTGTTGCCACCAGTGACCGCGGGTGGAGTCGTCCAGTGCCGACCACAGCCTCGGCGTGCCCTCGGCGAGCAGTCGCTCGGTCGTGCGGGCCAGCTCCGGATCGGTCGCCGCAGCCACCAACAGCCCGGCCAACTCGGCCGTGCCGGTGGAGCCGCCCGCCGCGGCCAGCAGTTGCTCGCTGGTCGTCATGCGTGGAGCCTAAGCCTCGATCCGTGGATCGGTTCGTGTGTTGATCTCGTTCCTGATTGTTGATCATTGATCGCTCGCTGATTCGGGATTGGACATGGCTGATCGGCTGGTCTGCCCAGCCTTTCCACGTGTTGGTCCTCGGGTTCGGGCTTG
>DASUGU010000142.1:0-274512 GCA_036273855.1 Pseudonocardiaceae bacterium
CCCGGCGGCCAGCCCCGGTTCTTCGGCCCGGCGATCGCCGCGTAGTGCGGGTTACCGTCACTCTCCGGTGCGGTGTGCCCGTTGTGCAGGTGGATCAGCACCGAGCCATCCGGAGCACCGAAGTCCTGCGAGTCCAGGTTCTGCGGGTTCTCGTGGATGTGGTTCTCGAACCGGACCAGGTTCGGCTGGCCGTACTCGGCGTTGATCATCGGGCCGGGCACCGTGCCGTTGTGGGTCCAGACGACCGACGAGGGCAGGGTGCGGACCGTGCCCGCGGGGAACGTGTTGCCCTGGGCGTCGAACGACTGGGTCGGCTTGCCGTTCGAGTCGATCGGCATCACCTGGGACGAGGTCCAGTCGTGGGTCGCCACTTCCCACTTGAACCGGTAGAACAGCGGATCGGGCAGGCCGATGTCGCTCGTCCAGAGCTGGTGGGTCTCGTTGCCCAGCGAGTTCTGCTGGCCGACACCCGGGCCGGGAGGTGGGTCGAGATCGGTGATCGGGATCGGCCGCTCGGCCTTCAGCACCGGCAGCTCGTCGTTGAACGGGTTCAGGATCAGCGGACTGGTCGTGAACACCTCGGTGAACACCGAGTCGGTGAGGGAGATCGACGCGGCGTCGATGAACCCGTCGGGGTTGGCGAGACCCCGCTGACGCATGTTCGGCATGGCCATCGCGCGGCCGACACCGATGGCGGCGGCAGTCGCACCGACAGCGCCGATTCTCAGCACAACCCGGCGGGACAACCCGCTCTTCGCTTGAGACTCTTCCGGAACATCAGGAGCCTGTTCCGGCTGGTCCGGCAATTCAGACATAGTTCGATTCCTTCCGAGGCTGCACCGAGCACACCCGTCTCACCCACGCGTACGGCCGATACGCGAGGTGAGGCGGGCGGCGTCTTCGGTCGAGCCGCCTCATCGGCTTCGGGACGGAAGTCCGACCGGCGGCGACTGTGGTGCGGTCACGGGTCACCGGCGGCCGGAAGTACAGCGGAGATCATGTTCGTTGCTCAAAATAACCTTGCAACGTGCAAGGATGCCCGTCTGAAACTCATGCAGCCAGCCCTCAAACTGAGGGGTCCTCCCCAACAGGACGAATCGACGCCGCCGAACGGCCGCCACCCGATCGGCCGGATCGGCCAACACTCCATTGTGGATTTGGGAGAGTCGCCCATTACTCCGATAGCGTGACACCTCGAATTAGGGGGTCCGACCGACACGGGCGCGTTCTACGCTGCCAGCGACGACTGGTGAGCGGACCCTCGCCCGGGTGCGGTCCGGGCGCGTCGTGGCGTTCGCCGTGTCCTTGTCATCGCGCCGGCGTGCGGGCCCGGCGTGTCCACCCGGCCGTGCCCGTCAGGCGCGGCCTCATGTTGGTCAAGTAGGAGAGGCAGTGGCATGCGGCATCTGGTCGTCGTCCTTGTCGGCGTGCTGTTGGCCGGGCTGACCGTGGTCGGCCTCGCCACGCCGGCGTCGGCGCACAACGTGCTGATCGGCTCCGTACCCACGGCGGGCGCCAGTCTGACCACCGGTCCCACGTTGGTCCGGTTCAACTTCGACGCACCCGTCCAGCACGGCAACGACACGATCGTCGTGATCGGACCGGACGGCAAGCACTGGGAACGCACGTCGCACGCCTCGGTGCTGGGTGACTCGGCGGCGACCGAGGTGGCCCCGCTCGGCCCGGTCGGCACCTACACCGCCACCTACCACATCATTTCGGCCGATTCACACCCCGTGTCCGGGAGCATCACGTTCCGGCTGACCAAAGCCGGTGCCGGCAAGCCGGTCAGCTCGGCGGCACCGCCACCGACCGGTGGTGGCTCGGTGCCGTTCTGGGTGTGGATCCTGATCGCCGTCGTCGTTCTCGGCGGAGTGCTCGGTGTCGCACTACGCCCGCGCCGGCGGGTATTAGTCACGCAGGAAAGGACGCTGTCCCGATGACGGACGACATGACGGGCTGGGACCACCTCAACGCCGCAGGCGGCCGGTTACAGCAGCTGTATCAGCAGGGTCACCTGGAGGACGTGCTGGCCGGGGTGGCGCACTGCCGTGCCGTCATGGCAGAAGTGGCCGATCCGCCGCCGACCGAGGGCACCGTCCCGGCGTGGGGCGTCCGCGAGGACATCCTGAGCCTCGGGGTCGTCGCCGCCCACGGGCTGGGCCGGTGGCAGGAGGCCCTGGACCTGAACGCAGCCGTCCGACAGTCCCAGGAGGACCGTCGGGCCGGCGAGGTCGAGCGGGCGGTGGGCTGGTTCAACGACTACGGTCCCCTGCTGCGGCTGGGCAAGGCACAGGCGGCACGCGAGCTGCTGTACCAGTGCCGCGCCGCGTTCGGCAGGGCCCAGGACATCACCATGATGGGCAACACGCTGTCCGCGCTGGCCGACACCGACGCCCACCTGGGCCACTACAACCTCTCCGTCGACCAGGAGACCGACGCGCTGCGCCTGAAGTACCAGGGCACGGACGCGGAAGCGATCGCGGTCAGCCACTACAACCTGGCCAACTACCTGATGCGCGCCGACGACCACCCGAAGGCCGTGTGGGCACACCGCCTGGCCGCCGCCGTGGTCCGCTACCAGATCAACAGTCCCCGGCTGGCCACCTCGGTGCAGTCCATCGGCAGGCTCATCGGTGGCGCGGAGCAGGCCAGCAGGCTGTTGAGCGACGCGGGCCGGGCGGTGGAGCCGACGCCGACACGGTCGCCGATGTCGTTCAACGACGTGTGCCAGACCGTGGATGCGCTGCCCGGCGTCCGGTTCACCGAACTGGTCGGCGTCCTGCCGTCCCGGGCCGAGAGCGGCCAGGCCATGATCGAGGCGATCATGGCGATGATCGACAGCGCCCGTGACTCCGCGGTCCAGGAGTCCCTCGCCGCGTGGGAGCCGGTCATCTCGGCGATGGTGGTCGCGGCGCAGCCCGAGGCCGACGAGCGGGTCGCCTCTCTGGTGGACGACGCACTCGACGAGTTGGGCAAGCAGCACGCCTGGCGGGAACTGGTCGCCGTGCTCAACCGCATCCAGGCCGGCCCCGACCACCACAGCGCCCGGACGATCGCGGATCTCGATCCGGTCAGCGCCGCCGTCGCCAATCGGGCGATCGCCGCGCTCGCCGGCGAGGTGACCGTCGACCCGACGGCGTGGCAGGTACTGGTCGACGCCTGAGTACACAAGGACCCGCCACGTCCGCTGTCCCGCATTCGGGATGACGGACGTGGCGGGGAATCCTCGGCGTGACCTCAGATGACGGAAGCCTCATGCCCGACCCTGCACCGAGGACGCTACAACTGCACTCCCATTGTTGTTTCCAACAAGCCTTGCATTGAGCAATGCTCCCACTACCGGCCGTCCGGCACACCCCCCCAATCGAGGGGTCGACGCCTTACCGTCCACATCGGAATGTCTCCCGTGTGGTCGGTGAGCCGATAGGCTCGGCCGATGTCCGACACATCCCTTCCGGTCACCGCCGACGACGTGCACAGCGCTGTCAGGTTGACGGTCGCGACGTTGGGCGAGGCGCGGAACGCGGACTGGGACGCCCGGGCCGGCCGGCTGGAGTGGACCTGCTGGGAGACGGTCGAGCACATCGCGGACAACCTGTTCTTCCACGCCGCGCAACTGGGCCCCGGGACGCCGGGCACCGACCGGTCGGTGCCGTTCGCGTGGGCGCGCCACCGACCCGGCGGGCCGGGCCTGGTCATCTTCGCCGACCGAGCCGCGGGACCGGCCGGTCTGGTGCGGGTCGTGGACGCGTGCGGCGCCCTCCTGGTGGCCATGGTGCGGACGACGCCACCGGACGTCCGCGCCCACCATGACGCCGGCGTGCTGGACGCCGCAGGCTTCGGCGCGATCAGCGTCCTGGAAACCCTGGTGCACATGCACGACGTCGCCGAGGGACTCGGTCTGACCTGGGCGCCACCGGCCGACCTGTGCGGCCGGGTACTCGCCCGGTTCTTTCCCGACGCGCCAACGGGTACCGACCGATGGGCGACCCTGCTCTGGGCAACCGGCCGGACCCCACTGCCCGGCCGGGCACGCCTGACGGAATGGCGGTACGACACATCATGACCGGCGCAGCGCCAACGATGTTGCGCGCGCACCGGGGCGGTCAGCCGTCGTAGGCGTCCTGGTCGACCGCGAAGACGTTGCGGTTGCCCACGGTTTCCTGGAGTGTCCACAGTAGATCAGGTTGGGCGGAGTCCTCCCAGTACGAAAGACTTTCACCGCCACTGACCCAGGGGAAGGTGACGGCACCGGCGGTCGGGGTCCAGTAGTAGAGCTTCTTCTGGCCCGACGAGTTGAACCACCACCGGCCGTTGTGCGAGACGACGCCGTTGAGGTTGTACCAGGGCAGTTGCAGGGCCTGGCTGGCGGTCGTGGTCGTGGCGAACGTGGTGGCGCCGGAGGCGAACGGGAACCGGACCGCCCTGGGCGCGCGGTTCGGGAACGAGGTACAGCCGGACTGGCAGGTGTACTCGGCCATCACGATCGAGCCGCTGACCCGGTCCAGCGCGATGCTCGACCAGGCCAGGTTGGTGCCGGAGGTCGTGTTCGAGGTGACGGTACCGATCTGTGGGAGCACGTAGGCGTAGTTGTGGGCGTGGCACACCGTCGTCGACGTGCAGCCGATCTGGCCGGCCGTGCCGCCCGTGTTCGTCCTGAGGATGTCCTTCATGTCGAACACGCGCATACCGTGGCCGGTGTCGGCGACGTAGAGGTCGTCGCCGTACCAGGACACCCCGCCGGCGTGGATCGGGATGTCGGTGAAGCTCGGCGCGGCTGCCGTCCCGGTCGGCTGGACGAGCAGGATCTTGCGGTAGTTGTTGGGGTAGGTGGCGTCCCAGTCGACCAGGGTGATCCGGCTGCGGGCCTCGGCGCCGGCACAGCCGTCCTTGGTGTACCAGCTGACCAGAACGAGCTGGTGCCCGTCGTAGTTGCCGCCGTTGGTGTCGCCCACCGCGTCCCGGCTGGTGGTGATGCCCTGCGGGAAGTTGGTGCAGTCGCCGTTGTCGCCGCTGTCGAAATCGAACCCGGCGGCGAGCCCGCTGACGGAGAACGTCGAGGGCAGCGCGGTCCGGTCGTGGTTGGCGTTGGCCATCACGGTGGCCACCGAGGCGGTGCCGAGGTTCGCCGTCAGCGCGGAGTTGAGCGCGTCGAACTGGTGGTAGTTCGCGGTGAGCGTGAACTCACCGGCCGGCAGGGTGGTCGGCCCGACCGCGGCGGCCGCGGGTTCACCGCCCACGACCGCGGCGGTGAGCGCGATGGCCCCGGCGGCAACAGTAGCGACGGTGGTGAACAGGCGACGACGCACGGCCACGGCTCCCCCGAAAATTCCTCACCTGATGGGCAGCCACACCGTATTGATCTCACCACCGCGCCACAATCCGCCAAAAGCATCGTCGCCCGTGCCAAACGGACCAATCCGCTATCTCGGGCGCACCTCCGTCCCGCCGTCGCCTCGGGTCAGATCCGGAAGAAGCTGTCGAGGAACCGGGTCGCGATCGCGATGTCGCCGCGGGCGGTGCCGGCGTTCATCCGGCCGAAGGCGGTCAGCACGAACGTGGCCGGGTCGAACTCGATGACGGCGGGTGCGCTGGCGGCGTCTCCCGGCTCGACGGTGATGCCACCCGGGCTGACCGAGACGACGTTGTCGCCTGCGTTCTCCCCGGAGGTCACCCTGATGCCGATCCGGTAGGGCTGCGTGTCGGCCGGAACCTTCGGCGTCGACTGCCACAGCACGAACGCGAACGGGACCAGCATGTCGGCCGAGTCGGCGGCGAACACGTGCGGGGCGCCCTGGCCCTCACGGATGTCCCAGGAGTGCACGGAGTAGTCGACGAGCTGGGCGATGGCGTAGAAGCACGTCGGCAGCGGCCCCATGTACTTGTGGTGCACCATCAACCCGGTCCACTCGCTGTCGCTGAGGCCCTCGAAGATGCCGATCATCTTCTCCATGTCGGCCCGGCACCGGCTGACCATCTCGACGCGCGAGTTCTGCCGGAAGTGCCGTGCGCCGATGTCGGCCGTGCCCGCCATGTCGGTCAGCGCGACCGACGAGGGCGGCTCGCCCTTGCCGCGGGCGGCGTCGAAGCCGATGAAATAGGTCTCGGTGGTGTCGACCAGGTGTCCGATGACGTCGGCGGCGTTCCAGTACTCGCACGCGGTCGACTTCGCCCACTGCTCGTCGTTGTCGACCAGGCTGAACATGCCTTCGGCCTCACGCCGGATCAGGCCGAGCAGGGTCTTCTTGCTGTCCGGATCGGTGAACGTCCAACTGCTCATGACGATTCGCTCCTCGTTGAGTGATCAAGGGCCGGTGTCGCGGCCACACCGCGGCCCCCTGTGTCCCCCGTCACATCGCGGCCGAACTCTAACCCGCGCACCACCCGCTCACAAGATTTGCCGGCGCGTCCGGCCGGCACCTATTTGTTGCGGACGAATCGGGTGAAGGACAGGACGAACACCGAGGACAGCACCCAGCCGATGATCGTGGCGATATCCAGCCAGATGTCCATGAATTGCCCCCACGGGGCGCGGAAATCGGCATACCACGTGGCCCGCTGCTCCAGCGACACGAGCGGGACGACGGTGTCGGCCGCGAAGAAGAACGCGTCGAAGCAGCGCACCTGCCCGTCGCCACACCCGTCGGGGCGAACTCCCGCGCTCGCCCGGTCGGCGAATCCGGTGTCGCCCGCCGCCCGGGCGTCCGTCGTGGTGACCAGGATGCCGGTCGTCGCGTACACGTCTCCCTGCTCGTCGCTGGCCCGCAGGGAGTCACGCAGCGGCGGCACGTTGACGGTGACCAGCACCAGCAGGAACAGGCCGACCAGCAGCCACAGCGCCCGCCACGGCCGGTACCCGTAGCCGAACCGCCTGCTCACCGCCTGCAGCAGCCACCGCACAGCCGCGCGTCCCGGGCCTGGCGGCCGAGGTGGTGGCACCTTGTCGGCCCGGTTGCGCTGGACGATGAGCACGTATTCGGCCTCGGACGCGTGGCCGTGTCGCCGGAGCACCTTCGCGACCTGTTCGTACGGGCCGATGTCGAACACCGTCTGCCGTTCCAGCCAGGCACAGCGTTGCTGCCAGTCCCATGTCGACTTGTGGTCGGTCAGGCCGAACCGTTCGTAGGTGAAGCCGGAGATGGCGAAGTGCTCCGGCCAGGTGTGTGGATCGTCGTTGAGGACCGTCGTCGTCGCGCCGGTGAAATCGACGCTGGGGGTCACACTCGCCCAGCCGAGATACATCCCGCTGCGGACGTTCGCCGACCGCGCTTCGATGGCGTGCCCCGCCGAGTTGTTGAGCGACGGCCCCGGGCAGGCGAACCGGCCGGCACGCAGATCCAACCTGCCCTGGATCGTGGCCTGGCTGAACACGACGTACCCGTGGGACGTGAACCCGTCCCTCAGCCGCACCGAACCGCCCACGGTCGCCTGCACGAGGGTCAACGTCTCTCCAGCGGCGTGCTCGAACCGCGCGCCGGCAGCGTTGAACGTGCCCCCGACGGCGGCGCCACGGAACCGCAGCTGCCCGCCCTCGGTGTCGGCCTCTCCGATGTCCACGTTGCCGTCGACACGTGCCCGCTGGGCGGCGATCGTCCGCTCATCGGCCGGATCGCGCCACGTGGTGCCGACCAGCCGCAGATCGCCCGACGTGTGCGCCCCTGCCATGACCAGTGAGCCCTCGACCCGCACGCCCGGCTCCAGGGTCAGGCTCGCCCGCAGCTCGGCCCTGGTGAGGTCCAGCGCTGTCCGCCCGGCGGCCCGCAGGCGGCAGCCCGGTTCCACCAGGACGTCGCCGAGATCGCTGAACGACAGGTCGACCCCGCCCACGATGACGCAGGCGCCCTCCAGACTGACCTGGCCGTCGACGTGCAGCCGAGGTGCGTTCAACGCCGTGCGCGGGCGGAAGCGGCCCCAGTAGGGGTCGTCGGTGACCGACTCGGCGACGGTGAGTTCGAGGTCGCGCAGCATGAGGCGCCCGGAGATCCGCGCGGTGCCCGCGTCGATCCGGCCGTGCACGACGGGCCGGCGCCCGGTCCGGCTGCCGATCACATGGACGCTGCCGCCGATCACCGCGTCCGCGATATCCAGCGCCAGACCGGTGGGCTGCTCCAGCCGTGCCCCGGTCAGGTCGAGCGAGCCGGCGATGTGCGCGCCCAGCAACCGGATCTCGCCGCGCGCGTGGAAGTCGTGGATGAACCGGACCGTGCCGCCGACGTGCATCCGGTCGGCCTGGATGGCGCGCTCCACGCCGGCGTCGATGGTCGTGTCGACACACAGCACCCGGCCGCCGATGTCGGACTCGCACAGCCACACCGCCGCCCGCCGGGTCGTGCTGGCGTTGCTGGGCTGGGCCCCGGTGATCCGCGATGCGGACAGGTCGAGATCGCGGCGGATCCGGACTCCGTTGGCCAGCAGACCGGGCAGGTCCGAACCGGTGATCGCCAGGGCCTGCAGGTCGGCTCCGGTCACCGACAGCGGCGCGTCGAAACGGCAGTCGTCGAAGGACAACGGGAACGGCACCCGCAGACCACTGAGGTCCGGATCGCCCGTGATCACCGCGTTGCGCAGGCTCAGACCGCGCGGATCGACCGTGGCCGCCTCGTCCCGGCAGATGCGCCGCAGTGCGTCGGCCTCGACCTGGCCGGGCCCCGATTCCTCGGCGCAGTCGACCAACCGCCCCGCCCGCGCCGATGCGATCAAGACGGATTCGTCCATGGCACCGTTCTACACGCGGCCCGCGCTCCACTGCCCGCGCGGCTACGTGGGCGAGCACGCCGTCAGCCGGCCAGCACCTGGTCCACGAAACGCGTCACCTTGTGGGTCAGCCGGGCGATGCGGTCCTCCTGGCTGAGTGTCTCGGCAGGCTGCGGGATGGCGGGCTTGCGCTGTGAGCGGACGTAGCTGCCACAGGCCAGGTCGCGGCAGGCGTAGGTGCCCAACGTGGCGCCGGCTCGACCAGCGGCTCCGGCCTTGCGGGCCGAGAACAGGGCGATCTCCGATGCCGGCAAGGTGGTCAGGCACCAGCCGCACATGCCAGACCGCGTCCTGCCCTGCGGTGGCACGGTGGAGCGCAGCGCCACACCGACGAGGCCGTCGCCGTAGGGGACCACGAGATAGGCGTTGTGCTCCGCCCTGGGATCCACCCAGGAGAGGAAGTCGATGTCGGCCCATGCGGATTCGCCGGGCAGTGTCAGCCGTTTCGCCTCGCCACGCGAGCAGTTGACGAAGGATGCGCGGATCTCGTCCGGTCGTAGTGCTCGCATCAGGCCGACCGCCCTCGGTTGACGACGTGCCCGGGTCGGCGCACCCGCCACACCACGTCGAGCGCGCGATCACCGGATGGGCTCGGTTCGATCCGTTCGACCGCGAATCCTTCGCGTTCGTAGAATGCCCCGGCCCGCGCATTGGCCGCGACGTGTTCGATGCACAGCCGCTGCGCGCCGTCGGGCAGTTGCGCGGCCAGGGCGTCGATCAACCGCGGCCCCAACCCGTGACCGCGCTGATCGGGGTGCAGGTACAGCTTGTAGATCACGTGGTCCTCGCCGCTACGACCTCGCTGACCGACACCGGCGATCTCGCTGCCCGCTGCCGCCACGACCACCAACCCGGCCGCCACCGCACTGCCGATGTGTTCCACGGTCCACCAGAGTCGCACCTGCCGATCAGCGGCGTCCGGACCGATCAGCGGCGTGTAGTGCGGACGGATGTGTGCCTGTCCGAACGCGCAGATGCCCGGTACGTCGCTCGACACCGCGGGACGGACTGTGGGGTTGCTGCAGGGCACGCGAACACGATAGGCCACCCGCACCGCACAGCCGGCTGATCAACCGGCGACCCGGTCCACGCCGGCTACTTCGGCTGTTCACCGAGCCGATCCGCGACCGACGTCGTCACGGCGCTGAACTCGGTGACGGTGCCGGCCTTGATGCCGTCCTGCGTGCGCAGCTGCACGGTCCGCTCACCGATGTACCGGCCGGTGGCCGGATCGATGATGATGTCGTCCCGGGTCGGGTAGGCGGGGTCGTCGACGCCCATCGCGACACCGACACGGCCGGCCAGGTTCGCCTCCTTCTGGGTCACCGTAAGATCCGGCAGCAGGGCCAGCGCCTGGTACAGCACCGCGCGCACCTTCGCCGGCACCAGACCGGTCTGCAGCGCGTCGTTGACGTAGGTGACGAGTTCGGCGTCACCGCGCGAGTTGTCCGGCGCGTCCGCGCGCAGCCGGCTCAGCATGCCCTGCGGATCGGTGGGCAGCCCGGCCAGCCAGGCGGGCGTCGGGTTCTGCCAGCCTGCCGGAAGGTTCCGGTCGGCACACGATGGCGCCTTGTGGGCCGGCGAAGCGAAGTCGCCGCAGGGCGCGGTGACGTCGGCACCCCGCCGGTCGAACAGGTCGGCGGGAATCCCGGCCGCCTTGCGCTCGGCGTCGCTGCCGACCAACCAGGCACCGCGGCCGGTCAACGCGCTGCGCAGCAGCCAGTCCCGCGATCGCTCGGTCGGCACCCACGTCTGCGAGACGATCTCCACCAGCTTCTCGAGGGTGCGGCCGCCGTTCAGCTGTACCCCGTCCGTGGCCCACGCGTCGGTCCGGACGTAGGTGTACTGGTCGGGCCCCGCCACCTGGTCCTGCTCCCGGATCGCCGCGATCGCGGCCCGGTGCAGCGTCGGCGCGGCAGCGGACGCGGTCGGCGCGGCCGGACCGGACAGCACGGTCTCGGCCACCGCCACTCCCCCGATGATCACGATGACCGCGGCCGCCGCCGTCCAGCGCCAGCGCCGGGCCGGTTTCGGTGCCGGCAGCGGTTGTTCGAGTGCCGCGAACAGGGCCGCCTTCGCCGCCGCAAGGTCCGGCGCGCCGGTCGGCTGGTCGTGCAGCGTGGCCAGCGCGGCGTCCAGTTCCTCGTCTGTCCACACGGGACGCACGTTGTCAGCCATCGGACCCCTCCCCGTGTTCAGCGGCGTTGGCGCGCAGCCAGCGGCGGACGCGATGCAGCCGGGACCGCACGGTGCCGGCCGGAATGTCCAATGCCTGCGCGATCTCGACCGGGCTCAGCCCGGCCCAACTGGTCAGCAACAGCACCTCGCGGTCACCGTCCGACAGCCGTGCCAGCGCACCCGCCAGCAGCGCCACCCTGGCCCGCGCGTCCAGGCGATCCGCGATCCGACCCTCCGGCGTCTCCACGACGCGCGGATCGACCAGCCGGGCCGTGGCCCGCAACTCCCGCAGTTCGTCCCGCACGTGCCGGCGCAGCAGGTTGCTCGCGATCCCGTAGAGCCACGGCCGCACACCCGCCCGGGCCGGGTCGTAGCCGTGCCGGCCACGCAACGCCGCGAGAAACGTCTCGGACACCAGATCGTCGGCGATCGTGGTGCCGACGCGCCTGGCCAGATACCGATGCAGACCACCGGCATGCTCGTCGAACAGCCGCCCGAACACCGCCGCCGGATCAGGACCGGACAGATCGGTCGAGTCAGGCGGCGGGTCGTCCCCGGACGGTTCCCGGACAGGCCGGATCACGGTGGTCACACTCGTACTTGCCCGCAGCCATGGCAAGCGTTCACGACACCGCCGTGATCCCCGAACCGCAATCCCCTCAGACATGATCGAGACACGGTGCCTTCAACCCGGATCGTCGACACTTTCTGGCCATTTCTCTGCCATTACCATGCCAGCGCGGATAATGGTACACAGCCGTGGTAACACAGGAGGTGTCCTCCGGGCGACCCAATGATTGGTGCAGAGGAGGCCCTTCCATGGCGACCATCCACCCATCATCTCAATTTCCGGATCCCGCTCCTTCGATTCCCCAGCCGACTTCGCAACCGCACTGAGAACGTTGCGAGAGCAAGCAAAACTATCCATTCGAGACATACCGAAGTTGTTGCAGGACCGGACAGGAACGTCCATCGCGGTCTCGACACTCGGCGGTTGGTTCAGCGGCCGCTATCTGCCAACGCCCAAACTCGCTTCGGTGTTGCCGGCACTGCTGTCGCTGTTCGGCGTCGACGATTCCCGTGATCACGACGAATGGCTCACCGCGTTAGGCCGAGTGCGCCGCGTTCCCGGGCCGCGATCCGCCGAAAGTGGCACGCCATTCCGCAGTCTGGCCGCCTACCAACCCGAACATGCGCGGTTCTTCTGCGGCCGGGACGCCGTGACCGACGAGCTCACCTGCCTGGTCACCCAGCCGGATCGGCGCGGCCTGGTGATCGTCATCGGGCCCTCCGGCTCCGGCAAGTCCTCGCTGCTTCGGGCCGGCCTGGTCGCGCGCCTGTCCGGGACTCACCGGTGCGAGCTCATAACGCCCGGTGACACGCCACCAGCGGCGCTGGCCCGCCGGATCGTCGGCCTCGCCGGAGGTGATGGCGCTGGTGTGCGACGCCGAGTTCGGCTCGTCCGGTGCACTGGCCGCGCTTGCGCCCAGGACACCGAGGAAGGGAGAGCGGCAGCCGATCGCCCGGCTGGCGGGACTGCCGGCGGTGACACCGCACTTCACCGGGCGCGTCGACGAGGCACGTGCGATCCGCCACGCCCTACGGGCCGACCTGTCCGGCGGCGCCTCGGTGTGCGCGGTGAGCGGGCTGGCGGGCGTCGGGAAGACGGCGCTCGCCATCCGCGGTGCTCTCCAATTGCGGCAACTGTGCCCGGACGGCTGCCTGTTCGTCCCGTTGCGCGGCAGTACACCTGATGGTGCGGTGGCGCCCGCCGACGCCTTGCGCCGCGCGTTGCGGTTCCTCGGCGTGCCCGGGCGGGAGATCCCACGAGACCCGGACGACCGGTCGACGCTGTATCGCGACCACCTCGCCGGCCGCCGCGTGCTCGTGGTGCTGGACGACGCGCGCTGCG
The DNA here is from genome assembly GCA_036273855.1 of Pseudonocardiaceae bacterium. Taxonomy (GTDB): domain Bacteria; phylum Actinomycetota; class Actinomycetes; order Mycobacteriales; family Pseudonocardiaceae; genus DATEPR01. The sequence continues at coordinate 12,848 of DASUGU010000142.1, forward strand.
TGAACCAGATCCTGCCGCTGCTGCCCGCGGAACCACGCTGCCGGGTGCTCGTGACCAGCAGGCAGCGGCTCGTGGCGCTGGACGACGCGTATCACGTCGGGCTGGGTGTGCTGCCGGTGCAGGACGCCCGGTCGCTCCTGCGGGCGCTGATCCCCGACCGGGTGGCGGCCGACGAGTCCGCGATGGACCGCGTCCTGGACAGCTGCGGTCGGCTGCCGCTGGCCGTACGCATCGCGGCCGCCCGGATCGGCGGGCACCCCGGGTGGCAACTGGCCGACCTCGCCGCCCGGCTCACCGACGACACGGCGACCATGGCCGAACTGGACGACGGCGAGCGCAGCCTGGCCGCCGCGTCGGAGCTGTCCCGTCGCGCCCTGCCCGACGACGCCCGCCGCCTGTTCGACGCGCTGGCCGGCCGGCCAGGCGTAGCCGTCACGGCGGAGGGCGCCGCGCTGCTCGCCGGGGTCACGAGGGCCGTCGCCGAACGACTGCTCGACGTCCTGTGCGACCACCACGTCGTCATCCAGCTCGGCGCGGATCGCTACCGTGTGCAGGACCTCGTGGGCGCGTTCGTGCGCAGCAGGCTGTGCCCGGTGTGACACTCACTCCCACCCGGGTCGGACGCCCGGGCGGGCGGAGTATGCGGTCTCAGGCTGGGCGGGTTCGGCCGGTTACCCAGTCGTAGCGGATGTCGTCGTCGACGATCGGGTGGCCGGCTCGGCTGCCGATGCCGGCCGCGCCGTCGATGGGCACCACGGCGCCTGCCATGTAGGTCGAACCCGGTGAGCACAGCCACAGCACCAGTTGCGCGACCTCGTCCGGCGAGCCCGGTCTGGCCAGCGGCAACGCCGGGATGCGGCGGCCCAGCGACTCGGCCATGGTTGGCGGCAGCGGCTTGGGCTGGGTGTCGATCAGGCCGGGGCTGACGCAGTTGACCAGGATGTCGTGCACCGCCAGCTCGACCGCGGCGACCCTGGTGAAGGCTTCCGTCGCCGCCCTGCTGCTCGCGTAGGCCGCGGCACCGGCCGAGCCGCGGGTCGTGACGCCGGACGAGAAGTTCACGATCCGGCCGCCCTGCGCCTGTGCGATCAGCACGCGCGCCGCCGCCTGCGTCATGAGGAACGTGCCTCGGCAGTTGACGGCGAACACCGTGTCCCACACCTCGACGCGCTCGTCCAGCAGTGCGGCATGCGGTGCGACGGCGGCGTTGTTGACGCAGAAGTCGAGCCTGCCGAAGTGGTCGGGTGCCGTGCCGGCGATCCGGGTGGCGTCGGTCGGTGACGTGATGTCGCCGACGACGGGAACAACGGACGGACCGAGATCGCGGCACGCCTCGGCGAGTCCGTCCGCGTCCCGGTCGGCCGCGACGACCCGGGCTCCCGCCGCGACGAACGCCCGCGTGGTGGCCCGGCCCACACCGCGGGCCGCTCCGGTCACGACCGCGACGGAGTCGGCGAAGTCGTAGCTGATCCGCATCACAGTCTCCTCGATCGTCACGGGCCCAGGGCGATGCGCCTGCGCAGGCCGCCGTACCAGTCGGGCTCGGGTTTCGCCGTCTCGATCCACCACGTCGCGCCGGAATCCACATAGGACGAAAGATCGGGATTCGGCGCGACCTCCGCCCACACCACCAGGTCGTAGCCGTCCAGTGAGCCGCGTCGCTCCAGTACCAGGTCCCGCACGCCCGCGATGTCGGCAGGCGACGGCCGGGCGAGGGCACCGTCGGCGAACCGGATCGGGACGGCGCCGTCCCATCGGGCGGCCCGGCGCATCGGCGCGGCTGCGGGCAGCACACCGCCGACCCACACCGGGATCCGCGACACCGGGGTGGGCAGGAACCGCACCGGTGCCAGCGAGTAGTGGTCGCCGTGGAACTCGAAGCGGTCGCCGCTCCACAGCCCGGCCATGACGGCCAGCCCTTCGTCGAGCATCTCGGCCCGGGTGCGGGCTTCGGTCGGGTCACCGAAGATGCCGAAGTCACCGTACGCGGGCGAGCCGATGCCGACGCCGAACACCGTGCGGCCGCCGGCGATCCGGTCCAGCGTGACGGTCTGCCTGGCCAGCACCCACGGCCGCCGCCGGGGGACGGGCGTGATCATCGGCCCCAGGACGATCGACGACGTCCGTGCCGCGATGACCGACAGCACCGCCCACGGGTCGACGATGGCGGGTCCGTCGCCGTCGTTCGCGAAGACCATGTGGTCCCACAGGAAGAACCCGTCGAATCCGGCCGCTTCCGCCTCGGCGGCGAGCGCCACGAGGTCCATCGGGTCGTCGGCGAAACAGGGTGCCGCGACTGCCCGTCTGATCGTCATCGGTCGGTGTGTCCGAGCAGCGCGGCCTCGGTCACGCCGACGTGCTCTGCGTCGACCTGGATGTCGAAAGTGTCGGCCGGGCCGCACAGGATCGGCATGAGTCCCGGTCCGTGGCCGGGCTGCGGGCTGGCGCCGTGCACGATGACACCGACGGTGCGGTAGCCAGCGCGGTAACCGGCGTTGTGCCGGACGTCCAGGTCCGTCACGGCCACCAGGTCGCCGAGGACCAGGTCCACCAGCCCGAGGCCAGGTGCCGTCCCGACGTCGACCTGAAGGTCGAGGTCCCACTGCTCGACCGGCCGGCCGATGCCGTTGCCGACCACGTGCGACCCGATGACGGCCCGCACCGATACCGAAACCCGCTCGTCGGACACGTGGATCGGCAGCAGGGCCAGCGCGGCGGGCGAGACGTTGCGCAGGTGCACGGCGGCCGCCAGTTCGGCACCCTGGCCGTAGCCGCGCACCACGACCGCGTCGGTGGGTGCCAGCCGGGCCAACACGTCCTGCGGGAAACACGCGATGACCCTGCCGAGTTCGCCGCGCTTGCCCAGCACGACACCCTGCGCACCGGCAGCGGCGCCGGTGCGCACGGCGACCGGGTTGCCCAGGCAGGCGTAGGAGGTCAGCGCGTGGCGGGCGGACTGGTCGGGGTGCACCAGGCACGCGCCGGGCGCCGCGTGGTCGGCGTCGGTGGCGAACACGCTGTCGCCGAGCCGGACGCCGAGCACGATGCCACCGTCGCCGATCGGCAGGTACGGTCTGCCGTCGACGTCGATGCGGGTGGGATCGCCGCCCAGCGAAGGGGTTTCCACCACGCCACCGAGGTTGGTGGCGACGACCGTGGCCGTCATGCCACACCGTCCAGCACGGCGAAGGCACGGCGGACGTTGGCGTCGGCGTCGGCCACGATGTCGAACGCCTCGGCGGGACCGGACAGCAGCGAACTGGGCCCTGGCCCGTGGCCGAACAGCCGGCAGTGCCCGGTACTGATCACACCGACGGTCAGCCAGCCGGGCCGCCAGCCCCGGCCGTAGCGGTGGTCCTGGTCGGCCAGCGCGACGATGTCGCCGATCCGCAGGGTTTCCAGGCCGAGCGACAGGTCGTCGCCCTGGCCGGCGTAGGCACCCATCAGGTCGGTGTTGGCATACTCGGACACCATGCCCGCGCCCGCGCCGACGGCGGTGGCGGGCACCCGCGCCGCGACCGGCACCCGCAGCCTGCCGTCGGCCGCGGTGTGCACGCCGAGCGCGGGCAGCAGGCCGGGATCGGCGTTCTTCACGACGATGGCCGGGTGGTCGGTCAGACGCAGGCCCTGCCCGCACGCCAGGACGTCGACCACGTCGCCCGTCGCCACCGACGCGAGGTCGGCTTCGGCCAGGTCGGCGAGGACGTAGGCGTGCTGGCCGACGACCCGTCCGGTCGCCCCGGCCGCCGGACCCGACCGCACGGTGACGACGTTGCCGACACAACTGAGGAACTGCAACGCGTGGTTCGCCGACGGATCACGATGCCGGATGGACAGTCCCGGTTCCAGGTGGTCGGCCGCGTACCCGGTGGCCGGGTCACCCGGGTGCACGCCGAGCGTCACGCCACCCATGCCGGGCAGCACGAACGGTGTGCCGTCGGCGTCGACCCGGTAGGCGTGCCGATCGGCCAGCGGCGGCCACACCTCGCCGCGCAACGGTTGCCGCACCAGGCGTCGCGCGTTGGTGGCCAGCGACGTCGCTGTGGTCATCGGTTGCCTCCGTCCACTGGAGCGGCGCCGAACCGGAAGGCGGCGGCCCGCACGGGTGGCGCGGACGTCGCGCCGTTCCACACGTTCATCACCGGCTGGGACCGGATCCCACTCCCGACCGCGAGCACACCGGCCAGCAGCGCGGGCACGGACTGGGTGAACCGCGTGCCGTGCAGCGGTTGCGCCAGCCTGCCGTTCTCGATGCGGAAACAGGCGTCCCGCGTGACACCGGTGATGGTGCCGGTGACGCGGTCGACCAGCCGCGTGTACCAGAACCGCTGCACGTAGACGCCGTGCTCGACACCCGCGATCAACTCGGCCTCGGTGAGCGTGCCGGGCGCCAGCACGATGTTCGCGGCGGCCGGCGCCGGCACCTCCTCGCGGGCGATGTGGGCGTGGCCGGTGGACTCGGTGCCCAGCGCGGCCGCCGTGGCCCGGTCGGTCACGGCGGAACCGACCCGGCCGTGCTCGAAGAACGGGACCCGGCGTTTGGTGACCCCTTCGATGTCGAAGCCGATCGGCAGGCCGACGTCGGCACCGGCGTCGTCGGCCACGTCGAGCAGGTCGGAGACGATCCGTTCGCCGTGGTGCCCGGCCACGAGCCCCGCGCCGGCCGCGGCGAGTTCGCCGGAGAAACCCAGCGCCGGTAGGAAATGCACCAGTTCGGTGACCGCTTCGGCGCCCAGCACCACCTCGTAGGTGCCGGGCGGCAGTTCGACCCTGCCCTTGCCGGCGACGGCCTGCTCGATGGTGGCCGACACCGACCGGCCCAACGCGAGCCGGTCAGCGGAACGGGACAGGTCGATCCAGTGTGCGGTGCCGTTGCCGACCTGGACGGTCAGCGCGCCGGACGCCTCGGTCGCCGTCGTGGCCCGGCGCAGGCCGCGGCTGGTGACGACGGCCTGCTGGGTGACGGCCCGGCCGAACATCCCCGCTGCCGTGCCGCCGATGGCCGCCGCGGCGGCCATCGCGTCCCGGGCCGCACCGACCCGGACGCCGGTGTCGAACAACGTGACGTCGTCGAACCAGACCGGCGCTGTCGGGGCGTCGCTCTGCGGGCCCGCCACGTCCGCCGTGCCCGGCGTGCCGACCGCCCGGGCTCGGGCCCGCGCGGCGTCGGCCGCGGCTCGTGCCGTGTCGGCGAGGCGGGCCGCGACCGTGGTGGCGCGGCGGCACGCGTGACCGTCGACGACCGCCCGGACCAGGTACTGCACCTCGGTGATGTCCTGCGGCTGGTGGATCACCCCGCCGGCGAAGCGGGTGTACTCCCCGGCCCTGGCCAGTACGGCGATCTCGACGTCGTCGGCGACACCGACCACCGCATCCATCGTGGACAGCAGTTGGTCGGTCGGCAGGGGCGCCTCGAACGTCGTCATGCCACACCGGTCCGGACGCCTCTGACCAGCAGTGGAGCGGCGGCGTGGCTCAGGAAGCCCCACTGTTTCGGCTCGCCCTTGCCGCACGGGTAGCCGAAGATCCGCAGCTCGTCCGGCCCGGCGACCGCCTCCACGCCACGCCAGAACCGGGGCGTCGTGCCGCCGTAGGAGAAGTCGCGCAGCAGCCTGCCCTTGCGGCCGTTGCGGACCTCGTAGGCGACCTCGGTGCCGAACTGGAAGTTCATCCGCCGGTCGTCGATCGACCAGCTCCGGTTGTCCTCGATGTAGTAGCCGGTACCCAGGCGGTCCAGCAGTTCGTCCAGCGAGCCGCTGCCCGGTTCGAGGTAGACGTGGGTGGAGAAGCAGACCGGCAGGTAGCCCCAGCCGTCGCTGCGGGCGGCGCCGGTGACGTCCAGTCCGGCGCGGGCGGCTGAGTCGCGAGTGGACAGTGTGTTGCGCACGATGCCCTGGTCGATCAGCCGGACCCGACGGGCCGGGGTGCCCTCGTCGTCGAACGCGAAGCTGCCCCGGGTGCCCGGCACGGTCGGATCGGAGATGATCGACACCGCGGGCGAGCCGTAGTGCAGCGAGCCGACGTCCGCCACCGAGATGAACGACGTGCCGGCGAAGTTCCGCTCGTCGCCCAGCATTCTGTCCAGCTCCAGGGCGTGCCCGGCCGACTCGTGGATCTGCAGGGAAACCTGCTGCGCGCCGATGACCAGATCGTCCACGCCGGCCGGGGCGGTCGGCGCGGACAGCAGCGCGACGGCCTCCTCGCCGACCCTCGGCGCGTTGCCCGGCAGGTCGAGGCCGAGCACGAACTCCCACCCGCTGCCGCCGGTGTTGCCGTGGAAGGAGTTGGGGTAGCTGCGGCGCTGCAACGCGCCGTCCGCCGCGGCCAGCGTGACGAGCATGCCGCCGGTCTCCACGAGGCTCTGGTGCTGGCGGGAACCCTCCGTCGACGCGAAGTGCCGGTGCTGGCGCTTCGCGTTCACGCCGCACTGCACACTGATCACGCCGGGGACCCGCGCCGCCGCGATCGTCTGTTGCAGCAGCGTGTCGCGTTCGGCGGCGGGCACCGCGAACGGGTCGATCCGCACGTCGGTCGCGTAACCGCCGCTGGCCGGTTCGCGGGGTGGCAGCCGCACCGGTCTACCGGCACCGACACCCGCCTTCGCCACGTCGACGGCCCGCCGAGCCGCCGTCGCCGAGCTGTGCGAGTCCGCCAGCGGCAGCGACGCGAAGCCCCAGGCGCCGTCGACCAGCACCCGCACGCCGATGCCGATGGTCTGCTCGACGCGCTCCACCGGATCCCGGCCGAGCTGATGGTAGGTGCGCAGTTCCTCGCCCTCGACGAGCCGCACGTCGGCGTACTCGACACCGTCCACAACGGACAGTGCGGTGTCCAGGACGGCGTTCGCGTCCGATTCCTCGGCCAGGTCGCCCCAGTCGTGGGCCGTCATGCCGTCACCGGTTCCCGGGTCGCGCTCAGGCCGACCCTGGCGAGCACGTCGTGCAGTTCGGCGATCGTGTCGTCGTCCAGCGGGGCGCCGTCCCGGGTGCGGGCGCAGGCGATCGCACCGCGCAGCCGCAGCACCTCCTTGCGGATCGGCAGGCCGACCACGGTCTGGCCCTCGTAGGCGATGTAGGGCAGGTACCGGTCGAACACCGCGGCCGCGCCTGCCCGGTCGCCTGCTTCGTGGCGCACCCGCAGTGCGCGCAGGATCTCCGGAAACGCGAATCCGGTCATCGTGCCGGCGCCACCGTTGCGCAGTTCCCAGAGGGCGTTGACACCGCCGAGACCGCCGAACACGGTGAGGCCTGGCCGGACCGCGAGCAACCGGCTGATCTTCGGTGGCGTCGGTGGGTCCTCCAGCTTGACGATCGTGCTGCCGGTCGCGTCCAGCGCGGCGACCAGCGCCGACACCGGCAGCCGCACACCGGTCGCGGCTGGCTCGTCCTGCACGATCACCGGCACGCCGGCGCCCTTGGTCGCCGTGGCGTAGAACCTGCCGATCAGGTCGGTGTCCCTGGCCAGGGTCGGCGCCGACACCATCACGGCGGCGGCACCCGAGGCGACCGCGGCGGCGACCCTGCTCGCCGTGACGGCGGCCGACGCGGCCGAACACCCGACGGCGACCGGAATCCGGCCGGCCGATGCCGCGACGAACGCCTCCTGCACGACGGACCGCTCGTCGTCGGTGAGCGCGGTCGCCTCCCCCATCACGCCCAGCCCGGTCACGCCGTCGACACCCCAGTCGACGGCCGCGTCCACCAGCGTGTGGATGCTCGCGACGTCGACGGCGCCGTCCGGGGTGAACGGCGTCGGGCTGACGAACCAGGTTCCCGTGATGGGGACGGTCACGTTTGCTCCTTGTCAGTAGCCCAGCTCGGGCCGGTAGAGGTTGCGCAGTGGCCGCCCGTCCCGCCACGCGGCGAGGTTGGCCACGAAGAGGTCGACGATCAGTTCGTTCTCGCCCACCAGCGTGGATGCCGAGTGCGGCGAGATCAGCACGTCGGCGCGGTCCCACAGCGGCGAGTCGACGGGCAGCGGTTCCGGGTCGGTCACGTCGAGCGCGGCCCCGCCGAGCCGGCCGGTCGCCAGCACGTCGACCAGCGCGGCCTGGTCGATCACCGGCCCGCGGGCGATGTTCACCACGACCGCGCCGTCGGGCAGCAGGTCGAACCGGCGGCGGTCGATCAGGTGCTCGGTCCGCGACGTCAGCGGAGTCGCGAGGACGAGGACGTCGGTGGCCGGCAGCACGGCGTCCAGCCCGTCGGTGTCGATCACGGTGACACCGGGCAGATCCGGTGCGCTGCCGCCGGGCCGGGTTACGCCGGTGACGTGCGTGCCGAGGGCGGCGAACGTCGTCGCGGTGTGCCTGCCGATGTGGCCGAGCCCGACGACGGTGACGCGACGGCCGTGCAGCGCGCGCGTGGTGTAGCGCTCCCAGTGGTGCCTGCGTTGCCGGTCCAGCAGTTCCGGCACACCCTTGATCAGGTACAGCGCGCCGGTGACGGCGAACTCGGTGAGCGGGACGGCGTGGGTGCCGGCGGCCGTGGTGAACACCACGTCCCCGGTGTCCAGGCCGTACCGGCGGACGAAACCGCCGATGCCCGCGCTGGTGGCCTGCACCCAGCGCAGCTTCGGGCAGTGGTGCAGCATCCGGCCCGGCTGCCACCAGTCGAAGTCGAAGGTGATCTGAGCGCGGCCCAGCAGGTCCCGCCACCGGGTCTGGCCGTCGGTGTCCAGTTCCGGCTTGACACCGCTGTGATCGGCGACGTAACGCGGCCTGGGCAGCAGCGCCGGCTCGTACAGCACCTCACCGTCCCACGTGGACCGAATCCGGTCGACGAGTTCCGGCTCCAGGAAACTGGCGACCAGTACCGTCTCGTTCATCGGGCCGCCGCCCGCGCCAGGTCCAGCGCCCGCGCGTTGCCCGGCGCGTCGATCGCGGCCAGGTGTCGCGGTGCGGCCGTGCCGGCGACGACAGCGGCGACGTGCTCGATGCCGTGCTGGAACGCGCGCGCCGGATCGGCCCGCCAGGCCTCCGACCGCTCACCGCCCAGCCACAGTTCGACGGTGTCGTGTTCGGTCGGGTGGAAGGGATTGCTCACCCGCAGCTCCCCGTCCGCGCCGATCAGCCTGGTGTAGGTGGACGGTGCCCTGCGCATGCCGACGGAGAAGAGGAGCCGCCGGTCGTCCGGGAACGTCGCGATCGACGTGAACTCGGCGTCGACACCGGACTTCGACACCACCTCGGCCGAGGCGAACCGGTCCGGCTCGGCGCCGAAGAGCAGCCGGGCCAGCCGGATCGGGTAGCACCCGACGTCCAGCAGCGCGCCGCCGCCCAGGCCGGCGTTCCACCGGATGTTCTCCGGTTTCGTCACCCGGAAGTGGAACTCGGAGATGATCTCGCGCAGCCCGCCGATCGGACCGCCGGGCGCGCACAGGTCCGCCAGCGACGCGGTCTGCGGGTGGAACGGAAAGACGAACGCCTCCCACAGCAACGCGTCGCCGACCTGGCCGATCAGCCCGTTCACCTCGGCCGCGTCCAGGCCCAGCGGCTTCTCGCAGAGCACACCCTTGCCGGTCGCCGCGGCCCGTGCCGCCCAGTGCACGTGCTGGTCGTTGGGCAACGCGATGTAGACGGCGTCCACGTCGTCGGCCTCGATCGCCGCGTCGTAGGAGACCGCGCGACCGGTCCGGTTCTCCTTCGCCCACGCGGCGGCGCGTTCCGGATCGCGGCTGCCGACCGCGACCGCGACGTGCCCGGCCTTGCGCATCGCGGGCAGGAACTGGCGGGCCGCGATGTTCGCCGTGCCGAGCACCGCCCACCGGGTCGGCGTGGTCACGAGTCCTCCAGCGGGTGCCCGATGTAGTGATCCCGCAGCGCCGCGACGACCGTGCTCGCCGGCTGCTCGCGGAAGGCCGTGATCAGCGTGGCGTGCATCTGGACCGTCGCCTGCAGGTCGATCTTCTGCCGGTCCAGCGACGACCGCATCAACGCACCCATCTGGCCGTTCAGCCCGGTCCACATGTCCACGATCAGCGGGTGGCCGGACGCAGCCACGATCACCTTGTGCAGGTCGGTGTCCGCCTCGACGACACCGGCCAGGTCACCCTTGGCGGCACACAGGTCCATCACCGCGAGCACGTCGTCCATCCGGTCGGCCAGGTCCCGCCGCCGGGCCCGGCTCAGGCCCTTGAGCGCGATCTCCTCCAGCGCGAAACGGGCGAAACACACCTCTCGCGCGTCCGCCTCGGACATCCGGATGACCGTGGTGCCGCGCCGAGGGGTGATCTCGATCAGCCGCTCGGCCTGCAGTTCCCGCATCGCCGCACGGACCGTCGTGCGGCTCACCCCGAACTCCTCGGCGAGCGCGACCTCCAGCAACGGCGTACCCGCCGGGATCTCGTTGTTCAGGATCCGGGCCCGCAGGATCTCGTGCACCGACTCGGGCAGCGACAGGTGCCTGAGCACGCTCTTCTTGACTCGTCCGGTCTGCGATGACTGCGCCACGTGGTCGTTCTCTCCCTCGTCGATGCTGCTGCGGCGGTGTGACCCCCCGCGTCAGTCCCGGAGCGGGAAGTCGACCCAGGCACGGCCGCGGTGGGCCCGCTCGAACGCGTTGATCGTCTGCTGGACGAGCGCGCCCTGCCGGAAGTCGCCCTGGTTGGTGCTGCCGCCGTCGAGGATCTCGGTGGCGAAATCCTTCAGCAGGCTGGAATAGAAAAGATACGGCCACGGCTCGCGGGAATGACCGCCTTCCGGGAAGAAGCGCTGTGGGATCTCTCGCTCCACGAACTCGACGTGCTCCTTGGTGGCGGTCCGGATCGTCTGGCAGATGCCGAACTCCTCGACCAGTCGCACGATGATGGCGCCCGCCGAACCGTAGATCCGCACCTCGATACCCGGGTAGTTACCGACCGTCACGTACGAGGACTGCACGGAGGCCAGCCGCCCACCGCCGAACTCGGCGATCCACATGTCACCGTCGTCGATGTTCACCCGCTCCATCCGGCCGGTGTCGCGGACCATCCGCTCCGGCACGAAATTGCGCATGGTGCCGACGACGGCCTGCAACGGACTGCCCATCCACCAGTGCATGATGTCGATCACCGGGGCGCCGTAGCCCTCGATGGACGAGACCGCGATCACGTCGGGATCGGCGTCGCCGTGCATCTGGCGTAACGGCGTCGCCGGGTCCAGCCACTGGCTGTTCTGCTCGTACGCGTTGAGCAGGTACGGCTCGCCGATGAAGCCCTGGTCGATCAGCTCGGCCGCGTAGAGGGTGGCGGGCGCGTAGCGGAAGGTGAAGCCCAGCTTGGTCTTCAGGCCCTTGCTCTCCGCCAGGTCGGCCGCCTCGACCACCTTCGGGTAGTCACTGTGCACCGGCTTCTCGCACAGCACGTGCTTGCCGGCCTCCAGGGCGGCCCAGGTGACCTCCCAGTGTGCCGCGTTCCCGGTGACGACGTCGATGACGTCGATGTCCGGATCGGCGACCAGCGCCCGGTAGTCCGACTCGGTCCGCTCGACGCCGAACTCCCGGCCGGCGGCCCGGCGCGCGTCCGCGTCGGTGTCCGCGAGCGCGACGACCTCGCAGCGGGGATCACGTTGCCACCCGGGGATGTGCGATCGCACGGCCCACCGGCCCGTGCCGACGACTCCGACCCGGAGCTTGTCCTGTCTCACAAGACCTCCCGTTCGACTGCTGCGACGCCGGCCGACGACGGCAGAGCGGGTGACTCGAGTTCACCCTTGGCGGCTGCGGCGACCAGGTCGATCTCCTGGTGCCGCACACACCGGACACGGTGCCCGGAGGCCGACGCGTCCGCGAGTTCACTGGGCTGCCGCGTGCACTTCGGTTCGGCGAAGGCACAGCGGTCCGCGAACCGGCAGCCGCTGCCCAGGTCGATCAGGTGCGGCGGCGACCCGGGAATCGTGGTCAGTGGGCGCTGCCTGGGCACGGCGCCGGGCAGGGAGTTCAGCAGCGCCGCCGTGTACGGGTGTTTCGGCGACCGCAGCACCTCGTCGACGCCGGCGAGCTCGACGATCTGACCCGCGTACATCACGGCGACCCGGTCGCACACCTGCGCGACGACGGACAGGTCGTGGCTGACCAGCACCAGGCTCAGTCCGTTGTCGCGTTGCAGGGACAGCAGCAGCTTCAGGATCTGGTCCTGGATGATCACGTCCAGCGCCGTCGTCGGCTCGTCGGCGATCAGCAGTTGCGGCTCGCCGGCCAGCGCGATCGCGATCAGCGTGCGCTGCAGCATGCCGCCGCTGAACTGGTGCGGGTAGTCGCGCAACCGCTTCTCCGGCGCCGGAATGCCGACCATCGTCATGAGTTCGACGACCCTGGCCCGGCGGGCCGCGGGCGGCAGCGACGAGTGGGTCTCCACCGCTTCGGCGACCTGGGCGCCGATCCGCCGGATCGGGTTCAGCGACGTCATCGGGTTCTGCGGGATCATCGCGACGTAACGGCCCCACAGCGACCGCAGCTTGCCCGGCGGCACGCCCAGCACCTCGGACACGCCGGCCGCGGGGTAGCCGACGCTGCCCTCGTGCGTCGACCGAGCGGTGGGCAGCAGGCCGAGCATGGCGCGGCAGGTCACGGTCTTGCCGCTACCGGTCTCACCGACCACGCCGAGCACCTCGTTGCGGCGCACCGTCAACGTGACGTCGTCGGCCGCGGTGACCGTGCCGTGGTCGGTGGGGATGTGCACGGACAGCCCTCTGACGTCCAGGGCCACGTCGTGGTCGGGCTCCGGCACGTCGGACGATGTCAGCGGCATCGTGGTCTTCCCCCGGGTGAGAGTGGTGTCGGCCATCAGCGCGCGTCCTTCGGCCGCAGCGCGTCGGCCAGCCCGTCACCGATGAGGCTCAGCGCGACACCGAGCAACACCAGCGCGAGACCGGGCAGGATGGACAGCCACCACTGCGACAGGATGTAGTTCTGGCCTTCGGCGATGATCGAGCCCCATTCCGGCGTCGGCTGGCGGATGCCGATGCCGAGGAAGCCCAGGGACGCGCCGAGCAGCACGTTCCCGACGGCGTCGACCATCGCGAAGATGAGGCAGGCGGGCAGCACGCTGGGCAGCGCGTGCCGGAAGATGGTCCGCAGGTGGGAGAACCCGAGCGCACGGGCGGCGACGACGTACCCGTATCCGTTGGCGGACACGGTGTGGCCGTTGGCGATCCGCGCATAGCTGACCCAGCTGGCCACCCACAGCGCGATGAACAGGTTGAACAGGCTCGGGCCGAGCATGGCGATGATCGCGATCACCAGGACGATGAACGGGAACGCGAACACCAGGTCCACCAACCGCATCGCGAGCGTGCCGAACGGCCTGCCGAAATGACCGGCGAACAGGCCGTAGACCATGCCGAAGACCAACGTCACCGACGTGGCGCCGAACGCGATCGCCAGGTCGTACCGGCCGCCGTAGAGGATGCGGGACAGCAGGTCCCTGCCGAACTCGTCGGTGCCCAGCGGATGGCCCGGCGAGAACGGCGCCAGCAGCGGGTGCAGCGGATCGATCGCGGTCGGCGAGTAGTCGGTGAACAGCGGTGCGCCGACACACGCCACCACGATGATCAGCAGCAGCACGCAACCGGTGATCAGCGCCACCCTGCCGCGCAGGAAGGTCGGGATGGCGCCCTGCGCCCTGGCGATGACCCGGCCGCGGGCCGGATACGTGGGGTTCGTGGCGACCACGTCACACCGCCTTCAGGGTCAGTCGGGGATCGAGTGTCACGTGCACGACGTCGGTGAGCAGGTTGACCACCAGTACGAAGACACCGAAGAACAACGTGAGTCCCTGCACGACCGGGAAGTCACGGGTGGACACGGAACTGACCAGCAGGCTGCCCAGGCCGGGAATGGAGAACACGTTCTCGATGATCACCGTGCCGCCGACCAGGAACGCGAGGTTGACACCGAACACCACGACCAGCGGCAGCAACGAGTTCGGCAGCACGTCCCGCCGCAACACCGTGAACCACCTGGTGCCCTTGAGTCGCGCTGTGGTGATGTAGTCGGCGCCCAGGGTCTCCAGCACCGTCGCCCGCAGCGAGCGGACCAGCACCGTGGAGAACGGGATGGCCAGTGTGACGGCGGGCAGGAACAGGTGGCCGATGTGGGACGCGAACCCGGTGCCGTAGCCCTCGATCGGGAAGATCGGGATCTTCACGCCGAAGAACAGGATCAGCAGCACACCGATCAGGAACCCGGGCAACGCGAACCCGACCAGGAAGAACACGCGCGCCGCGTGGTCGAAGAAACCACCTTGACGCAGTGCCGAGATCGTGCCGAGCGGAATCGTGATCAGCACGGTGAGAATGCCCGCGAACACGACCAGGAACAGCGTCGCGGGCAGTCGCGTGACGATCTCGTGCCCGACCGAGTCGTGGTAGTAGTACGACGTGCCGAGGTTGCCGGTCAGGCTGTTGTGCAGGAAGAACCAGTACTGGCCGGGCAACGACTGGTCCAGGCCGAGACCGTGGTTCAGGGCCGCGGCCGCCTGCGGCGTGTAGTGGTTGCCCAGCAACTGGGTCGCCGGATCGCCTGGCACCAGCCGGATCAGCACGAACGACACGATCGTGATGCCGACCAGGATCGGGATCATCTGGCCGATGCGCCTGCCGAGGTAGAACAGCAACTGCATCTCGTCGTCTCCTTTCCGGTGATCGCGGAAAACGGTGCCAGGCGGCCGGCTACCACTAGTGTTGGTCCACCGTCAGCGTGAGCAGCGAGTTGTTGTAGCTGCCCAGCGGGGACGCCTGGAAACCGTGCACCCACTTGCCCTGCGCGTAGCGGAACGGCGGGTACTGCAGCGGCAGGTAGGGCACCTGGTCGTTCACGATCTGCTGGATCTGCCCGTACATCTGCGCCCGCTTGTCCGAACTGGTCTCGGACCGGGCCTGGTTGGCCAGGTTCGTGGCCGTCGGGTCGCTCCAGTAGGTGTCGAACGAGTTCGAGCCCGCGCTCTCCACCACACCGAACGTCACGACCTCGTCCGGGTCGATGATGTCGTTGGTCCAGTAGCGCTCACCGATGCCGTAGTTGCCGGTCTGTTCCTTGTCGTACGCGGTGACCAGCTCGTAGGACTCGATGTTCACGGTGATGCCGATCTTCGCCAGGTCCGACTTGATCACGACGGCTTCCGCCTGGCCCGCGGCGTCACCGCTGACCGTGATGATGTTCGTGGTGAAGCCGTTCGGGAATCCGGCCTGGGCCAGCAGGTTCTTCGCCTTGGCGATGTCGACCGTGTTCTTGGGCAGGTTCGCGTTCCAGTACTGCATCTTGTACGGCATGAACGAGGTCGCCGGCACCGCCGTGTTCTGGTATGCGAGCTTGTTCATCTCGTTCAGGTCGATGGCCGCCTTCACGGCCTGCCGGACCTTCTGGTTCTTGAAGTACTGGTTGTGGCCCGAGAGCTGGATGAAGTCGACCCTGGTGCTGGGGAACAGGTCGGACCGCAGCTTGGGGTTCGCGTTGATCTGGCTGACCAGGTTGCTCGGCGGATTCTCGATCACGTCCACCTTGCCGGCCTGCAGGTCCAGCAGCCGCGTGTTGTCGTTGGTGACGATCTGCAGTTTGACGTTCTTGATCTTCGGCTTGGTGCCGTACCAGTACGTGTTGGTCGTGAAGTCGATCTCACTGTCGGGGTTGTAGCTGGTCACGACGAACGGCCCGCTACCGATCGGGTGGGTGAAGAAGCTGTTGCCCTGCGACTCCACCTGCTTCTGCGGCAGCACGGAGTACGCGTACATCGCCAGGTCGGCCAGCAGCGGCGCGTGCGGCTTGGACAGCGTGACGACGACGGTCTTGGCGTCCGGCGCCGTGATCGACTTGACGGCCGTGATCAGGAAGCCCCAGCCGCCGTCCAGTGCCTTCGCCCGGTTGATCGACCACACCGCGTCCTGCGCGGTCACCGGCGAGCCGTCGCTGAACTTCGCGTCCCGCAGGTGGAAGGTGTACGTCAACTGGTCGGACGAGACGTCCCAACCGGTCGCCAGGTCGGGCACGATCTTGGTGCCGGCCGCGTCGGGCGCCACCAGCCTGCTGTAGAGGTTCTGGTCGATCCAGATCGACTCGTTGACCGAGTTCTGCTCCGGATCCAGCGTGTCCACCTTGACGGCGTTCGCCATGACCAACGTGTCGACCTGGCTGGTGGCGGAACTCCCGCCAGCACCGGCACCGGAGGGGGAACCTCCGCCACAGGCCGCGGCGATCATCGACACGGTGACCACCGACAGGGTGATCGCGGCCCGGCGCCATCTTCTGGGGCCGACCCTGGACAAGGTATCGGTCATGCGGTGACATCTCCTTCAACGGTGGTCTGCTCCGGGGGCGGATAGAGATGACAGACGACGGAGCGCCCCGGTTCCGGTTCGGTGACGACGGGGACCCGCACGGCGCACAGGTCCATCACCGCGGGACAGCGGGGATGGAAGACACAGCCGGACGGCGGTGAGATCGGGTTGGGCATGTCGCCGGTCAGCGACGGTGCCTCCGTGACACGGCGGACGTCCAGATCGGGCGCCGCGTCGAGCAGGGCACGGGTGTAGGGATGTTTCGGGTGCTCGACGACGTCGGCCGCCGGCCCCTCCTCCACGATCCGGCCGAGATACATCACCGCGATCCGGTCGGCGAGGCGTTTCACGACGGCCAGGTCGTGGGTGATGAAGACGTAGGCCAGACCGAGTTCGTCGCGCAGCCGCTCGAACAGGTTCAGCACCTGGGCCTGCACGGACACGTCCAGTGCGGACACCGGTTCGTCCGCGACGATCAGCTTCGGCCGCACCGCGAGCGCCCGCGCGATGCTGACCCGCTGCCGGCCGCCGCCGGACAACTGCCCCGGCAGCCGGTCGCGCATGCTGGCCGGGAAGCCGACCAGTTCCAGCAGCCGGTCGGTCTCCGCGTCCCGCGCGGCCCGCGACCGCATGCCGTGCACCTTCAGCACCTCGCCGATGGTGGTCGCGACCGTCCGGTACGGATTCAAGGTCGAATACGGGTCCTGCAGGATGATCTGCACCGTGCGCCGCAGTTCCTGCGACTGCTCCCGACCCAGCGACATGACCGACCGGCCGTCGATCAGGACGTCGCCGGACGTCGGATCCTCCAGCCGCACGATCAGCCTGCCCAGCGTGGACTTGCCGGACCCGGTCTCCCCGACGACCGCGACCGTCTCACCACGCTGGACCGTCAGCGAGACGTCCGCGACCGCGTGCAGCAGCGTGGAGGGACGGCCGAACACCCTGCCCGTGGCGGAGGGCTCGCGCCCGTACCACTTGTTCAGGCCGGTCGTCCGCAGTAGCGGCGGTTCCGCCTCGATCGACATCGTCACCGGATCACCCCGATTCGGGTCGTCCTGCTCCGAGGATGTTGGCCACCGTACGTCGATTGTCGAGTGTCGACAATCACCACGAACGAACTTTTCAGATCCGAAACCTGGCCGACCCTCAGGCCGTGTCCACATCGGTGACGGACTGCCATCGCGCGGTCGCACGCAGCGCAGCGGCCACGACCCGCAGCACCCGTGCGGCGTCCCCCAGCGTCGGCAAGGTGCCCCGGTCCCCGCCGAGCAGATCCCGCAGGTGGTCATGCGCGTAATTGATCGATTCGGGCAGGTCGGGCACTGGAATCGGGGTGCCGTCCGGCCGGCATCGCCGATAGCGTTGGCCACCGGACAACGCCACCTCGGCCAGGCCCTCGGACGTGTGCACCCGGATCGTGATGCCTGGATAGCCACCGGCCAGCACCCAACCGCACAGCAACGTGCCGGCAACACCGCTGTCGAATCGCAGCTGGAGGGACGCGATGTCGTCCAGCCCGCGGTCCGCCCCGACCTTGATCAGGTTCGCACTGACCTCCGCGATCGGTCCGAGCAGCCACTGACCGAGGTCGATCACGTGCGACCCGTACTCGAGCAGTGAACCGGCCACGGCGAACGACGGATCGCCCTTCCAGTTGACCGGTCTGCCCAGGGTGGGATGGAACTGCGGATTGTGCTCGAACAGCTCCACCAGCCAGACGTCACCCAGCGCTCCGGTCGTGAGGTCTCGCCGGAGCGCCTGGACGGCCGGGCTGTACCGGAACGAGTAGCCGACGGTCGCCGGAGTCGCACCAGCCACCCTCGCCAGTTCGTCGATCGACGCCGCCGAGTTGCCGCACGGCTTCTCACAGTAGACAGCGATGCCGCGGCCCAGGGCGGCCCGCACCGCGTCGACATGCACGTGATCGGGCGCGGCCACCACGAGCAGGTCGACGTCCTGTGCGTCGAACAACGACTCCACGGAGTCGTACGCGTGCGGAATCCCGGCGTCGACCACGTTGCCCGGCTCCGGGTCGACTCCCCCGACCACCTCCGCCAACCCGTCCAACGCGGGCAGCAACGTCCGCCGGGCCCATCCCCCGACCCCGAACACTCCAGCTCGAATCCTGGTCATCGTCGGGATGCTAGCTGTTGTTGGTCCTCAGTGGAGGTTTGCCGGTGCGGATGTACGGGCAATCAGGCAAACCTGCGCCCGACAGGCGCGACAGAGGATGATCCGGGGTTCCGCGAACAGCGCAGCCGAAAATCGGCGTCATCAACTCGCCCGCCATGAATCCTCGCGTTGAGAAGATTCCACATCAAGAAGCCACCCATCGCCCCGCTCCCACCATGTCGGCCGGTGACCTCACCGGTGTTGTCATACTGCACCATTCGCCGGACATGGGCGATCCGTCGTTACCGTTCCGGATGGGCCTGATGACGTCGGCCGTGCTGTGGCCGGCATTACCGACTTGGTTCTGGACAAACGATCTAGTAACGGATTGACTGTTACCCGCGCGCCGGCACAGCGCGCTATGGTCTAGTCCACCTGGGGGATGATCGTGTTCACCATGCGTGCACGCCTGTCCGGCGTGCTTGTCGCCACCAGTCTGATCGGCGGCGGCTTACTCGTGGCCGCACCCGCGGCCGCCGCTCCGGCACCGGCATTCGCCTGCGTCGACGAGACACCGTTCGCCGGTGCGCCTGCGGCGTTCCAGCCGCTCCGGGTGTGTGCCTCGTTCGACAAGGCCGGCTACTCGGCCGGTGACGTCGTCAAGCTGACGGTCAGCGCGACGAACATCGGCACCGCGACCGCGCCCGGCGTGACGCTGCTACAGCAGGAGACCAGCGGCTCCGACGAATGGACCGGTAATCCGGTCGGTTCGCTGATCAGCTTCGGTCCCGGCCAAGACCTGCCCGCCGGGGACACACTGGTGTCCGAAGTGGATGGTTATGCGTCGGATCCGGCGTCCGGTCAGGTCACCTTCTCCGGGTCCGTGGACCAGTTCCTGCCCGACGGCACCGGGGACGCGTTCGGCGATCCGGTGAGCATCAGTTCGTCGGTCACCCCCGCCACCGGCGACTACAGTGGCGTGGTTTTCACGGACGGCAACGGCAGCGGCCGGCCCGATGCGGGCGAGGGCCTCGCGGGTGCCCAGGTCACGCTCACCGGCCCGTCCAACGGGATCAACGGCAATCCGGCCCAGACGTTCACGGCCACCAGCGACGCCCAGGGCGATTTCCGGCTCACCGGCCTGCCGGCAGGGCACTACACGGTGAACGCGACCGGGCCGACCGGCTGGTTCGTCCGGCCAGGCCCTGACGCGCAGGCCACCGTCGACGCCGACAGCGGCGCCAATCCCGTCCTGTTCCCGGCGACGCCGGATCCCTTCCCGCTGCAGGCGACCGCCTCGTTCGACAAGACCAGTTACCAGGCCGGCGACACCGCGGAGATCACCTTCAACCTGACCAACACGTCCAGCAGCGATCTGCACGGCGTCCAGGCGCAGTGCAATCCTTCCGGTGACGCTTCCGGCCTGTGGGGCATCGGTGCCGGGTGGGACGTGCTGGCGGCGCCCGGTGTCACGGTGCCTGCAGGGCAGACCACCACGCTGCACCTGTCCGAGATCGTGCCCGCCGTCGCGGTGGGCGGCATCACCGGCAAGGTCTTCCTGGACTGCATTTTCGGACCCAACCCGGGTTTCGAGTTGGACGGCTTGCCGGTGGCATCCGCGTCCGCGCCGGTGTCCGCTCCTGCCAACCCGGTCGACTTCACCGTCGATCTGGTCGATGACGATCCGACCGGCGGTGTTCCGGGCCCGTTCTGTCCTTTCGATCTTCTCGACCCGGCGAGCCAGGATCCGGTGCTGTACCCGCTCGGGGTGCAGTCGGTGTCCGACCTGCCGCCCGGCATCTACGACATCGACATCTCGGGCGGGAGCTGTGGCTTCTCGTTGGCGCCGGGCCAGCCCACCACGTTGAACACGGCGGACATCACCAATGGGCAGACCGTGGATGTGCACATCGTGCCGACCAAGGTCCTGGCACCGCCTGCCCCGCCGGTGGCGGCCGTGCTCTCCGTGGACCAGGAGAATCCGGAGAATCCCCTCCAGGTCGCGGCGTCCGGGCTCCTGTCGAGCAGTGCACAACCGATCGACTCGTACTCGTTCGACTTCGGCGACGGGACGGCTGCGACGACCAACGCCACGGGACTGGCCACCCACACCTACGCCAAGGCGGGCACCTACACGGTCACGTTGACCGACCACGACACGGGCGGCAACACGGCGTCCGCGACGCGGCAGGTCGTCATCGGCAGTCCCTTCGTGCCGCTGTCACCGGTCCGGCTGTTGGACACGCGCAGCGGCATCGGTGTCCCCAAGGCGAAGGTCGGGGCAGGCGGTCAGGTCAGCCTCGCGGTGACCGGCGGCACCAGCGGCATTCCGGCGGACGGATCGACGACGGCGGTCGTGCTCAACGTGACCGTCACCAATCCGACCTCGACGAGCTTCCTGACCGTGTACCCGGACGGTCACGCCCGGCCGGCCACGTCGAACCTGAACTTCACTGCTGGCCAGACGATTCCGAACCTCGTCACAGTGCCGGTCGGTGCCGACGGCAGGGTGGATTTCTTCAACCACATCGGCTCCGTCGACGTCATCGCCGACGTGGAGGGCTACTACCGGACCGCCGCCACTCCGGAGGGCGGGAACAAGTTCCAGGCCGGCTACCTCGTGGGCCAGGCGCCACGCCGGTTGTTGGACACGCGCAACGGCACCGGTGCGCCGACGGCCCCCTTGACCGGCGGCCGGCCGCTGACCGTGAACGTCCTGAGCGCTCCCGGGGTGCCACAGGGCGTGCCGATCCGGGCCGTGGTGCTGAACGTGACGGCGACCAGCCCGAGTGGAGCCGGCAATCTCGTCGTCTACCCGGACAACTCCGCACCACCGGCCGCGTCCAACCTGAACTTCACGGCGGGCGAGACGATCGCCAACTCGGTGATCGTGCCGGTGCCGGCCGACGGCGGCATCGACTTCCTGAACCACGCCGGCACGGTGCAGGTCCTGGCCGACGTGCAGGGCTACTACACGGGTGGCGCGGGCGGCGCGTTCGTCCCCGAGTCACCGACCCGGCTGCTGGACACTCGGACCAGCGGCGGCGCCATCCGCGCGAACGGCACCCGGGCACTCCCGGTGGCCGGCGCGACGGGCGTGCCGGGCGATGCGTCGGCCGTGGTGTTGAACACGACGGTCACCGACGGCACGGCGAACAGTTTCGTCACGGTGTTCCCGGACGGCAGTCCGCTGCCGACCGCGTCGGACATCAACTTCAGTGCCGGTGAGACCATCCCGAACATGGTGACGACCGGCATCGGCGCGGACGGCAAGGTGGACTTCTTCAACCACGTCGGCTCCGTCGACGTGCTGGCCGACCTGTTCGGCTACTTCACCCGAACGTAGCGAGCATTCAGAAGTGTGGCCCCGAATCGGATCCGATTCGGGGCCACACGGCGTTTCGGGTGAACGCCGGTACGGGGTCAGACATGCCATTCCCCCACTTTCTTCGGCGCCCGGACCGAACAGATCAGGTTGAGCGCATCGGGAACCGTCGAACCGAACCTGACGAGATAGTTGTCCACTCCACCGAAGACCTGGCCGGTCCCGGCCATCAGCAGTGTCATGTGGGACCTGTTCGTCCCGCACGGACACAGCTGGCTCCCCGCGATCCGGCCGTACTCGAACAACATGCGATCGCTCACGCCCAGCGTCGCCTTGACCGGGTCCAGTTCCGTCCAGTCCGTGTGCGTCACTCCATTGATCACGATCGTGGGTGGATGGTGCACGGTGAGCCCTGCGAACTCACGGACGAAATCGGTCACCGCTGCCGGGTGAGGGATAGCCGACACGTCCCAGGTCGCGACGAAGGACGCGATGTCCACACCGCGACCCGGGTACCAGCCGGCCTCACGCAGCATGTCCCGCGTATCCGACCACAACGCGTCGGTCGTCACTGAGCCTCCGGGTGGTCGCGACGGGTGTTCGCCGCGACCACCGTGCGTCCGTCAGTAGCCCACGGCGACGATCATGTACTGCGGGTTGGCCACCGAGATGTCCGACGACTGTCCGGCGTCGTCATCGTAGGGGAAGCCGTACTGCTTGGCGTTGATGGAGTTGTCGTGCCAGAACTTCGCGTAGTAGTTGGCCGGGGCGGAGAGGTAGAACTGGCTCGGGTCGTTCTGCTGGGCCGCCGGTAGCTGGGCGACGTGCCGGTTGAGGCCCGCGCAGAGCGGCGGATTGTTCGCCAGTGTCCCGGCGCAGCCGAAGATCTGCGCCGTCGAGTCGGTGGTGTCGCCGACCGACGCCGCGTACGCGCTGAAGTAGTTCGCGAACTGCCCGCCCGCCTGGAACGCCGGGTCGTTGCCCGGCGACGGGATGCCGAACGGCGCGTCGTCGGTGGCCAGTTCCTTGAACTCGGCGGGCACCGAGTCCTCGAACCGCTGGAACGTGGCGGCCCTGGATTCGGAGAACGTCGCGAAGTTCTCGCCGACCTCCTGCTCGGCACCGCTATGACTGTGCACCAGCAGTGCCAGTTTCAGCCCGAACCGGTCAACTCGGGTGGTGTCCACGTTGATCGACGTCGCGCCGACCGTGAACTCGATGAAGTCGGAGAACTGGCCATTGGGTGTGCCCACGAAGAACGTCATCCGACCCGCCGAGTTGGCCGGCATGTCGATGAACGGCTGTTGTGCGATCGACTCGGTCTGCCCGTTGAAGCTCCAGAACACCTGGCTGTCCGGGAACTGGCCGTTGGTGTGGTTCTCGACCTTCACCTCCAGCACGTTGCGGGCGGCCGGGATCGTGCTCGGGTCACCCCAGAACGACGCGGGTGGCGCGCCGGAACCGGCCGGCGGCGTGGTCGTGGTCGGCGGCGGCGGCGCGGTGCCGCCCGCGGTGAAGATGCCGAACTCGAACAGCGAGTAGCCGAACGCCGTGCCGCGGGCGGTGCCGTTCATCCGGACGAACCGGCCGGTGCCGTTCACGTTCAGCGTCTGGACGCCGCCGGTGCCCGTGGTGGTGCTGAAGATCGTGGTCCACGTGGTGCCGTCGGGCGATGTCTGGATCTGGAACGCCTTCGCGAACGCGGCCTCCCAGTTCAGGCTGACCTGGCAGACCGTCAGGCTGGTGCCCAGGTCGACCTGGATCCACTGCGGGTCGGCGAACGCGCTGGACCAGCGGGTGGCGGTGTTGCCGTCGGTGGCGTTGCTGGCCGGGAAGGTGGCGTTCTCCAGGGAGGACGCCGTGGTCGGCCTGCCCACGGCCACATTCGTGGTGCCGCAGGCCGCGGCGGTGAACGTGCCGAAGACCTGGAACTCCCACAACGAGTAGCCGAACGCGGTGCCACGGGCGGTGCCGTTCATCCGGACGAAGCGGCCGGTGCCGTTGACGGTGAGCGTCTGGATGCCGCCGGCGCCGGTGGTGGTGCTGAAGATCGTGGTCCAGTTCGTGCCGTCGGCGGAGGTCTGGATCTGGAACGCCGTGCCGAACGCGGCCTCCCAGTTGAGCACGACCTGGCTGACCGACGCGGTCGCGCCGAGGTCGACCTGGATCCATTGCGGGTCGGCGAACGCGCTGGACCAACGGGTACCGGTGTTGCCGTCAGTGGCATTGCTGGCCGGGAAGGTGGCGTTCTCCAGGGATGACGCCGTGGTCGGTTTGCCTTGGGACAGCAGGGTTGGAGCAGCGTGCGCGGTGGGGCCCGCGACGACGATCAGGTACGCCGCGGCGCACAGCGCGACCACGACGGCGGCGATCGCGGGCAGCCCGCGGGACCGTCGCCGGCGCGGCGGCGCGGCGGATGAGGGGGCCTGCATCGGTTGTCTCCCAGCTTCGTCGGTTGTTCCGGACGCCCCCTGGTTGTCGTGCCGGCCGTGCTAAGAGCGCTCTCAGTCGGTCACTGTCGCGTCACCGAAATGTCCTGTCAAGGGCCGCGACCAGTGCCCTTGCCCGCCACAGTGGTCCGCCGCAACCGATTCAGTACAGGCTGCCGTCGGTACCGCAACTCGGGCGGATAACACTAAATTCGACGGTCGTCGTCAGGCACTGATCTTCGGCGTGGCGCGGTAGAGGTGGACCGACACGGCGGCCAGCCACGCCCAGGCGATCACCACACCGGCCGTGAACCCGATGACGACGGCGGCGCTGCTCGATCCGCTGGCGATCCCGAGGAACGACACCAGGAACAGCGCGCCGCTGAGCACCGAGTAGCCGGCCCAGCCACGGCGGCCCTGACCGGCGAAGCGGCGGGCGAACACCAGGCAGGCCGCGATCAGGCAGAGGAACCCGAGACCGCCGGTGACCAGGTGCAGCATCGCGTGCCACGAGGTGCTCGCCGGGCGTCCGGGCGGGGCACCGACGGGGAAGCCGTCCATCGGGTCGGCCACGAACACCCCGGCCAGTACGAGCCCGACTCCGTAACCGGTGATCAAGCGAGGTCCCCAGGCGCCACCGGCCGTCCCGCGCAGGGACCGGCGCATGCCGACGGCGGCGGCGATGGTCATCAGACCGGACAGCACCAGGTTGACGATCTGTATCCAGCCCAGGCTGCCGTTGGCCAGCAGGCTCCAGTCGTCGTGCGCCAGGTCGAAACCCTGTCTGGTGACGGCCTGGACCAGGCTGACGACGAGGTAGAACGGTCCGGCGAGCACGCCGTAACCCAGCAGGGAGCGGGTGACGGCGCTGGTGCGGTCGCAGTCGCCCCGGCCGAGCAGCGGGGACGCGGAAGCCATGGTCATCGGAAACTCCTTGTGGACTGACGGGTCTGACAAGCTGGACTGATCGGTACTGAGCAACTGGACCAGACAGTACTGCGCTTGGTACTGTGTAGTCCAGTACCACCGGGGAAGATTCTTCGAAGGAGTCGAGGGCATGGCCGAACCGGCTGACACCACCGCGGTGGACGAGCTGATCGTGCGGATCGGCGCCGGTGCCCCGGCAGCGCCCGACGGGCCGACCGGCAAGCGGGCGGCGATCGTGCGCGCGGCCACCGGCCTGTTCCTGCGCCACGGCTACCAGGGCACGAGCACCGACCAGATCGCGGCCGCGGCGTCCGTGTCCAAACAGACCGTCTACAACCAGTTCCGGGACAAGCAGACGCTGTTCCGGGAAATCGTGGTCGGCGTGACCGCCACCGCAGAGCGGTTCGCGACGAGCCTGCCGGACACGCTGGCCGGGGTCCGCACACCGGAGGAACTGGAGCCCGCCCTGCGCGCACTCGCCCACCGGTACCTGTCCGCCGTACTGAACCCACAGGTGCTCGCACTGCGCCGGCTGATCATCGGCGAGACGAACCGCTTCCCCGAACTGGCCGCCGAGTACTACCGGCAGGCCCCCGGCCGAGTGCTCACCGCCCTCGCCGACGTGTTCGACCGGCTGCGCGACCGGGGCCTGATCACCGGCGACCCCACCGACGCCGCCGACGACTTCGCCTACCTCATCCTCGGCCGCGCCCTGGACCACGGCATGTTCCACCTCGACGACACACCGGCGGACACCGCCACGGTGCGCCGAACCACCGACCGAGCCGTCACCGTCTTCCTAGGCACCTATCGAGCGTGAACCTCAACCAGCCCAACGGCGACCAGGAAAGGCACACAAAGGTGTCAGGGTGTGCTCAGGCCGAGGCGGCGAGGGCCGAACAGAGGTGATGACATGGCGCGCGGTTCACGATTCGGTGCTGCCGGTCGAGGCGCCGTCCCATTCCAGGGTGATCGTGACGTGCGCCTCGGCGGATGACTTTGCCACCAGGATGGCGGCCTCGGCGCTGACGGTCAGGCCGACCTCGACGGTGATCTTGGTCGGACGCGGGGCGGAGTCCAGCCGGCCGGCGACGGTCCGTGCGACCGAGCGCACCAGGTCCACGCCGTCCTCCAGTGAGGCCGCGACGCGGTTGCGGGCGTCGGTCAGGGATCGGCTGGCCGGCACCGGCCCGTCGAAGTCGTCCGGTCCCCCGCCGACCGCGAACGGGACCAGCACCCCGTCCGCGGTGCGCACCTCAACGTACTCCTGCATGGCCATGATCCTAGTGACCCGGAAACCGCGCCACGGTGGGCAACCGGGCGCTGGATCAGCACATCCGTCCTGGCGGTGCTCGTCAGTACCGGGCGCACAGCGAGCCGGAGTATGCGCCGCTGACGACCGGTAGACCGTCGGCGCTGCCGCCCCGCCAGGCACCGCAGATCTGGCTCAGCCACTGCCGTGGGTCGCTGGACCGGAGGGCCGCGTACCCGCCGCCGGCCGCCTGGTCGGTGAGCTCGACCGGCGCCGGGTCGGGCACGACGGCCGGGTTGTCCTTGCTGAACCCCAGCCGTGTCGCCAGGCCCGGCCCCCCGCCGGGTATCCATACCTCGGTCAGCAGCGGACCGGGTTGGAAGCCTCCGTTCGTGCCGCTCAGACCGATTTCCAGGTGATCCGCGTCCCGGAACCGCAACCCGGTCACGACCGCGTCGGCGGGCAGCGCCAGCCGGGCGAGCCGCTGGTGCGTGCCGAGGTCCCACACCTCGACGCCGCCGGCGTGATCGATCGCCAGCCGCCGGCCGCCGGCGTCCAGTGTCCCGACGACCCCGGCGACGGGGATGCGGAGTCCACCGGGCAACCCGAAGGCCGAGCCGGGCAGCACGGCACCGGAGCGCAGGTCGACCTGCCGCAGCCCTGAGTCGGTGATCTCCGCGACGGTGCTGGACCCGGCCCGCGCGTACACCCCGGCCACGAAGCCGGGACCGTTCGCGGAGCCCAGCCGCACCGGCCCGGCCAGGACGCGCAGCGACGGAACGGCCAGTTGTTCGGCGCGGACCGGCACGTCGCCGTTGGTGCTGCCGGAGCCGGGCAATGTGGTGTCCACCAAGGTGATCCGGTCCGCCGTGAACAGGGTCAGAGCTGCGGACTGCAGGTCGACGCCCGCGTCCAACGGCGCCAGGCCGGTCCGGCCGACCGGGCGCAGCCCCGGCAGCGAGAACAGGCTCAGCGACAGCGACCGACGATCGAGTTCGGCGACCAGGGAACCGTCCGGATTCACCAGGATCGCCGGCCTGGCAAGGCCATCGCCGGCCGGGCCACGTGCCGGGGTGCTGGCGGTGCGCCGCCGGGTCGTCGTGTTCCAGGTCTCCAGGTGGCCGTCCGGGAAGACCAGCACCAAGGTCGTTCCGGTCACCCTCGCCTGGACCGCCCCGCTCAGCGCCGCGTGCAGCGGATCCGGCGGGACTCGCAGCACCAGCACGGAATCCTGCGACGCCAGCAACACCCGGTCCGCGCCGGACGGCTCGATGACCAGGGAGTACGGGCTGAAGCCGTCGGGCAGCGGCAGCGCGGGCAACCCTCCCGTGACCGGACCGACGTACACCCCCGCGCCCTCGCTGGACCGCGCGGACACCGCCACATCCGTACCGGTCGCGCTGAACACCGCGGCCGGATCCGAGCAGCCCGCCAAGCCCACGACCTCGCGTGCGGGTTGCCGATAGGTGCCGAACTGCCGGCCGGTGACCTTTCCGTACGCCCGCAGCACCGGCTGCCCGGCCGGACCGCTGCAGGAGACCGCCCACGGCTCGGTGCCGCCGTTGTCCTGCAACTGATAGCTGGCCGGGCCGGGCAACGGCCGGGTTCCGCCCGAGCCGAACTCGGTGGTGGTCGTGCCGCCTGCGCCGCCGAGCAGGTCGCCGTCGGGCAGCACGGCGGTGATGGTCACCGAGTTCGCGGCGGACTGCGGGCCGGTGCTCAACCCCTGGGGCAACCGGACAACGTGCGAGGGCCGACCGGGTGCGTGCAGATCAGCAACCCGCACGGTGCGGCCGCCCCCGGCGCCGTACGCGAGCCACCGGCCGCTCGGGTCGGCGACCAGCAGGTCACCGGCGAACGGCAGCGTGCCGATCCGCTTGCCGGTGCGGGCGTCCCACACGCCGCTGCTGGTCGCGCCGGGAGCGGCGGTGGCGATCCGGTCCGAGCCGAGCCAGGTGACCGCCGAGTTCACCGGCGCGGGGATCACCAGCTCGGCCGGACGCGCGCCGGTGACCGTCCACACCACCAGCCGGTGCCGCGGGTCGGCCAACACCAGTGCCGACCCGTCGGCGCTCACCGGCCGCACCGCCAGTGGCGGGAACGACCCGGGGAGCAGACCGGTGGCGTACTGCAGCTGATCGCGCAGCGGGGCCAGGTTCTCGCGGGTGACCAACGTGTCCTGGGTGCGGTAGGCACGGACCACGCGGTCGATCTCGTCCAACGGCGACCGCCCGTCGTCCTCCGGTACCTGCCGCAGCAGGGTGGCGACCGCGTCCGCGCCGTTCCGCTGTTGCAACGCGACAGCGGCGTTGTGCCGCTGGATGATCAACAGGCTGCCGACGATCAGGATCAGCACGGCGGTCGCGGTGCTCATCCCGACGGTCAGCCTGCGCCGGAGGACGCTGTACCGGATCAGCGTGCGCTGCCGACCGGTCAGCTCGTCCGGGTGAGCGCGCTGGTGGGCTCGGGCGGTACGCAGGTCGCGGCCGGTGAGCAGGTGGGACCGGTGCGGCCGGGCGACGAACCGCTCGGCGGCGCGGTCGACCTCGTCCTGCCAGGTGCGGAACTGCCGATCCTGCTCGACCCAGTCGCGCAGCCGGTCCCAGTGCCGCACCAGCGTTTCGTGGGCCAGTTCGACGACGGGCTCGCCGCCCGGTGCCAGCCGTTGCACGACGAGCCGGCTGCCGGCCAGCTCGCGGGCCAGTTCAGCGCTCTCCCCCAGTTGGGCCAACGGAACCGGGCGGCGCACCGACTGGTCCGGCGGCACCGGGCTGACCAGTTGCCCGAACACCCACCGCAGCCGCCGGGCGCCCGCCTCGGTCGCGAGGTGGGGACGGCTGACCTCTTCGGCGTACTGCGCCAGCGCGCCGACCACCCCACCCAGTTCCTGGTACACGTCATGGGTGAGCACGCCCCGCCTTTGGCGCTCCCAGAGCAGGGTCAGGGTGAACTCGATCAGCGCCAGCGGGTTCTGCTCGCCTGCCACGTCGGCCAGCAGCCGGTCCACCAGCCCGTTCTCGAACACCGGCAGACCGGGTGCGGCCAGCGGCCCGGTCAGCACCGCGCGCAGGTCGTGCCCGGTCGGTGAGCCGACCGTGTCGGTCCGCCCCGCGAACCACGGCCCCAGGTCCTCGTCCTCCAGGACACCGGTCAGCGCCTCGCTGGCCACCGTGACCAGCACGTCCACCCGGGGCTCGCGGTCGAACCGGGCGCGTGCCTTGAGCAGGGCGGCCAGCATCGCCGTGGTCGCCTGACGGTCCCGGACCAGACCCTCGTCCAACTGGTCGATCACGACCACCAGCCGCCGCTTCCCGATTCTGGCCAGCACCCGGTTCAGGGCGTCCGGTACGCCACCGTCGCGCAGCCGCTCCGCCAACTCGGCCACCACCGATGTCGCCCGGGCGGCGTCAGCGGCGTCGGCGAGGTGATCGACGAAGGTGTCGGCCAGGGCGTGCCAGGGGCTGCTGCCCGTGGCCGGGCGCAGGGTCGCGGTAGCGGCGCCCTCGGCCAGCAGCGGAGGCAGCAGACCGGCCAGCACCAGCGACGACTTGCCGGCACCGGAGGGTCCGGTGATCAGCCGGACCCGGTGCGCGTCCAGATGTCCGAGCAGTTCGGCGACCAGCGCCTCCCGCCCGAAGAAGTCGGCGGTGTCCTCGGTACGGAACGGCTGCAGGCTGCGGAAGGGGTTGGGCTGTGCGGCTGTCCCGGCCAACTCGGGCCATGCCTCGTACAGGGCCGTCCCGGACAGGGCATACGCGGTGCGCCGAACGTCGCGCTGCTCGGTTCGGGCGATCATGCCGACGACCGCGCTCAGCTCGGCGTCGACCAGTGGGCTGCCGCTGAACCCTTGCTGCACCCCGATGCCGTGGCTGCGGTCGTCCTCGATCTGCAGCCCGCTGTCGCCGACCGGGCCGCGCACCCGCGCTTCCGCCCACACTCCGTGCGGCCGGTGCTCGGTGACGCCGAACGCCTCCACCCGGTGGCCGGCAAGGCCGTCCGCCGCCACCACTCGAAGCGCCCGCGCGGCGCCCGGCACATCAGGCACGGTCAGCACGGCGACGTCGGGCCCGTCGTTCTCGTCGCAGAGCCCGGCGATGGTGGCGACGCGGGCGGTCGCGTTGTCCAGCAACGGGAAATCGATCGATACCTCGGTGCCCGGCCCGGGCGGTTCCCCGGACACCGCCGTCCGCAACACGTGAGCGCAGGTCAGCACGGTGTCCGCGCCGACCAGAAACCCGACCCCCACCGGAGTTCCGCGGTCGCCATCCAGAATCCGGACGATCGCCGGGCTCACCAGATCGCGCATTGTCCCCGTTCTCCGCCCGCCGCCCTTGCCCGCCCGCGACCGAGTACGACGCCGGCTACCGTCAGCCGGTTCCCACGGGTACCAGGTAACCCGCTCGCGCGCCCGGAGTTCACCCGTTCTCACCACAGGAAGTACGGGCCAGGAGCATCGGTTCGAACGTCAATTGTGCCGATTCACCGGGATTGTCGATGACGAGTTCCGCGGCCTGCTGCCCCATCCGGTAGGACGGTTGCGCCATGACCGTGATGCCGAGGGCGGGTGCCCAGGAGAAGTCGTCCATCGTCAGGAACCCGATGTCGTCCGGAATCGCCAGCCCTCGACCGGTCAGCGCGGAATGGACGGCGACCGTGCGCCTGCCGGTGAGGCACACGATCGAGTCCATGCCGGTGTGGCGCTCCACCAACGCCCCTACCGCATCGTTCACGTGTTCGTCGACGTCCGCCGACGCCACGGCCGCCTCGGGCAGTCGGAGGCCGGCGTCGGCCAGGCCCTGCCGCAGGCCTTCGGTGCGGTCGAGCTGGGACGGCCGCGTTCCGGACGTGATCACGCCGACCGATCGCCGACCGCACGACACCAGGTGCCGCGCGATCAGCCGACCGGCCGCCACGTTGTCCAGGGCGACCGAGTGCAGGCCCGGCGACGGGTCCGGCACCGATCGCGCGACGATGACACACGGGGTGCCACCGGCGGCCATCCTGCGGGTCCGGTCGTCGGTGGACTCGCCGGTGGTGACGACCAGGCCGCGCACCCGTTGCTCGTCCATCGTCCGGACGTGCGCGACCTCGCGGCCGGCGCGGTGGAAGGTGTTGGCGAACATGACGAGGCTGCCGTTGGCGTCGGCCACCTCGTCGATCCCCCGCATCAGGTCCAGGTAGAAGGGGCTGCGCAGGTCGTCGATGACCACCCCGATGGTGCTGGCACGCCCGGCGAAGATGCTCCTGGTGAGCGCGTTCGGCGTGTAGTCCAGGCGGGCGGCCGCGTCCCACACCCTGGTCGCGGTCGCCTCTCTGACGGCACCGCCGTTGAGCACCCGCGACACCGTCGCCACCGACACCCCGGCCGCCGCCGCGACGTCCCCGATGGTCGTTCGCTTCATCCGTCGCCCCTCCCCGCCGCGTCGGTCAGGCCATGACACGCACACCATCGCGGACGGCGGTCTCGCCTCCGATCATGACCGTGCGGACGCGCGGCAGTTCCGTCGGGTCGGTCAGGACGAGGTCGGCGACCGCGCCCGGCGTGACGCGGCCTCGTCGCGGCGCCACTCCCGGAACGGCGTCCGCGACGTTGGCGGTCGCCATGGCGACCGCGGCCGGCAACCCCACCACGCCGGCCTTCGTGGCGCGGTCGATGGCCAGCAGGATCGGGTCGTGGTGGCCACCCGCGTAGTCGGTCGAGATCGTGTCGACGAGCCCGCTCTCGAACATCGCGTAGAGCAGTTCCGGGCCGCTGGTCAACCGCCGCGCACCGAACGTGTCCAGAGTGGACACATCAACGGTCGCACCCAGCTCCTTGAGCTGTTCGGCGTGCTCCAGGGCCTCGCGCAGCTCGAAGCTCGAATGGTTGGAGTGCCCGGCGATGAGCCGCACATCGGTCCTGGCTATCGCGGCGACCTGCGTCATCGAGGCGGCCGCGTTGTGCACCAGCACCGGTACACCGGCCCGCCGCGCGCACTCGGCGGCTTCCCCCAGGCCGTCCAGAGCGATGTCGAAGGCGGGCAACACGATCCCCGAGACGATCTCGCGGATCTCGTCGACCGACAGCCTGCCGGCCAGCCCCGCGGCCAGCAACGCTTCCTCGACCGCGTCCCGGTCGAACGACGACGCCGCGATGTGCCGGCCCAGCACCGCGACCTTCAGCGCGTCCGCCTGCCGGGGTGTGATCACCACGCCGGTCCGTCTGGTCACCTCGGCCGGGATGTACAGGTAACTCGCCCCACCACCGCCCAGGGTGTGCCCGGCGCCGATCTCGCCGAGGGCGACGGCTCCGGCATCGACCGCCCGACGCGCGGTGAACGCGCGAGACTCGTCCGTGAGCCCACCGCCGTCCGCGATCGACGCCGCCCGCAGGCAGGCAGGTGTGTTGCAGGAGGCCAGTTTGACCGTGACCGGGTGATCGTCGTTGGTCCGCGCGACGGCCTCCGCGGTGACGAAGCCGTCGACGCACAGCACGGTGGTCGTACCCTCCGCCAGGTGCCGGTCCAGATTGGCCCGCACCTGCTCGGCGGACAGTCCCTCGTGGCCGCTGGGAAACAGCGGGCCGTACGCCGTGCCATGGGTGTGGTTGTTGATCAGGCCGGGAATGGCCAGGGCGCCTTCTGCTTCGACGATCTCGTCGATCCTGCCGTAGGTTTCCGATGGCCTGGTGGGCAGGATCTCCCGGATCGTGTCTCCTTCGACCACGATGTCGACACCGCGCCGCGGCCGGGCGCCGGTGCCGTCGACTAGGTCGCAGCCGTGCAGAACTGTCCTACGCACAACGGTCTCCTTCAGAGTCGCTCGAAGCGGAACGCGGCCAGTTCCCGGGAGTGGTCCTCGTCCAGCACCTCACCCGCGACGAGTGCTCCGACATGCACGCTCAGCGTCGCTCCGCTGTGTGAGACGGCGAAGTGGAAGTTCGGCAGTCCGGGTGCCCGGCCCAGCACGGGCAGACCGTCACCGGGGATCGGCCGTACGCCCACACGTATGCCCTCCACGCGTGCCCCGCGGATACCGGGATAGAGCGCGCAGCCGGCTGCCACGACCTTGTCGACCGCGGCACGATCGACGTCGATCTCCCCGCTGTCGGTGACGTGGGCCGCACCGTCGATGTCACGTGCGTGCAGCAGCAGCCGCCCACCACCGTCGGGCCTCAGGTGGACGTGCGGCGCGTGGACCACGCGGGACACGGCGACCGCGACCGGTGACGTGTGGACGAGAACACCGCGCGTGTTGCGCATGGGCAGGTCCAGCCCGGCGAGTGCGGCGATGTCGGACGCCGCCGGCCCGGCGCAGTTCACCACTGCGTCGGCGGCCAGTCGCCGCCCCGAGGCGAGCCGGACGGCGCACACCAGGCCGTCGGACACGTCGATTCCGGTGACCGCGTCGTGCCAGACCTGCCGCGCACCTGCCGTGGACAGCAGGTGGCCGATCAGCCGGGTCGGCTCGATCCACCCCTCGGCCGGGAAGTAGGCGATCTCGTCGCCCGGCAGTTCGGCGGGGCTCATGTCGGGTTCGAGGCGCCGCACCTCCGCGTGGGTGAGCCAACGGGCCTCGTACCCGTAGCCGAGCACCGAGTCGACCTTCCGGCGCAAGCGCTCGCGTTCGGCGTCGTCGCCGCCCCACTCCAGGTTGCCGCCCTCGTGGTACCAGTCGCTGCCGGGCACGTCCCGGGCCAGCCTTCGGTGTGCCTCCATCGCGGCGACGCTGAGCTCGTGATAGGCCCGCGGCTGCTTGCCGCACGAGTTGGTCCACGAGAAGGTCGCACCCGAGGTGCCGGCCGCGGGCGCACCCGAGTCGACCACCGTGACATGTGCCCCGCGTCGCGCCAGCTCCGCGGTCACCGCCGCACCGTAGAGCCCGGCACCGATGACGACGACCTGTTCAACCATGGTCGGTCCTCCGAATGTAACTAGTTACATCTGTGGGCTTCACACTAGAACACATGGCTTTGCGAGCAGTCAATGACGCGTCGCCGGTGCGTGATCGATCCGGTCAGGTGTCGGCTGCGGCGGTTCGGCGCCGCTGGGCGCGGTGGGCGAGTACGTCGAGGATCCGCTGCCATGCCGGTGATGCCTCGGTGACCAGCGAGGAGACCAACGTCATGCTTCCTGGCTGGCTGAGGTCGCCTTCGTGTTCGAGCTCCCAGGCGTCCAGGTCGTCGATGAGCCGGTCCACCCGGGGATCGTGCGGATCCCAGTCGACCGCTTGATCACAGGCCAGGTACAGGCGCGTTCGGTCGGGGTCGGCGAAGCTGGCGTTCTTGTCCTGGATCCACTGGGCCGTGGCGTTCGGGTCCAGTGCCTGGATCAGGATCCGCGCGTCCCGTTCCAGCCGTACGGTCCGTTCGCTGACACCGATGGCGCGCATCCGGTCCAGGATGGCGACCACTTCGGGCGGCAGGACCAGGCGTTCGCCGCTGGCCAGTTCGGCGATCCGGCGGCGGTGCTCGGCGAGCTGGTCGATCTTGCGCTGGAGATCGATGTCGATGTCGGTGATGGCCGCGGCGAATTCGGTGGGCTGGGCGTGCAGCAGCGCGTCGATGCGCGCCAGTGGCACTCCGGCATCGGCGAGGGTCCTGATCCGGATGAGATCCACCGCCGCCTGCGCGCTGTAGCGGCGGTAGCCGGAGGCATCGCGCTCCGGCTCGGGCAACAGGCCCATGTGGTGGTAGTGGCGGACGGTGCGCACTGTCACGCCGGCGCTCGCCGCGAGTTGGCTGATGGTGAGCACCGTCCTCCTCCGACTGTCGTGCCGACTCTAGGCGCGGGCCACGTGGGCAGCGCGGTCCACCACGTCGCGGATCGCCTGGACCACGACGTCGGGGCGCAGGAAGCAGAGCTGGCTGTGACCGACGTCGGCGACGGTGCGTTGCTCCCCGTCCGAGACCGCGCTCACCACGGCCGCGACCATCCTCCGCTTGCCGTCACTGATCTCCCGCAGCGTCCGCTCCGCCATCCCCTGCCGCGTTCGCCGGGACGTCAGCGCGCGCTGGGCGGGGTCGACGCCCTCGGTGGTGAGCGCGATCAGCGGCACGTCGGGGATGTCCGGCCCGGCCCGCAGTTCCGCTGCCAGTTCGACCAGGTTGCCGCGCTCGGCGAAGCCGGGCCGCAGCCATTCGTCGCTGGCATGGGCGTCGATCAGCGGCAGCCGCAGGTGCTCCGGGTATCCCGCCACCAGCTCGGCGTACATCGCGCGCAGGGCCGGGCGCATCTGCGGGATCTGCTCCGGGTCGGGTGCCATCTGCTGGCCGGCGGCCAGGCCCGCCTCGGCGGGCATGAAGTCGTCCCAGTCGCGGTGGAAGGCGTCCAACCAGACCAGCCCGGCCACCTCCTGTGGGTACAGTTGCGCGAACCGATGCGCGTAGGCGCCGCCCAGGGAGTGCGCCACCAGGACGTACGGGCCGGCGATGTCCTGGGCGTGCAGCAGCTCGTGCAGTTCCGTGGCGACCTCGGCGGCGGTGCGCGGCAGTGCCACCGGATCGCTGTAGCCCGTGCCGCCGCGGTCGTACCCGACGGTGGTGGTGAACCGCGAGACCCGTTGCTGGACAAGGAAGTAGTCCAGACCGACCGAGCTGGCACCGGGCAGGAACACGACGGCCGGCCCGCCGCTGCCCGACCGATGCACGAACACGCGGCGGCCGTCGATCTCCTGGAACCCGCCGACCGGCGGAGCGGGCCGGACTACGGAAGTGATGTTCTTCGTCATGGGACAAGGCTCGAACCCTGACGCACGGTCAAGGTCAAGCCCGCCCGCAGCTGCTCACGGTTGCCGCGGGGACGCGGCGAGCAGGGTGAGTACGGCCTGCCATCCGGCTTGTTGTGCCGCTTCGTCACCGGCTCGGGTGCCCCAAGATCCGACTGCTCCCCGGTGATCGGGTGTACCACGCGGGTCGCGGTGGCCAGGTAGGGGAACGAGCCCACGCCGTGGCCGGCATGGGGGTAGATCAGCGCAGCGTGCGGGAAGCGAACATGGGCCTGGCCGAGTTCGTCGTCGATCTGGGTGGTCCAGGTGGGCGACTGCCACAGCATGTCGTCCGCGCCGGCGATCGCCAGTACCGGGCCGGAGATGAGCGCGACCGGGATCGGGCCCGGCGGGACCGGCCGGCCGGCCAGGGTCCAGGCCGATCCCGCCCCGAGCGGGAATGCCCCGTTGACCACGGCGCTGGGGGCTTCCACGATGGCTCCGTGGACCAGGCTCGGGAACTCGTCGGCCAGCAGTAGGGCGGCCTCCGAACCGCGCGAGTCCCCCAGGGCCAGGATGTGGCCGGGATCGACACCGGGCTGCTCGGCCAGCAGCCGGGCCGCGGTGGCGAACTACTCCAGTGGTATGTCGGCCAGGTCGGTCGGCAGGCCAGGCAGGTGGAAGTAGCCCAGCGAGAGCGCGGGATAGCCGTGGCCGGCCAGCAACGCGGCCGTGAAGTTCTGGCTCTGCCCGCCTTCCGAACCGCCGAAGGCCAACACCGCCGGCCGTGGCCGGGTCCCGGCCGCGGGCAGGAACAGGTCGCCGATCACGCCGTCGCGCGCCAGCGTGAGTGTTCGATGCCCGACGCCGGGCGCCAGCCACCGGCGGGTCAGCACCGTGGAGGCCCGCGCCTGGCCATCGACGTCGACCGTCAGCGTGACCTGGTAGTCCGGGGCCAGCCGCACGGACCGGGGATCGAAGGCGACGGTGTTCGCGGGGCCGGCCACCGGGTTCATCGACCACAGCAGGCCCATGGGATCCACGCCCCGGTACGTACCGTCCGTCGGTGCCGCCACACCCAGGTCCACGATGCCCGCGGTGTCCGCGTGGAAGGTGGCGTGGCCCTGCCAGGCCCGCCCCGCGTGGTCGCGGGCGCGGGACACGATCGTGATCTGCTGACCGGAAAGCAGCCCGGTCACGCGCACCCGCACCGACTGGTCGGCCAGGCTCGTCGACGCGTCGACCACGAACCTCGGATGCCCGGTACCGGGTCGCCCGACCGAACCCACCAGACTGACGGCCACGACCGCCACGACCGCCGCAATCGTCACCAGAACCCGGACAACCGGGCCACCACGCCTCATCGCGCCCCCCAGCACCACCTGTCGGCAGGCTCATGTTAGACCCGTCGCTGGCCGGCACGGTCGTAGCGCGCAGCCGATTAAGGCGCTTTCTCCACCACGGCCTTGGGTTCCCGCGACGGGGCCAACAGGACTCGAGTGCGCTCCGCAATCAGGTTGTTACCACGGATTCCACGTCGTAACACATCAGATACCGTTTACTCTTGTGCTGGTGACATATCACAGTACGATCAGTTTCCTTGGCAGGCGCGGTGTCACCGCCCAACCCGAGGATGGAGCTGGATATGCCCGACATGGCCGAGCTGAGCTCGCCGGACGAGTCGTCGTGGCTGGCGCGCACCCAGCCGTCATCACATGTGCCCGCCGCGCTGTCGCGCCGACGGTTCCTCGCGGTCGGCGGTGCCACCGCGGGCGCCCTGGGTGCCGGGTACCTGTTGGCCGCCTGCGGGAGCGGCTCATCGGGCTCCGGGCCCGTGGGCAAGCCATCGGACACCCTGACGGTCGGCGTCTACCAGGAGCCTGACTCCCTCGACCCGGGCGCCACGGGCCTCGTGGTCGCCGAGTTCATGCTCGACGGCATCTTCGACCCGCTGGTCTGGTGGCTGCCGACCGCGGACGGCAGCAAGCAGTACTACCCGGGCCTGGCCACCAGCTACCAGGTGTCGCCGGACGCCACGACGTACACGTTCAAGCTCCGCCAGGACGTGGAGTTCCACGACGGCACCCATTTCGACGCGAACGCGGTCAAGGCCACGTTCGACCACATCGTCAATCCGGCGACCAAGTCGCGGTCGGCGATCGGCTCGCTCGGTCCCTACCAGGAGACCAAGGTCATCGATCAGTACACGGCGCAGGTCGTGTTCAGCAGCCCGAACGCCGCGTTCGTGCACGAGATGACGACGAACCTGTTCAACATGGTCTCCCCCGCCGCGATCAAGAAGTACGGCCACGCGGGCCTCGCGGCGCACCCGGTCGGCACGGGGCCGTTCTCCTTCCAGGAGTACGTCACCCAGGACCACATGACGGTGGTGGCCAACCCGAAGTACAAGTGGGGCCCGACCGCGTTCGGTCCTGCCGGGCCGCCGAAGCTGAAGAAGATCACCTACCGGATCCTCACGGACCCGACCGCCCGCTTCAACGCGCTGCAGACCGGCCAGCTGCAGCTGGCCATGAACCTGAACCCGAACGACATCAAGACCGTGCGGTCGACCAGCGGCCTGACCCACTACAACCTGGCCTCCACCGGCCAGCCCTACGGCTACCCGATCAACGTCACCAAGGGCCCGACGAACGATCTCAAGGTGCGCCAGGCCATCAACTTCGCCGTGGACCAGGACACCCTGAACAAGACGGTGCTGCAGGGCGCCTACCAGGCCGCGCACAACGTGTTGACCCCGACGACGCCCGGCTACAACAGGGCCGACGACACGATGTACGCCTACAACCCGGCGAAGGCGAAGAGCCTGCTGGACAGCGCGGGCTGGCACGCGGCGGGCAACGCGACCCGCACGAAGAACGGTCAGCCGCTGGAACTGGCGATCCTCATCCAGTCGGCGAACGGGTTCGACCTGCCGACGCAGTTCGTGGTCAGCCAGCTCAAGGCCGTCGGCATCGCCGCCAAGACGACGTCCCAGCCGTTCGTGACCGCGGCGGCGTCCTACAACCAGGGCGTGCAGAACCTGTCCGCGATCTTCTACTACGACGTGGACCCGTACCTGCTGAACAACCTGGTGAACTCGCAGAACATCAAGTCCGGCTTCAACTGGGCGCACTACACCAACCCGGCCATCGACGCGGCGATGCCGAGGGCGAACGGCACGGCCGACGAGGCGAGCCGGACCGCGCAGTGGCAGCAGATCACGCACACGCTGATGGAGGACGCGATCTTCCTGCCACTGTGGAACGTCAGCGGTGTCTTCTCGGCCACCAGCAACCTGAAGGGCATGCACTTCGGAGTGACCGGCTACCCGTTCTTCCACTCGGCGTCGCTGACCTGATTCCTGCCGCACCGGCGCGAAACGCCTGTATCAACGGAAAAGGATGCCATGGCACGGTTCGTCCTCGGCCGCCTGCTGATCGCGATCCCGGTCCTGCTGGGCGTGACCATCGTCGCCTTCCTGATCATCCACTTGATACCCGGCAACCCCGCGCAGGTCATGCTGTTCGGGTCCAACCCGACGCCCGCGCAGATCCATGCCCTGGAGGTCCGCCTGGGCCTGGACGACCCGCTCTATGTGCAGTACGGGAAGTACATCGCCGGGCTGCTGCACGGTGACCTGGGCACGTCGTTCGTCACCGGCCGTTCGGTCGGCTCGGAGATCGTGGCCAGGGCACCGAGCACGTTCATCCTGAGCGGGGCGGCGCTGCTGGTCGCCATCGTGATCGGCATCCCGCTGGGCATCGCCGGTGGCGCCCGGCCCGGCTCGGTCTGGGACCGGGTCGGCCGGGTCATCTCGGTGTCCGGCGTGGCGATCCCGTACTTCTGGCTGGCGCTGATCTTCACGCTGATCTTCGCGGTGCACCTGCGGTTGCTGCCCGCCGTGGGCACCCAGGGTTTCAAGTCGCTGATCATGCCCGCGGTCGCGCTCGGTTGGGGTTACGCGGCGATCCTGACCCGGCTGGTGCGCAGCAGGCTGATCGAGGAGTTCCAGGACGAGTACATCAAGACCGCCAAGGCCAAGGGGTGCAGCGACAGCCGGGTGCTGTTCAACCACGCGCTGCGCAACGCGATCATCCCCACGATCACCATGCTGGGCCTGCAGATCGGCAACATCCTGACCGGCGCGGCCGCGATCGAGGTGATCTTCGGCCGGCCCGGTCTGGGCAGCTTCCTGGTGTCGTCGATCGCCGCGAAGAACATCCCGGTGGTGCAGGGCGCGGTGCTGTTCATCGGCGTCGCCTACGTGGTGATCAACCTGGTGGTGGACGTGATCGTCGGGGTGATCGATCCGCGGACGCGGAAGAAGGTGACGGTGTGACGGCCAACATGGACACGACATCGAACACGTCCGGGGAGCCGACGATCGATCCGGCGGCCGGACCGCTGCCGGACGCGTCGACGGCAGCGGTCACCGGTGGTTTCCGGGCGTCCGCCACCGCACGCCTGGCTCGCGGTGGGCTGATCTCCGGCGCCGTCCTCGGCGTGCTGGTGTTGTTCCTGCTGGTGATCGCGGTACTGCCGCAACTGATCGCGCCCGGCGACCCGACGGCGTCGGTCGCCGGGGCGTTCACCGCGCCGAGCGGGGAGCACTGGTTCGGCACCGACGACCTGGGCCGCGACGTGCTGACCAGGGTGGTGTGGGGCGCGCACCCGATCCTGCTGGCCAGCGTTCTGGGCATCGCGATCGCCACGGTGATCGGCGTGCTGCTCGGCCTGCTGGGCGGCATGACCCGCGGGTTGGCCAGCGGCCTGGTGATGCGCATCCTCGACGTGATGCTGGCGCTGCCGGCGCTGCTGATCGCGCTGATGGTGGTCGCCATCGCGGGCAACGGCGTGACCAGCATCGTGATCGCCGTCGGCGTGGCGTACATCCCGGCGTTCGCGCGGGTGGTCTACGGCTCC
Source organism: Pseudonocardiaceae bacterium (assembly GCA_036273855.1). Taxonomy (GTDB): domain Bacteria; phylum Actinomycetota; class Actinomycetes; order Mycobacteriales; family Pseudonocardiaceae; genus DATEPR01. The sequence continues at coordinate 53,752 of DASUGU010000142.1, forward strand.
GTGCAACGACTCCGGACCGCCGACTACGTCGCCGCCGCCCGGTTGTTCGGGGCCAGCAGGTCCCGCACCGTCGTCCGGCACCTGGTGCCCAACCTCGCCACCGAGATCGCGGTCGTCGCGAGCAGTGCCCTCGGCTGGGCGGTGCTCACGGCCGCCACGTTGAGCTTCCTCGGCTTCGGCGTGAACCTGCCCAACCCGGACTGGGGCGTCGACCTCGCGTCCGGCGGCCAGTACCTGCAGACGGCGTGGTGGATCTCGACGTTCCCCGGCCTGGCCGTGACCGCGACGATCCTGCTGTCCAACTATCTCGGCGACTACGTCAGCGCGATCCTCGATCCGCGGCGCACGGTCCGGGTCCGGCGGCCATGGCAGTTGGGCTGACGTGACGAACGACAGGGAGACACCATCGTGACGCTGCTGGCGGTTCGCGACCTGCGCACCCAGATCCGGCGCGGCCGGGACGTGGTCACGCCGGTCGACGGCATCTCGTTCGACATCGCTCCCGGCGAGACCGTCGGGCTGGTCGGCGAGTCCGGGTCCGGCAAGACCATGACCGGCATGTCCATCATGCGGCTGCTGCCTGGTGCGGGCCGGATCGCGGCGGGCTCGGTCCGGCTGGCCGACCGGGATCTCGCGTCGCTGGGCTCTCGCGACATGCGCCAGGCACGCGGCCGGGACGTCGCCATGGTGTTCCAGGACCCGATGACGTCGTTGAACCCGACGATCACCATCGGCAGGCAGATCACCGAAGCCGTGCGGCTGCACCGGAACGTGACGTCGGCGGGCGCGCGGGAACGCGCTCTCGAGGTGCTCCGGCTGGTCGGCATGCCCCAACCGGAGCAACGCCTGGACAGTTACCCGCACGAACTGTCCGGCGGGCAGCGGCAGCGCGTGATGATCGCGCTGGCGCTGGCCTGCGAGCCGAAGCTGCTGATCGCCGACGAGCCGACCACCGCGCTGGACGTGACCATCCAGGCGCAGATCCTGGAACTGTTGCAGGAACTGCGCGACCGGCTGGGCATGGGCGTCCTGCTGATCACGCACGACCTCGGCGTGATCGCCGGCCAGGCCGACCGGGTGCTGGTGATGTACGCCGGCCGGATCGTGGAGTCGGCGCCGACCGAGGAGTTGTTCGCGCGCCCCCGCCACCCGTACACGGAGGCGCTGCTGGGCGCGATCCCCCGGCTGGACCAGCAGCGGCACGAGGAGTTGCGGTCCATCCCCGGCCTGCCGCCGGATCTGGCCCACCCCCCGGCCGGCTGCCGGTTCGCGCCGCGCTGTTCGTTCGCCACCGACCGGTGCCGTACCGAGGACCCGGTGCTCACCGACGACCCGGACCATGCGTACGCCTGCTTCCATCCCCGGCCCGTCCAGCGGTCCGCCGCGCGCACCGCGCCTGTGACCGCCGAGGCGGCCGACGAGATCGCCGACGGCGACACGCTGCTGGAACTGACCGACGTGCACAAGGAGTTCCCGATCGGCGGCGGGTTCCTGCGCAGGCGGACCACGTCGCTGAAGGCGGTCTCCGGGATCTCGCTGACCGTGGCGGCGGGCGAAACCTTCGCCCTGGTCGGCGAATCCGGCTGCGGCAAGTCCACCACCGGCCGGTTGATCGTGGGCCTGGACGAACCGACGCAGGGCACCGTCAGCTTCGCCGGTCAGTCCACGGGCTCGCGGCGACCGGGCGGGCGGATGCGGCCCAGGGACATGCAACTGGTGTTCCAGGACCCGTCGGCATCCCTGGACCCGAGGATGAAGGTGAGTGCGAGCCTGGCCGAACCCCTGGTGCTGCAACACATCGGCGACCGGCGCGAGCGGGCGGCCCGGGTCGGCGAGATGCTGGACCAGGTGGGCCTGTCGCGCACCTCGCTGGACCGCTATCCGCACGAGTTCTCCGGCGGGCAGCGGCAACGGATCGGCCTGGCGCGGGCGTTGATGTTGCGGCCCCGCCTGGTGGTCGCCGACGAACCGGTGTCCGCGCTGGACGTCTCCGTGCAGTCCCAGGTGCTGAACCTGATGCGCTCGTTGCAGCGCGCGATGGGCCTGACCTACGTGGTCATCAGCCACGACCTGTCCGTGGTGAAGTACCTGGCCGACCGGATCGGCGTGATGTACCTGGGCAAGCTGGTCGAACTCGGCGCGGCCGACGGGATCTACCGGCAGCCCGCGCACCCCTACACGGCGGGCCTGCTGGACGCGATCCCGGAACCGGACCCGGTCCGGGAACGCGCGAAGGAACGCAAGCCGATCGCCGGCGAACTGCCCTCGGCGATCGATCCGCCGTCCGGTTGTCATTTTCGTACCCGGTGTCCGTTCGCGCAGGATCGGTGTGCCGTCGAGGAACCGTTGCTGCGACCGATCAGCGGGAATCAGTTCGCCGCGTGCCATTTCCCGTTGCGGACACCTGAACCGGTGGCATGAGAGGAGCGGGCCCGTGTCCGGTGACGGCAGACGCGCGCGCGACGACGGCCGGGATCCGTGCCGCCGTCGGTCAGAAGAGGGCCTGCAGCATGCCGCGGGAATCGGCGATGTGCTGACGCATCGCCGCCTGCGCCGCGTCACCGTTCCGGTCACGGACAGCGGCGAGCAGATTGTCGTGACTGAGCATCGCCGTCACGCGGACGGTGCGCGAGGAGAAGTAGAACCGCCAGAACCTCAGATTGTGCATCAGCAGCCGCTCGACCTGGTCCTGCAACATCGAATTGTTCAGGATGTGCACCAGGAACAGATGGATCTGGTAATCCGCGTCGAGATAGGTTTCCGGTTCGGTGGCGGTCCGGGCCTTGTTGGCCGTGGCGACCAGCTTCGTCAGGGCGGCCAGGTCATCGGCCGTCGCGCGGCGGGCCGCGATGTGTACCGCGCCACATTCTATCGCTTCCCTGGCCTCGAACAGGTCCAGGACATCCTTCAATGTGAATGCCGCGACTACCGTGCCCCGCCTGGGCAGAACGGTCAGGAATCCGTCGGACGCGAGCCGCGCCAGCGCCTCGTGCACGGGCATCCGCCCGATCTCCAACTCGCCGGCGAGGGCCTGCTCGTTGACCACCGTGCCAGGGGACAACCGCAGATCCAGGAGCATCTCCCGCAGTTGTTCGTACGCCCGGTCACTCGCACGCACTGTGCTGGCTGGCATCGACGCTCCCCTGTGGGTGACTCCCTGCCATACCAGTATGCGGCAACAGGTATGACGGCAACAAACCAGGCGCGGCCTCTGCGTGCGCGACCTGCCGTTACACGGATTCCGGTGCCCACACGGTATGCAATGAGGTTGACGGCACGACGTCGAATCGGTGCCGCATGAGCAACATCGACGCGTCGTGTTGTTCGCGGTCGTCGCTGGCGACACAGTCTTCGGCGACGACGACGTAGTAGTCGTTGAACAGGGCGTCCCGTGCGGTGGACTCGACGCAGCCCTCCGTGGTGCATCCGGTGACGACCACGGTCTGGATGCCGTTGCTCCGCAACAGCAGGTCGAGGTTGGTGCCCCAGAACCCACTGGACCGCCACTTCGGCACGACCAGTTCGTCGGGCAGCGGCCGGAGTTCGTCGATGATCTCGTGCCCCGCGGTGCCCGCTTCGGTGTAGCGCAGCGGTGGGCCACCCGCTCGCTCGGACTCGTGCATACGGAGGTTGAACCGCAACTGTGCCGGGGAGTCGCTCCTGCGGCCCGGCAACGCCGTCATCTGGATGTGCACGACGAGCACGTTCCGTTCGCGGGCGGCCGACAGCAGCCGGGCCAGTCGCGGGCGCATCGCCGGGTACATGCTGATGTCGACCCCGAGGCGGTCGAAGAGGCCCTGCTCTTCGACGAAGTCTCGCTGCATGTCCACCAGGAGCAGGGCAACGTGAGCCGGGTCCACCAACTCGGCGAGCTCGGTGAACACCTGCTTGCCCTCGATTTCGATCAACGATCCGCTCCACTCGGGGGTAGTTCAGATCAGCGTCCTCAGGTAAAATAACATATTAAGTGCTGCACTGTGATCTATCAGTTGTCGGCACAGGGCTTGGTCCAGCTGGAGGCACCGTGTCGAACCGCCCGAATCCGCCCGAACGCGTAGTACGCAACGGTGTCGCCCTGGTCGGCCCGGAGCTCACCGAGCGTCCCTTTAGGACGTTGACACTGGCCGGGGACACGATCGGCGGGTTCGACGAGGCGGACGCCGACGGCGGGGTGGACCTGGGCGGCGCCTACCTGGTGCCCGGGCTGGCCGACTGCCACGTGCACTTCGACCTGGCCGCCCACGCGATGCCCTACACGCACTGGGAGCGCAGTGGCTTCGTACGTTCGGTCACCTGCCTGCACAACGGTTTGCTCGCCCTGCGGGCCGGTATCACGTCGATCCGCGACCTCGGCTCGACCGACCACCTGGTGCTGGAGTACGCGGGGCACGTCCGGGCGGGCGCGATCACCGGTCCCCGGGTCGCGGCGGCGGGCAGGCCGCTCACGCCGCCCGGCGGGCACGCCGCGCGGTGGGCGCAGGTCGCCGACGGACCGGACGCGGTACGCACCGCCGTGCTGGAGCAGCTCGCCGGCGGGGCGCCGGTGATCAAGCTGATGGCGACCGGCGGCATCTCCACGCCCGGCGACCCCGGCGCCCAGGGCCTCGGCCGGGCCGAGCTGACCGTGGCGGTCGAAGCAGCGCACCAGCACGGCGCCAGCGTCGCGGCGCACGCCCACAACCCCGAGGGCATCATCGCCGCGCTGCACGCCGGGGTCGACACCATCGAGCACGGCGCCTTCATCGACGACGAGGCGATCGAACTGATGCTGCGCACCGGCCGGACCCTGGTGCCCACCGTCAGTGCCCTGAACCCGATCGCGCCGGGACTGGGCATCCCGGCGGACACGGTGGCGAAGAGCATCGCGGCGCGGGAGACCTTCCGGGCCAGCGTCGCCCGCGCGGTCAGGGCGGGCGTGCACATCGTCGCGGGCACCGACGCGGGCACGGCGTTGAACCCGATCGGCGGCCTGGCCGACGAACTCGACCTGTACGTCGCCGGAGGCATGACCGCCTACGACGCGCTGCGGTCGGCCACCGTCAGCGCCGGTCCGGTGATGGGCGAGCGGATCGGCATGATCGCCCCCGGCTACCGCGCCGACCTGATCGTCGTCGAGTCCGACCCGCGGGAGGACGTCGGGGCGCTGCGCAAGCCGGTCCGGGTCTTCGCCCGCGGCCGGGCGCTCGACCCGGCCTGGCTGGACGACACGCTCGCCGAATATGTAGGAGTGCTGGATGACAGAAAACAGTGAAGACAGGCGCTTCGCTCCTCGGCCTCCCGCGCCGCCGGCGCGCCAGGCCGTCATCGACATGCACATGCACATCGACGATGTGCCGTCGCTCGGCTGGGAGCTGTCCCCGCGGACCTGTGTGCGCAGCATGGACGAGGCGGGCGTGCACAGTGCCGCCGTGATGACCATCGCCGACCTGCCGGGCCCCAATCCTCGGGCGATGGAGCTGATCGCCGAGTCGTGCGACGAGTTCGCCGGGCGGCTGTACGGCTTCGTCCGGCTCAACCCGAACGCCCAGGACGAGGCCCGCAGGCTGTTGACCCGGGCGGTGACGAAGTTCGGGTTCCGCGGCCTGAAGCTGCATCCGGTGTCCACTTTGGCCCATCCGGGCGCGGCTCCGACGATCTCGCTGATCCGCCAGGCGGGCGAACTCGGCGTGCCGACGCTGTTCCACTGCGGTGACGAGCCGCTGACCACGCCGACGTCCATCGCGCCCGCGGCGGCGGCCTGCCCCGACTCGACCATCATCCTCGGCCACATGGGCGGCTACTTCCACGTCGACGAGGCGATCGACGTGGCCGAGCGATACGGGAACATCGTCCTGGAAACGTCCGCGATGCCCTATCCGGACAAGATCCGGGAGGCGGTGGCCCGCATCGGCGTCGACCGGGTCATCTTCGGCAGCGACGGTCCGGTCAGCGCACCCGCGCTGGAACGGCAGAAGGTGACACTCGCCGGCCTGACCGACGAGCAGACCGATCTGGTCCTGGGCGGCAACGCCATGCGCATGCTGGGGGTCTCCGCATGATCGTCGACGGACTCTCCTTCGTGGGCACGTCCCGGTTCGGCTACCGGCGCGAGCCCGCCGCACTGCTCGGCGCGCTGGACACCGAGGGCATCGACCTGGCGCTGGTGGCGCCGATGCACCCGCGCGACGGCGACCTGGGGGTGGCCAACGAGGAGGTCGCCGCCGTCGTCCGCGACCACCCCGACCGGCTGGTGGCGATTGCCAGGGTCGACCCGTGGGACGGCGGCGACGCGCTCGCGCAACTGACCAGCGCCGTCCACGAAGGCGCCAGGGGCGTGTTCCTGCACCCGGACGAGGAGACCTTCCAGATCAACGACACCCGGTGGCGGCCGATCGCCGAGCGGGCGGCCGAACTCGGCGTGGCCGTCCTGGTGTCCACCGGCCACCACTGCCGGTCCGAAGCCGGCCAGGTGGCGAGCTTCGCCGAGTGGTGCCCGAGCATCCCGGTGATCATGACGAACGGCGGCCAGCTCAACATCTCCGGCCTCGGGCAGGTGGACGCCGAACTCGCGCTCGCCCTGCCCAACGTCCACATCTTCACCAGCGGGGTCTACCGGGACGACTTCCTGGAACGGGCGGTGCGGACGTTCGGGGCGGATCGGGTGCTGTTCGCGAGCTTCGCGCCCCAGTTCGACGTCGGTTACGAGCGCAGGCGGGTGTACCAGGTCCACATCTCGGAGGAGGAACGCGCACTCGTGCTGGCGGGCAACGCCCAGCGGCTGTTCGGTCTGGGCGGCGACCGGTGAGCGGCGAACTGGCCGGGCGGACCGCGCTGGTCACGGGTGCGGCGAGCGGGATCGGTGCGGCGATCGCCGTGGCGTACGCGGCGGCGGGTGCCCGGTTGTGCCTGGCGGACCGGGCGGCGGGCGACGGACTGGCGGCGACCGCGGCGCGCTGTGGCGGCGACGTGGTGACCGTGCGGGCCGACGTGTCCGACGAGGCCGACGTGGAGCGGATGTTCGCCACCGCGACCGAAGGACTCGGCCGGGTCGACGTCCTGGTCAACAACGCGGGCATCCTCACCGAGCACCAGGTGATCGGCATGCCGACGCACCTGTTCGACGAGATGATCGCGGTGAACCTGCGCAGTGTCTTCCTGTGCTGCCGGGCGGCGCTGCCCGGCATGGTGGAGCGCGGTTTCGGCCGGATCATCAACATCGCGTCGCAGGTCGGCCAGAAGGGCGGCGCCGGGCTGAGCCACTACGCGGCCGCGAAGGCCGGCGTGGTCGGCCTGACCAAGTCGCTGGCCAGGGAGGTCAGCAAGCAGGGCGTCACCGTGAACTGCATCGCGCCGGGACCGATCGTGACCCCGTTGGGCGGGGACCTGTCGGACGAGTGGACCGGACCACTGCTGGCCGGTCTGCCGCTGGGCCGGTTCGGCCAGCCGGAGGAGGTCGCCCCGACGGCGGTGCTGCTGGCCAGCGACCCTGGCGGGAACATCTACACCGGACAGACACTAGGCCCGAACAGCGGGGACGTGATGCTGTGAGGACGGTCCTCGTCACCGGCGCGGCGAGCGGCATCGGGCAGACGGTGGCGGTGGCGGCGGCGCGGGCGGGAGCCAACGTCGTCGTGGGCACGTTCGACGGCGACCCGCACGACGTGACCACGACCGTCGACCTCGTCACCGCCGCGGGCGGCAGGGCGATCGCCGTCGCCGCCGACGTGCGCAGCGCCGAGCAGTTGCGGGCGGCGTGCGCGACGGCCGTGTCGACCTTCGGCGAGTTGGACGGGGTGGTGGCGAACGCGGGCTGGTTGCGCAACTGCCCGCTCACGGAGCTGACCGACGAGCTGTGGCACGACATCGTGGACACCGACCTCGGCGGGGTGATGCGGACGGTGCGCGCGGCGGCCGCGCATCTGCCTCGCGGCGGTGCCGCGGTGTGCGTGTCCAGCGTCGCGGGCGCCGCGGTCGGGTGGGCCGGCCACACGCCGTACTCGGCGGCGAAGGCCGGCATCATCGGTTTCGTCCGCAGCGCGGCACTCGAACTCGCGCCGAAGGGCGTCCGGGTGAACGCGGTGCTGCCGGGCGTGATCGAGTCGCCGCAGTCCCTGGACCCGGTCAACTCGGGCGGCCCGGAGGGCCTGGTGCGATCGGCGGCGAAGATCCCGCTCGGCCGGGTCGGCCAGCCCGGCGACGTGGCCGACGTCGTGTGCGCCCTGCTCTCCGACACGACCCGATACGTGACGGGCCAGAGCATCACGGTGGACGGCGGCCTGCTGGCGGCGTGGCCGACCTAGCTTCGTCGCTTGTGGACAGACATCCGCGACCGTTGAGCTCTGTCGTCAGCACATGTTGACGACAGGCCTACGTCAGCATATGCTGACGGCATGGAGAACACGACGATCGATCTGTCCGTCGGGGCGGCCAGTCCCGATCCGGATGTCGGGCTGCGGGCCGTCGCAGCACTGCGCGAACTGGCCGAGCGGTTGGAGATCGTGCAGGTGGACAACGCGCGCCGACTCGGCTGGTCCTGGCAGGAGATCGCCCAGCGCCTCGGCGTGACCAAGCAGACGGTGCACCGCAAGCACGGTCGACGGTTCGGGAGGGGATGACGTGGTGAACTACGGCGAATTCACCCCGGCCGCCCGCGAACTCCTCCGGGACGCCGAACTGCGGGCCCGCTCGCTGGGGCACCGCTGGGTGGGCTGCGAACACCTACTGCTGGCGCTGGCCGCGCATGACGGACCGGTCGGGGAGGTGATACGCGGCCATGGCGTCACCGTGCCGCAGATCGAGAAGATCCTCGCCGGTGGAAGCGGTGCTCGGGGGTGCCGCGAGGGGTTGTTCGACTCGCTGGACCGGGACGCGCTCGCCTCCGTCGGCATCGACCTGGACGTGGTGCGCGACACCATCGAGCGCCGGTTCGGTCCGACCGGGCTCCGTCCGATCCAGACGCGGCAGCGGCGCCGGTTCATCCACCGGCTGATCCACCGCCGCCGCCCGGTGGGACAGTTGACGCCCAACGCCCGACGGGCGCTGTCCGGCGCGGTCAAATCGGGCCGGTCGGACCTGGCCCTGGTCACCGTCGGCCGGCTCGCGGTGCGCGTGATCATGCTCAAACATGGTGCGGTACCGGGCATTCTCGGCACCATCGGCGTGTCCACCACGCAATTGATCCGGGAGATCGTGGCCAAGGACAACCGGATGAAGTAGCCGCCGTCATGTTCGGGTGGAGTCGCCGCCGTTGTCCGGCTGGTCGTCGATGAGGCCGGCGAAGCCGTCGAGGATGCGCCGCAGGCCGAAAGCGTAGGCATGGTCGGGGTCATAGGCGCTGCCGTGGGCGGCGCCGGCGGCGGCCCCGACGCGTGCCGCGGTGGGGTAAGCCTTCTCGTCGAAGACGCGGGCCAGTAGCGGCGCATTGGCCTCCCACCATTGTTGGTCATTCATGGCGCTGTCGTGGTGCGCGGTGTGGGCGTCGGACGCGGCGCGGGCGCAGGCCTGTACGAAGCCGAGCAGGTAGGTCAGACAGTCATCCATCTCGACATCATCGAGACCGAGGCCGTCGAACGCCGACAGTTCGTGTTCGTACTTCATCATCTGCCCGGGGCCCAACGGCGGCCTGCTGGTGGAGATCGTCGCGGCCCAGGGGTGGAGGTCGAACAGGGCCGTGTTCTCCTCGGCGAGAGCGGTCACGCGCCGCCGCCAGGGCTGCCCCGTGGTGTCCGTGTGGACCATGCCGGCATAGGCGGCATCGAGCATGAGGTCGAGCAGTTCGGCCTTGCCCGGAACGTAGGTATAGAGCGTCATCGGCACCACTCCGAGCTCCTGGGCCACCCGGCGCATGGTCACCGCGTCCAGGCCTTCGGCGTCGGCGATGTCGGTCGCCACCCGCACCACCGCGTCGATGCTCAGCCCGCGTCGCGGCCCGCGTCGGCGCTCCGTGGAATCGCGCCAGAGCAACTGCAGGGTGCGGATCGGGTCGCCCGCGCTGGTTCGTTCGGTCGGCACGACAACCATCCTCTCGCACTCTGTCGTCGTACTATGTACAGTGTACCTCGTACAATGTTGCTGCCACCAGCGCACGGACGAGGGGACGACTTGACCCGCATCACTCCGCGAGCCATCGGCCTGATCGCCGCTGTCCAAGCGGTCCTGCGGATCGGCCCGCTGATCATCGAGGCCATCGGCGGCCGAGGACTGCCCACCCCCGGCTCATTCAATGCCCCGGCGCAAGCGCTCGCCACCATCAGGCACTCGCCCGAGGTGATGATCGTCGCCGGTCTCATCTGCGCCACCGGTGTCCTGCAGGTGTTCATCGTCCTGGCGGCGGCCGACCGACTGGCCGACACGGCACCCCAGTGGGCCCGGTTCAGCATGCCGTTCGGCATCGCCGCCGCCAGCTTCCTCATGATCGACGGTGCTCTCGGCATGACCGCGCTGTCCCAGCTCGCTCACGTCACCGTCAACCAGAACGCGGTCGACGGTGCCTACCTGGCCGTCCTCGGCGTCCGCAACGGGATCGACCGCGTCATCCCGCTCACCCTGGGCCTATGGGCGATGGGGACGAACGTGCCCGCATGGCGTTATCACCTGCTGCCCCGTACCCTCGCCGCGATCGGTTCGCTACTTGGTCTGACCGGCATCATCGGCAGCGTGGCACCGGCCGCCGGGCTCGCCAGCCTGGTCCTCGCCATCGCCTGGACGGCCGGCTTCGCCATCGTGCTGCTCCACGGCGACAGTGACGCCGCCGAGCCCGAGACGGCCGTCCAGCAGGGCCTGACCCAAGGTCCGTAGTGGACGGACATGGCGGCGTCGGGCGTCGGGCGTCGTGACGACGGACGCGCGCCGACGGGCGGGTGTGACGGTTTCGGGCGCGCCGACGCTGACGGATGTGATGAGCAAGTACCACGAGCCCCGGGTCAACCGGGGCACCGCGGCCCTCATGCTGCGCGGTGCACCGGTGATCGTGCCGGATGCGCTGGCCGACCTGCTCGCCGCCGCGGTCGCCCCACCGCGCGACGGCGAACTGGTCGGCGAGCGGCCGGCCACGGCGGCGTTCCTGGAGGCGGCTCGTCAACCCACCGGTCCGGCACTTCGTCAGCGCACCAAGGCTCACCGTCGCCGTCGTTGGTCGGCCTGTGCCATGCCTACATCGCGGGTGCCGGCTCCGGCCATGGCAAGGCGCTGCGGAACCCCGCGTTCACGGCGTTGACCACCGCCGCGGGCGGCAAGACCACAGTGGACGCTCACTGCGCGGCGTTGGTCAAGGCGAAGCACTCCGAGTCGCCTCCGCGCAGCGAGCCGGTTCGACCGCGCCGGGCAGGTCGGCGGCCGGTCACGAGGCCAGCACCGACCACCCGACCGGTGCCCCCGACACGCACCCGACAGGGGCGCCGGCGACCCACGCCACGCACTGATTCCACGGCCCGCAAGCGACTGTGGCGCGCCGGGCACCCGGCGCGCCACAGTCCGGTGGAACGGTCAGAACGCGCCGGTGCCGTTCGGTGTACCCAGTCCGGTCGGGCCGTCGTAGCCGGCGGTGCCGGTGCACAGGTAGCTGCCGCACGTGCCGTTGCTGCCGCTGGTCACGTCGTTCAGCGACGCCGTGTGCGAGTACGGGAACGAGCCGTAGGTGACCGTCGAGGCGTTGCCGGCCAACGCGTACACCGACGCGATGATCGGAGACGCGACACTGGTGCCGCCGAACTCCAGCCAGCCGCTGAGCCCTTGGAACGCCGTGCTGTCGAACACCGCGACACCGGTGTTCGGATCGGCGTCGGCGCTCACGTCGGCGACGGTGCGGCGGGCGCAGCCGGTATCGTGCTGCCAGGCCGGCTTGGTGATGAACGCGGAGCAGCCGCTACCGGCGCCGCTCCACACGGTCTCGCTCCACCCCCGAGCGTTGGCGGCGCGGACCAGGCTGGTGCCACCGACAGCGGTGACGAACTGGGAAGCCGCGGGGAACTCCACGCCGAAGCCGCCGTCGCCGGAGCTGGCCGTGATCGCGACACCCGGGTGGTTGTAGAACTGGTTCTCCTCGGCAACCTCCCCGGATGCCTCGCCACCACCGTAGCTGTTGCTCACCACGGCCGAGCCCAGCGCCACCGCCTCGTTCACGCCGGTGCCGAGATTGGTCAGCGAGTTGGTGTCCGCCTCGACCAGCAGGATGTTGCAGCGCGCGCAGATGGCCGAGGCCATGTCCACGTCCAGCGACTCCTCCTGGGCCCACGAACCGTTCTTGCGCGGCAGGGTCGTGGTGCCCGTCTGGCTGGACTTGGTGAAACACGCCGTGGTGGCCGACCGGATCGTCGTGGGCGTGCACGAGGCCAGCGCCGGAATGCCGAACTGGGCCCGGTAGGTGTTGACGTCGGCGAAGGCCGTCGGGTCGTCGAACGCGTCGACGATGCCGATCGTGACCCCGGCTCCGTTGCTCGCCGAGGCGGCCGCGAGGTTGTAGGCCGACTGGAGGTCGGCCGGACCATACCCGGTCGGAGTGGTGGCAGCGGGCTTGGCGTGCACCCACGAGTCGCACGCCGCGAAACCGGCCGACGCGGCCGAGCAGACTCGGTGGGTGGCCGGTGACGTGGGGGCGGCCGACGCCGGGACGTCGACCATGGTGATGGTGAGCAGAGCGCCTAACGCGCCGGTGACGGCGAGGGCGAGAGCTCGACGCACGACAGCACCTCCGGGGACGAGGTTCATTCGAAGTGATTCGCACGCTACCTGGAGTGAAGCCGTCCGCGAGTCGGGAACGTCCGGTTCGTCCCCCCGGATGCCGTTCCAATTATTGACCGTGAAATAGGGCCCTCACGCATATCCGCAGCGTGTCAGCCATTTCTTAGATATTCTTGGAATCGCCACTCGTTCGGGTGGCAGTGCCACCCCGTGCCGTGACGCGTGCCAAATGAGACACGCAGCACCGCCTACACAGGACTCTCTGCTTTCGTTGGCACGCCGATGAAGTCCACTCTCAACCCCCATCGACGGGGTGAGCTGACCCTCCATTTCGGGCTTTCCGGCCACCGGCGGCGAACAGGAGTCTGGTGACGTGTCCCGTTGAATCCGGTTCCGGCACTCGAACCGGTCACGGGACCCGGAATGTGTCGGTCGGTACGCCCGAGGGGGCTCGGTCGTGTCGCCTACCACGTTCCGTTCGACATGTGACCATGTGATGAACAAAGGCGGCCAAACAACATGATATTGAGGCGACGATTGGGGCTGTGTGCGCTCACAGCCCTGTTGGGCATTGTGATGTCCGTGGCGTCCGTCGGCATCGCGTCGGCCAGCACCGTGTCACCACCCAGCGCCGGCCCGGACTGTGGTGGCTGCGGCGGTGGTGGTGGCGATGACGGTGGGGGCGGTGGTGGTGGCGGCGGTGGTGACATCGCCCGGCTACGGCCCACCGGAACCTGTGGCGACCAACTGGACATGCGGCTGCGACAGGTGGGTGACCCGCTCGACATCGGCATCACGATCCCGTCCGCGGACCCCACCGAGGTGTGGACCATCACCGCGATCGAGCAGGACTACGGTGTGGTGACCGGCGGCCGGCTCGGCAACCCGATCGACCTGATCGGCAGTGGCGCCCTGCCGCCCCTGACGTTCAACTCCACCGAGGGCGGCTTCTCCACCGAGGGCAACTTCCCCAACACCTCGGGCCTGACCCACGGGTTCAGCTACGTAGCCACCAGAACCTCCCCCACTCCGATCACCTGCACCAACCATGGCTACTGGACGACACCGTCCGGTTCGACGGGTCCGACGGCCCAGAATCCCAGCGGCAAGCCCGACACCCCGCCCGCTCTGACCGGCGCCACCGAGGCCGACACCGGCGGCAACGACGCCGCACTGCAGTTCGACCAGGAGATGCTCACGACCGCGCAGGGCACGCCGGACCTCAGCCGGTTCGCTGTCACGGTGGACGGTGTCGCCCGCACCGCCACCGGTGTCTCGATCACCGACGACTCGCCACCACTGAACGCGATCGTCGACGTCACCTTCGACGGCGCACCGCTCACCGCGGGCCAGACGGTGACCGTCCTGTATCGACAGCCGCTCACCAGCGGCACCCCGGCACTGCAGGACCTGGACAGCCTGCAGACGGCCGGTTTCGGCCCCGTCTCGGTACCGGTGTTCTGACCATCCCCTGTGTCGCCGCCGACGCCCTCGGCGGCGACACAGGCTTGCCGTGGTAGCCGCCCGAGGACCGTGAGTCGCTTTATTAGAATTCGGTGGGATTTTCCAAGAATAGACCCCCTATCTGGTGGTGATGGACGACATAAGTCGACCGGATTACTCGCCGGATTGACGTTGTTCCTTTGTCGGAGAGTCTTTGTGCTCTTATCCGCCCAACATCGTGATGCGACGCTGCGCTGGCCGGCCAGGACGGGAGCCGTTGGCCGATCACCAAGGGGAACACCATGTCAACACCGCTGTTAGTGAGAGCACGCGGGCGGCTGAGACCGCTACATCACATTTCTATTGTCGTGTCGTGTCTGGTGATGATTGCGGGTCTGGCGGTTGCGGCGTCCGCCGCGCCAGGTACCACCACAGTGTCCGGCGTGACATTTCCGTTCAACGGGGTGTGGCTGGAGTCCGGCGATGGCGGCCATTTCTGGGACGCCAGTGGCAACGGGCTGTGCCGCATCGACCCGACGGCCGCCGGCGGCTTCGTCGAGAACGCGGGCACCTGTGACGTCCAGTCGAAGAAGCCCACCCAGGCCGTGGTCGGCAAGCAGCGCGCGGACGGCACGTACTTCGTCTACGCGGCGGACATGTCCAGTAAGAGCGGCGGTCCGGTGCGGTTGACGTACGACCCCACCGCGGACGGCGGCCAGGGCGCGATCGTGGCGGGCAGCGGGACCCTGCTCGGCGGTCTGAACACGGTCGGCTTCTTCGCCGACCAGGCCGGCAACTTCAAGAACTCGTCCGTCGCGCTCGGCCCGTGTGACGCGACCATCACGGGACCGTGCATGGCCCTGTACCTCGCGTTCGAGCGGTCGAAGAAGATCGAGCGGATCAACTTCGTCGACCAGCCTGCCGCCGCCCAGTCGATCGAGACGATCTCCACTACCACGGACCCGCGCAAGGGCGTCCGGTTCGGCATCGGGGACTTCCACAACGCCGACGGCACCGACGACCTCTACCTGGACGAACTCGGCGGCAACGGCGTCTCCGTGCTGAAGGACGTCGCGCACTGTCCGCCGTCCGAGGGCTCGCCCGACCCGACCGCGGTCAACCCGCCGGTGAACCAGGCCGGTGGCTGCGGCGCGTCCGTCGTCGGCGGCATCACCACGAACTTCCCGCAGGGCATGGCCGTGCAGAACAACGCGGACGGCACCGGCCGCTACCTCTACGTCGCGGACTCGCCGCGCAACGGTGCCGCGACCGTACTGCGCTACCACCCGGACACCGGGTTCCAGGACGTCGTGTCCAGCACGGTCACGCCGTACCAGTCGCTGCTCAACCCCGGCGAGACGGTGTCCACGTACACGTTCGTGCTCGGCCTCGCGGTCAACCCGCACAACGGTGACCTGTTCATCGGCGACGACCCGACGTTCGCGATCCTGGTCAACCCGCCGCTGGCCAAGGGCCACATCTTCACGATCGCCGGTGATGCCACGCAGACCGCCCCCGCGGACTGCACCGGCACCGCGACGGTTCAGTGCACCCAGCCGCCACCGCCGAGCACGGTGACGCCGCGGCTCTACGCCTACGGCATGACCGCGCCCAAGGGTGGCACGACGTTCATCCCCAGTGACGACGGTGGGCACGTCTGGGCGGCGGACCACTCCCAGGGCCTGTGCCGGATGGACGTGGTGGCCCAGGCACCCGGCCTGCACGCCTACAACTCGGCCACCTGCGACGACGGCACCCTGCTCGGCTCGGGTGGCCAGACGGCGTACGACGACTCCGTCGTGCCCGGCACCACCAACCTGCACTACCTGTACGTGGCGCAGAACGACCACCTCAGTCCCGGCGTCATCCGGTTCACCTTCGACCCCAGCGCGGACAACGGTGCGGGCGGCCTGGTGGCGGGTTCGGGTGTGATCATGGCGCCCAATGCCGGACTCGGCGGCGACAAGGCCAACGGCCTGGCCCTCGGACCGTGCAAGCCGGGCGCGCCCGCCACGTGCAAGCACTCGTTGTACGTCGCCGGGCTGCTCGACGGTTTCGTTCGCCGGATCAACAACCCGGAGGACGACCCTCGTGTGCAGACCGTCGACGTGGTCGCGATGACCACCGAGCAGCGTGCCGGCGTCGCCGGCCGAGGCATCAACGGTTCGATGGGCATGATCGGCGACGATCTCTATCTACCCGAGAACCAGGGCTTCACGGTGGTCAAGAACATCTCGACGTGCCCGGCCAACAACCAGGTGTGCGCGACCGTGCCACTGAACATCGGCCAGTTCGGGTTCATCTTCGGCTCGGCCGTCGGCGTGGACGCCAACCCGCAGCACAGTGCGGCGGGCCTGGTGTACGCGGCGATCTCACCGGGAGCGGCGAACGCGACGGTCTACCAGTACGACGTCGCCACCAACACGTCGCGGATCTATGCCACGCGGGGGCAGATGCCGGCAGCAGGCTCGGCGGAGGCCACTGTGTACTGCACGACCACCTGCACGCGGCCGGTCGACCCGGCCAACCCGCCGGGTGGGTTCGGCAACTTCCGGTTCGCCCAGGGCATCATGGTCGACCCGCGTACCGACGATCAGGGTGGCGGCACGATCTACCTGTCCGAGGACGCCTTCGCGGGTGCCCGCGGCGGTCGTGGCCACACGTGGTTCGCGCCGTTCATTCCCTACCCGAGTGGCGTGACCCCGGTTCCGCTGCCCGTTCCCGCACCCTCGCCGGGAGGTCACACGTGCGCGATCACGATCCCGGTGCCGGCCCTGGCCAGCGGCCAGACCTACTGGGTGCAGTTCACCTCGCACGCGGACGGCCAACTCGGCTCGACATGGCAGTTGCCGGTACCGCAGTCCGCCCAACTCCTGCTGTACCCCGGCAATCCGTTCGCCGGGCTGGCCGACCCCGTGTCGACCGGCGCCAAGGGCGGTGCGATCGCCAAGCAGGTGTCGTCCAACACCACGTCGTTCTCGGTCAGCACGGCACCGACGACCGAGACGGCCGGCACCTACACGGTGCAGTTCTTCAACGGCAGCAATTCCTTCGGTGCCACCACCGCAACGGTCAACTTCACCAATGACGCCGCGACCCAGTGCGCGGCATCCCCACTGGTCGGCCACGTCATCAACTGAGTAGCCGGCTGGTCGCCGCACCGCACCATTCCCCAGAGTGGTGCGGTGCGGTGTGCCGACCAGCTGTACGACAACGACCAAGCGGTGCCCGACGTGGTTCTGTCGCGTCAGTGGCTGTGGGGCTCGTCCCGATGGACCGGGCCGTGGCTGTCCTCGCAGTGCGCGTCGTCCACCGGCGACGACGTTCGCCGGGACGCGGGGACCGCGTGGTCGACCTGCAAGGTGGTGTGGGTGATCGCGTAGTCGCCGGCCAGGACCTGCTCCAGGTCGCGGCGCAGGGCGTGGCAGTCACCCCCTTGATCGACCAGCACGTGCGCGGACAACGCGACCTGACCCGAGGTGATCTGCCAGACGTGCAGGTCATGAACCTCATCCACCCCGGGCAGGCCGACCAGACGATCCCCCAGGGCGTCCGGGTCCAGTCCGGCCGGGGCGGACTCCAGGAAGATGCGGCTGGACTCGCGCACCAGACCGACACCGGCCCTGACCATCAGGGCGACCACGACCAGCGTGGCGATCGCGTCCGCACGGGTGAACCCCGTCAGCACGATCACCAGTCCGGCCACGGCGGTGGCGATGAAGGCGAACAGGTCGTTGAGGATGTGCTGGAAGGCGCCCTCGACATTCAGGCTGGTGCGGTTGGCCTTGCTGATCATCCAGGTTGCGGCCAGGTTCACCACGATCCCCACGAGCGCCACGACCAGCACCAGGCCGCCGTCCACCGCAGGCGGGTGAAGCAACCGCTGGACGGCCTCGTAGGTCAACCACGCGCCCAGCAACAGCAGGGTGAGTCCGTTGGCCTGTGCGGACAGGATCTCGGCGCGTTTCCAGCCGTAGGTCATCCGTCCCGCGGCGGGCCGTGCGGCCAGGCGGATCGCCCACAGCGCCAGGCCGATCGACGCGGCGTCGGTGAGCATGTGCGCGGCATCCGAGAGCAGCGCCAGCGAGCCGGCGATCACGCCGACGGTGACCTCGCCGATCATGAACGCCGCGATCACCGTGAGCGCGCCGGCCAGCCACCGCCGATCCGAGCCCGCTGTCGCCTGCCCGTGCCCATGCCCGTGCTCCGCACCCACGCCGATGATCCTCTCGCCGCTTCAGTCACCACCTCCAACATATGCAAACATTGCAATGTATGCAAAGGTGGGCATGGTAATCGTTCCCATGCGCGGCCCCGTGCCCGCCACCCGGGGCGACGCGGCTGTGTCCGACCCCGGGCATAACGTTCGCGGAACACGACGTGCGGAGCGGTCGAGGCGAGGCCGCGGACAGGAAGGCCGGGCAATGACCCAGTACCTCATTTCCTTCCCCAGCACCGGCATGCAGGACATACCCGATGAGGACATGCCCGAGGTCGGCCGTGCCGCCCACGCGGTCGTCCGAGAGTTGAAGGCCGCCGGCGTCCATGTCTTCGCGGGAGGCCTGGCAGAGGACGTGGAGCCGGTCACGGTAGCCGCTGACGGCACCATCACGCGCGGTACCTATCCGATCGGTGGCATGACCATCATCGATGTGCCCTCACGGGAGGCGGCCCTGGAGTGGGCCGCCAAGATCGCCGTCGCGTGCCGCTGCCCTCAGGAGGTCAGCGCATTCCAGCCCGACCCGCTCGCCTGACCGAACCAAGTCCGGACACGATGCGGCATTCCGCCGTACCTGGTTAACGCGTACTTCCGACACCGCTCATGGTAAACTGGGCGCGCTGGATGGGTGCGTTATAACGTCCAGCCCGGAGGACGGCTGATCGGATTGCCAATGTCGAAGAACCATGACGACTCAGACGCGGCGGAACCCGTCGACGGGGTCGGCCCGGAGGAGGACACACTCCCGGCGTCGACCTTGAACGAGATTCTCGCCGTCGCGTCGAAGCTGTTTTCGACAATCGGCTACGGCGGCACTTCGATGCGTGATATCGCCAAGGACGTCGGCGTCAAGCCGGCCAGCCTGTACAGCCATTTCCGGTCGAAGGAGGACATCCTCTGGAGCATCGTCCGGCGGGCCACGCTCGACCTGGAGTCGCTGCAGGAGAAGGCGATGGCCGAGCTGGTGCACCCGGTCGAGCGGCTGCGGACGTTCATCTGGACCCACGTGAAGTACCACGCCGACTTCCCCCGGGAGTCGCGGATCGCGAACATTCAGATCTACGCCCTGTCGAATGCACACTTCGAAGAAGTGGTCGCATTCCGGCGCCGGTACGAAGTGTTGTTGCAGGGCATCCTGGCCGATGGTCAGCGGCTCGGCTACTTCGAGAAATATGACGTCAAGCTCACGTCCTATGCGATATTGCAGATGGGTATCGGCGTCGCGTACTGGTTCGGCGGATCCGGCCGGACCACGGCCGAGGAAGTCGCCGATCTGTACGAAACGTTCGCCTTGAACCTGGTCGGTGGTCGCACTCTGCTGCGCTGATGTGAGAATGACGATCGCGGCTCCTTTCCCGCATACTCCGCGGCACGGTCAGTAGAGGATCCCCTCGGCCACCAGTCGCTCGAGTTCGGTCTCGGTGCAACCCGCGGCGGTGCACAGGACGTGGTGCGTGTGTTCGCCGAGTCCGGGTGGCGGCAGGTCGGTGCCGCCGCGCCGCCCGTCGACGACCCATGCGGGTGCGTACATCGTTGTCGCGGCAGCGGGTCGTGTCGTTCCCCGGAACGACCTCCGGTCCAGCAGGTGTTCGTTGGTGAGCAGGTCGCGCGCCGACAGGACCGGTACCGCGCCGACCCCCGCCGCCTGCAGCCGCCGGCACACCTCGACCGGATCGCCCAGTTCGGCCGCCAGGCGGGTCGCGGCCTCGGCCTGCACGTCGGGCACCACCAGCCAGGTGTCGGGCTCCCCGCATGCGACCGGTGTGACGCCACCGTCCGGCATCCGGTTCGCGAACTGCCAGTCCGCGTCCGGCACGAACAGTTCCGGCAGCAGCGACAGCAGCGAGTGCAGTTCGGCGATGTCGACGTGGCCGCCCTGCCCGGTGTGTCGGGCGCGGCGGACCTCGGCGATCGCGCACACCGCGCCGTACAGCGCGCCCGCCACGTCGGGAAACCAGCCGTTGACCGACTGGGGCCTGCCGGTGGGATCCCGGCTCAGCCAGGACAGCCCGGCGACGGCGTCCATCATCGGCCCGTAGGCGGGGAAGTCCCGGCGCTGCCCGGTCTGGCCGTAGCCGCTCAGCGACACGAGCACGATCCGCGGCTGCGCCTGCCGCAGTGTGGCCAGGTCGAGGCCCAGCCGGGCCAACGTGCCGGGCCGGAAGTTCTCCAGCACGACGTCGGCGCCGGCGACCAGGCGCAGCGCGAGTTGCCTGCCCTGTTCGGTCTTCAGGTCCAGCGTGCAGGACAGCTTGCCTCGGTTCTGGGCACGGAAGACGGTGCTCCCGTCCAGGTCGGTGGTGCCGTCGACGTACGGGCCCGCCCTGCGGTGCACGTCGAGGTACCGGTGGCTCTCCACCTTGATCACCTCGGCGCCCAGGTCGGCCAGGAACTGGCCGCACAGCGGGCCGGCCCAGACGTGCGTGAACTCGACGATCCGCCAGCCACGCAGCGGCAGCCGGTCCGCCGCCGTGGCGGACGCGGGACCGCCGGGCAGTGGTCCCCGGTCACGCACGGCGGCCGGCACCAGTTCGGGCAGCACCAGGTCGGCACGCTGCCGGGTCAACGCGCCCTGGCGCCACAGCTCCCGCTGCGCCACCAGGTCCGCAGGCGAGAACGCGGGACCGACCGGCACGCCTGCCGCCCCGCTCAGTGCGAAGATCTCCGCGCTCGTGTGCTCCCGCAGCCAGGGGCCGATCAGCGCTTCGACGTCGGCGGCGTTGTCGAACCGGGCCCTGGCCGTGGCCAGGTGGGCGGGCGGCTCACCGGTCACGCCGCACAACCGCAGCAGCCGCCGCCACTGCTCGTCCTCGACGACACTGACATAGACCCAACCGTCCGCCGCCGGGTAGAAGTCCGACGGCCCGACCTGCCACAGCCGACCGCTGCGGGACGCGACCCGGTGTTCGGCCAGCCACGCGCCGACCTCGCGGCGGGTCAGCGGGAGCAGGCAGTCCTGCATCGACAGGTCGACCAGGGCGGCGTCCGAACCGCCGTAGGCCAGGGCCAACATTGCCGCGTACAGGCCGCAGAAGTACTCGGCGAGGTGACCGGCCGGGGCCTGCGGCGGGATCTCGCCGGACGAGCCGGTCTGCGCCGAGCGCGGGGTCACGTAGCCGACGCCGCCCGCGTGGAACAGCGCGGCGGCATCGGCCCGCCAGCCGGCCCACGGTCCGGTCAGCCCGAACGGGGTGACCACGATCGTGGTGCCGGGGTGTTCGGTGGGCCGGTCGGTGAGCACGACGTCCGAGGGCACGGCCGGCTGCCCGGACACGGTTCGCTTGTACCGGGACGTGTACTCGTAGGGCACCGACCTGGGGGCACGCCCGCGCAACGGGTCACCGTCGGGCGGTTCGACCTTGACCACGTCGGCGCCCAGCGCGCCGAGCACGGCGGCGGCGAACGACACCGCGATCGAGCCGGTGGCGTACTCCACGACCCGCAGCGGCACGGCCTGGTCAGTCACGCAGCAACCCGCTCGCCGTGCCGACCAGCACCTTCTGGCCGCCCAGCCGCTCCACCCAGACCTCACAGGTCACCCGCCGCACCTCGGCGCCCGTCGCGTCGGTCTCCAGCGCGATGCCGGTCACCCTTCCCTTGGCCGTGGTGAGGTCGTCCACGAACACCGGCTTGATCATCTTGACGTCGATCGTGCCGCCGGCCAGCCAGCCCATGCCGAAGCAGGCCAGCATCTGCCGGTGCACCATCGAGATGAGCTGCGGCGCCGACGCGATCGGCGCGGACAGCCCCTCCCGGGCGGCGGCCTCCGGGTCACTGTGCAGGTTGTGCTCCGGCCATGCCTCGGGCACGATCCGGCCCGGCCCGTAGGTGACCTCGTGCCGTTCGGTGAACTCGGCCTGGGTCCAGCGGCGGGCCAGACCGGGCAGCTCCGCACCCAGCGGTGGGACGACGGTCGTGGTGAACACGGACATCAGGTCTCCTCGGTCAGCTCAGCAGTCCGCTGTCCACGCCCTTGCCCGAGCGCGGCCGATCGCGGGTGATGTAGTCCAGTGCGTGGGTGCGCCACGTGCGGAACACCACGGCGCCGTCGGCGTCCACGGCGGTGGCCTCGTAGGTGACGTACTCCCGGTCCCGCCGGACGTACTTGTCGCACACGCTGCCGGTGATGGTCAGGGTCTCGCCGTACCGGATCGGGCGGACGAACTCGCTGCGGAAGCGGTAGAACACGCCGCGCACGTTGTGCCGGCGGGTGAACAGCATCCGCACCGGCGGATAGGTGGCCATCGGCGGCACCACCGGGTACCCGGCAGGCGAGTCCTCGTCGTACCACTCGTGCTGGTCCTGGTCGTTGCGCAGCAGACCGGCGACCGCATCCCGGGCCACCGTCCACTCCATACTGCCCAGTGATTCGCCGACCACGAACTCGTCGTAGGTCGTCCTGGGTCCCCGGTCGTCGAACTCGACCCGGTCGACCGCGATCTCCGGCATGGTCACCCCTTCCCCGTCGTGCTGCGGCCCTTGGTGGCCAGTTGTCGTGTCAGGTCGCCGATCCCGTCCAGCTGGGCCAGCAACTCGGCCGGTTCGACGGCCGGCCACGCCACCCGCAGCACCACCAGCGGCTCGGCCGGCAGGTGCCCGGCGAGCGCGGCCAACTGGTCGGCACACTCCCCGCCGTCCCCGGCGATGACCTCCGGCCCGACCAGCCCGGCCCAGCCGGTACCGGACGCGACGAGCCCGGCTCTGGCGGTCCGCGCAGCGACCGGCAGGTCACCCTGATAGCCGGAGGCGCGCTGGGCCGCGTGCCTGCTGGCCAGCGTGTCGGCCAGTCGGGCGCGGTCGGCCCGGGTGGTGGTGAGGAAGACGTCGCGGCGGATCGGCAGTACGGCGGGCATCGGCCGGCCCCAGCGGGCCAGTTCCGCCGCGTAGACACCGGTCTGCCGGTCGATGGTCGCCAGGTCGGCGCCCGGCCCGACGTACCAGGCGTCGCCGATGCGGGCCGCCCGGCGCACGCCCGCGTCGGAGGTGCCCGCGACCCAGATCGGGATCGGGTCCGGCGGCAGGCTGATCGGCGCGGTCACGGTGGGCGTCAGGTCGCCGTAGGTGGGCATCGACCACAGGGTCCGCACGTCGGTGACGCACTGTTCGAGCCTGCTGCCACGCTCGGCCATGGTGGCGCCGAACGCCGCGAGTTCGTTCGGCTGGTGCCCGGCCCCGACGCCCAGCAGTGCCCGCCCGCCCGAGATGACGTCCACTGTGGCCAGTCCCTCGGCCACCTCGTAGGGGTTGAGCAGTCCGGCCAGCAGGATGCCGGTGCCGATGCGGATCGTGTCGACGGCGGCGGCCAGCCTGCCCAGCATCGGCAGCGGTTGCAGCAGCCGCTGGTTGGTGTCGGCGTAGTGCTGCGGCACGACGACGGTGTCGAAGCCGTGGGCCTGCGCGCGTACGGCCATCTCCAGGGTCGTCTCGAAACGGACCCTCGGCTGCCAGGCCGACGGCGTGTTGAGGAACAGGCCGAACCGCACGGTTCTCCTTCCGCGTCAGGACTCCGTCAACTGGGTGCCGAGGACGGCTTCGGCGATCTCGTCGTCCGTCCGAACCGCCGACGCGGGGGCGCCGCGACCGATGCGGCCCCACGTCATCAGGTAGGCGGTGCCACCGAGCCGTTCCACCAGGCCCAGGTTCTGTTCGGCGAGGATCACCGAGATGCCGTCCGCGGACAGCGACCGGCACGCCTCGCCCAGTTGCTGCACCAGCAGCGGTGCCAGGCCCAGGCTCGGTTCGTCCAGCAGCAGAAACCGTGGCCGGCCGACCAGCCCGCGGGCGATGGCCAGCATCCGCTGCTCACCGCCGGACAGCGTGCCCGCGGCCTGCGACCGTTTCGCGGCGAGTACCGGGAACAACTCGAACACCCGGTCCAGGTCACCGCGGCGCAGGTCGTAACCCAGGGCGATGGAGCCCAGCTCCAGGTTCTCCGCCACGTCCAGGTCGCCGAACACGCAGCGGCCCTCGGGCACGTGCACGATGCCGTTGCGGGCCCTGCGGTGCGCGCCGCCCCCGCTGACGTCGTGCCCGTCCAGCAGCAGCGAACCCGACCGCACCGGCAGCAGGCCGCCGATCACGCGGAACAACGTCGACTTGCCCGCGCCGTTGGGCCCGACCAGCGACACCGCTTCGCCAGGGGCCACGCTCAGCGTGCAGCCCTGGAGCACGTCGACCCGGTTGTAGCCCGCGGTGAGCCCGTCGATCACCAGGCCGTCGGCCGTCATGACGCCGCCTCCGCCGGGACGCCCAGGTATGCGGTGCGCACCGTCGGCACCGCCTGCACGGCCTCCGGCCGGTCGTCGGCGACCAGCCTGCCCTCCACCAGCGCGATCACCCGCGTGGCGACCGCGGAGATGACGTTCATGTTGTGCTCCACCAGGATCACCAACCGGTCGCGGCCGATCGCGGTGACCAGTTCGGCGAACGCCCGCGCCTCGGCCTCGGTCAGTCCCGCGGCGGGTTCGTCCATCAACAGCACCTTCGGCTGCCGCAGCAGCGCCCTGGCCACCTCGATGCGCCGGGTCACCGACGCGGGCAACTCCCCCGGCCAGGCGTCCAGTACGTCGGTGATCCCGACCTCCTCCGCGACCTTGCGCACGGCGGCCGCCCCGGCGTGCTCTCCCGCGCCGACGATCAGGTTCTCCCACACCTTCATCGCCTGGATCAGCCGTGGTTGCTGGAACGTCCTGGCCACGCCCGTCTCGGCATAGGTGCGCGCGTCCTGACCGGTGAGGTCCCGGCCGGCCACCATGACGGTTCCGGTGTCGGGCACGACCAGGCCGCTGATCGTGCCCAGCAGCGTCGACTTGCCCGACCCGTTGGGGCCGATGACTCCCACGACACCGCGTGCCGGCAGTGCGAATCCGATGTCCACCACCGCGTGCACGCCGCCGAACGCCTTGCTGACGTTCCGCGTGACGACGACCTGCTCGTCCACCGCGGCGGCGACCGGCGCTTCGCCCTTGCGCCGCAGGCCGCGGGCACTGGTCCGCCAGCGTGCGGTGAGCCTGCGCAGTCCGCCGCCCAGACCTGCCGGCCACAGCACGAGCACCAGCACCATCAGCACACCGGTCGCGATCGACGTGTAGTTGGCGTAGTTCTGGCCGACCGCGCTCAACAGGGCGAGCACGCCACCGGCGATCAGCGGCGCCGCCCAGTGCGTCGCGCCCGCCACGATGGCGAACGCCGAGATCTGCACCGCGACGAAGAAGTTGAAGCTGTCCGGCGAGACGAAGAAGAAGCTGTGCGCATAGAGCGCCCCGACCAAACCGGCCAGGGTGTTGCTGAACACCAGCACCGCCGACTTGGTCAGCCCGACGTTGATGGACAGTGTCGAGGACAGGGACGGGTCGATGCGAATCGCGTCCAGCCGCCTGCCCAGTTCGCTGCGGTCCAGCCAGTACCAGCCGGCGACGACCACGACCACGACGACGGCCAGCGCGGGCCGCGTGTCACCGGCGGGCACGCCCGCGATGCCCAGGGAGCCGCCGGTGAAGGAGAACCCGGATTCCAGCCCGGTCGCGATCACGACCACGGCCAGGGTGGCGATCGAGGCGTACAGTCCGCGGACCCTGCCCAGCGGGAAGCTGAGCAGGATCGCGACGGCCAGGCAGACCAGCGTCGCCAACAGCACCGACAGCGGGATGCCGAACCTGGCCTTCACGGTGAGCAGGGCGAAGGCGTACGCGCCGATGCCCTGGAAGGCCACCGGTGCGATGGACAGCAGACCCACCCGCAGGGTCAGCGAGATCGAGTACGTGAGCAGGATGTCGATCAGGATCGTGATGACGTCCGCTCTGGTCAGTGCGCCCATCTCCGCCCCCTCGTCAGTAGGCCCGGGTACCGCGGCGCCGGCCGCCCAGGCCGTCCGGGCGGATGGCGAGCACGCCGAACAGGACGGCGAACACCAGTACCTGCTGGAACGCCGCGGAACTCGTGACCAGCACGAGCAGGCTCTCCGCGATGCCGAAGAAGAACGACACCAACACGGTCGCGCGGATGTTGCCCATGCCACCGGCGATCACCGCGGCGAACGGAGTCAGCAGCACGTCGCTGCCCGCGTCGGCGGACGACGACCTGGTCTGCAACAGCAGCAGCACGGTCGCGATGCCGACGAACAGGCCACTGATCGCCCACGCCGTGACGGCGACGTTGCCGGTGCGGATGCCGATCGTGGTGGCCAGTTCGTGGTCCGACGCCAACGCCCGGTACTGCTTGCCCGACCTGGTGTGCCGCAACACCCATGCCCAGACGACCGTGATCACCACGGCGACGACCAGCACGACGATCGGCAGCAGCTGGATGGTGACGCCGCCGATCGTCACGTGCTGCTGCACCCGCAGGAACTCGCTGGGCAGCTCGACCGGTTGGGACTGGGTGAGCAAGGCGGCGACCGCGGTGAGAACGATCGAGACGCCCAGGGTGGCGGCGAAACCGCCGATCTCGACGTCGTCGGACCGCAGGCGCTGCCAGCGCAGCGCCACCAGTTCCATGGCGACCAGCAGGATGATCGGCAACACCAGGGCGGTCAGCAGGAACCCGGCGATGCCCCACGCAGCCGCGGCGCGGATGGCGAGGATCGCCGACAGCGCGTACGCGGCGCCGACCGCGACGTTGAGCACACGGGTCGCCGCCAGCGCGGTGAGCAGGCTCATCGCGACCAGCAGGATCGGGCCGGTGAGCCCGAGCCCGTTCACCACCTGTTCGATGAAGGTACCCATGGACCGCCTCGTTCTGACTTGTCGTCGCCGGCCGCGGGTTGTCCACAGGCCGGCGGGAATCGCCGCACGGCGTGGACCTGCTCCGATAGGCTGGCAAAGGGCCGCCCCCTGGGAGGGCGGGGGTGTGTCTCGGGCCTGGGTCCTGTTTCACCAGCCTCCGTTCACCGGTTGCTGCCCTGGGCATTCCCGCTGCTGGGCGAGGCTGGTGAGACAGGACCTAGCTGGCCGGTTGGGACTGGCCCTGGGCGTCGTACTTCACCAGGACGCCGTTGACCTTGACGAAGTGGTCCGGGCCGAACCGCAGCGAGTCCGACTCCGCCGTGGCGAACTGGCCGGTCCGGAGTTGGTTGACCAGCGCGGCCTTGTCGTTGCTCTTGGCGTTGTGCGCGGCCTGCGCCAGCATCAGCACCGCGTCGTAGGCGGCGACGCCGAACTGGTCGGGGCTGCCCGCGTCGGGGTACTTCGCCTTGAACTCGGTCACGAACGTCTGGCCCTGGCCGGTCGCCGTCGCGGCGTTCCACCGCGTGGCGAGCAGGAAGTTCGCCGCCGACTTGCCCGCGACCTTGGTGAACGCCGTGGAGGCGTCGCCCTCGTGTCCGAACAGGACACCGGTGTAACCCTGCTGGCGTAGTTGGGACACGATGGTGCCGGTGGCGGGCGGGATCGCGAACACGCCGATGGCGTCCGGGTGTTTGCCCAGCACCGATGTGATCTGCGGGCTGAAGTCGGTGGTCTGCAGCGAGGTGCCCTGTTCGCCGACGACGTTCATGCCCGCTCCGCTCAGCGCGGTCTTCAGCGCGGCGCGGTCGGCGTTGAGGGTGGGCTGGTCCTGGTAGATGATGCCCACCGTCTTGACGTTCGCGGGCGTCAGCCCGTCGGTGACCAGGCCTTTCTGTTCGCCCGCCGGGGGCGGCGACATGCTGAACACGCTGTTGCCGCCACCGGTCAGGTCGGTGACCTGGAGCATGATCGCCGGTCGGCCGTCCTGGGCCAGGATCGGGATCGTGGCCTGCGCGGTCTGCGTGAACGCGATGCCGACGATGGCGTTGACCGACGAGTCGGACAGCAGTCGCTGCACCGCGGACACTCCCGCGGTCGGCGAACTCTGGGTGTCCGCGGTCTTCAGGGTGACGTGCACGTCGGGGTACTTCTTGTTGGCGTCGGTGACGGCCAGCTGGGCGGCTTGCTGCTGTTCGACGCCCGCGAACGCGTTGGCGCCGGTGAAGTCGTCCGGCATGCCGATGGTCAGGTCGGTACCGCCGGAACCGGCTGCGGCACCGCCGCCGCTGCTGCCGGAGCCGCTGCTGCCGCAGGCCGCCGAGGTGGCCACGGCGGCGGCGAGCACGACGGCCACGCCGGTGCGCGACCAGACTCGATGGGTGCTTCCTTGCACGAACATACGACGACCTCCGAGTGTGCCGACGAACGGCCGTTAGGCAGTCTCGGCGCTTGACCGCCATCTTGTCCAGCACTCCGGGACGCCAACTTTTCGCCGACCCGTTCCGCCGGCCATTCGGTGGTGGGTGTCACAGCTCCTGATTGGACTGCGATATCAGCTGCTCAGAGCCACATTTCACACCGCGATCCGACGTGTCGTCGATCACAGATGGTGACGAGTTGGTAGTCCGAGAGTCCATCACGGAATGGCAACGACGAGCTCAGGGTCTTGCTAACGAGCGATCGTGGGCGAACGATCGTTAGGGTGGCCAGAGCCCTGCTGTGAGGGCCCGCCCGGCGTTCTGGGAGGCAACGTGGAGGCCGACGACCGATCGGCGTTCGTTCGCGTCGTGCGCGACTTCATCGAACGCCACGTCCAGGACCAGGCCGGTGCGCTGGACGAACGAGCGCAGTTCCCGCGGGCCGCCCTGGGCGGACTGGCCGCACTGGGTGCGACGGCACTCACGGTTCCGTTGCGGCACGGCGGTATCGGCGCGGACACCCAGACCTATGTCGAGGTTCTCGAGGAGATCGCCGCGGGGTCGATCGCCCTGGCCGGCACGTACATGGTCCACATGACGGTGACCAGCCTGCTGGCCGGACACGGCACCGACGCACAGGTCGCCCGCTGGCTGCCCAGGCTGCTGGACGACTCGGTCGGCGCCATGGCCATGACCGAGGCCGACGCCGGCTCGGACCTGCGCGGCATCCGCGGCACCGCCACCGACACAGCGGACGGTTTCCGGCTCAACGCGACGAAGATGTTCATCACCTCCGGCGGTGAGGCCGACGTCTACGTCGTGCTGCTGCGCCACGGTGAGGGCACGTCGCTGTTCGTCGTCGAGCGCGGCACACCGGGACTGTCGTTCGGCCCACCGCTGCGCAAGATGGGCTACAGCGGATCGCCCACGACGGCGGTGGTCCTGGACGACGTGCTCGTCGAACGGGACAGGCTGCTCGGCGTGCCCGGCAAGGGCCTGCAGTCGATGCTGGCGACACTCGACCACGGCCGGATCGGCGTCGGCGCGATGGCGGTCGGGCTGGCCCGGCGCGCCCTGGACGTCGCGTACGGCTACCTGTGCCAGCGCAGACAGTTCGGCCAGGAACTGATCGAGTTCCAGGGCCTGCAGTTCATGGCGGCCGACATGCGCATCCAGGTCGAGGCCGCCAGGCAACTGGTCCGGCTGGCCGCGACCACCCGGGACGCCGGTGAGCGGCACACCGAGCAGGCGGCCATGGCCAAGTTGTTCGCCACCGACGCAGCGATGCGCGTGACCACCGATGCCGTCCAACTGCTGGGCGGTTACGGCTACACGCGGGAATACCCGGTGGAGCGCTACATGCGGGAAGCGAAGATGCTGCAGATCGTCGAGGGCACCAACCAGATCCAGCGCGTGGTGATCTCCCGGCAGATGCGCGAACTGTACGCCCGCTCCACCGGCTGAGCAGGGAAGGACCGATGGCATACCGAAACCACGGCGAAGCCGCGGATGACGGCGACACGGTCACCCGCGACGGCATCGTCATCAAGCCCGTCTACGACAGCGGCGACCTGGCCGGGATCGACCCGGCCGAGATCGCGCGACCCGGCGAGTTCCCGTTCACCCGTGGGATCTTCCCGCCCGAGCATCGGCCGAAGTCCTGGCGGGCCGAGCACTACGCGGGTTTCGGCGGCGCCGCCGAGTCCCGGGAGCGCTACGCGTACCTGAAGCGGATGGGCACCTCGGGCGGCATGTCCATCGCCCTGGACATGCCCACGCAGGTCGGCCTGGACTCCGACCATCCGCTCGCCGAGGGCGAGGTGGGGCACGTCGGCGTGGCGATCGACACGCTGGCCGACGTCGAGGAGTTGTTCGCAGGCGACCGGCTGGACCAGATCGGGCACGTGTTCTGCACGGCCAACTCGATCGCGCCGATCATCCTGGCGATGATCATCGTGGCGGCCCAGCGGCAGGGCGTGTCCTGCGACAGCTTCACCGTGCAGTTGCAGAACGACTCGCTCAAGGAGTATTTCGCGCGGGGCACGCAGATCTACCCGGTGCGTGACGCGCTGCGGCTGTCGGCCGACACGATCGAGTACTGCGTGCGCAACCTGCCCGAGTGGTCACCGCTGTCCATCAGCGGTGCGCACATCCGCGGCGCGGGTGCGACCGCGTTGCAGGAGCTGACCTACACCATCTGCGACGGGCTGGCCTACGTCGAGGAGGTCAGCAGGCGCGGCGTCGACATCGACACGCTGGCACCCAATCTCGAACTGCACTTCACCGTGCAGATGGACCTGTTCGAGGAGGTCGCGAAGCTGCGGGCGGCCCGGCGGATCTGGGCCAAGCTGATGCGCGAGCGGTTCGGCGCCTCCAGCGACGTGGCGATGGCGGCCTGGATCACCACGGCCACCAGCGGTGTGACGCTGACCGCGCAGGAACCGTTGAACAACATCATCCGCACCACCACCGAGACCATCGCGGCCATCCTCGGCGGCGCCAACAACCACCGCGTCGCCTCCTACGACGAGGCGCTGAGCATCCCGACCAGGGACTCGGCGAAGGTGGCGACCCGGATCCCGCAGATCCTCACGCTGGAGGCGGCGCTCACGTCGACCGCCGACCCGTTGGGCGGCAGCTACTTCGTGGAAAGCCTCACCTCGGAGCTGGAGCGCCGGTTCTGGGCGGAGTTCGCGACGATCGAGCAACGCGGCGGCGCGGTGGCCTCGGTCGAGGACGGCTACTTCTTCCGCAACATCGTGGCCAGCGCCCTGCGCTTCCAGGAGGACCTGGACAGCGGCGCGGTGACGGTGGTCGCGGTGAACCGCTACCAGTCCGAGGCCGCCGACGACGTGCCCGTCGAGATCTTCGAGTCCGATCCGGACGCCGAACGCAGGCAGGTCGAACGCCTGCGGGCGGTGAAGGCGCGGCGCGACGAGGCAGCCGTGCGCACGGCCCTGGCCGCACTGGCCGAGGCGACCGCCCGGGGTGACAACGTGGTGCCCACGGTGATCGACGCGGTGCGTGCCTACGCGACGATCGGCGAGATCTGCGACGTGTGGACGAAGCAGTTCGGCACCTGGGACGTGGCGGCCAATGCCCTCTGACATCCGCGTGCTGCTGGCGAAACCGGGACTGGACGGGCACTTCCGGGGCGTGGCGACGGTCGGCGCCGCCCTGCGCGACGCCGGCATGGAGGTCGTCTACACCGGACCCCGGCAGACACCGGAACAGATCGTGGCCGCCGCCTTCGCCGAGGACGTCGCCGTGATCGGCCTGAACATCATGACGATGTCGGCGGCCAGGGTCGTGCAGCGGCTGTTCGACCTGCTGGCCGAGGACGACGCCGAGGACGACTACCTGATCGTGGTCGGCGGGATCATCACACCGGCCGACGTGGTGTGGCTGCGCGAGCACGGCGTGCACGGTGTATTCGGGCCGGGCACGCCGATGCGGGAGATCGTCGAGTTCATCCGGTCACGGGTGGGAGAGGGCTGACGTGGAGCCAGAGGAGTACATCCGGCGGTACCGGGACAAGCGCGGCTACGTCAGAGCGTTTCCGATGATCATGGCGTACGCCGACGTCGAGTTCCAGGGCCTGATCGGGCAGCTCGCCGACCACGCCTACGCACGGCAGCGCCGGTTGTCCGCGCGGGAGAAGGAGATCACGCTGATCGCCGTGCTCGCCGCCAGCGGGGCCGAACCGGAACACCTGGACGTGCACCTGCGCAAGGCGCTGGGCATGGGCATCGACGCCCGCGACATCCTCGAAGCGTTGGAACTGATCGTGATCCCGGCCGGTACCGACAGGTTCGAACGGGCGGTCCGCAGGCTCAACGAGTTCGCGGCGTTCTGCCCGCCCGAAGTCCTGGCGCGGGCGAAGGACGCCGAGTGAGCGTCGACGCGACCGTGCGCGCCGCGGTGGCCGACGGCCGCACGGCACTGACCGAGGTCGAGGCCAAACGCCTGCTGGGCGAGATGGGCGTGCCGGTGTCCCGGCCCGAGATCGCCACGACCGCGCACGAGGCGGTCGCCGCCGCGACGCGGGTCGGGTATCCGGTGGCGCTCAAGGTGGTCGCCGCATCGATCACGCACAAGAGCGAGTACGGCTGTGTCGTGCTCGACGTCCACGACGAGCACGGGGTGCGCGCCGCGTTCGACCGGATCCTGGCCAACGCCGGGGCCGCCGTCCCGGACGCGGCCGTCGAGGGCGTCGCGGTCGAGGCGATGGCACCGGCGGGGCTGGAGGTGATCGTCGGCCTGCAGCGGGACCCGACGTTCGGGCCGACCGTCCTGTTCGGACTGGGCGGCACCCTGGTCGAACTGCTGGCCGACGTTGCGATGCGGGTGGTGCCGTTCACCGACGCGGACGCGGACGCGATGGTCGACGAGATCCGCGGCGCCGCCCTGCTGCGCGGCTACCGCGACCGTCCGCCCGCCGACGTCGCCGCCGTCACCCGGATCATCCGGCAGGTCGGCGCGCTCGGTGCCGCCGACGGGATCGCGTCGGTCGACCTGAACCCGGTGATCGTGTACGAGCAAGGCGCCATCGTGGTGGATGCCCTGATCACGTTGCGGGGTGCGGCATGACCGACCTGCGACCGCTGTTCAACCCGCGCTCGATCGCCATCGTGGGCGCGTCGAACAACCTGGCCAAACCCGGTGGCCGCCTCACCCGCTACCTGCTCGACCGCGGTTACACCGGTGAGGTCGTGCTGGTCAACGCACGCGAGACCGAGATCGCCGGGCGCCGCGTCTACGCGAAGCTGTCGGACCATCAGGGCGACGTCGAGCTGGTCGTGCTGTCCGTGCCGGTGGCCGCCCTGGACGGAGTGATCGCCGACCTGGCGGGTAAACACGTGCGGTGCGCCATGGTCAACACGTCCGGGTTCGCCGAGACGGGCCAGGAGGGCCAGGCGCTGCAGGACCGGCTGACGCACGCGTTGACCAGCCAGGGCATCCGGCTGTGCGGGCCGAACACGATCGGCGTGGTCAATCCGGCCGAATCGTTCTTCGCGGCCTTCTCGCCCGCCCTGGAGGCGCCGTCCGTGCCGGTCGGCGCGATCGGGTTCATCACCCAGAGCGGCGCCCTGGGCGGCTCGATCCTGACCCGCGCCTGGCGGGAGGGCATCGGGTTCAGCGCCTGCGTGTCGTCGGGCAACGAGGCCGACCTGACCACCGCGGACTACATCGACCACCTGGTGGCCGACGAGTACACGAACGTGATCAGCGTGTTCTGCGAGGGTGTCGTCGACGGCCCCCGGTTCCGGGCCGCGCTGGCGGGTGCGGCGGCCGCGCGGGTGCCGGTGCTGGTGTACAAGAACGGCCGCAGCCTGGTCGGCGCCCGGGCCGTCCAGTCGCACACCGGATCGCTGGCCGGCGCCGACCAGGTCTACGACGCGGTGTTCGCGCAGACCGGCGCCCAGCGGTTGCGGCGGGTCAGCCACCTCTACGAGGTGGCGCTGGCCTTCGACTGGCAGCCACTGCCGGCGGGTGACCGGGTCGCGATCGTGTCGACGTCCGGTGGCGCGTGCACGGTGTTGGCCGACGAGTGCGCGGACGCCGGCCTGTCGGTACCCGAGCTGTCGGCCGCCACCCATGCGGAACTGGCGGCGGCGATCCCGGCGTTCGGCTCGGCGCGGAACCCGGTCGACGTCACCGCGCAGATCGGCAGTGACCGGCGCATGATGGCCGACGCGATCACGACGGTACTGCGCGATCCCGGCATCGACAGTGTGATCGTCATGCTCACCACGCTGGTCGGCCCGATGGCCGAGGAGATCGCGCTGGCCATCGCAGACGCCGCCCGCGACAGCACGAAGACGGTCATCGCGGTGTGGACGATCGCGCCGGAACTGGCGGCGGACGGCTTCGCCGCGTTGCGGGCGGCGCGCATACCCGTCTACGGCGACCCGGAGACGGCGGTGGCCGCCCTGTCCGCGATGGCCGGGTACCGGCGCTTCCTCGGCCGCACGGCGACATCGACGGAGGACTGATGGATTTCTCGCTCTCCCCCGAGCAGGAGGCACTCCTCGACGCGGT
The DNA here is from genome assembly GCA_036273855.1 of Pseudonocardiaceae bacterium. GTDB lineage: Bacteria > Actinomycetota > Actinomycetes > Mycobacteriales > Pseudonocardiaceae > DATEPR01. The sequence goes on from DASUGU010000142.1 coordinate 88,254, forward strand.
CGGCGACTTCGCCCGCAAGCGGGTGGCGCCGCTGGTGCGCGAGTACGACCGCGAGGAGTACGTGCCGGCGGAACTGATGGCCGGACTGGCCGAACTGGGTGTGCTGGGCGGTGTGGTGCCGGTCGAGTACGGCGGCAGCGGCATGGACCACCTGACGGCCGCGCTGGTGATCGAGGAAGTGTCCAAGGTGGACCATGCGCTGGCCGCGTTCCTCAGCGCGCCCAGCGGTCTGGTCGGTGCCGGCCTGCTGACCTACGGCACCGAGGAACAGAAACAGCGCTACCTGGCTCCGCTGGCCCGGGGTGAGTGCGTGGCGGGCGCGGCGGTCACCGAGCCCGGCTCGGGCACCGACGTGGCCGGCATGCGCACCACCGTCCGTCGCGACGGCGACCACTACGTGATCAACGGCGAGAAGACCTGGATCTCCAACCTGGTCGACGCGCGGTGGTTCCTGACGTTCGCGCAGGCCGATCCGGCCAAGGGCAGGCGGGGTATCTCGGCGTTCGTCGTGGACCGGGACACGCCGGGCCTGAGCGTGCGGCCGGTGCGGAACAAGACCGGCTTCCGGCCCATCCCCAGCGGCCAGGTCGTGTTCGACGACGTGCGGGTCCCGGTGGGCAACCGGGTCGGCGAGGAGGGCGAGGGCTTCCGGGTCTCCATGTGCTCGGTGGAGAACGGCAGGCTGTTCGTGGCGGCCCGTGCCGTCGGGCTCATGCAGGCGTGCCTGGACGAGTCCCTGGACTACGCGCGCACCCGCGAGACGTTCGGCGTGCAGATCGGCCACCATCAGCTCATCCAGGCGAAGATCGCGGACATGGCGGTCGGGGTGGAGTCGGCCCGGCTGCTGACCTACCGGCTGGCGTGGCTGAAGGACCAGGGCAGGCGGGCCAGGGTCGCGTCGTCCATGGCCAAGCTGGCCGCGTCGGACAGCCTGATGCGGGCGGCCACCGAGGCGGCGCAGATCTTCGGCGCGTACGTGGCGTCCGACGAGTACCCGGTCAGCAGGCACTTCCGGGACGCCAAGATCTTCCAGATCGTGGAGGGCACCAACGAGATCCACCGGGTGCTCATCGCCGAGACGCTGCTCGGTTACCGCAGGCCATGATCACCGCCACGGATCTCGCCGCGAAGGTCGCGATCGTCACCGGGGCGTCCAGCGGCCTGGGCGCCCGGTTCGCCCGCGTGCTGGCAGCGCAGGGCGCCACCGTGGTGGCGGCCGGCCGCCGGCGGGCCCGGCTGGACGAACTGGCCGCCGAGGTGCCCGGGATCGTGCCGGTGACGTGCGATGTGACGGTGCCCGACGACCGGGCCCGGCTGATCGAGGCGGCATTGGCCTTGGGGCGGCTGGACGTGCTGGTGAACAACGCGGGCGCGGGCGACCCGAAACCGGCTGTCGACGAGACGTGGCAGGGCTTCGAGGCGTCGTTGTCGGTGAACCTGACGGCCACGTTCTCGCTGTGCACGCTCGCGGCGGCACCGATGCTGGCGGCGGGCAGCGGCAGCATCGTGAACATCGCGTCCATCCTCGGCCAGGTCGCGTCGGCGCCGGTCACCCAGGCCGCCTACGGTGCGGCCAAGGGTGGCGTCATCTCGCTCACCCGGCATCTGGCGGCGGAATGGGCGGCGGGCGACGTGCGGGTGAACGCGATAGCACCGGGCTGGTTCCCCAGTGAGCTGACCGAGCAGATGTTCGCGACCGAGTCCGGGCTGCGCTGGATCGAGCGGAACACGCCGATGCGCCGGCCGGGCCGACCCGACGAGTTGGACGGTGTGCTGCTGCTCCTGGCCAGTGACGCGGGCAGCTTCATCACCGGCCAGACGATCGGCGTCGACGGAGGGTGGACGGCACGATGACGATCCAGGTCGACCGCGCGGACGCCGTCGTCACGATCACGCTGCGCCGTCCGGCCAAGCTCAACGCGATGACCGACGACATGTGGCGGTCCCTCGGCGCCGCCCTGGCCACCGTGACACCGGCCACCGACCGCGTCGTGGTGCTGACCGGCGCGGGCGGCACGTTCTGCGCCGGCTCGGATGTCGGCGGTCTGCTGGACGGCGACCAGCCGCTGGCCGGGCGCATCCGGATGATGAACGACGTCCTGCTGACCCTGCACGAGCTGCCGGTGCCGACGATCGCCGCGGTCGCCGGCGTCGCGGCCGGTGCCGGGGCCAACCTGGCCCTGCTGTGCGACTTCGTCCTGGCCGCCGACGACGCCCGGTTCCTGGAACTGTTCATCCGGCGCGGGCTGTCCCTGGACAGCGGCGCCAGCTGGCTGCTGCCGAGGTTGGTCGGCGACCGGCGGGCCCGCGAGATCGCCATGCTCGGTGACGCCGTCGCGGCCCCGGTCGCCGAGCAGTGGGGCCTCATCACGAGGTCGGTGGCGGCCACGGACCTGGCCGACCAGGTCGCCGCCCTGGCCGGCCGGCTGGCCGCCCTGCCGCACGCGGCGCTCGCCGGGACCAAACGCCTGCTGCTCCGGTCGCGGGAGACCGACCTGGCGCAGGCGATGACCGCAGAGGCGGCCAACCAGCTCTCGATCATCGAACTGCCGGCGGCGCGGGAGGCGATAGCCCGCTACCTGCGCTGACCGGCACGCCATCGAGCCGCCGGACCGGTGCCGGCGCCCCACCTGTATCCAGGCTGGATCCAACAAATCCGGAGTAGACGATGAAGATCAGGTTTTCGGACAGCCAGGTCGCCGAGCTACGGGCGATCTTCGGGCGGGCCCCGGCGGACTCGTCGGTGTCGGCGGCGACCACCTATGCGTTGCGGGAGGCGATACTCCGCGGCATCTTCCCGGCCGAGGCGGCGCTGCCGGAGGAGGGCCTGTGCGAGGCGCTGCGGGTCAGCCGGACACCGGTACGGGAGGCGTTGCGTCGCATCGAGGCCGACGGGCTCGGCGTCCGGCGCAACGGCCAGATGGTCGTCTCACCCGTCGACCCTGACGACGTGGTCGTCATCTACTCCCTGCAGCAGTCGCTGGAGGCGCTGGCCGCGCGGATGGCGACCGTCCGGGCGGGTCGCGGACTCGCCGAGCGACTCGCCGAGATCAACCGGCACGTCGACGACGCCTCGCGGGCCGGCCGCACGGACGAGGCCCTGGAGCTGAACCTGGCCTTTCACCGGGAGATCTGCGTCGCCGCCGGCTCACGCTACGTCGAGCACTTCTCCGGTCAACTGGAACAGGTCGTGCGGCGGCTGCGCGCCGCCCAGGTGGACAATCCCGATATCCCCGAAGCGATCCGGTGCGCCGTGGACGAGCACGACTGGATCGTCGCCGCCATCCGGGCCGGCGACGCGGCGGGCGCCGACCAGGCGATGACCGAGCATCTCAACTCGGCCCGCGCGCGCATCGTCACCGGGCTGCGGCACCGCACCCTGGCCCTGCTCGGCGGCGTCGACTAGCGCGGTTCGCCGTGGGACAACAGGCGCTCATCGCTGTTGACCGACCACACGCTGTTTCGCCCAACGCCGTCGGATGCGGCGCACCAGCATCAGTGCCAGCGGCACCCAGAACGGAACCGGCATCCGGCGCATCAGCCACGGGAGCGTGACCAGCAGGCGCAGCACGGGTGCGGGCACCCTGTCCTGCAACATGTCCCAGTGCCGGCCGACCTGGGCGCTCGCCTCCCGCAGGCGGCGCCGGCGGATGGTCTCCCGTGCCGTCATCGCGCCTCCTCGCGTCCGGTGTCCCCCGTCCCGCGAGTACCCAGCACGGACCGGTCGGACACCTCGGCAGCGGCGTCAACCCTTGGTTGACGGCCTGGGTGCGAGCCGGACGAGCTGGGTGACGTGCCGGGGTTGCAGCTCCTCGAGTGCGGCGACGCCCAGCAGCTTCATGGTGCGCTCGATCTGGTCGCGCAGGATCGCGATCGCGCGGTCCACCCCGGCCCGGCCCCCGGCCATCAGACCGTACAGATAGGCGCGGCCGACCAGCGTGAACTTCGCGCCCAGGGCGATCGAGGCGACCACGTCGGCGCCGGACATGATGCCCGTGTCGATCGCGATCTCCACGTCGGCGCCGACCTCGCGCACCACATCGGGCAGCAGGTGGAACGGCACCGGCGCCCGGTCGAGCTGGCGGCCGCCGTGGTTGGACAGGACCAGGCCGTCGACACCGAGCCCCGCGAGCGTCGTCGCGTCCTCGACCGTCTGCACACCCTTGACCACGATCTTGCCCGGCCACAACTCACGGATGACCTCCAGGTCACCGAAACTGATGGTCGGGTCCATCGCGGAGTCCACCAACTCGCCGACCGTGCCGCCCGTCGAGGTCAGGGACGCGAACTCCAGCTTCCGGGTCGTCAGGAAGTCGAACCACCACGACGCCCTCGGGATCGCGTTGGCCACCGTGCGCAGCGTCAACTGCGGCGGGATGGAGAACCCGTTGCGCTTGTCGCGCAGCCGCGCCCCGGCCACCGGCGTGTCGACCGTGAAGAACAGCGTGTCGAACCCGGCCTTGGCGGCACGCCGGACCAACTCGTAGGAGACCTCCCGTTCCCGCATGACGTACAGCTGGAACCAGTTGCGACCGTGCGGGTTCGCGGACCGGACGTCCTCGATCGACGTGGTGCCCAGCGTGGACAGCGAGAACGGGATACCCGCAGCCCCGGCCGCGCCCGCGCCCGCCACCTCCCCCTCGGTGCGCATCAACCGGGTGAAACCGGTCGGTGCGATCCCGAACGGCAACGCCGATGGCCCGCCGAAGATCTCACAGCGCGTGTCCACCTCGGCCGCACTGCGCAGGATCGAGGGATGGAACTCGACATCCCGGAACGCCTGCCGGGCCCGGTGCAGGGACAGCTCGTCCTCGGCGGCCCCGTCCGTGTAGTCGAACGCCGCCCTCGGCGTCCGCCGCCTCGCGAGCTCCCGGAGGTCGTCGATGGTCAACGCGGCCGCCAGCCGCCGCCGGGTGCCGTTGAGCTCGGGCTTCTTGAACCGCATGAGCTCGAAGATCTCGCCGGGATTCGGTAACTGGCGTTCGACCACGATGCACCCTCCTGCCCTGCCCGACCCGTGTTGACCAGGCCAAATCGTCTCTCGAGTGTAACCGCCACCCCGGTCCGGTCCGGGCGTGGGCATGGTGGGCGCGGCGACGGCCACGCAACCGACCTCACACATGAATAGTTCCCATACTCCGCGATCATTGGTCGCCATATACTCGTCCAAAGGCGACGGCGGCCAACCGACATAATGTGTCGCCGAATCGCCGGGCCTGCCATTCCCGTCCCTCGCCGAGCCGCGGCTCGCCGACGTTCGTTGTGAGGCATGTGAATGTACGACGCCATCGTGGTAGGGGCGCGCTGCGCCGGCGCGCCGACCGCCCTGTTATTGGCCCGCGCGGGTTATCGGGTACTCCTGCTCGACAAATCGGCGTACGGCACCGACACCCTGTCCACGCATCTGGTCCACCAGCCCGGGATCGCGGCACTCGCCCGCTGGGGGGTGCTGGAACACGTTCGCGCGTCAGGCTGTCCGCCTCTGGCACGAACCATCTACGAGGTCGCCGACATCCACATCGACGGGTACGCCGGAGGCGTGGCGGGACAGCGCGCGAAGTTCGCCCCCCGGCGCCATGTCCTAGACGCGTTGTTGGTGGACGCGGCCATCCAGGCCGGTGCCGTGTTTCGCGAACGCTACCGGGTGACCGGTCTGCTGTGGGACGAGGCGGGACGGGTCGTCGGTGTCGAGGGCAGGCACGGGGACCGCGGCTTCACCGAAGCCGCGCGTCTGGTGATCGGCGCGGACGGCATGCGCTCCACCATCGCCCAACTGGTGGCGGCACCGGACAGCGTGCGCGACCCGCTCATGACCTGCGCGTACCACACGTATTGGCACGACGTGCCCGCCGACGGCGTGGAGTTGTACGAGCGGCCCGGCGGCTGGGTGGCAGCCGTGCGCACCAACGACGAGGCGACCCTCGTGCAGGCATACTTCCCGCAGTCCCGTTTCGAGGAGATCCGCACCGACGCGCGCCGTGCCTACGACGAGCAGATCCGCGCCACCGCGCCCGCCCTGTACGAGCGGCTGCGCGGCGGTGAGCCCGCGGAACGCCTGCACGGCACCGGTGACCAGCAGAACTTCTTCCGGCAGGCGACCGGACCCGGCTGGGTGCTCGTCGGCGATGCCGGGCACCACAAGGACTCCATCACGGCACGCGGCATCAGCGACGCGTTCGGCCAGGCGGAAAGCCTGGTGGGCGGGATAAGCAGCGTGCTCGGCGGGGATCCCGCGCGGCTGGACGCCGCCCTGGCTCGATTCGCCGAGGACCGGGACGCGACACTCGCCCCGGGCTACCAGGCCACGCTCAGCGTCGCCCGGCTGGCTCCTCCGCACGAGCAGCGGCTCGCCCTGCTGCGGGCCGTGCAGTCCGATCCGGAACTCGTCGCGACCTACCTCGACATGGTGGCCGGAATCGTGTCAACGGATGCCCTCTACACGCCCAAACTGCTCGCCCTCCTCTGACCATTACGTCACGTGAAGCCATCGGAGTGAAAATGGTAGCCTTCACCGCTGAGCACAATGCGCTTCGCAAGCTGGTCCGGGATTTCGCCGAGAAGGAGATCGGGCCGCACGCGGACGAATGGGAAGCGAACGGGATCTTCCCCGCGCACGAGCTGTTCCCGAAGATGGCCGAGCTCGACCTGCTCGGCCTGGAATATGACACGGCGTACGGCGGCCAGGGCGCGGACCACCTCTGCACGGTGATCCTGCACGAGGAGCTCGGCCGGGTCGGCCCCGCCGGGGTGGCCCTGGGCATCGGCATCCAGACGGACATGGCGACCCCGTCGCTGCACAGTTTCGGCAGCGAGGAGCTCAAGCAGCGGTACCTGGTCCCGGCGATCAAGGGCGAGGCGGTCTGCTCGGTCGCGGTGACCGAGCCCGACACGGGCTCCGACGTGACCGCCCTGAGCACCCGGGCGGTGCGCGACGGCGACGACTGGGTGATCAACGGCTCGAAGCTCTACATCACCAACGGCACCCAGGCGGACTGGATCTGCCTGCTGGCCCGCACGTCCGACAAACCGGGCTACGGCGGCCTCTCGCAGATCGTCGTCCCGACGGACACACCCGGCTGCCAGGTCCACCGCAAGCTGGACAAGCTCGGCATGCGCTCATCAGACACGGCCGAGCTCACGTTCACCGACGTGCGGGTCCCGGTCGGCAACACGATCGGCGAGATCGGCCTGGGCTTCTACCAGCAGATGACCCAGTTCCAGAACGAGCGCCTCGCCCTGAGCTATGCCGCGGTCGGTGGCATGGAGACGGCCCTCACCCGGACCGCGGACTACCTGAAGACCCGCCACGTCTACGGCAAGCCCTTGATCGACAATCAGCACGTCAACTTCACGCTGGCCGAGCTGAGCGCGCGGCTGGACATGCTGCGGCAGTACAACTACGCGGCCGCCGAGGCGTACATCCGCGGTGAGGACGTGAACCGGTTCGCGACCGTCGGCAAGCTGGAGGCGGGCCGGTTGGCGCGTGAGATCGCCGCGACGTGCCTGCAGTTCCACGGAGCCTTGGGGTACATGGAGGAGATGTGGACCGCGCGGTATTTCCGGGACAGCCCGGTGTGGTCGATCGGCGGCGGCGCCGACGAGGTCATGCTGTACGTCCTGTCGCGCCTGGACGGCTACCACGCGTAGACACGCCAGCTCAGCTGCCTCACCCGCGGTGAGACAGCTGAGCTGCCGGTCTATCCGGCGTCACGCCGCCTGCCGGCCCTGCTTCGCGAACGAGCTGGCGGGTCTGGCGATGGCAGCGAGCCGGCGCCGGTCGATCTTCCCGGTCGTCGTGATGGGCAACTGATCCACGACCGCCCAGAGCGCGGGGACCATGAACGACGGCAGCTCGTCACGGAGGCGGTCCCTCAGGTCGGAGGGCGTGATCGCCGCTCCCGGTGTCAGCCGGACCGCGGCGATGAGCCTCTTGTCGACGCTGTCGCCGTCCGTGACCGTCACGAACGACTCCTCGACGCCCTCCTGGGCGCGCAGCGACTCACTGATCGCGTGCGGCTCGATGCGGAAGCCGCGGATCTTGACCTGGTCATCCGCCCGCCCCAGGAAGCGGAGCCGGCCGGCACCATCGATGCGTACCAGGTCACCGGTGCGGTACAGCCGTTCCGGCACGTCCGGCGAGAAGAACCCGAACGCCCGGTCGGTCTCCGCCGGGTCGTTGACGTAGCCGGCGGCCAGGCCGTCGCCCGCGGCATACAGCTCTCCGACGGCCCCGGGCAGCAGCAGTCTGCCACACTTGTCCAGGACGTATATCCGCGTTCCCGGGACCGGCGAACCAATAGGAACAGGCCCGTCGATGCTCGCGGGGTCACGAACCGAACAGGACGTCGTGACGACCGTGTTCTCGGTCGGACCGTAGCAGTTCGTGATCACGAGACCCGGGTTCTTCGCCAGAGCCTGCTTGACGTGCTCGGACGGCACCACATCGCCACCGGTCATGAGGTGCCGCAGGCCGGCCAGTGATCGGCCCTCGAATTCTTGGACGAGCCCGAAAAGGCCCGCCGTGAGAAACGCCACGGTAATCCGGCGCTCTTCGAGAAAGTCGCCGATCTCGTTCGGGAACAGCACGTCCGGTGGGCAGATCTCCAGTGTCGCACCCGTCAGCAGGGTGCCCCACAGCTCCAGTGTGGATGCGTCGAATGCGAGTGACGCCAGTCGAAGGGAGCGCTCACCCGGGCCCAGCGCCAGGTACGGGCTGTCGTGGACCAGTCGGATCACGCCACGGTGCGGTATCGCCACACCTTTCGGCTGACCGGTCGAGCCCGAGGTGAAGGCGATGTACGCCAGTCGATCGGGATCAGGCCGGACCGGGGGTGCCACCTGGCCACCACCATCCCAGCCCTGGTGCCATGAACCGACCAAGGGCACGCCGTACGGCGCGAGATGGCCTGCCGCGTCCTCAGCCACGATCGCGGCGGCAGGAGCCGCCTTTGCCACGATCCTCGCGGTATGCGAAGCGGGCTGTGCCAGATCGACTCCACAGTATGCGGCGCCCGCCCACAGCGTGCCCAGCACGGCCACCACCTCGGCCACCGACCGCGGCACACTGATCAGCACCGTGTCGCCGTCTCCCACGCCGGCCGCGCGCAGCAGGCCCGCCTGTTCGGCGACGGCGACGGCCAGTTCGGAGTAGGTCAGTGCCGAGTCCGCGTCGCGCACGGCCAACGCGGTGGGCCAGCGATCCACCGTGTCGCGGAAGAGCCCGTCCACGGATGAGTCGGGGAAGACACGCCTTGTGTCATTGATGGCGTCGAGGGTCCTCCGTGAGTCGGCCGAGATGCATCGGACATCCGCCAGCGTCCCGCCCGAGCCGTCCGCCGCCATCGCCTCGGCAAGCTGTGCCACGGCTGCCGAATAGTCCAGGACGAACCGCTCCGCCTCAGCGCCCTCCCACAGGTCCGCCGCATAGTCGACGTAACCGGTACATGACCGACCGGTGTCGGCCAGCCGCACGGCGATGTCGAACCGAGGCCCGACGGTGTCCTCGGTGCGGACCACCGCGGGTTCGGCGTCGAAGAGAACCTGGACGTGCGGATCACGTCGGCCGGACCGTCCCCGACCCGAACTCCGGGTCAGCGACTCATGCACACCGCGAGCGAATGCGTCCGGCGCCAGGTCGTCGTCGATGTCGATACGAACCGGAACGGGATCGGCACCGCCGACGCCGACCAGCAAGGTGGTCGCACCGGTCAATCTGGCCAGCAGGAGGCCGAACGCGGCCAGGAGAACGGAGGACGGCGGCACGTGCGCGGCTCGCGACTGCCTACGTAGTGACATCACGGTTTCGGCGGACAGCTCGATGGGACGCCGACCATGATGCGTGCCCGCATGCCGCGGCCGATGCCTGTCCGACGGTATCTCCAACATCGTCGGCACCGTCGCCAGTCCGTCCGACCGTGATTCGGTTGCGTGGCCGTCCTGGCTGTCACGTGTTCCCATCAGTGATCGTCCATGAGTTGACCGAGTAGTGCGGCCTGCTTTCGCATCGTGGGGGCCCGGAGGACGTCAACGGCCTTGAGCGTGAGTCCGGAGGATTTCGCGATCTTCCCGATGAGAGAAATGAGTACGAACGAGTCGCCGCCCGCCTCGAAGAAACTCGTGTCGACGTCGGGCGTGTCGTAGCCAAGGGTGTCTCGCCAGGCCGAACGGACGAGATCGATGAGACGAGATCGATCCTGGACCCGCACATCGCCATGATGAGAGCCTGTCACGTCTGCCACGATCTGCACCTCTCCACTTGATTGTCTGTCGGCGTCGCCGAACCGGGATCCGGATTCACATCAGGCGGTCGTCGCACCGGACCTGACGAGATCCAGCACGCCGGTCAGGTCCGCGAGCAGCGTGTCCTCCTCGGGTTTGAGGTAGAAATGCCCGCCGGGCAACACCCGGAGCCGGAAGGCGCCCTGCGTCAGGTCCGCCCAGCCCTGTATCTCCTCCGGGGTCACTTCGGAATCATCGTGACCGGCGTACGCGTAGATCGGGCAGGCGAGCGGCGGCCGCGGGCCACCGGAATAGCCCGCCACCAAGTGGTAGTCGCCGCGGACCGCGGGGAGCACGGCCTCCCTGAGGTCGGGGTCCTCGAAGGCCGCGGCACGGCTCGCGTCCAGGCTCACCACATGCGCGATGATGTCCTCGTCCGCGCTGGGGACCACGCGGTCGCCGGCCAGCGCGTGCGGCGGCTGCGTCCCGGACACGCACAGGGCGGCCGGCGGACACCCCCGGTCCGGTAGGCGCAGCGCCACCTCGTGCGCCACCGTGGCACCGAAACAGTGACCGAACAGCACCACCCGTTGCCGTGCCAATTCACCGAGCGCGTCGGCGATGTCATCCGCGAGGGCTTCCAGCCCGGGCGGGAACGGATCGTCGAACCGCTCCTCCCGACCCGGGTAGCGGACGGCCATGACGGCGATGTCCGACGGCAGTCCCCGTGGCCAGGTGCGGTACTGTCCCGCCACGGCACCGGCATGGGGAAAGCAGACCAGCGTCGTCTCACACTCGTCGTCATCACGGAAGCAGCGCAACCACCGCTCCGCCACCGGGCTCTTCATCGAATAGGTCCCCTTCATTGGGCATTCAGCGGATATCGCCAGCTGCCACCGGCCAGAATTCTGGTCGGCGAATATTACCGCCGCAGGTCAGGGTGACCGCATATCCGAGCGTGCGCAGACTCGCCAGAAGAGCGCGGGCTCGGCCCAGGATCGGGTCGCCGGCAGCCGGACCGACTACGAACTGCGTGCCGTGGCCCGGGAGAACGCGATTCGGACGCGGCGATCGAGCATGTCGATCTCTCGCGTTCCGCGTCGAACGGGTGACGGCCCCGCTATGTCGGCAGGCCTGTCACAGCGGGAACAGCTTTCGGTAGAGCGCCTGCTGCCGAAACCGACTCCCGCCGAAATTCGACAGGTGGTGGCCTTCGGCGAGAGTGCGATCTCCACGGGCGAGGGAGCCGTCGATGTAGTAGACCGGATGTATCCGATCCTCCGCCAGTCGCACCCGTATCGCGACTCGCAGCGAATCTCCGGGCCGGCAGCGTACGGCCTCGTCGAACAACGGAAAGTAGATGGATGCCCAGTTGGTGTCGTCGCGCAGAGTGTCGATCGGATCGCTGTCCGGGCCGCACCACAGCCGCATCCAGGCCAACAGGCCGTCGACCTCACCCTCCCGGTCGATGGTGAGGTCGATGCTCCGTTCCTGTTCGGTGCGAAGGTCGCCGTTGAATTCGAGCACCTCCGCTTCGGCGCTGTCGGACAGCAGCGTCGCCCCCCGCGGCCGGCTGATCCGCAGCCGTACGTCGAACGGCCCCCCGTTCCACGAGAACACTTTCTCCAGGTAGGGCAGCGCAGGCGCGGAGAACGCCAGCGGATGATCGGCCAGGAGGTCGGGGAGGCATGCGGCCGCCACCCGGGTAGCGGCACGGTGGGGCACGATCACACAGTCCGCCGACAGCAGTCGCTGCTTCGCGTCGGTGATCACCGCGGCGGCACCTTCCGCACCGGCCAGCGATCCGATGACCTCGGCGACACAGACGGCTGCCCGCTCGGCCAGGCTGATGCCGGTCGACAAACCACACATCAGTTCCAGCCGCCGGCCAAAGCCGGATTCCTGTCGGATCCGCTCGGCGGAGGCGAAGCTGTCCCGCATCGCTTCGACACCGACAGCCGACGCGGCACCGAGTTCGAGAGCCGCCGCGGCCCAGTTCAGGTGTGCCCCGGTGCCGATGTCGAGCACCCGACGGCCGGTGACGATGCCCTTCAGGGCGGCGGTGAACCCGTCGTTGCGAATGGAATCCGTTGTCATGGTCCGGTATACGTACTCGTCGTATACCGGGAACTCGCCGGTGCTGGGAAAGACAGCGGGCCGGGTGGTTGATTCCGGTTCCGGATCCGTAGCCACTGTGACAGCGTGACCGTCGAAGACTATCTGGGCCACGTCCGCCCCGGGTTCGTCGGTGGTCCGATGGTTCAACAATGTCTGCCTCGCTGTCGACCAGCAATGTCCATACAACACCGGCCGCCGAGGCTAACACCGCGACGAGAGCCCGGTCCAGACTGTCACCCGTCAGTCGCAGCAACAACATGTCGGGTACTACGACCGCTGGTCCGTCTGGGTTGGATTCGGCGACGTGTGGTGCGATCACGTCGCCTCTCGGCGAGGATGACCCGGCACCTGGTAACCGCTCGGCAGGATTGATCCAGCGCGGCAGGAAATCGTGTGATCGGCACGGTCATTGACTGCGCATGGCAGCGGAATCCTTGTCCGCCAATAGAAACCTTGCCCAAGGTAGGCGGCGTGGATACGCTGTCGAGCTGGCACCGTGAACAGGCACTGTGATCGACAATGGGGTTGTCATGGTATCGCTGATCATCGGTAACAGTCGCACTGAGGATATGGTCGGCAAAATGGCCTTGCTCAGTTCTGACGAGCGGGCGTACGGCGGCCATGCGGCGCTGCGCGTCCTGTGGTTCGCGAACGCGGGAGATGTCGTCGTTCTGCCCTGGCTGCCCGATCCGGAGTACGTCTTCTATGTCGCCGGCGTGACCGGCACCGATCCCCGCTCTCTCACTGTGCTCGCTCCGCCGCCCGACATCGACGGCGAGGATCTGCTGACTCCCCACCGCATGACGGATACCGGCTTCCGGCAACAACTGTGCGCCGCGGTCCGCGAGCATCGGGTGGACGATGTCCTGGCGATCTACACCGACGTCGCCGTCGTCGACCTCGTGGACGCGGTCGGACTCACCGACGCGCTGGTCGGCAGGCCGTTCCTCGCCGCGCGCGGTGCCTCACTGATCAACAGCAAGGCCGTGTTCCGGGCCTTGGCGGCCGGGGCCGGTGTCGCCGTCGCACCGGGTTGCGTCGTCGCCGAACCCGACGCGGCCGTCCGCGCGGTGAGCAGCCAGTTCGCCGACGGCCACAGCGTCATGCTGAAGAAGGAGTTCCAGTGCGGTGGCCTCGGCAACGAGATCGTGAGCGCCATGGCCGGACTGCGGCCCGTGGGCTCGCCTCGCGTGGTCGTCCTGCCGGATGACGTGGCGCTCGCCGATTATGTCGCCCGGCGCTGGGACTGGCTCACCGTCGGCGGTCGCGACCGGCTCGTGGTGGAACGCTACCTGCCCGGCTGCGACACGGTGTATGCCGAGTACTTCCTGGGCACCGACGGCCTGGAACTCACCGGGACGGGCCAGATACTGATGGAACCGGTGGCCGTCGGCGAAGTCATCCCAGCGGCGCCACTGTCCACAGCGGCCCACGCCGAACTGGTGACCGAGAGCAGGCGACTGTGCCTATCCGTCCACACCATGGGTTACCGTGGCTACCTGAGCACCGACGCGATACTCACGCGCGCCGGAGACATCGTGTTCACCGAGACCAACGGGCGGATCAGCGGTTCGACGCACCTGCACCGAGTGGTCCGTGATCGCCTGCTCAGCGACGCCCAGCGGCCCGACCGGGTGCTCCTGGAACGCGTCGGCTGGGCGGTGCCCTCCTTTGCCGCGGCCCGGGAACTCCTGACGCGAAACGGCCTGGACTTCGACCCGGCGACCGGCACCGGCGTCCTCATCACGTCCAGCCACCTGCCCGACGGCACCGTCACCTACTGTGTTGTCGCTCCGGACCTCGCGGCGGCCACGGCGATCGCGCGCCGACTCGTGTCGTCGCCCGACGGTACGGAGATCGATCGTCCGGCGGCGGCCCTGCCCGGCGGCACCCGATGACGGGCCGGATGAACGCCGTGCTCATGCGTGAGCCGGGCGGCCCGGACGTGCTGCACGTCGAGCGGGTGGCCGAACCGGTACCCGCCGACGGGCAGAGTCTGGTCGACATCACGTTCTCCGGACTCAACTTCGACGACCTGGACCAGCGCGCCGACCCGACCCGGGAACTGCCCGCGGTGCTGGGCGTGGACGCCGTGGGTACGCGCAGGCGACACGGCGGACGGGTGACCGCACTGCTGCGGTCGGGCGGCGGCTATGCCCAGGTCGCCGCCGCGTCCGACGCCCACACCGTGGACGTGCCCGACGAGGTGAGCGACCAGCAGGCGATCGGTCTGTTCGAACAGGGCGCCACCGCGTACGGCGCCCTGGTACTGGCCGCCCGTCTGAAACCCGGCGAGACCGTCGCGGTGTCCGCGGCCGCCGGCGGCGTCGGCCATCTCGCGGTCCAGGTGGCACTCGCGCTGGGTGCCAGGTCCGTCATCGGTGTCACGGGCACGGAGGCCAAGCGGACGTTCATCACCGCCCTGGGCGCCGAGGCGATCGTCGACGTGGCCGGTGTCGACCTCGGCGGCCGGCTGCGGGACCTGACCGGTGGACGTGGGGTGGACGTGTACCTGGACTCGGTCGGCGGTACGCAGGCGTGCTCCGCGCTGTCCGGGCTGGCCCCGTTCGGCCGGCTGGTCAGCATCGGCTGGCGGACCGGCGGCCACGTCGAGGTCGCCCTGGAGTCGTTGCTCGATCGGTCCATCGGCTGCGCCGCCTTCTGGATGCGCCACGTCGTGGACAACCGACCACTGCTGTGCCGTATCGCCCGGACCCTCTTCCGACTGGCCGCCCGCGGACAGTTGGCCGCACACGTGGACCGCGTCGTAGGCCTGCACGAGGTGGCGACCGCCCACGCCGCGCTGGCCGCGAGGGCGACCACCGGCAAGGTACTGATCGATGTGAACCGGGAGCCATGATGTACACCCGCTACTGCCGTTCCGTGCTGTGCACTCCTGCCACGTCCCTCGACCGCTACGTCAAGTGCCACCGATCCGGTGCCGACATCTGTCTGGTCGACCTGGAGGACTCGGTATCCGTGCGGCGCAAGGAAGAAGCTCGCCGCGAGGCCGCGGGTTTCTTCTCGCCCATGGACGGCGCACCGCGGCGCTGCGCGGTGCGGATCAACTCCGTCACCGAACCGGACGGGCTGCGCGACCTGCTGGCGATCCGGCACTACCCGATCAAGCCCGCCATCGTCCTCGTGCCCAAGGTCGAGTCGCCACGCGACCTGGAAATCGTCGAACAGGTGCTGCGGCCCTCCTGCCCGCAGCTGGAACTGTTCGCGATACTGGAGACCCCGCGCGGAGTGGAGAACGCGGCGCGGATCGCGAAAGCGTCCGACACGCTGCGGGCGCTGATCTTCGGCGCTGCCGACTACGCCGCGCTGCTCGGCATCGACGTGGACTGGGAGCCACTGTCGTACGTCCGGGCCAGGCTGGTCAACGGCGCACGCACCGCCGACATCCACGTGATCGATTCGCCCACGTTCGACCTGGCCGACACCGTGCTCGTCCGGCGGGAGTCCGAACTCGCGCAGGCCATGGGATTCAGCGGCAAGATCGCACTCAATCCGGCCCAGGTGACCGTGATCAACGAGGTGTTCTCGCCGAGCCTGGAGCAACTGGAGCGTGCCGCCCGCATCGTCGACGCGGCGGAACGCAGCGCTGACGACGTGACCACCGTGGACGGGGGGATGATCGGCCGCCCGTTCTTCGAGGCGTCCCGGCGACTGCTCGACGAGTTCTGGACGCCCGGCGACGCCGAGCACGGCCACCGCGTGCCGATGCTCGCCGCGGAACCGGGAACGCGGAGGCAGGGATGACCGAGACCGACAGCACCACGGACACCGGAACGCAGCCGCTCGGCTACCGCCAGGTCGGCCCCCACCGTTACCGCGAGAATGTCGGCTTCTGCTACGAGGAGCTGATCGTCGGCACGGTGATCGAGCATCGACCGGGGCGGACCGTGACCGAACTGGACAACGTCCTGATGAGCATGCTGAGCATGAACGCCTCGCCGCTGCACATCGATGCGGCCTACTGCGAGCGGACCCAGTGGCGTAGACCGATCGTGTCGAGCCTGGTCACGTTGAGCATCGTCGGCGGTATGACCGCGCGCAGCACCAGCGGCCGCGCGGTCGCCAATCTCGGCTGGGACCGGATCCGGCTGACCCATCCGGTCTATGTCGGCGACACGCTCTACGCGGAGAGCGAGATCACCGCCAAACGCCTGTCGGAGAGCAAACCGGAGGTGGGCATCGTCAGCTGCCGTACCGAGGGGCGTAAGTCCACGGGCGAGGTCGTGCTGACCTTCGAGCGCAGCTTCCTGGTGCCCACCAGGGACGACGACACCCACACCGCGGCCGGATACTGACCGGGAACGGTCCAGAAAGGACACGACTTGACCACGTCCGACACTCTCGGCGTCCTGCCCCAGCCCGAACCGGTACCCACCAGCCGGCCGGCGGTCCATTCGTGGGACGAGTTCACCGCGCTGCGGGAGGTCGTCGTCGGGGATGCCAGCCACACCCGAATTCCCGATCAGACGGACCCGTCCGCGTGGCTGAACTGCTACCCGAAGCTGACCGCGGCGGAGTTGGCGCGCGTCGAGGTGGGTACGGTGCCCGGGCACGTGATCGACGAGGCGAACGAGGACCTGGCCGCACTCGCATCGACGTTGACCGGGCTGGGTGTCACCGTGCACCGACCCGACGTGCCCGATCACGACCTCGAGTTCGGCTCACCGGACTGGCGCACCCGAGGGATGAGCTCGTACTGTCCCCGCGATCTCACCCTCGTGGTGGGCTCGACGATCATCGAGACGCCCGGTGCCGTGCGGGCACGCTACTTCGAGCTGTTCGGACTGCGGGAACTGTTCCAGGAGTATCTGTTGGCGGGTGCCCACTGGATCAGCGCGCCCCGGCCCCGGCTGCGCGACGAGCTGTTCGAGGTCGACGCCGACGGCCTGCCGGATCTCGGCGAGACCGAGCCGGTGTTCGACGCGGCGAACGTGCTCCGGGTCGGCAGCGACCTGTTCTACCAGGTTTCCCGCAGCGGCAACGAACTCGGTCTGCGCTGGCTGCGGGACACCGTGAGCCTGCTCGGCGACGTGCGCGTGCACCCGCTGCGGGACGTCTACGGGTACACCCACATCGACAGCACCATCACCTTGCTGCGGCCGGGACTGGCCCTGCTCAATCCGGCCCGCATCCGGCCGGACACCATCCCGGAGCCGCTGCGGAACTGGGACGTGTTGTGGTGCCCGCCGTTGCGCCCACAGCCCAGCCCGTACCAGGACACCCTCAGCGAGGTGTGGGTCGGCATGAACCTGCTGATGATCGATCCGGAACACGCTGTGGTGGACGGAAACCAGCCGGACCTGATCAGGGCACTGGAGAGCACGGGGATCGCCGTGCTCCCGCTGCACCTGAGACACGCGCAGGTGCTCGGCGGCGGTTTCCACTGCGTCACCCTGGACATCGTCCGCGACGGCGGCGCGGAGCACTACCTTGACCGCAAGTGAAACGGAGGAACCGTGACCGCGACACCGTTGGACGACACGGGCGAGACCCAGGAGGTCATCGGCCCACGTCGATACCGCAACAGCGATCGGCTGCTGGAGTTGTCCGATCCGGTCTGGCAGGCGGCAGCCGACCGGGGTCTCATCGACATGCATGTGGACGCGGAGTCGAACAACGAACTGGTGGTACGGGAAACCGGCCATCGATTCGTGAACATGTGCTCGTTCTCCTACCTGGGCCTGAACTTCCACCCTCAGGTTCTGCAAGGGGCGGTGGACGGACTTGCCGAGGCGAAGTCGACCTATCTCGCGGTGTCGCCGACCCGGATCCGGCCCAACATCGCCGTGGCCCTGGAGGATGAGCTCAGCGACCTGTGGCGGGCCAACATCCTGCTCGGCGTGTCCTGCACCGCACTGACGGCTGGCATCCTGCCGCTGCTGGCGGCCGGCCACGTCGCCGACGGCGGCCCACGCACGATGGTCTTCGACCGGTACGCCCATTTCAACATCTCGTACGTGAAGCCGATCTGCGCCGACGAGAGCCTCGTCCTCACGTCACCCCACAACGACCTGAACTATCTGGAAGACGTCTGCCGCAAGTATCCACGGGTGGCCTACATCGCGGACGGCGCGTATTCGATGGGCGGCGTGCTGCCGCTGGACGGACTGTTGGAACTGCAGGACAGGTACGGCCTGTTCCTCTACATCGATGATTCGCACTCGCTGTCCGCGGTGGGCGAGCACGGTGAGGGATATGTGCGGTCCCGGGTGGAGCTCAACCCGCTGACCATGGTGGTGGCCTCGCTGTCCAAAGGATTCGGCACCGGTGGTGCGGTCGCCATGCTCGGCGACGGCGGCCTGATCCAACGCCTGCGGCGCCATGCGGGTCCGGTGGGCTGGTCGCAGGGCACCAACAACATGGTTCTCGGCGCCTCCCTGGCCAGTGCCGCGTTGCACCACACCCCGGAACTCGGCGAGCTGCAGCGAGGGCTACGCGACAACATCGGCTACTTCGATCAACTGGTGCCCTCCCCGTTCGCGGGAAACGGACTCGCCGTGCGCATGATCCGCGTCGGCGAGGCCGACCGGGCCGTCGACCTGTCGGCGCGGGTGTTCGAACAGGGCTACTACTGCTCGGCGGTGTTCTTCCCGATCGTCGCCAGGGGCGAGGCGGGTCTGCGGATCATGCTGCGGGCCGATCTGCCGAAGGAGCGGATCACGGAGTTCGCGTCGCTGGTCGCCGACTCGTCGATCGCCGGCTGACACCGTCGCGAACCCGGCGTCGGACCGGTTACCGTGCCACAACGACGACATGGCAGGTGATCCGGACCCCGGCGCCGGGGCGGTCCGAGTGGCAGCACCTCGTGCCGCCGGTCGATGCGTTGATCCGTGCGGGAAACAGCCCTCGCTCCCCGGGCGACGGCGTCTTCGCCCGAGCCAGGGCGGTGTTGGGCCGCGATCTTCGGGCGGCGCCACCAGGAACGGCTGGCCACCCAGCGATAGACCGTCGTACTCGCCGGATGGTGTGGCGCACATCGATCCCGGAGCGATGCGCGCCCGGCCGGCTACCGTGCGGTTCTGTTCTCCATGAGTCGCGTCTGTACGGCCGGCCGACCGCCGAGCCGGACTGTTGTTGCGGCGTCGGCGGCACGTACACGGCGGCCTGCCAACCCTGCGCCAGCATCTCCTGCGCCTGCGCGGGCTCCTGCCCGAACCCGGCGATCAGAACAGCACCAGCGCGACGACCCACAGACCGCGCGTCAGACACGGATGAACACGACGAGCACCCACGACGGAAACCTTTTCTGTCGTGCGGAGACCCGGCTTGGCCCGCGCGGCCGCCAGGAGCGCGTCCGACAGCCCGTCGCCACTCGTGACGATCCACCGGCAGCCGGCCGTGACCACGGTGTTGACGCGCGGACCTTGTCGTTGGCCGAGACGTTTCCGAACCGCCGGTGCGGTCGCCCGCCACCGACGACGAACACCGGCACGGATACCACGACGGCCACTGTCGCTATCGCGGCCACCACGGCGGCGAGCGGGCACGGCCGACGTAACAGAATGCGCATGACAGGCCCGTCCATCGGTCGCGAAATTCGCCGAACCACATCCCGGTCAATTCAGGGACCAGGTTCGTGGAGAATGCCGTCAACCTGTGTGCCGGCCGATGGACAGCGGCTCGACGCTGTGCTCCTGACCGTCGGTGCCCACGAGTGGGGACCGTGCGACGGTTGGAGCCCGCGGCCGGTACCGGGTCGAGCCGCGCGGATGGGATGTGTCCCCGGTCACATTTCGGCCGAAAGATGCCACACGTCGGGCCGACCGACCACAAGCGTTCGTGACCCTGCATCAACTACCCGCGGAGGCCACCGTGCTGGCTGAGGAATCGGGCGGTGATGACCCTGGCGGGTTGTCGCACGTCCGATCCGACGCCGACCTGTGGCGACTCATCGCGGCAGACGACCATCAGGCGTTCACCGACCTGTACGAACGCCACGCCCATGCGGTGTGGAACCACGCCTATCGCCTGACCGCTTCCTGGGCCGCCGCCGACGACCTGCTGGCCCAGGCGTTCCTCGAGTTCTGGCGGCGCAGGGCGAGTGTCCAGCTCATCCGGGACAGCGCTCTGCCGTGGCTGTACACGGTGACCGCGAACGTGTGCCGGTCCGAGCGCCGGCGGCTGGGCCGGTTCCTGCGGATCGCGCCGAAGCTGGTCCGGGACGACTCGACACCGGATCACGCCGAGCGGATCGCCGAGGACAGCGCGACCAGCCAGCGGCTGGCCGTCGTCATCGCCGCGGTCGCCCGGTTGCCCAAGGGGCTCCGTGAGGTCGTGCAGATGTGCCTGCTGGGCAACGTCTCCACCGCCGACGCCGCCGAACTGTTCGGCATTTCCGAAACGAGTGTCCGGTCCCGGTTGTCCAGGGCGAGGGCACGCCTGCAGCAGATCAGCAAGGAGGACTGTGATGAATGACCTCTTCGACCTTCCGCCCGACCGGGAACTGCCCGACGCTACCCGGGACCAGGCCCGCTACGACATCGTCGTCGGCATCCGGGGCGAACGGCGGCGCAGCCGCGCGCTGCTGCCGATCTCGATCGCCGTGGCCGCCGTCGCGCTCATCGGCGGGGCTGCCGGACTGGTCGCCGTCGACCACCCGGGCAGCGTCCCGTCGGCCGCACCCGGCGCGTCGGGCGCGGTGAGCGACCAGGCGGCGTCCGTCGTGCTACCCCTGCACTTCGCCACCGGCACCGTCAGCACGCCATCGGCCGATCAGCTCGCCCGGTGCGCCGCGCAGAACGCCCGTCAGCCCGCCGGTCGGCCGGATCCCGCCCAGTGGCAGCCGTTCTTCACCGCGTTTGCCCGGGGGATCAACGTGATCGCGTTCCACACGTCGTCCGGGCCGCTGTTCTGCGAGTTGACTCCGACCATGGTGACGCTGTCGGCGCCGACGAATGTGGTGGCGGGCGCCACCGCCCAGCCCACCTTCGTCACCGCGTTCGGCACCGTGGCCGGCGTGGTCGAGCCGGGCGCTGGGTTCCACCAGCTGCGAGTGAAGACGACCGACCGGACCAGCGAGGCCGGCAATCCGGCGACCGAGATCGGCGGCGTGTTCATCGCGGCCAACGCCGTGCACGTGCCGGCGCCGAGCCTGACGATCACGGCCTCCGACAATCCCCGATCGGGCGGGCACCAGGTCGTCGTGCCGGACGCGGGTCGGCTGGCGGTCGCTCCGACACAGGATCGGCCGCTGACGCCCGCCGACCAGTCGTCCCCCGCGGGACGCCGCCTGGCCGAGTGCCTGGCCAACGCGAGTGGTGGGCCGGCGAGTGGTGGGCCCGCGGTCGACCGCGCGGCCTGGGTGCCTGGCCAGTCGGCCACGCTGGACGACCACGAGACGGTGCAACTGGGCAGCGACGGCGATCTGCTCGCGGTGTGCACGTTCGGTACCCAGCAGCACCCCGACGTGTCACTGGCCGTCGAGGACAACACGTCCGTCAACCCCTACCTGGCCGCCAATCCCTACCTCTCGGTCGCCGAGGTCGCCCACGCGAAGACCTATGACCTCATCGCACTGGCCGGCCTCGTGAAGTCCGCTGACGTGGCGACGGTCACCCTGTCCAGCAGCGGGAAGCCGACCATCATGGCGACCGTCCACAATGGTACATACGTGTTGTCGGGCAGCGGTATCAAGGACTACGTGACGCCCAACGTCGACCCGAAGGGGGCGATCACCGTGCGGTCCGCGTCCGGCGACGTGCTGGCCACACTGTCCCTGCACTAGCACCAAGGCCTTACGGCGGCCGGCTTCGTTGTCCACCGAGGAGAAGGGATCGAGATGCGGTGATAGTGCGCAACAACGGTTCCGGCCTCTACTCCGCCGCGCTGGCGACAATGCTCCTGAAGACCACCGGTGGCTCGCAACTGGGCCAGTGGACCTGCCCGGTGTCCGGGGTTGCGGCGAACTCGTGGTCGGTGTGCTTCGGGCAGACGCGCTCCCAGACCGCCAAGGTGGAAACCGTGGGGTCCATCCGCGCTGTCGGTCTCGGCACGTCACCGCCTGTCTGGATCACCCGGCGGTCGCTCGACGAAACCGGCACCCCGGCCCCATGGTCCGGGGTGCCGGCTTACCCTGTGGCGGCTGCTGATCGGAGGTCGCAGGTGGGGAGGTACGTGACGAGCGTCGTGCACGAGTGGGCGCCTCGTGTCGGCCCTGCGGCGGCCCTACTGCGGGCGCGAGCCGACTGGCGGGCATGTGGGCCGGCTCGCTCACGTTTGCGTTCATCCCCGCCTTCGGTGTGGGAGCGAGCCTGCATGCTCCGTGGCCGGAAATCGGCAGTTACCTGATCCTGGTGGCGGCGCTGGGTTTCCTTGTTCGGCGGTCGGTGTTCCTGCGCGGCTACCGGAAGTCGGCGTCAGCGGTGCTGGGTGTTCGGGTGAGTTGGCGTGGCAGCGAGGACGTGCCGAGGGCTCGGGCACACTACGAGCAGTGGTGCGCACGCCGTGGCCTGCATCCGCGTTCGGCCCGGGCGACCGGGACGTCGCGGTGACCGCCGTCCGAGCAGTCGGCCGGTAGTCCAGGGATTCCCTACGCCATCGGCGGCCATCGGTCCGACAGTCGGGACACCTCCCGACTGCATCGGGCTCCGGGACCGGCGCAGCATGTGGGCGTGAGCGACGAGAACGTCTACGTCCTGCCCGCGTCCTTCGGGCAGGAACGCCTGTGGACACTCAATCTGCTCGGTTCGGGGCCGGCCTACAACATCAACGGTGCCGTCCGGCTGCGTGGGCCGCTGGACCCGATCCACCTGCGCGCCGCGCTCGCGGCCGTCGCCGACCGGCACGAGGCGCTGCGGACCACGTTCGAGTTCGGGCTGGACGGCGGGCTCGTCCAGGTGATCCATCCTCGGGGCATCGTGCCGACGGCCGAGTACGACGTGCGGGACCGGCCGGCTGACCAGCAGATCCCGGCCGCGGTCGAGCTGGTGCAGGAGTCGGCCGTCACGGCGTTCGACCTGACCGAGGGGCCGCTGCTGCGCGCGGTCATCGTGCGGCTGGCCGAGGCGGACTGGGTGCTCGGGCTCACCGTGCACCACAGCGTCGCGGACGGGTGGTCGATCGGCATCGTCCTGGACGAGGTCGCCCGGTGCTACCGGGCCGAGGTGGCCGGTGTGCCGGCGGCGCTGCCCGAGTTGGCGGTGCAGTTCGGTGACTGGGCGGCGTGGCAGCGCGAGCAGCCGCCCGCCGAGGCGGACCTGGACTACTGGGCGGAACAGCTGCGCGGCGTCCAGCCCGTCATGCTGCCGGTACGGCGGACCGCGGGCGCGGGATCGGAGTGGGCGGCAGGCGGGTTGCCGGTGGCCGTGCCGGACGGGCCGCGGGCCGGGCTGACCGCCGTGGCCGAACAGCAGCGTGCCACGCCGTTCATGGTGCTGCTGGCGGCGTTCGCGGTCGCGGTGGCCCGCTGGTGCGATCAGGAGGATCTGGTCATCGGGACACCGGTGGCCGGGCGGAGCCGCGCGGAGTTGGAGGGCCTGATCGGGTTCTTCGTGAACACGTTGCCGCTGCGGGTCGTGGTGCGGGGTGCGCTGTCGTTCCGGGAGCTGCTGGCACAGGTGCGCCAGACCTGTCTGGACGCCTACACGCACCAGGAGTTGCCGTTCGAGAAGATCGCCGAGCGGGCGAACCTGGACGGTGCCGCCGCGGCCGGCGGGCGGACGCCGCTGGTGCGGGTGATGTTCGGGCTGCAGCCCGGTGCCATGCCCAGTTGGGACGTGCCTGGCCTGACCGTCGAGTCGTTTCCGGTGCCGGAGCGGTACTCGCCGATGGAACTGGCGCTGAACCTGTTCGCGGACGCGGACGGGAGTGTGGCCGGGCGGGCGCTGTACGCGACCGGACTGTGCACGGCGGCCGACGTCACCGACGTACTCGACACGTGGCAGCGGGTGCTGGCGTGGGTGGCCGAGTACCCGGACGTGCCGCTGGCCCGGTTCGACCCGCTGTCGCCTGCCGAGCGGGCGGTGTTGCTGGCGGACCTGGACGCCACCCGCGCCGAGGTGCCCTGGACGGGTGGCGTGGTGGGGTGGATCGAGGCGGCGGTCGACGCGACGCCGGACGCGATCGCGGTCGTGGCCGAGGACGACCGCCTGACCTACGCCGAACTGGACGAGCGCGCCAACCGGCTGGCCTGGTTCCTCCGCGCGCGGGGGGTGGGACCGGACGTGCCGGTGGGCGTCTGCCTGCCCCGGTCCGCGCCGCTGGTGGTGGCGCTGCTCGCGGTACTCAAGGCAGGCGGCGCCTACCTCCCGCTGGAGAGCGGCTATCCACCGGCGCGGCTGGCGTTCATGATCGCCGATGCCCGGCCCCGCGTCGTCATCGTGGACGCGACGACGGCGCCGGCCCTGCCCGCGGACCTACCGTCCGGCAGCCTGGTCGTCCGGCTGGACCAACCGGGACACGACGGTGACGCGACGCGACCGGACCCGCTGGCCGGCCCGGCGAATCTCGCCTACGTGATCTACACGTCCGGATCGACCGGCACGCCCAAGGGTGCCATGAACACGCTCGCCGGGGTCGCGAACCGGATCGGCTGGATGCGGCAGGCATACGCGCTGGCGCCGGGTGAGGGCGTCCTGCACAAGACTCCGATCGGTTTCGACGTCGCCGGGTGGGAGTGGCTGTGGCCACTGACCACGGGCGGCCGGCTGGTGGTCGCCCGGCCGAACGGTCACCGCGATCCCGGCTACCTGGCCGCGCTGATCCGCGAGGAAGCTGTCACCACGTGTCACTTCGTGCCCTCGATGCTGCACCAGTTCCTGGCCGATCCGGCGGCGGCCGGGTGCGCGCCGCCGCTGCGGCGGGTGGTGTGCAGCGGGGAGGAACTGCCGCCTGCCCTGGCCGCCCGGTTCTTCGCGGTGCTGCCGGGCGTCGAGCTGCACAACCTGTACGGCCCGACGGAGACCGCCATCGACGTCACCGCACATCACGTGCGGCCCGGCGACGAGCGCGAGTCCCGGGTGTCGATCGGTCGGCCGATCGGCGGCACCCTGGTGCGGGTGCTGGACGGCGAGGGCAGGGTCGTGCGGCCCGGCCTGCCCGGCGAGTTGTGCGTCGGCGGCGTCCAGTTGGCGCGCGGGTACGCCGGGCGGCCCGGGCTGACCGGTGAGCGCTTCACGCCGGACCCGTTCGGTTCCGGTGCCCGGCTCTACCGCACCGGGGACCGGGTGCGGGTGCTGCCGTCGGCCGGCATCGAGTTCCTCGGCCGGATCGACGACCAGGTCAAGATCCGCGGGCACCGCGTCGAACTGGGCGAGATCGAGTCCGCGCTCGTCGCCCACCCCCAGGTCGACCAGGCCGCCGCGGACGTGGTCGGGGACACCTCCGTCGATCGCCGGCTGGTGGCCTACCTGGTGTGCGGCGGGCGGCCCCCGGCCGTCGAGGAGTTGCGTCCGTTCCTGCGCTCCCGGCTGCCCGCGGCGCTGATCCCGGAGAGCTTCGTAACACTGCCGGCCTTGCCGTTGTCCCCCAACGGCAAGCTGGACCGGAACGCGCTGCGGGCGTCGGCCGGCCGGACGCTGCGGACGGCACGGCCGTACGCGCCACCGAACGGTCCGGCCGAGCGGATGCTGGCGCGGATCTGGTCCGAGGTCCTGGGGATCGACGACATCGGCGCGAGCGACGACTTCTACGAACTGGGCGGGAACTCGCTGCGTGCGGTCAGCGCATACCGGTTGGCCCAGCAACACGGCCTGCTGCTCCCGCTGCCGATGATGCTGGGCGACCACACGATCCGGGACCTGACCGCCGCGCTCGGCGCCGACACGGGCCAGGTGCTACAGACGCTCGGCCTGCTCGACCACGAGTCCTGACGCGCCAGGCACCGGGCTGCCCACGTTCCTCGGCACGCGACCGCGTGGCTGTCCCGCGATGGCCGACTGGACCGGCCGGGGGCGACCGCCCGGTCACCCCCGGCCGGGCCCGCGTCGTCAGCCGGCCGCGGAGTTCTGCCGCGCCATCTGCTGGCGCAGGCTCAACGGTCGCATGTCCGTCCACACCTGCTCGATGTGCGCCAGGCACACGTCCTTGAGGCCCTGGGTGCCTTCGGCGTACCAGCCGGCCGGCAGCTGCCGGTCGGCCAGCCAGATCGAGTACTGCTCCTCGTCGTTGCGGACCACCAGATAGGTCCGGGTGTCCTCCGGCTCGTCGGTCATGTCGCCTCGTTTCGCTCGACGTCGGTCAACAGTTCGCGGGCCTGCCGGCGCAGTTGCGGCCCGGTGCCCAGCAGCAGCCCGTCCACGACGGCGCGCCGGTAGAACCGTTGCGCGTCGCACTGCATGGTCAGGCCGTACGACCCGTGGAGCTGGATCGCCTCCGCGCCGCACGCCACGGCCAGTTCCCCGGCCAGCAGCAACGCCTGGCAGGCCGGCAGTGCCGCATCGGCGCCGGCATCAGCGTCCACACAGGACTGATAGGTCATGGTCCGCACGGCCTCGGTCCGCGCGGCCAGTTCGGCCAGCCGGAAGGCCGGGCCCTGGCAGCGGGCCAACGGCTGCCCGAAGACCTGCCGGCGCCGGGCACGGCCGGTGCTGAGTTCCAGCGCGCCCTGGCACAGCCCGACCAGGTAACCGGCGTGCCGCAGCCGGGCTCCGGCCAGTGCGGCGGCCCACGTTGCCGGTGGTACCGGCGCATCGGCCACCGTGGCCGCGCCGGCCAGCCGCACCGCGTACAGGTCGCCGCGGCCCACGTCGTCCTGCCGGCGTGCGACCACGTCGGGCTGGTCGGCGGCGACCAGTGCGGCACGCAGGCCGGTGCCGACGGTGCCGAGGACGAGCAGCAGGTCCACGTCCGGCACGAACCCCACGAACCGCCGCACCGCACTGATCCGGGCGCCGTCGACGGCCATCGGATCCGGCAGGCGCGGGTCGCTCGCGCCCTCCGCCCGCAGCGCCACGGCGACCGTCAGCTCGCCGTCGGCGATCCGGTCGGACACCGAGGCCCACACGTCCGGCATCGTCGCGGCGATCAGGTCGGCCGCCAGCAGGGTGTCGAAGTACGGGCTCCGGTAGAGCGCCCGGCCCAGCAACTCGGCCAATGGCAGGACCGGGGCCAGGGCGCCCACGCCGATGCGCAGCGCGCCGAGGCCGGCCAGGCCGTGCCACACGGTCTCCCGGGTCGCGGCCTCCTCCGCGGAGAGTTCGGTCCCGCCGCGCCCACGCTCCCCGAGCCGCCGGATGACGGGCAGCAACTCGTCGTCGAACAACTCGGTGAAGTCGGGCAACGGCGGCGCGAGCCCGTTGATCGGGGCAACAGTCACAGCAACTCCAGTGCGGACGACGCGATGATGTACAACATGACCTCCGACGTGCCAGAGCCCAGCCGCTGCGTCGGCGCGTACCGGCAGGCCGTCTCCACGAGACCGAGATCGGTCGGCTCGTCGTCCCACACCGACAGCACGCCCGCGACGCCGGTGGTGTCCAGGCACAGCCGCAGCGTGTCCCTGGCCAGTTCCGTCACGTACCACTTGGCCATCGCGGCGGTCGTCGGGTCGGGGCGGTCCTGGGCGAGTTCGGTGATCACGCGCCACGCCAGCGCGTGCCCGGCGCGCAGCCGCGCGTCGAGGTCGACGTAACGCACCGCCAGTTCCGAATCGTCCAGCGCACGCGCCGCCACACCGTCCAACCAGCGCCGCAGCTTGGCGTGGAAGTCGATTCCGGTGCGTTCCAGCACCAGCATGTCGTTGAGCGCCTGCCAGCCGTTGCCGACGGTCCCCACCACGTCGGCGTCGGTGAGCCGGACGCCGTCGATGACCACCTCGTGGAACAGGTCGTTGGTGATGTTCTCGACCGGCTTGGTCACCACGCCGGGTGACCGCAACGGGAGCAGGAACAGGGTGATGCCGTCGAACGGCACCGGGCCCTGCGACGTTCGGGCAGCGCACAGCGCGATGTCCGCGAACTGGGTCTTCTGGTTGTAGACCTTCGTGCCGTACAGGCGCCAGCCGTCGCCGTCCGGCTCGGCGCGGGTCGTCAACCGGGACAGGTCGGAGCCGCAGCCGGGCTCGGTGAACAGCACGGCGGCGATGCGTTCGCCCCGGGCCAGCGACGGCAACCACTGGGTGCGCTGCTCCGGCGTGCCGACGCCGAGCAGGAACGTGCCGACGATGTCGATGCTCAGCACGTGGGCGTCGTCCGGCACGCCGGCCAGGCACATCTCCTCGGTGACGATGGCCGTCTCGGCCAGCCCACCACCCAGGCCGCCGTACTCGGTCGGCCAACTCGGCGCCAGCCAGCCTCGCTCGCCGAGCCACCGGTAGATGTCCAGCAGGCCGGCCTCCTGGTCCGGTGGATAGTGCCGGACTCGGGTGATCGCGTCGGTGACCGCTGCGGAGCGCAGGAACGCGCGGAGTTCGGAGCGAAACGCGCGCTGCCGGTCGGTCAACCGACTGTCCTGGACCACGGTCTGCCGCATCGACTCTCCCTTTCGGACGGTCCGGTCGTCACTCCCCGGTGCCGGGCGCGAGCACCTCGGCGAGGCCGGCGACGGTGGGGTTGGTGAACAGGGTGCGCAGTTCGACGGCGAGGCCGAACTCGTCCCGGACCCTGGCCGCCACCTGCGCGAACTTCAGCGAGTTCCCGCCGATCGCGAAGAAATCGTCGGTCACGCCGATCTCGCCGAGTCCCAGGACGTCCTGCCAGATGTCGGCGAGCCGGGTCTCGGTGGCCGAGCGCGGCGCCACCCTCCCGGTGCCCCCGGCCGGGCCGCTGTCCGGTACCGGCAGCCGTGCCCGGTCGATCTTTCCGTTGACGTTCTTGGGGAACGAGTCCAGGAACACGAATTCGGTCGGGACCATGAACAACGGCAACCGCTGCACGAGGTGGGTGCGCAGGTCGGCCGAGCTGAGGTCGGCGCCGGGCGCCCGGATCACGTACGCGATCAGCCGGGTGGAGCCGCGATCCGTGTGCGCCACGACGATCGCCTGGTGCACGGCGGCCTGGTCGAGCATGGTCGCCTCGATCTCGGCCGGCTCGATGCGCAGGCCACGGATCTTGATCTGGGTGTCCGCGCGGCCCTGGAACACGAGGTTGCCGTCGGCGCCGCGCCGCGCCAGGTCCCCGGTGCGGTAGAGCCGGGCCCCGGGTGGGCCGAACGGCGAGGGCACGAAGCGCTCGGCTGTCAGGCCGGGACGCTCGTGGTAGCCGCGGGCGATGCCCGCGCCGCCGACGAACAGTTCGCCGGTCACGCCGTCCGGGGTCAGCGCACCGAACCGGTCCAGCAGGTAGGCCGTGTTGTTGGCCATCGGCAGGCCGATCGGCGGCACACCGTCGAGCGTCCCGTCCGGGCACAGGTAGTCGATGCACGCCACGGTCGCCTCGGTCGGGCCGTAGCCGTTGTGGAACTCCCGGCCCGGGCGGTTCCAGTTGTTCACCAGTTCGGCCGGGAACGGCTCCATGCCGACGAACAGGGCCCGCAGGTCCGGCAGGGTGCCCGGGTCCAGTTCGGCCAGGACCGTGGGCGGCAGGTCGGTGACGGTCACGCCCTCGCCGCGCATCAGCGCGGCGAGGGTCCCGATGTGGTGCAGGGTCGCGGTCGGCGCCTGGACCAGGACGGCGCCGGTGCCCAGGGCGCCGTAGAAGTCGAAAGCGCTGGTGTCGAACGCCGGATTGGCGAACTGCAGGACCCGGTCACCGGGCCCGAGCCGGAACATGTCCGCGACGGCCAGCGTGAAGTTCACGATCTGCCGGTGCTCGACCACGACGCCCTTGGGCCGCCCGGTCGAGCCTGAGGTGTAGATGACGTACGCGGCGTTGCCCGGTGCGGCGCGGCGGGGCAGGTCGTCGGCGGGCGACTCGTCCAGCGCGTCGAGCACTGCCGGGTCGTCCACCGCGAGCAGCGGCACGTCCTCGGGCAGCAGGCCGGCCAGCCGTCCGGTGGTCAGGACGACGGCGCAGTCCGCGTCGTGGACGGCGTAGGCGATGCGCTCCTCGGGATGCTGCGGGTCGATCGGCAGGTAGGCGGCACCCGTCTTGAGCACGGCCAGCAGGCTGGTCGGCAACGCGGGGCCTCGGTCGAGCAGGACGCCGACGATCGCCTCCGGCCCGACCGAGGGGAATCGGTCGCGCAGCAGCCGGGCCAGCCGGTTGGCCTGGTTGTTCAGCTCGCCGTAGGTGGTGGTCGTGCCGAGGAACCGGCAGGCCGGGGCGTCCGGCGTGCGGCCGGCGTGCTCCTCGAACAGCTCGTGCAGGCGGCGGTCGGCCCGGTCGAAGGGCCGTGACGCGACCGCGTGCGCGAGGGCCGCGGCCCGTTCCTCGCTCTCGAGCAGCTCCAGTTCGCTCAGCCGGGCGTCCGGGTTCGCCACCAGCTGGTCCAGCACGTCGGCGAACCGCGTCGCCAGGCGCCGCATCCGGGCCACCTCGAACACCTCGGTGGAGAACTCCATCCACAGCTGCAGGCCCTGGCCGGTGATCTCGGTGATGTGCACGGCGAGGTCGAACCGCGACGTGCCCGTCTGCACCGGCTCCGGCGTGATCACCAGATCCCCCACGACACCCTGGCCGGGCACGGCGTCCTGGAGCGTGAAGGTGACCTGGAACAGCGGGTTGCGGCTGGGGTCCCGGTCCGGGCTGAGCTGTTCGACCAGCCGGTCGAAGTCGACGTCCTGATGCAGGTGGGCACCCAGCACCGTGTCGCGAGCGCGCCCGATCAGCTCGCGCATCGTCGGATCACCCGTCGTCGACGTGCGCAGCACCAGGGTGTTGGCGAAGAAGCCGATCAGCGGCTCGATCGCGGGTCGCACCCGACCGGAGAACAACGAGCCGACCACGATGTCGTCCTGCCCGGTGTAGCGGGACAGGAGGGCGGTGAAGGCGGCCAGCAGCACGCTCAGCAGCGTGGCCTGCTCGGTCCGCGCCAGTTCGGTCAACCGCGCGCGCAACTCGTCCGGCAGGTCGGCGGTGAGCGTCTGGCCGCGGAAAGTCGGCTCGGCCGGCCGGGGCCGGTCGGCCGGCAGATCCAGCACCGGCAGGTCGGCCAGCCGGGCGCGCCAGTAGTCCAGTTGCTGGTCGACCACATCGCCGATGACCTGTTCCCGTTGCCACACGGCGTAGTCGGCGTACTGCACGGGCAGTTCCGGCCAGCCGGGGTCGATCCCGGTGCGGTGGGCCTGGTAGCCGGCGATCAGCTCCTGGATCAGGATCGCGTTGGACCAGCCGTCGGTGGCGATGTGGTGCAGGCAGATGCCCACCATGTGGTCGGTCTCGGCCAGCCGGACGAGCAGGCTGCGCAGCACCGGGCCCTGGGCGAGATCGAACGGCTGCCGCGCCAGCTCGGACAGGTGGCTCCTGGCCCGCTCCGCCCGGTCGGCCGGCGGCAGGTGATCGGTCGCCAGGTCGACCAGCGGCAGGTCCACCCGCGCCGGGGCGGGCTCGATCAGCTGGTACGGCACGCCCCGGTCGGTCGCGTACCGGGTGCGCAGCACCTCGTGCCGCCGCACGACGTCGGTCACCGCGCCGGCCAGCGCGGTCCGGTCCAGCGGTCCCCGGATGCGCAGCACGGTGGGCGCGTTGTACACCGGGCGGGCGCCCAGGAGTTGGTCGAGGAACCACAACCGCTGCTGGGCGGACGACAGCGGCAACAGTCGGTCCCTGGACACCGGCCGGATGTCGGCGCGGTCGAGCTCGGCCCGCCGCGCCCGCAGGTTCCGCAGGGCGCGCTGGGCCTGTGCCACGTCGTTGGCCGCGGAGCGCGGGGTACGCGACCGAACCGGGATCGTCCGGGCAGGGATCGTCCGGCCGGGGTCGAGATTCGGCATGGTGCCTCCTGTCAGGACGTCTCCACGGCGGAGCACAGCAACGTCAGCGCACGCTCGTGGTCGGCGGCCAGTGCCCGTGCCCTGGCCAGCAGCGGGGCCGCCGAGGCCGCCGGGTCGGTGCGGGAGGTGGCCACCGTGATCCGGAACGCGCTCCAGTGGTGGGCGACCCGGTCCACCCACCGCGCGGCTTCCACCAGCCGGGGCCAGTCGAGTCGACGGCCGGCCATGGCGAGCCAGTCGGCGTGCAGGCCCGCGACCGCGAGTGCCGGGCCCGCGACGACGAAGCCCTCGTCGGCCACGGTGTCGTCGCCGGCCGCGAGCCGGTCGGTCATCGCGGCCAGGAACCGCCGCTGGCCGTCCAGTCCGTGGCACATGCCCGATCCGCCGTCCGGCCGCCGGAATTCGGCGATGTTGCGCAGGACGACGTTCCGGACGAAGTCCCGGTCGAACACGGGCATCACGGGCGCCGCGTCGATCGTCAGCCACCGGTTGGCGATCGGGTTGCCGGTGAAGAACAGGTCGCGGTCGCCGTCGATCCGGTTCGTCGAGTCACGGGCCGCCATGAGGACGTCGATCGGGATCGCGCCGGTGAACCGGGGTGGCACCGGATCGGTCACCAGCACGTCGCCGCGCTCGTCGTCGAAGCCGAACACGGTGATCAGGTGGTTGGTGTGCACGTCCTGGTAGGCGGGCCGGAACGGCAGTTCGTAGTTGTCGGCGGCCACCGCGACCGGGCGACCGGCCGCCACCACCGACCGCACCTGCTGCCATCCCGTCCCGGCGTCCGGCGGCAGGTACCAGGTCGACGAGACCGGATGGTGTGGCGCCAGCGCGGACAGCAACGACCTGCCCCGGCACGGGAAGTAGTACTCCTCGCGGCGCAGTTCGCCCGGGTGGTACTCGAAACCCCAGCCGGCGCCGAGGATCTCCAGCGGGTCGTGGCCGAGGAATCCCAGCAGCACCGCCATGGTCACGTGCAGGCAGCCGGTCAGGTCGTGGCGCCAGTGGGCGATGTTGTCCAGCGTCACCCGCATGCCGGCACCGCCTCGTCGGCACCCGCCGTCAGCGCGAACACATGGATCGCCGGGTTGTCCGGCAATGTCATGGCCACCACGCCGTCCGGTTCGGGCACCGGGACCCGCTGCCGCCAGATGGCAGGTGCCATCCGGTGGTCCACATGGTTCGGGTACAGCATCGACGTGGTGCGAAACGCCAGCAGCTCCCCGAACCGCGCGGGCGTCTGCGGCCAGAAGTCCGACACCCGCAGCCATTGCGCGTGGCTGGTGCCGTCGGCGTAGTGCACCGTGACCACGTCCTCGGTCCGGCGTTCGGCCGCGGCCAGCAGGTAGAGCCAGTCCACCCGGCCGGCGGCCAGGTCCATGCGCTGACCCCGGCAGCGGACGTTGTCCGACCGGACACCGTCGGCGGCCGGCATGCGGAACGGCACGCCGCCGACGTCCACCGTCGACCCGGCAGGCGGCAGGTCCTCCAGCGGAAACGTGTTGTACCAGATGTTGAACGCGCCGCGACCCGGCCGCGGGCTCGGCTCGATGCCGACGCAGTTGGTGTGCGCGGTCAGGTCCACGATCCGGTACGCCAGGTCGCCGGCCGCGAGCCGCGGTCGTTCACCGTTCCCCATGGTCGCTCGATTCCGTCGGGGCGAGCAGTGTCACCGCGTGCAGCCGCAATCCGGCCGCTTCGGGCAGGCGCAGCGCGACCGGTGGCTCCGGCCGGGTCAGCGGCAGGCGCACCACCTGCGGACCGTCGACGCCGGCACGCACCCGCAACCACTCCGGATCGACCGCGTCCCGATAGTGCAGCCAGATCTCGTGCGTCGCCGCCGTGTCGGTGGAGACCAGCAGGTACACCCAGTCGCGGACGGCGCCGGGCAGTGTGACGAACTGGCCGGCGCAGACCAGCCCCGCCGACGGCGTGCTCACCCACATCGGGATCGGGCCGTAGGCCGAGTTCGTGGACAGCCACTGTTCCGCTCCTGACGAGCCCGTCTCGCCGATGGCACACAATGAGTAGCGATGCCGCCGGGTGCGCGCGCCGGCGCGGATTGTCAGGGCAGTCCTGGGCGCGATCTCCGACCGCCACGCGGTGTGCACTGTCCGGACACTCGACACGCGTTTCTCCTCGCCCGGTCCCGCTGTTGCCGGCCAACCAGGGTCCTACGGTGTCAGCGGACCCGTCGCGACGGGCAGTCGGGAACTATCCTGACAACCGGGATCACGCTGGTCCGATCCGATCACACTAGGCTGGGCATTTCGGGCGGCAACGGCCGCGTCCTCGCGCGCCCACGACCCGAAGCCGAATATGAGTCCGCCGCAGCGGAATCTGGAGGTTTTCCGTCATGTCTGCCGATGCGAGCGCAGCCGCCGAGCGCCCTGGAATACTTCTCACCGGAGCGACCGGATTCTTCGGTTCATTTTTGCTCGACACGCTGCTGGAAATGACCGAGGGCACGGTGTACTGCCTCGTTCGCGCGACGGACGACCGGCACGCTCGAACACGGGTGCGGCAGAATCTCCTGCGCTACCACCGATGGCGGCCGGAGGTGGCGGACCGGCTCGCGGCGATCGCCGGGGATCTGGCCCAACCACGACTCGGGCTCGATTCAACGAAGTACGAACGAATCGCCAGCCAGGTGACGACCATCTATCACAACGGCGCGATAGTCAACCATATGCTGCCTCTGTCACACCTGGCGGCCGCGAACGTCGATGGCACGCGGGCGCTGACGCAACTAGCCGCCCATGGAATGTCGAAGAAACTGGTTCACATGTCGGCGAATGCCGTGATCGACGGTTATGCCACCGGATATGTGGAGAGCAAACGGCAGGCCGAGAACGTGATCCGGGACGCGGTCGCGGACGGCGTGTGCGGCAGCGTCTACCGGTTGCCCCGCCTGGCGCCGGACTCCCGGGGCGGCCAGCCGAACGAGAACGACGCCATGATCCGACTGGTCGAGATCATCCTGGCCGTCGGCACGGCCCCGGAGACCCGGATCGCGGAGGACTGGGTGTCCGCCGACGTCGCGGCACGGGCGATCGTCGCCGCGGGCGCACGGGCCGCCTGCGGCGATGTCTACACGCTCGTGGCCGACGAACCGGTGGTCCTGCCCTATCTGCTGGCGGCGGCGACCGACGCCGGGTTCGACATCCCGGTCGAGCCGCTGCCCGACTGGGTGGCCCGGGTGAAGGCGTTGCGGTCGACCGAGTACGACGTGACGCTCGGGCTGCTCGGCCTCGACGGGACCGACGTCGCCGACCCGGACTCCGGCGCCCCCGTCGACGGCGCCGACCGTGGGACCCCCCTGGTCGCGGAGCGGATCACCCGAGCCGCGCTGACCCGCTACTTCGCCCGCTGCCGCGCCGGCTTCGACGGAGCGCGCCAGCCGTACAGCCCCTTCATCGGTACCCCTCAGTCCTAGAGAGGATGTCGGCAACCGGGATGGACACGCAACGCAGGTCAGCGACCACAGGGATTCCGCGACTCCTCGCCGTACCGAAGCAGCGACCGTGCGAGTTCGTCGGGCGGTCCGACGAACTCGGGGGGCTCGCCCAGGTCATCGACGGCGCGACCGTGGGTACCGCGATCGTGCAGATCACCGGCGACCCGTGGATCGGCAAGACCAAGCTGTTGAGCCAGTTCGTGTCGACAGCGGCGGGGCGTGGCTGGACGGTGCTGTCCGGCTCCGCGGACGCCGGGCTCTGCGGACCGCAGACCGGTGTGCCGTTCCACGCCTTCACCGACGCGCTGGACGAGCTGATGCTCCGCGACCGGGACCGGCTGCTGGTCGACCTGCCGGACGAGCAGCAGCGCAGGCTGACCGAGGTCTTCCCGGCACTGGACGCCGACGGCTGCCCGGTGAACGGACCGGACGACCACGTCGCTCCGGACACGGCGGACGCGATCCATGCGCTGTTGCGGTCACTGCGGTGTCCGTGCGGCCTGTTGCTGGTCGTCGACGACGCACATTTCGCCGACCAGTGGTCGTTGGACCTGCTCGTGCGCCTGGCCCACCAACCGCCGACCGAACGGTTCGTGCTCGCGCTGGCCTACCGAGGGCGCCAGGCCGACCTGCGCACGTCGGGCATCTTCGACGAGTTGGCTGCCCACCACCGGACCCACGTGGTGGAGCTGTCCCGGCTGACCGACTCGGAGGCCAGCACCCTGCTGCCCGACGACCTCAACCGCTGCCACCAGCAGGAGCTGTTGCGCGACTGTGCCGGCAACCCGGGGGTGCTGCGCGCCTTCGCCGCGGTGCCGGCACAGCTGCGCCACACCGAGGACCGGATCTACTACCTGCCGCGCGAGGCGCTGGCCGCCGGTTTGCGCGAGTTCCGTGCCATGTCCCGGCTCGGCTGGCTGACCGCGCGGAGCACCGCCGTGGTGGGTGGGAGCGCCGAGGTGGAACTGATCAAGGTCGTCGCCGAGCTCACCGAGACCGAGGTCTGGATGGCGCTGGACGAACTCACCGCCGCCGATGTGCTCCGCTACGACCACATCACGCACCGGTTCGACTTCCGGGACCCGCTGGTCCGCACGGCGGCGTGCCGGTCGGCCGGCCCCGGCTGGCGGATCGGCGCGCACCACCGGGCGGCGGCGTGGCTGCGCGAGCGCGGCGCGTCCCCGGTCGAGCTGGCCCACCACCTGCTGGAAAGTGGCGACACGCACGACCCGGACAGCGTGGACGCTCTCCTCACCGCCGCCGAGGAACTGCTGTGGCACCGGCCGGCCTACGCGCTGTCGTTGGCCCGCGCCACGGTCGGCTCGACCGGTCCGACCGATCGGCAGCGACTGCTGATCGGCTGCTGCCTGACGTTCACCGGGCCACTGGCCGAGGCGTCCCGGGAACTGGCCGGAACCGCCGACCCGGACCTGCTGATCGACATGGCGGTGTGGCAGTCCCGGACGGCCCGGCTGCTCGGCGACTTCGCGGCGGCGAACGCACTGGTGCGCGCCGCGCTGGACCGCGCAGCACTGGAGCGCGGTACGCCGGCCGCCTGCGCCCGGCTGCACGCCGAGCTGATCGCGATCGCGTTGGAGCAGGATGTCGAACCGGCCGACGCGGACGTGGCCCCCGTCCGTGCCCACGCCACCGAGGACGCGGGCCTGCTCGCGTTGCTGGGTCAGGCGCACGCACGTCGGCGGGAGTGGGACGAGGCGGCGGCGCAGGCGGCGCGGGCGGCCCAGCTCTGCGACGCGCTGACCGACGACGAGATCGTCCGGCAGCCCGAGGCACTGCTCTGGCTCGGGCGCACCGAGCGGCGACTGGACCGGTACGACGACGCCCGGCGGCATCTGGAACGGGCGGTCGCGATCGCCGAGCGCAGGACGCTGGTCGGCTTGCTCACGCACCCGGCCGTCGAACTGGCTGCGCTGGTCCGCGGCGAGGACGCCGTCGCGGCGCGGCGGCACGTGGACCAGGCCGCGGAGGCGGCCCGGCTGCTCGGCAGCGATCACCTGCTCGGCATCGCACTCGACCTGCCGGCCCGATCGGTGCCGGCGGGCTCCGACCAGGCAGGCGACCCGTCGGCACCGGCCGAGCCGGAGCCGGGGCCTGCGTTGGAACTGCTCAGCGAACGCGAACTGGAGATCGCGGTGCTGGTCAGCGAGGGCAGGACCAATCAGCAGATCGCCAGGGCGCTGCGGTTGAGCCACAAGACGGTGGAGACCTACCTGGCGCGGATCTTCAAGAAGCTCGACGTCTGCTCCCGCACCCAGATCGCGACGATGATCGGCCGTGGGCAGCGAGCGCGGATATCGTCCTGACATTCGAGCGCCGGTCACCTCCCTTACGCGATGCGGCTCCGAACGGTGTCACCGAGCGCGGCCACGGCCGCCAGCAGCCGGTCGATCTCCCAGCGGAGCGTGTAGTGATTCAGGCCCGCCCGAACCGCGCCGCCCGACTCCCGGACACCCAGTGCGCCGGTCACCTCGAACGCATAGGCATGTCCACTCCAGACAGTGATGCCGCACTCGGCGAGCCGGCTCGCGACCACGCGCGGCGCGATGCCGTCGACGGTGAAGAACGCCGTCGGCGTGCGGCGTGCCGGCGACCCGACCAGGCGGACGTGCGGCATCTCGGCCAGCCCGGCGAGCAGCCGGCCGAACTCGGTTCCCTCGTACGACTCGACCGCCGACATCGAGGCCAGCAGCCGCTGCCGCCGGGTGCCGGTCGCGGTCGGGTCCAGCGCGGCGATGTGGTCGACGGCCGCCGTGACCCCGGCGAGATCGGCGAACGGCGGAGTCCCGGTCTCGAACCGGTCGGGCACCCGGTCCGGCGCCGGTGCCAGCCTGTCCGGCCGCAGGGTGTCCAGCAGCGCCGGGTCGGCGGCCACGGCACCGACATGCGGGCCGTACCACTTGTAGGCGCTCACCGCGTAGCAGTCCGCGCCCAGGGCGGCGATGTCCACCGGTAGGTGGGCGGCCGCATGCACACCGTCCACATACAGCAGCGCGCCCCGCTCGTGCGCCTTGCGGGCGATGGCCGGCAGGTCCACGACGGTGCCGGTCACGTTGCCGGCGGCGGCCACCGCCACCAGTCGCGTCCGGTCGGACAGCAACGCGTCGAAGTGGCCGGTGGGCAGTTCACCGGAGGGCACGTCGACCTCGGCCCACCGGACCCGCGCTCCGGCCCGTTCGGCTGCCTGTACCCAGGGCCGCACGTTCGCGTCGTGGTCGAGCCGGGTCACGATCACCTCGTCGCCGGGCCGCCAGTCCCGCGCGAACGTGGCGGCGAACCGGTACGTCAGCGTGGTCATGTTGGCGCCCAACACGATTCCGTCCGGGTGGCCGCCGACCAGATCGGCCACCGCCTGCCTGGCCTCGGCCACCATCGCCTCGCACCGGTGGCTGCCGGCGAAGACCCCGTTCACGTTGGCCATCCCGTCCCGGTACGCGGCCACGACGGCGTCGATCACCGACCGAGGGACCTGGGTGCCGGCCGCACCGTCCAATCGCGCCGTCCGGTCGTCCAGCGCGGGATACAGCGCGCGAATCCGTGCCGGGTCGAAGTCGGTCGTCATCTCACCCTCGTCCTGTCGTCAGCGGTAGCGGGTGAGCATGCTGTGGACGCAGTCGGCGCCGAACCGCAGCGCGTCCGCCGGCACCCGCTCGTCCGCGGCGTGCATGGTGTCCTGGTACCGGGAGCCGGGCGGCACCCGCAACGGCAGCCAGCCGTAGCAGGCCATACCGAGACCGGCGAACAGCCGGGCGTCCGTCGACGCCGTGGTGAGCATCGGCAGCGGCCGGCCACCCGGATCCGCCGTGCGCAGCACGTCGGTCAACAGTTCGTAGAACGGGCCGAGGCGGGGCGCCGGCATCGGCTCGCCCTCCAGCAGCAGTTCGATCTCCGGTTCCGCGCCCACCAGTTGCCGCAGTTCGGCCAGGTAGTCCTCGACCGTCCAGTGGCCGGGCAGGATCCGGCCGTCCAGGTCGACGGTGATCGTGCTCGGCAACACGTTGATCTGGTCGCCTGCCCGGATGACCGTCGCGTTGACGGTGTTGCGCAGGATCGAGTCCAGGAACACCGCGTCCGCCTCCGGCAGCAGGTCGTACGGGACCGTGGCGGCCGGGTCGTCGCGCAGCGCCTGGTACCGGGCCGCCAAGGGCTCCGACGCCGTCGCGGCGAGTTGGCCGAGCATCAGGTCGACCGCGGGCGTCACGTGCGTCGGCAACCGGTCGCTGTGCAGTGCGGTCAGGAGCCGGGCCAGTTTTTCCGTCGCGGTGCCGACCCGGCCCTGGCGGGAACCGTGACCGCCCTGACCGCGCAACGTCAGCCGCAACCAGCAGGCCCGCTTCTCCGCCACGACGATCGGGTAGACGCGCCGGTCACCGCAGCCGAACACGGCACCGCCGTCCTCGCCGATCGCGTACCGGGCACCGTCGAACAGGTCGGAGTGCTCGCGTACCAGGTAGCTCGCGCCGACCGCGCTGCCGCGCTCCTCGTCCGGGGACAGCGCGAGCAGCACATCACCCGGCGGCGCCACACCCTGTTCCCGGAACCGCAGCAGGGCGCTGAGCATCATCGCCAGGCCGCCCTTCATGTCGATCGCTCCGCGACCCCACACATGGTCGTCGATCAGCAGGCCCTCGAACGGCGGATACGTCCACTCCTGGCCGGCCACCGGCACCACGTCCGCGTGCGCG
Organism: Pseudonocardiaceae bacterium; assembly: GCA_036273855.1. Classification (GTDB taxonomy): domain Bacteria; phylum Actinomycetota; class Actinomycetes; order Mycobacteriales; family Pseudonocardiaceae; genus DATEPR01. The sequence goes on from DASUGU010000142.1 coordinate 128,518, forward strand.
TGCAGCAGCACGGCCGGGGCCGCGCCGCGGCCGGTCAGCCGGGCGACCAGGTTGGGCCGTTCCGGATCCACACCCAGCAGCTGCACGTCCAGCCCAGCCGCGTGGAGCAGGTCGGCGACGTAGCGCACGCACGGCCCCTCGCCGCCCGGCGGGTTCACGCTCGGGAAGCGGATCAGTTCCCGCACCAACGCCACCGGATCGGTGGTCCGGACCGCTTGCGTCGTCATGGCTGGCACACCTTTCCGTTGGCCGGCGGGAGGATGACGGTGCCGTCGTGGCCGGTGAGCGCGGCACGGACGGTGTCCTCGGTCCGCCCGTCCGCCACCGACACCTCGGGCACGCCGCCGGCGAGCGCCACCTGTGCGGCGACAAGTTTGACCGCCATGCCGCCCTCGACGGACGGATCACGGCGACCGTCCGGCGGCGGACGGTAGCTGTCCAGCAGGGACCGGGGGTCGTGCCGGTCGGACAGCACACCGGGCGCCGCGGTCAGCAACACGAGGTGCCGTGCGCCGACGGCGACCGCGATCGCGGCGGCGACACGGTCCGCGTCCACGTTGACGACCGCGCCGTCCGACGTGACCGCGGGTGGCGACACCACCGGCACCAGCTCGGCGACCAGGAACATGCGTAGCATCTCGGCCCGCACCGCCGTGATCCGTCCACTGTGGTCGTCCCGGACGACGACCAGCCGCCCGTCGACCACCGCGCGTTGCGCCGCGTTGCGCCGCGCCCGCAGCAGCCCGCCGTCCAGGCCGGTGACGCCGACCGCCGGCACGCCGTGGCGCGCGAGGCCGGCGACCAGGGCCGGCTTGACAACGCCGGACCAGGCCAGGCGGAGCACTTCCAGGGTGGCCGGATCGGTGTACCGGCTGACGGCCCCGTCGGGCGACACCATCTGCCGCAGCGGCACGTCCAGCCGGTCCGCCAGCCGAACCGCGTCGCCGGAACCACCGTGCACCAGGATCACGGCGTGGCCTGCCGACACCCGTTCGGCGACGGCGACCGTCACGCCGTCGAGGTCCATGCCCACCGTGCCACCGCACTTGACCACAGTCACGTCGTCGGAATTCATGGCGCCTACTCGCCCCAGTCCTCCTCGGCCTCCGGCCCGAGCGCGAGCACGACCGGCGCGAGGCCGATGACCTCCAATTCGCTACGGCAGTCCGGACACTCCACGATCTCGTTCTGCCGTACGTCGGGCTCGATCTTGACGTCACCACCACACTCGGGGCAGATCGCCAGCGAACCACTGGCAGTGGTCATGATTGACCCTCCCTCGACTCACCAACTGTGCGGGATCGAGCATCCAGCACGGACGCCGCCGCGAGCAGTCGGGAGAATCCCTGGCCCCGCAAGCGATCCGGAAGGTTCCCGACTGGTGACCCGACGGCCGACCCGTGATGCTTGGCGGCGTGACGACGACAGTCGGAAGGCGGACCAACCGGTGGCGGCTGACCGAGGTGACGGCGACCGACGACGCCGTCATCGCCGAACTGGCCGACATCACCCGGGACTCGTTCGCCGTCGGTGACATGGTGCCTGGCCTGCCCGCGGCGGACGGCGCGTCGGACACGGAGGCGTCGATCCGTGACGAGCTGGCGGCCGGCATCCGGATGTGGATGGCCGACGCCGGTGACGGCCGCCCGGTCGGCAGCGTCCGGGCCATTCCCCGCCCGGACGGTGTCTGGCAGATCCGCCGGCTCGCGGTCAGCCTGGCGGCCCAGGGGCGGGGCCTGGGCCGGGCGCTGGTGCGCGGGCTGGAACGCGCCGCCAGGGTCGAAGGCATGCGGACGGTGGTCGTGTGGGCGCTCGTGGAGCGCGGCGTCGCACCGTTCTACAGCATGCTCGGCTACCGGACGACCGGCCACTTCGGCTCCCCCGACAAGCCGCTGTCCGAGGCGATCATGGAACTGTCACTGGACGAGCCCGGCGAGCCGCTGGAGTACCCGTGGGGTACCGAACCGACCCTCACCGGCGGCAGCCTGCACACCTGGTTCGGCTCGGCGACGGACACGGTCGTCATCGTCGGCACGCCGGGCGAGGACACCCTGGCCACGGTCGCCGACCAGCACGCGATGGCCACCGCCCTGGCCGGGCACGACGTGCGGTTCCTCGGCGTCGACAGCGCGCCCGACCCGACGTCGGACACCCGGTTCGACATCCTGGCCAGCCAGGCCGACGTGGTGCGTGGCACGGGATTGCTGTTCCACCGGCCGTGCACCACGGTGGTCGAGTTCACCATGCCGCGCACCGTCGCACCGGACCTGCTCGCCCTGTGGCGACTGCCGATCGCTCACGGCCTGTCCGACTGACGCGCTACGCGGGCTGGTCCGGTTGGGTCAGGTCGAAGATCATGTCCAGCAGCAGTTCGGTGGCGCCGGCCGCGATCGTGCCGGCGATCGCGTCCCGGTACAGGCGTGCCGATGCCGAGTCGTTCAGGTAGCCGCGGGCGCCGTGGTACTGGACGCACGTCTGGGCCGCGGCGACGGCCACCTCGGTGGCGCGCAGCTTCAGGATCGACGCCGCCCGGGTGTCCAGTTCTCCCCTGCTGTGCAGCCACGCGCAGTGGTAGGCGTACTGCCGTACCAGCTCGAAGTCCGCGCTCAGCGCCGCGAGTCGGTGCCGCACCGCCTGGTTCGCGCTCAGCGGCGCATCCCGGATCTGGTGCTCGCGGACGAAACGGCTCACCAGATCCAAACAGTACCGGGTGCCGCCGACCGCCATCATGCCGACGACGAGACGCTCGAAGTCCAGTGCCCGCATCAGGTGCAGCAAGGCGCGGTCGGGTCGACCGATCACCCGGCCGGCCGGTACCCGCACGTCCCGCAACTCGACGTGGCAGACGTCCGCGCCGTGCCAGCCGAGCATGTCCTGCGGTCCCCGGCACACCCCCACGCTGTCCCCGTCGACGATGATCAGGCCGGCGCCGGTCAGCCCCCGGCCGATCGCCCCCGGCCGGGTCCTGGTGAGCATGACGAAGAAGTCGGCCTGGCAGCCGTTGGCCACGTAGGACTTCTCACCCTTCACCAGGTACCCGCCGTCCGGCTCCGGTTCCGCCGTCGTCCGGATGTGCCGCAGGTCCGAACCGGACACTGCCTCGGTGATGGCGAGCGCGGCGATCCGTTCGCCGCGCCTGGCCGGAGCCAGGTAGGTGCGGCGCTGTTCCGGCGTGCCGAACAGTTCCAGATAGGACAGTGCGAGATAGGCGTGCACCCCGACGGCGGCCCGGATTCCGGCGTAACCGGTGGCCCCCAGTTCCTCCAGGAAGATGGCACTGCACAGGAAGCCCTCGCCCGCATGGGCCAAGGACAGCAGTCCCGCCGCACCCAGCTCGTGCCAGCCCTCCCTCGGGATGTGCCTGGCCTGCTCCCATTCCGTCGCGTGCCGGCCGACGATGCGGTCCAGGTCCTCCCGTACCCGCGCGCGGAACGCGGCGTGTTCCGCCGTCAGGCACGGTGTCGCGCACTCGTCGCGGGCGGTCATGACCGGGCCGCCGCCAGTAGGCTGCCGCGGTCCACCTTGCCGGTGCCCGACAGCGGCAGCGAGTCCCGCAGCACGATCGTGGCCGGGACCATGTACTCCGGCAGTCGGACGCGCAGCTGGTCGCGGATCGCCTGCGGCGTGCACCCCGGCCCGTCCGGCACCACGAACGCCACCAGCGACCGCTGTCCCGCCGGGTCGGCGGTGACCGTGACGAAGCACTGCCGGACGTCGGGATGCCGGTCCAGGAAGTGGGCGATCTCACCGAGTTCGATCCGGTGGCCGTTGATCTTCACCTGGTCGTCCAGGCGCCCCTGGAACACCACGTTGCCGTCGTCGAGCAGGTAGCCGCGATCGCCGGTGCGGTACAGCCGTTCCGCGACACCGCCGATCTCGCGGTCCGCGAATGACGTCCGGGTGGCGTCCGGCATGCCGAGATAACCCGGCGTCAGGCCGGGACCGGCGAGACAGATCTCGCCCGGCTCACCGGGCGCGCAGAGGCGGTCGTCGGCGACCAGGTACAGCCGGGTGTTCTGGATGGGCAGGCCGATCGGCAACGCGGGCAGCGCCGGATCGAGCCGCCGGACCGGGTGGTACGTGGCGAACGTGGTGCACTCGGTCGGTCCGTAGACACTGACCACCTTGTCCGGACCGTACCGGCGCACCGCGCGGTCCATGTGCGTGAGCGAGTGTGCCTCGCCGCCGGTCAGCACGGTCGGCACGGTGTCCAGGATCTCCGGTGCCTCGTCCAGGATGACGTTGAACAGCGCGGTCGTCAGGAACACGACCGTCACGCGGTTCTCCCGCAGCAGCCGGCCGAGCTCGGAGATGCGCGGGAGGGTGGCCGGATACAGCACGCACGTGCCGCCGCACAGCAGCGCGCCCCAGATCTCGAAGGTCGCCGCGTCGAAATGGACCGGTGCCATGTGCAGCAGCACCGTGTCCCGGTCCAGCCGGGCGTACCGGGAGCCGTGCGTGAGCCGGGCGACGGCGCGATGCGTGATCGGCACGCCCTTGGGCTGCCCGGTCGAACCGGAGGTGAAGTTGATGTACGCGATGTCGTCCGGCCGGCCAGGGGTCGTCGGCCCCGGGCCGGCTGCGGTGTGCCACAGCCGGGTCAGCGGCACGATCCGGCGGTCCGGGAACCGGCCGGACAGCTCGGCCGGCCGGTCGGTGAGCACCAGGCGGCACGCGGCGCGGAGGAACACACCGTGCAGCCGTTCGTCCGGCCACGACCGGTCGAACGGCAGGTAGGCGCAGCCGCACTTGACGATCGCCACCAGGGCGATGATCAACTCGGGTGACCGGTCGGCGCAGATCCCGACCACGTCGCCCGGCCGCGCCCCCTCGGCCCGCAGCAGCGCGGCCACCCCGTCGGCGAGCCGGTCGAGTTCGGCGTACCGCAGCGCGCGGTCTACGCCGACGACCGCACAGGCATCGGGACGGCGCCGCACGGTCGCCGCGAACAGCTCCTGGACGGTGCTGTCGGCGGGATAGGGCACGGAGGTCGTGTTGACGGCGGCGTGGATCGCCAGCGCCCGACGGTCAGCGCGCAGCCCGCGCATCCGACACCTCCAGTCTCGCGTTGATGATCTCCAGCAACGGCGCCACGTGCGTGTCCAGGAAGAAGTGGCCACCGGCCGTCTCGACCACCTCGCTGCCCGGCCCGCCGAACGCGGGCCAGCCGGCCATGCTCGCGGCCGGGTCGATCGGGTCGTCCCGGCCGTGGATCGCGGTGATCGGCACGGCCACGGGTCTCCCGTGCCGGTCCCCCCACAGTTCGGCCAGCCGGATCTCGTCCCGGACGACCGGCAGCAGCACCCGCATCAGCAACCGGTCGGACAGGATCTCGGCCGGCGTGCCGCCCATGGCGCCGACCGCGTGCCGGAAGCCGTCGTCCGTCAGGTCGTGCATGTACGGCCGGGTCTGCGGGAAGTCCGGGCTGCGACAGCCCGCCACGAACAGCCGCTTCGTCCGGCCGGGATACTCGACCGTCGCGCGGTGGGTCAGCTCGTAGGCCAGCCGGCCGCCGAAGCTGTGCCCGAACAGCGCGTGGTCGCGGGACAGCAGCGGCGACAGCGCGGCGAACGTGTCCGAGACCAACCGGTCCCAGTCCCGATAGCGCTGCTCGCCGATCCGCCGGCCGTGGCCGGGCAGCCGGACCGCCACCAGCTCGACGCCCGACGGCATCCCGTCGGCCCACGCCTTGAAGTTGTCCGGGTTGCCACCGGCGTAGGCGAGGCAGACCAGGGTGAGCCGCGGCGGACCTGCCGACCGGCTGATCGGCACCAGCCACGTGTCCGGATCGGACGGCACAACCCGGTCCTAGCCGTCGGTCAGCGAGTCGACCCGGGTCCTGGCCCGCCACAGGAGGTCCGCGATCTCGCGGAGGTCGGCGCACCGGAACAGATCGTCCGGCGCGAGCGTGTCCGGGCCGAACTCGGCGTCGATCCGGGCGATCAGCCGCACCACGGTGAGCGAGTTGGCGCCTGCGTCGAACAGGTCGTCCGCGCCGCTGGTCACCGGGACACCGAGTTGCCGGCAGGCGTCGACCAGCCATGCCTCGATCTGCTCGCTGCTCTGTAGCTCGTTCATGTCAACCCGTTTCTCACCACGCGCGGAAGACGTGACCGGACACGGTGCGATCGACGAAGCGGTTGTGGCCGTATTCGTCCTTGCCGGACACCAGGACGTTGCCGAACCGCGCGAGATCGGCCTCGCCACCGAACTCCTCCAGCTCGGTCGAGTACGGGTACACCCGCACGGAGGTCGGCAGGTAGCGCGCCGCGAAGCCCAGCCGCATCCGGTTGGTCCTGCCCAGGTGTGGATGGGACGCGTGCATCAGCGTCGACCAGAAGATGATGAACTGGCCCTGCCGCATCTCCTGGGACACGGCCTTCGACTCGTCCGGCGACCAGTTGGGATCCTTCTGCAACTGCCGGTAGTCGTAGCCGAAGAAGCCGCGGCGCACACCGTTCTTCTCCACCCGGTTGATGGAATCCGGGTCGTACACCATCGTCTTCGACTCGTCGTAGTTCATGGTCTTGTGTGAGCCGGGGATGAACTGCAGGCAGCCGGTCTCGATCGGCGCGTCGGTGAAGGCGGCCCACACGGTGATGGTGCCGCCGAAGTCGGCGTCGTTCGGCCACACGATCTGTGGCTGCTTCGAGCCGGCCACGTTGGAGAAGTTGTCCGCCTGGTGCCAGTCGGTGCCCTCGTCCCCCGGGTACTTGGGGAAGAACTCGGTGCGCCAGCACAGCGTGTCCGGGCCGAGAATGCTCGACACCCGGTTCACGATCTCCGGCCGGGTGATGTGGTCGGCGAGGAAATCGATGTCCAGATGGCGGTCGTAGTTGGCCAGGTTGGTGCTGCCCGAGATGGCCCTGTCCCTGCTGTAGATCGAGGTCGTCGAGTCCATCAGCTTCGGGCGCAGCGCCCGCAGGTGCCGCTCCATCTCGTCCGGTTCGTACAGGTCGAACGGTCCGATGAACCCGTCGCGGCCGAACCGTTCGAGCTCGTCCGAGCTCAGGCTGAAATCGACGGTCTGCTGCGTCATCCCTGCCCCTAACCTTGTGTTCGCTCTGGCGCCACTGTCGCGCACCGACGGGCCCGGCGGCTGTCCGGACTTCCACCGACTCGTCCGCGCCGGGGGCGGGCGGCACCGTGGGATCCGATGCGTGGGGATGAGAGCGACTTCCGGTTGTTGTGGACCGGGGACATCGTGTCCCAGATCGGTTCGCAGATCACCTTGTTCGCGTTGCCGTACCTCGCCGTCGTCGCCCTACGGGCCGGGGGTGGCCAGATCGGGCCGCTGCAGGCGCTCTACACGCTGCCGTTCCTGCTGGTGCCGCTGGCGGCAGGGGTGTGGCTGGAACGGCGGTCACTGCGCTCGGTGCTGGTGGCGACGAACCTGGGGTGCGCGGTTCTCGTGTTGTCGGTGCCGTTGCTCGCTGCGGCGGGCCGGCTGAGCCTGACCCAGCTGTACGTCATCGCGGTGCTGGGCGGCGCGGCCACGGTCACCGCGGAGATCGCCAAGCTCACGCTGGTGCCCCAACTCGTGCGCGCGGACCGGCTGGCCACGGCCAACAGCAGGCTCGGCATCGGGATCGCGGTGGGCATCACGGCCGGCCCCGGCCTGGCCGGCCTGCTGACCGGTGCGGTGGGTGCCCCGTTCGCGCTGATCGTCGACGGCGCGACATACGTGTTCTGCGTGGCCACCGTACTGCGCATCCGGCATCGCGAACCGGCCCACCGGCCGCCGCCCGGGCGCGATCTGCGCGCGGAACTGGCCGATGGCCTGCGCACGGTGTTCGGCACCCCGCCGGTGCGGTGGATCGCGATCCACGCCGCGCTGTTCAACGCGGCCGTCCAGGTGCTCAGCGTCGCCGTTCTGCTGTACTTCGTGCGCGACCTGGGGTTCGGCGGCGGCGCGTACGGCGTCGTGCTGCTGTGCGGCGGGGTGGGCGCGGTGCTGGGTTCGCTGGCCGCGCCCGCACTGATCCGCAGGCTGGGCCACGGACGCGCGATGCTGGGCGCACTCGGCCTGTGCGTGAACGCCTTCTGGTTCCTGCCGCTGGCGCATGGCGGCCGCACGGTGACGGTGGTGTGGTTCGCCCTCACCTTGCTGGTCGGCCTGATCGGCAGCGGCGTCGGTGGCGTGGTGGCCACGACCGTGCGCCAGCTGCTGACGCCGGTCGCACTGCACCGCAAGATGAACGGCAGCTACCAGATGGTGAACTTCGGCGCGATCCCGGTGGGCGCGCTGGTCGGCGGTGCGCTGGCGGACCGGTTGGGCGCACACACCACCCTGTGGGTGGCGGCGGCCGTGCTGGTCGTGGCGGTGACACCGCTGGCCGCCCGGCCGGTGCGGTCGCTCGGCCCGGTGCTCGTCCAGGCCGAACCGGACCCGCTACCGACGGACTGACCGGTCCCGGACGATCGCCAGCGCTTCGGTGGCGATCGCGGCCGGAGTGATGCCCGCGGCGGTCAACAGGGTCAGCTCGTCGCCGACCAGGTCGCTGAACCGGTCCGGCACGCCCACCCGGCGCACCGGGCACGGCCGGTGCGCCGACACCGTCTCAGCCACGGCCCCGCCGAGACCGCCGACCACCAGGTGGTCCTCGACGGTGACGATCCCGGCCGTCCGCGCCGCGGCCCGCCGGACGGCCGCCGAGTCCAGCGGTTTGACCGTGTGCACGTTCAGCACGGTCGAGCGCACTCCGTCGGCGGCCAGCAGATCCGCCGCCGCCAACGCCATCAGCACCGGGTGCGGGCCGGTGGCCATCAGGGTGACGTCGTCGCCGGCGCGGAGCTCGACGGCCCGGCCGACCCGGAACGCGGGCGGCTCGGCGTACACCAGTGGTGTCGCGCCCCGGCCCAGTCGCAGGAACACCGGGCCGGGCAGCCGCGCCGACGCCAGCATCGCCTGCTCGGCCTCGACCGCGTCGGCCGGTACCAGCACGGTGAGATCGGGCATGGTGCGCATGATGGCCAGGTCCTCGACCGCGTGGTGGGTCGGGCCGTAGTGGCCCGCGGACAGCCCGCCGTGCGTGACCACGATCCGCACCGGCAGGTTGTTGCCCGCCACGTCGACCTTGATCTGCTCGGCGGCCCGCGCCGCGGCGAAGCTGCTCAGCGTGTGCGCGTACGGGACGAGGCCGGCGGCGGCCATGCCGGCGGCGACGCCGATCAGGTTGGCCTCGGCGATCCCTACGTTGACGTACTGATCCGGCAGTTCGGCGAACAGGTCCTCCAGACCGCCGACATCGGAGTCCAGACACATCACGCGGGAGTCGGCGCGTGCCAGGTCGAGCAGCGCGGCACGGCACACCTCGCGTGCGGGCCCCGCATAGCGCGCCGCCCACTCCGGGGCGACAACGGTGTCCGTCATACCAGTCGCTCCTTGCGGTTGCGCAGGCCGGCCAACGCCTTGGCGTACAGTTTCGGCGTCAGCTTCACGTAGTGGCTCTTCTTGCGGTCCTCCAGCATCGGCACACCGGCTCCCTTGAGCGTGCGGGCGAGCACCATGGTCGGCCGCCCGGCCGCGGCCGGCAGACTGTCGAATGTGGACATCAGGGCGGCGATGTCGTGCCCGTCCACCTCGCGCACCGCCCACCCGAACGCACGCCAGCGATCGGCGAGCGGTTCCAGCGGCACGCAGTCCTCGGTGCGTCCGGTGATCTGCCAACCGTTGCGGTCCACGATCGCCACCAGGTTGTCCAGTCCCTGCCCGGCGGCCGTCATCGCCGCCTCCCACACCGAACCCTCCTGCAGCTCGCCGTCACCGAGCAGCACGACCGCGCGGGACGGCCGGCCGAGCCTGCGGGCCGCGATGGCCGCGCCACAGCCCAGCGACAGCCCGTGGCCCAACGACCCGGTCGGCAGCTCGACGCCGGGCACCGTGCGCAGCGGATGGCCGGCCAGCCGGCTGCCCGGCCGCGCGTAGCCGTCGCATTCCTCGATCGGGAAGAAACCGAACTCCGCGAGCACCGCGTACAGCGCGGCCGCCGCATGCCCCTTGCTGAGCACGAACCAGTCCCGGTCCGGCCAGTCCGGCTGGTCCGGCCGCACCCGCAACACATGTCCGTAGAGGACGATCAGCAGGTCCGTCGCGGACAGGCCGCCGCCCAGGTGCGCGCCCTCCGGCCCGCTGCCCATCGCCAGGATCCGCTCGCGCACGCGGTACGCCCGCGCCGCCAGGTCCTCGACCTCGGTCAACCGGTCACCTCCGCCGGTTGCCCCCACGGCGGCACGTACTCCATCGCGCGGGCGACGTCGCCGATGGTGTCCAGGTGCTGCCACACCTTCTCGAACGCGTCGGCACAGCGCTCCAGCATCGGACCGGCCGCCGGGTTGAGGTGCCAGCGTTGCAGGGTGAGCGAGTCGGACAGCACGGCCAGCGTGTTCGGGTAGTCCTGCGGACGCTCCGGCGGCCGGTCGGCGCCGGGCAGCCGCCACGGGTAACCGCCGAATCCGGCCCGGGTGCGGAACGCCTGCTGCATCGGCAGTGGCACCCGCTGGTACTGCTGCACGGGCACGCCTTCGGCCCGCAGCGCGCGCTCCAGCACGGCACGCACCGCGCCCGGCTCCGCCGCGATCCCCATGCCGTCCGGGTCGAACCGGAAACGCAGGATGTGCCAGGCATGCGTGCGGTCGTCCGGGCAGTGCGGCACCCGCAGTCCGGGCAGCGCCGCCAGCCGGGCCAGCAGTGCGCGGACGTTGCGGTCCCGCGCGGTGTGGTAGGCCGGCAGCCGGGCCAACTGGCACCGGGTGAACGCTGCCTGTACCGCGCTGAGCTTGGCGTTGCCGGCCAGCTCCCGGGAGATGTAGTCGCGTTTGGCCCGCCCCTCCAGTTCCTCGCCGAACTGGCGATGGCGCAGGACCGTGCGGTGCAGCTGGGTGTCGTCGGTGTTGAGCAGGCCGCCCTCACCGCAGGTCGGCAGGTTCTTCACCACGTTGAGGCTGAAGGCGGCGACATCGCCCAACGCGCCGGCCGCCCGGCCGCGGTAGCGCGCCGTGTGCGCCTGGGCCGCGTCCTCGACCAACAACAGGTGGTGCCGATCGGCGAGGGCGCGCAGTTCCGCCATGTCGCACGGCAGACCGTGCAGGTGCACGGCGATGATCGCGCGGGTGCGGCTGGTGATCGCGGCGCGGGCGGCCGCCGGGTCGATCGTGAACGTCACCGGGTCGATGTCCACGAAGACCGGGACCAGGAACCGGCGCACCGCGGCGACCGCACTGGCGATGAACGACAGTGCGGGCACGAGCACCTCCGCCCCCGGTTCGATCCCGGCTGCGGCCATGGCCAGTTCCAGGGCGTCGGTGCCGCTGGCCAGCGCGGCCGCGTGGGCGGTGCCGACCTGTGCCGCCCATTCCCGTTCCAGCAGCTGCACCTCGCCGTCGCCCGGGTTGTTCGACGTGAACCGCCCGCTGTCCAGCACCCGCAGCACGGCGGCGCGTTCCGCGTCGGTCACCACCGGCCAGGCCACCGACGACGGGTCCACCCGGTCCGGCGGCAGGGCCCGGCGGCCGCCGAACAGCGCCAGCTTCCCGGTGCTCACACGTCCTCCCGCAGCCGGTCGAGCACGTGGTCGACGTAGCGGGCGACCAGGTCGACGCCCAGGACTTCGATGGCACCGTGGAACTCCGGGGTGTGGTTGACCTCGTTGACGTAACGGGTGCCGTCCCGGTGTTCCAACACGTCGATGCCCAGCACCCCGTCCCCGATCGCGGCCGCCGCCGCGGTCAGCAGGTCGACCAGGTCGTCGTCCAGCGGGCACACCAGCGGCCGGCCACCGCGTTTGGTGTTCGTCCGCCACTCGGTGGACGTCTTGTAGATCGCCCCGATCACCTCGCCGCCCATCACGTACGCCTTGATGTCGCGGTCCGGCTTGTCGATGTACTCCTGGACGTAGGTGACCTGGTTGACCGGATTCGGCAGCGCGGTGCGGTGTTCCAGCACGGCTTCAGCCGTCTCCCGGCAGTCCAGCCGGGCGGCCAGCCTGCCCCACGACCCGATCACCGGCTTGACCACCGCCGGATAGCCGAAATCCGCCAGTGCGTCCAGTGCCGCCTCCGGGGTCAGCGTGACCAGCCAGTGGGGCACCGGCAGCTTGGCCGCCTGCAGGGCCAGCGTGGTGCGCAGCTTGTCCCCGCACACCGACCCGATCGCGGAGCTGTTGACCACCGGGACACCCGCGCTCTCCAGCAGCCAGGTCGCGTAGGTGCCCCGGGTGTGCGAGATCTCCCGGTTCACCGCGCCCCGGTACGGTGGTTCGCCGGCACCGGTGAACACCGCCCGCCGCGCGTCCAGCACCTCGAACGCGACACCGCGGCGGGCCAACTCGGCGAGCAGCAGTTTCTCCTCGAGTCGGATCCGGGACGCGACAACGGCGATCGGCCGGCCGGCAGTGGCGTTCATCATCACCCTCCCATCGCGCTCGCCCGGAACCCGGCCGGAACGGCCGCGATCGCCGGCAGCGCCTCGGTCAGCACGTCGATGGCGAGCAGGTACTCGTCCAGCCGCAGGTGTTCGTCGTCGGTGTGGTCGAGCGCGGAGTCGCCCGGGCCGTACGCGACCGCGGGCACGCCCCAGTGCGGCACGAGCACGTTCATGTCGGACGTGCCGAGCTTGACCTTGGCGGTGGCCACCCCGGCCACCCGGCGCACCGCCGAGGTGAGCGCGCGCACCAGCGGATCGGCCCGGCTGGTGCGCACCGCTGGCACCCGCTCCAGCACGGTGATCTCACCGCCGTCGGCCAGGCCGCGCACCCGGTCCAGAAAGGACTCTACGTTGAACCCCTCCGGTGTGCGGCAGGCGATCCGGGCCCGCGCCGAGGTCGGATCACCGTCCAGCGCGAGCAACGCCGGGATCGCCCGGCGGAACGCGGACAGGTCCGGGCCGTCGGCGACGAGCGTGCCGCGCGTGGAGAGCCACACGTCGGCCGCCACCTCGACGGCCCGTTCCGCCGGGCTGCTGCTGTGTGCCGGCGGCCGGCGCACCCGGTACTCGAACCTCAGCATGCCCTTGTAGCCGACCACGACCGACGCGACACCGCTCGGCTCGCCGATCAGCAGGACGTCCGGCCGGTCCATGCTGGCGCACAGGTACCGGGCACCCCGGGACACCCGTTCCTCGTCCACGGCACCGATCACGACCAACCTCGCGTCGGTCAGTTCGGCGGCGGCGCGGGCCCCGGCGTGCACCATGGCCGCCAGCGGGCCCTTGGCGTCCACCGACCCGCGGCCGAACAACACGTCGCCGGCCTGCCGCACCGGGAGCTCGCCGGGAACCGTGTCGATGTGGCCGACCATCATGATCGTCGTGCGACCACTGCCGAGTTCGCCGACGACGTTGCCGACCGCGTCGATCCCGGTGCGGTAGCCCAGCGCCGTCATCCGGTCCGCGAGCCACCCGGCCGCCCGCCGTTCGTCGCCGCTGGGCGACGGGATGGCCACCAGCCCGCGCAGCGTGGCCAGCGCGTCCTCGGCCCAGCGGTCAGCGCGCATTGAGGTCCACCAGCAACATGTCCCGCACCCCGACGTGGTCGGTGGCGGACACCGGGGAGACCTCGTGCGTCAGCCGGGGATCGACCACGATGATCGTGTCCAGCCGGTCGGTCATGGTCAGGCGCACCGGTGGCCGCCCGGCCGGGTAGATCGTGGACGACCCGCCGGTACACCCGGTCCGGTTCAGCAGGTGCATGCCGACGAAGTCGTGGCCGTCGCGGTGGCGGCTCTCCGGGGTCGGGCTGCCCGGTGCGCCCTCTACCGCGACCACCCGCACCATGTGCAGCCCGATCTCCCAGGCCCGCACGTCCGTGGCCACGTGTCCGGCGATGTCCAGGTCCGCCGCGACCAGCCCGACCAACGTCGGGTCCAGCAACTCGGTGGGCGGGATCGGACCGAACATCCGTGCCCTGCCGCCGTAGTGCGGGACGTGCTCGGCCGACTGGCGGAACGGGACGTGGGGCAGCGGCGTGAACCGCCAGTGACCCGGTGCGTCGCGCTCCGCGCGGAGCCGCCCGTACCGTCGGTACCGGTAGGTGCCACCGTCGACCAGCGCCTCGTCCGGTCCCAGCAGCTCCCAGCACCGGGCCAGCCGGACGACGGCCTCGGTCGCGAACAGGCCGGTGAGTTCCGCCGCCCGCACCACCACGACGTCGTCCGCGGCGAGCACTCTGCCCCACGCCGTGGCGCGGGCGATCCGGTCCGGTGGTGTCAGTACGTCAACGGACACTCCGATCACTCTCCTTCGACCGCGACGGCCGGTGGCGTACGCGTTCGGTCCGGCCGATCGGCACCGGCTTCGACGGCGGCGGCCCGGCCGCGTCCAGCGCGGCCGCCACGACGGCGACGGTCGGCGCCGCCAGCAGCTGCCCCAGCGGCAGTTCGCGGCCCAGTGCCGTCCGCAGCCGGCTCACCAGTTGCACCGCGAGCAGCGAATGCCCGCCCAGCGCGAAGAAGTCGTCGTGCACACCGATCCGGTCGACGCCGAGCACGTCCTGCCAGACGGCGGCCACCGCGCGTTCGGTGCCAGTGCGCGGCGCGACGTATCCGGTGTCGACGGACGGCCGCAGCTCGTCCAGCGCCGGCAGCGCGGCGAGGTCCAGCTTGCCGTTGGCGCCCACCGGCCAGTCCGGGAGCACGACGATCCACGACGGCACCATGTGCGAGGGCAGTGTCCGCTGCGCGTGCGCCCGCAACTCGGCCGTGACGAGCCTGCGGCCGGCGGCGGCGCGCGGATCGTTGGCATAGGCGGCCCACCCGGCGGCGCGGCCGTCCGGCCCGGGTACCACGCGATGGCCCAGCGGGTGACCGTCGGCCCGGAACTCGACGTCCAGCAGCCCCGGCGCGGCACCCAGGTGCGGCACCGGCCGCGACGGGAACGTCGCCGGTTCGGTCGCGGTGTCCTCGGCCAGTCTCCGCGCCGCGCCGCGCAGTTCGCCCACCGTCGCAGGGTCGTCCGTGCCCTGCTCGACCAGCCGGAGTGCGTGCAGATCCGCCGCCACCCGGGCATCCGGCACGTCCAGCAGGCCGTACGACCCGCCGGCCGGCGCGGACGACGGCCAGCGCAGCCAGCCGGTGAGATCGTGGTCGGCCGGCGCGCCGACGGTGATGATCGCGTCGTAGCGGAAGCGGGTCAGCTCGTTGCGGTGGGGCGACGACTTCGCCAGCAGGGCCACGTCGGCATCCACGGCGACGGCCGGGAACAGCGCGGGATGGACGGCCAGTTCCTCCTCTGCGGCGAGCTGGCGGGACATCCGGCGGCGCAGCGTGGCCACCGGTGTGCCCGGCGACAGCCGGTCGGCCAGGATGGAGCAGTGCAGTGCCGGCAGCAGCGGCAGGCTGCGGACGTCGCCGACGAACAGGTGGCCGCCGGGCCGCAGCACGGCCATCGCGCCGCGCAGCACGTCGACCAGGTAGTCCACGTCGGGCAGGTACTGCGTCACCGAGTTGAGCACCACGGTGTCGAAGCTGCCCGGCGCCCACGGCGTGAAGTCGTCCGCCGGCAGCTGAAGCAGGTCGACCGCGTCGTCCTCACCCAGTGCCGCGCGGATGGCGGCGATCGCCACCCCGGAGATCTCGGTGCCGCAGTAGTACGTGCAGTGCGGCACGATCCGCTGCGCCAGCAGTCCGATGCCGCAGCCGATCTCCAGCACGCGGCCCGGCCGCAGCGCCAGGACCCGGTCCACGGTCTCGTCCAGCCACGCGCGCATCTCCGGCGCGGGAATCGGTTGGCCGGTATAGGAGTCCACCCAGCCGGCCAGGTCCGGTTCGCGGTCGGCCGGCCGGCCGTACGTGTCGTCGAACACCTCCCGCCACCGCTGCACCTGCTCGGCCACGGTCAGCAGCGACGTGACATCGTCGGACCGGAGGCTGACGTAGGCCGCGAGGCGGACGTCGTCGGCGTCCCGGTAGGGGCGGACCACCGCGTGCTCGACCGCGGGATGGTCGATGAACGCCGCAGCCACCTCGGCCGGTTCGACGCGCTGCCCGCGGATCTTGACCTGCTGGTCCAGCCGCCCGAGGAAGTCGATGGCGCCGTCGGCCAGCCACCGGGCCCGGTCGCCGGTGCGGTACAGCCGCTGCCCGTGCTCGAACGGGTCGGGCACGAACCGTTGCGCGGTGAGGGCAGGCCGACCCAGATACCCCCGGCACACCGGCAACCCGCCGATGCACAGCTCACCAGGCACGCCGGGTGGTGTCGGGCGGAACTGCTCGTCCACCACGTACAACCGGGCGCCCGCGATCGGGAACCCGATCGGTAGCCGGGCGGTGTGCTCCGGCGCCTCGGTCGCCGGCACCGGCCACGCCGTGACGTCGATCGCGGCCTCGGTGGGGCCGTACAGGTTGTGCAGCTCGGTGTCCGGGAACAGTCGCAGCGTCCGGCGCGCCAGATCGGGTGGCAGTTCCTCGCCGCTGCACACGATCCGCCGGAGCGCCGACGTGCACTCCACCGCCGCCGGGTCGGCCAGGAACGCGCGCAGCATCGACGGCACGAAGTGGCACGTGGTGACGCCGTACCGGGTGATCAGCTCGGCGATGCGCGCCGGATCGCGATGTGCGTCCGGCTCGGCGACCACGACGCGGGCGCCCACCGCCAGCGGCCACAACCACTCCCAGCCCGACACGTCGAAACCCAGCGGCGTCTTGTGCAGCACCGCCTCGTGCGGACCGAGCCGGTACGCGTCCTGCATCCACCGGATCCGGTTGGCCACGGCCGCGTGCTGGTTGACCGCGCCCTTCGGGCTGCCGGTCGAACCGGACGTGTGGAGGACGTAGGCGGCGTTGTCCGGCGACACCGCGACGACCGGCCGGTGGTCCGGCCCGCCCGCATCGACGTCCAGCGTGGTGATCCCGAGGTCCGGATCGTGGCGCGCCGACGTGATGATCACCCGGGCCCCGGCGTCCTCGGCCAGTGCGGCGAGGCGTCGCGCCGGATGGCTCGGGTCCAGCGGCAGGTAGGTCCCGCCGGCCTTGAGCACTCCCAGCATGGCCACGACGGCGTCGGCCGAGCGCGGCAGGCAGAGCCCGACGACGTCCTCGACGCCGACGCCGGCCGCCCGCAGCAGGTGGGCGATCCGGTTCGCGCGCGACTCCAGGTCGCGGTAGGTCAGCGTCGTATCGCGGGACACCAGGGCCGGCGCGTCCGGCACCCGGTCGGCCGTCGCCTCGACCAGGTGATGCAGGCAGCCACCGCCCGCCGGGCCGGTGCCGGCCCCGCTCCAGCGCAGCACCGCGGCCCGGTCGTCCGAGGACAGCAGGGGCAGTTCGGTTATCGGGACGTCCGGGTCGACGATCGCGGCCGCCAGCGACCGGAACGCGGTCGCGACACGCTGGACGGTCGACTCGTCGAACAGGTCGGTGGCGTACTCGATCCAGCCGGTCAACGTGCCGTCGTCGGCCGGGGTGAGCTCGAACTGGAGCTCGAACTTGGCCGTCCCGGTCTGCAGCGGCAGCACCGTGATGTCCAGTCCGGACAGTCGCAACTCCGGCCGGGCAGTGGTGTGCAACACCAGCATGTGCCGGACCAGCGGCACCCGGGCGGCCGGATCGCGTTCCGGGTGCAGCTGTTCCACCACGCGGTCGAACGGGACGTCCTGGTGTGCGTAGCCGTCCAGGCACGCGGTCCGTGCCCGGTCGACGACGGCGCGGAACGACGGATCACCGCTCAGGTCCAGCCGCAGCGCCAGGGTGTTGACGAAGAAGCCGATCATCGGTTCCAGCTCGACCCGATCTCGGCCGGCCACCGCGCAGCCCAGCACGACGTCGCGTTGACCGCCGCTGAACCGGGACAGGACGACGGCGAGCGCGGCGCACAGCACCATGTACGGCGTGGCCCGCTGTTCGGCGGCCAGCCGGTGGATGCCGGCCACCACGCCGGCCGGGAGGTCCACCGGTACCCATCCGCCGCCGAAGGACTCCGACCCGCGGCGCGGCCGGTCGGTCGGCAGGTCCGCCGGCACCGCGCCGGCCAGCGCCGACACCACGTCCCGCACGGCCGCGGCCTGGGCCGGTTCGGCGGACCGATCGTCCTGCCAGGCCGCGAAGTCCGGGTACTGCACCGCCAGTTCGGGCAGCGGTGACGGCAGGCCGGCCGCGAACGCCGGATACAGCGCGCCGATCTCGCGCACCAGCACGCCCAGCGACCAGCCGTCGGCGGCGATGTGGTGCATCGAGAACTGGCACAGGTACTCGTCCGGCGCGACCCGCAACAGGATGGCCCGCAACAGCAGGTCCCGGGACAGGTCGAACGGCCGGCGGGCGGCGCGGCCCAACAGGTCGCTCACCTGAGCGGTCCGGTCCGGCTCGGGAACGTCCGTCAGGTCCACCACGTCCAGCGGGACGCCGACCGGGTCGCCGATGCGGGCCCACGGCTCCGCGTCGCCGTGAAACGTGGTGCGCAGCGCCTCGTGCCGGCGGACCACCTCGTCCAGGCAGCGGCGGAGCACCGGGAGATCCAGCGTGCCGCGCAGGCGGGCGGCGCCACTGATCACGTACAGCGGCGAACCGGCCCGCAACCGCTCGAAGAACCAGATCCGCCGTTGCGCGGCCGACAGCCGCACCCGCGACCGGTCGGTGACCCGCGCGATCGCGTCGGACGGCCCGTCCAGCAGCCGGTCGAGCAACCGGCGCTGGTCGGCGGTCATCCGGGCGAGCCGGGTCAACCCGTCACCGGAGCTCATCGGCCAGCCTCCCCCGCACCTGCGACTCGTCCATCGCGCCGACCTCCAGCACCAGCCGCGCGGTGCGGTCGACGTCCCCGCCGTTGCCGGCCGCCTCGGCCCGCAACGTGCTGGCCAGTCCGGTGATGGTGCCGGCGGCGAGGAAGTCGCGGACCGAGAGCGTCACCCGGAACAGATCCTTGATCCGGGAGACCACCTGGGTGACGAGCAGCGAGTGACCGCCGAGCTGGAAGAACTCGTCGGTCACGCCGACCCGGTCCACGTCCAGCACGTCGGCCCAGATCCCGGCGAGCACGACATCCAGCGGTGCCACCGGTTCGACGTACTCACCGTCCATCTCGGAACGGACACCGGCAGGCTCGGGCAGCGCGTCCCGGTCGAGCTTTCCACTGGGCAGCAACGGAAAGCTGTCCAGCAGTACGAACGCCGACGGCACCATGTACTCGGGCAGCCGGCCGAGCAGATGCTGGCGCAGTTCGCCGGTGCTCGGCGGCAGCGGACCGCGCGTGCTGACGTAACCGACCAGGCGCGCGCCCGCGCCGTCGGTCCGCAGCACCACGACCGCCTCGCGCACCTGGGGATGCCGGCCGAGTGCGTGCTCGACCTCGCCCAGCTCGATCCGCAGCCCGCGCAGCTTGACCTGGTTGTCCAGGCGGCCCAGGAACTCCAGCTCACCGCTGACCCGCCAGCGCGCCGCGTCGCCGGTGCGGTAGAGCCGGCCACCCGGATCGGGGCCGAACGGATCGGGGACGAAGCGCCGCGCGGTCAGTGCCGGCCGGCGCCAGTAGCCGCGCCGTACTCCGGCACCGCCGATGAACAGCTCGCCGCGCACCCCGACCGGCACCGGCTCGCCCCGGTCGTCCAGCACGTAGAGGCGCTGGTTGGGCAGCGGCCTGCCCCACGGGATCCGGCCGGGCACCGGTTCGGGCCTGCGGACCAGGTGATACGTCGAGCAGTAGGAGACCTCGGTCATGCCGGCGAGGTTGTAGAGCCGGACGTCGGGCACCAGTTCGTGCAGCCGGTCGGCGAGCGCGGGCGACAGCCGGTCACCGCCCAGCGTGGCCAGCCGCAGCCGGCAGCCGGGCAGGCCGCCGTGCTCGTGCGCGTGGTCCACCAGCAGGCGCAGCAGCGCGGGCGCGGAACTCCACGCCGTGACACCCTCGTCCAGCACCAGCGTGCGCAGCAGTTCCGGATCGGTGACCTCGTCGTCCCGGCACACCACGACACACGCCCCGGCCAGCAACGTGCCGAAGATCTCGTAGACGGACATGTCGTAGTTCAGCGACGAGATCGCCAGCATCCGGTCGGTCGGCGTAAGCCCGAGCGTCGTGTTGAGGCCCAGCAGTGTGTTGGCCACGCCACCGTGCTCGTTCGCCGAGCCCTTCGGGACACCGCTGGACCCGGACGTGTAGATCACGTAGCACAGCGAACGCGGTCCGCACAGCTCGACCGGCGGCTCGTCGTCCCCGGCCGGGTCGTCGTTCGTCAGCACGATGCCGTCCACCGGCAGCAGACCGGTGTCCGCGATCCGCCGGTCGGTCACGACCACCGACACACCGGAGTCGCCGACCATCATCGCCACCCGGTCGCGCGGATACGCCGGATCCAGCGGCACGTAGCCGGCGCCCGCCTTGAGGATCGCCACCAGTGCCACGACGATGTCCGCCGATCTGGGCAGGCAGACGCCGACCAGCCGTTCCGGCCCGGCCCCCAGGGTCCGCAGGTGGCTCGCCAGCCGGTTCGCCCTGGTGATCAGCTCGCGGTAGGTCAACCCGAAGCCGCCGCAGCGCACCGCGGTACTGCCGGGCCGTGCCTCGGCCTGCCGGTCGATCAACTGGTGCAGCAGGTCCGTCGTCCCCGCGGCGCCCACCCCGCCGGTGCCGGACAGGGCGCCCAGCACCCAGTCCCGCTCGGCCGCGAACAGCGGCACCTCGTCGACGCAGCGGCCCGGATCGCCCACCACCGTGGTCAGGGCCAGCAGGAACGCCTCCGCGATCCGGCTCGCGGTCGCCGCGTCGAACAGGTCGGTGCTGAACTCGACCCGGCCGGCCACGGTGCCCTCCGGCGCCGGTACGAGGTCCACGGCCAGGTCGAACTTGGTCGACTGGCTCACCGACGGGTCCAGCACCGTCACGTCGAGGCCGGGCAGCGACGGTCGCGCCATCGGCACGTCCCGCAGCGCCAGCATCACCTGCACCAACGGCACGGCGGCACCGGCCCGGTCCGGCTGCACCGCAGCCACCACCTTCTCGAACGGAACGTCCTGGTGACCGTAGGCGCCGTCGCACGTCGCCCGCACCCGGGCGAGCAGGTCGGCGAACGACGGCCTGCCGGACGTGTCCACCCGGATCGGCAGGGTGTTGACGAAGAAGCCGACCAGCGGTTCCAGTTCGGGGTGCCGGCGACCGGCCACCGGCGACCCGATCAGCACGTCCGGCTGCCCGCTCCAGCGGGCCAGTACGACGGCGAACACGGCCAGCAGCACCATGTACGGGGTGGCGCCGGACCGGCCCCCGAGCGTGGCCACGTCCCGGTACAACGCGGCCGGGATCGTCAGCGGCACCGACGAGCCGTGCCAGCCGCGCACGTCGGACCGCGCCCGGTCGGCGGGCAGTTCGATGGCCGTGACATCGGCCAACCGTTCCTGCCAGTACGCCAGTTGTTCGTCCATCCGGCCGCGCGCCAGCCAGTCCCGCTGCCACACCGCGTAGTCCGCGTACTGCACCGCCAGTTCCGGCAGTGGTGTCGGCCTTGCTCGCGCGAACGCCTCGTACAGCACGCTCACCTCGTGCACCAGCACCCCGAGCGACCAACCGTCCGATGCGATGTGGTGCATGCTCAGCACCAGGACGTGGTCCTCGGCCGCGCACCGCAGCAGCCGCGCCCGCAGCAGTGGATCGCGCAGCAGGTCGAACGGCCGGCCCGCATCGGCCGCCAGCTCCCGGTCCACGTCGGCCGCGCGGATGTCCTGGACCGGCAGGGCGATCGGCCGGACGGGGCCGATCCGCTGCGTCGGGCGGCCGCCCTCGGCCGGGAACGTCGTGCGCAACACCTCGTGCCGGCGCACGATCTCGGTCAGGGCGGCGCGCAACGCCGCCAGGTCCAGCACACCGCGCAACCGCAACCCGCCGGACATCACGTAGGCGGTCGACCCCGGATCGGCCTGGTCCAGGAACCACAGCCGTTCCTGCCCGTAGGACAACGGGAACGTGGGCTCGGCGCCCTGGCGCTCCTGGCGGGGCACCCCCGCCGTCGCCGTGTGCCGCCGGGCCAGTTCCAGGGCCAGCAGGGCCTGGCGCTGCGGAGACAGTCCCGCGATGTCGTACGCACCGGAGGTAGCACCAGCGTCAGCCATACACCGCTCCTGGATTCGGTACGGACACCTGGGTCCGCGCCAGCCGACCGGTCGGCGTGCGCGGCAGCCGTCCGCCCACGACCGCGTCCACCTGGTCGACCAGCGTGGCGAGCACGCGTGCCACCGACTGCCGCACGAAGAAATGGCCACCGGGGAACACATCCGTGGTGTGAGCGGCCGTGGTCTGCCGCGCCCAGCCGGACGCCGCCGCGGCCGGATCGACGGTCGGGTCGTCGGCCCCGAAGTACAGGTGCAGCGGGCAGTCCAGCGGCGCCTCGGCGCGGTGCACCCGGCGCGCCAACATGCCGAGATCAGCGCGCAGGACCGGCAGCAGCGCGGCCAGGTACTCCGGGTCGGCGAGCAACTCCGTCGCCGTGCCACCCCAGTCCCGCAGCCACCCGGTCAACCGCTCGTCGGACGGTTCGGCCGAGGACAGTGGCTCGTCGGGGGGTTCGCTCGCCGCGAGGATCAGCGCGGCGGGCCGCCAGCGCCGGGTCCGGCGCAACTCGCGGACGATGTCGAAGGCGATGATCGCGCCCATGCTGTGGCCGAAGACCACCACCGGCCGGTCGAGCAGGGACTCGGTGTCCCGGGCGAACGCGGCCGTCAGCACGCCGGCGTCGTCGGCGAGCGGCTCGGCCGCGCGGGTGCCTCGGCCGGGCGGTTCCAGCGCCGCGACGCCCAGTGCCGCCGGCAGCAGGCCGGCCCAGTCCCGGAACAGGTGCACGCCACCGCCGCTGGGCGGCACGCACAACAGCCACATCCGAGCGTCATCGGGATCGGACCACAACCGCAGCGATGTCATAGGCAGACCGTTCCAAGGTCGACGCATCGACGGGGCCACAGCGACCCCGGTCGAAGGCTCGCAACGGCCGCCCACCCGGACCAGTCAGGCAGTTCCCCTACGTGCGCGCCCGGTCCGCCGTGCCGGAAACTGGCCGCGTCGGCCGGTCCGGCACCGGGAGGTGGCCACGGGATGCACCAGATCGTGGCGCTCTGGAGCCTGCCGCGCAGCCGCTCCACCGCGTTCTTCCGGATGATGGCCGAGCGCGGCGACTTCCACGTGCTGCACGAGCCGTTCTCCAACCGCGCCGAATTCGGCCACACCGACGTGGCCGGTCACCTGGTGGACTCGGAACGGGCGCTGCTGGCGTCGATCCGGTCGTTGGCCGGGCGCGGGCCGGTGTTCTTCAAGGACACCACCGACGAGCGCTACCCCGGGCCGCTCGCGGACGTGGATTTCCTGGCTCGGGACGCGGTGCACACCTTCCTGATCCGACACCCCCGGGACACCATCGCGTCCTACCACGCGCTCAACCCGCACGTGCGACGGCACCAGATCGGCGTGGCGCACCTGCACGAGTTGTACCAGCGGGTGACCGAACTGACGCCCTGCCGGCCCGTCGTGATCGACGCGGACGACCTGGTGGCGGACCCCGAGGCGACGGTACGCGCCTACTGCGACCGGATCGGCATCCCGTATCTACCGGAGGCGCTGACGTGGGCACCGGGAGACCGCGTCGAGTGGCGGTCGACGGCGCGCTGGCACGGCGATGTCCGCGCGTCCACCGGTTTCACGGCCGACACCGGTACGCACGACGTCGACGTGGTCGATCATCCGGTGCTGGCCGGCCATCTGGCCCACCATCTGCCGTTCTACCAGGAACTGCACCGGCACCGGCTGATCCCGCACCCGGCGCGCTGACGGTCCTAGTCGGCGAGGCTGCGCAGCACGCAGAACTCGTTGCCCTCCGGGTCCGCCAGCACGGTCCAGTTCTGTTCGCCCTGGCCGACATCCGCCGGCCGGGCACCGAGATCGAGCAGCCGTCGCACCTCCTCGGCGCTGGTGCGGTCGATCGGGCTGACGTCCAGGTGCACCCGGTTCTTGACCACCTTGTCCTCGGGTACCCGGATGAACAGGATCGTGGGCGGCATCTGCTGTTTGCGCACCTGTTCCGGCGTCGGCTCCCAGCTCGCGATCTCCACGATCTCCTGGTTCCGGTCGATCACCTCGAAGCCGAGCACGGCGCACCAGAACGTGGCGAGCCGTTCGGGATCGTGGCAGTCGACGGCCAGTTCGGTGAACCTGCTGACCATCGCTCTCCTCATGCCGGCGTCGGTGCTTCTCCCGACTGCCCCAGGGCCGCCCGCGCGCCAGATTCTGGACGGCGCACCAGGAGGATGATATGGGAACGAGTGTCGCCGTCGTCGGCGGGTCCGGCTACATCGGCGGCGAACTCCTGCGCCTGTTGCTCGGCCATCCCGACGTCCAGGTGACGGCGGCGACGTCGACCCGATGGGCGGGCCGCCGGATCGACTCGGTCCATCCGAACCTGCGGGCCCGCACCGACCTGACGTTCACCGCGCCCGAGGCGCTGGACGAGCAGGACGTGGTCTTCCTGGCCGCGCCGCGTACCGCCGCGATGGCGGTGGTGCCCGAGTTGCGGCGACGGACCAGGACACTGATCGATCTGGGGCCGGACTTCCGGTTGCGCGACCCGGAACTGTTCCACCGCTACTACGGTGTCGACCACACCGCGCCGGATCTGCTGCCGTGGTTCGTGTCCGGCATTCCGGAGCTGCACCGAACCGAACTGTCCACGGCGGACCTGATCAGCATCCCCGGCTGTATGGCGGTGGCCGCGACGCTGGCGCTGCGCCCGCTCGCCCCGCTCGTGCCGGCCGGTGCCGTGGTCACCGTGGACGGCCGGATCGGTTCCAGCGGCTCGGGTGCCGGCGCCGACCAGCTCAACCGGCACGCCGAACGCAGCGGTGCGCTGCGGGTGTTCGCGGCGACCCGTCACCGGCACGAGGCCGAGGTCGGACAGGCGACCGGTCTCGCCGTGCGGATGACCGCGACCGGTGTCGAGGCGGTGCGCGGTGCCCAGGTGGTCTGCCGGGTGCCGTTGGCCGGTCCGGTGTCGGAGGCCGAGGTGCGCCGGTCCTACCGCGACCACTACGCGGGTGAGCCGTTCGTCCGCGTCGTGGCGCAGCGACGCGGACTGTACCGGCTGCCGGAGCCGAAGATCCTCATCGGCTCGAACTACTGCGACGTCGGCTTCGCGGTGGACGGCGACACGGTCGTCGCGATCGGCGCACTGGACAACCTGGTCAAGGGTGGCGCCGGCAACGCCGTGCAGTGCATGAACATCCGTCTCGGCCGGCCGGAACGCACCGGCCTGGACTTCGCCGGCCTGCATCCGATCTGACCGGGAGAGCCGCATGACTCGCGATTCGCATCCGCGCACCCTCGTGGAAACGCTGCGCCTGCGCGCCGAAGCCACACCCGACCGGCTCGCCTTCGAGTTCGAACTGCCCGACGCCGACCCGGTCGACATGACCTACGCCGACCTGGACCGCGCCGCTATGGCCGTCGCCGCGCTGGTCATGGCGCACGGCGAGCCGGGGCAACGGGTCCTGCTGCCGCACGCACCCGGCCCGCACTACGTGGCCGCGTTCTTCGGCTGCCTGTACGCCGGTGCCATCGCGGTGCCGGCCTACCCACCGACCGGCGGCCGGGGACTGGATCGCCTCACCGCCATCACCCAGGACGCCGAGGCCGACCTCGCACTGACCGACACCGCGACCCTCGCCACGATCGACCCGGCCGTACTGGGCCGCCCGATCCGCTGGGTGACAACGGAAGACCTGGCCCCGGCGACGGTCCGCGTCCGTGTCCCCGACCAGGACGACGTGGCCTTCCTGCAGTACACATCGGGTTCCACCGGCACCCCGATGGGTGTGCTGGTCAGCCACGGCAACCTGGCCCACAACTCGGCCGTGATCAGCGACGCGCTGGACCTGGACGAACACAGCCGCAGCGTGTCCTGGCTGCCGCCCTACCACGACATGGGCCTGATCGGTGGCATCCTGCAGCCGATCCACAGCGGGTTCCCCGGGACGGTGCAGTCCCCGCAGGTGTTCCTGCGCCGTCCACTGCTGTGGCTCCAGGCGCTGAGCCGGACCGGCGCGACCATCACCGCCGCACCGAACTTCGCCTACGCCGAAGCGGTCCGGCGCACCGATCCGGAGCAGCGCGCGTCGCTGGACCTGTCCGCGCTGCGGCACGCGATGGTCGGCGCCGAGCCGATCCGGGCCACCACGCTGTCCGACTTCGCCACCGCGTTCGGCCCGGCCGGCTTCCACTGCACGGCGTTCTACCCGTGCTACGGCCTGGCGGAAGCAACCCTCTTCGTCACCGGCTCGGCCGGGCCGGTCGTGCTGCGGGCCGACCGGTCCGAACTGGACAGTGGCCGCATCGCCGCCGCGACGGCCGGGCCGGCGACGACCCTCACCGGGTGCGGCCGGGCCCACGGCGGCGACACGGTGCTGGTGGTCGACCCGGAATCACGGCACCGGTTGCCCGACGACACCGTGGGCGAGATCTGGGTGAGCGGCCCGACCGTGGCCCTGGGCTACCACCGGCGGCCCACCGAGACCGCGGTGGCCTTCCACGCCACGCTCGCCGACGAGCCCGGCCGGACGTTCCTGCGCACCGGCGATCTCGGCTGCTGGCACCACGGTGAGCTGTTCGTCGTGGGCCGGATCAAGGACCTCATCGTGGTACGCGGCCGCAACCACCATCCGCAGGACATCGAGCGGACCGCGGAAGGGTCCCACCCGCTGCTGCGCCCGCTGCGCGGCGCGGCGTTCGCGGTGGACGACGGCGACGC
This sequence comes from Pseudonocardiaceae bacterium, assembly GCA_036273855.1. Lineage (GTDB taxonomy): Bacteria > Actinomycetota > Actinomycetes > Mycobacteriales > Pseudonocardiaceae > DATEPR01. The sequence continues at coordinate 155,217 of DASUGU010000142.1, forward strand.
CGAACGAGCGGTCCTCGTCCACGAGGTGACCGCGCGATTCCGCGCCGCCGACGCACCGAACGTGATCCAGGCGATCCGGGCGGCGGTGACCGAGGAACACGGTCTGGCCCTGGACGAGGTCGTACTGATCCGGCCGGGCACCATTCCCCGCACCAGTAGCGGCAAGATCCGCCGATCGGAGTGCCGGCGACGCTGGCAGGCCGGAACCCTGCCCGTGCTGGCATCGTCGACCGGCACGGCCGACGACCGGCCGCCCGAGCCGGATCAGGCGCTGGCACTCGTCGCGGCGATACTCGACGTGCCGGCGGCCCGGATCGTGGGTGACGTCCCGCTGGTGGCACAGGGCCTGGACTCGCTACGTGCGGTGCAACTGGCCGAAACGATCAGCACGGCGGGCGGTACCCGGATCACCGCGGCCGATCTGCTCGCCGGCCGGACGCCGGACCAGCTGGCGGCACAGTGGCGCACCGGCGAACAGCCGCCCGATCCGCGACCGGTCGCGGCGCCGGACCTGGCCACGCCGGCACAGGAACGAATGTGGCTGCTGGACCGGATGGGTGCCGGCGCCGCCTACCACATCGCGGGCGCCCTACGCCTGACCGGCGCACTGGACGTCGACCTGCTGCGCGACTGTCTCGCCACCGTCCTGACCGGATGCCCTGGCGTCCACACCGTCTTCACCACCGACAGCGACGGAAACCTGCGCACCATCGCCCGGCCGCCGGCCCCACCCGCCATGCCCGTGGTGGATCTCACCGCCCGACCGCCCGGCGCCGACCACGCCGCGCTCCAGGACTTCGCCGCCGCACCGTTCGACCTCGGATCCGGCCCACTGGTACGCACGCTGTTGTTGCGGCTGGGCCCCGACCACTGGTGCCTTGCCCTGGCGGCCCACCACATCGTCCTGGACGGCTGGTCCCTCGGTCTGCTGCTGCGCCAACTCGGCGACGCCTACGGCGGCAGGGCCACGACAGCGCTCCCGCCCGCGACACCGCAGGTGTACGAACCGGCGGCGCTGACGGCGGCACAGGAGTTCTGGCGGGCCGAACTGCACGACGCACGACCGCTGGACCTGCCCGCCGACCGGACGCACGGCCCGGCAGGAACCTGGCGCGGCGGGTCGGTGCCGCTGGAACTGCCGCCGGAACTGGTCACCCGGGCCCGCGAACTGGCCGCCGCGCACGGCATCACACTGTTTCCGGTGCTACTGGCGGCATTCGGGATGTTCCTGGCCCGCTGGGCCGACCAGGACGACCTGGTGGTCGGCACGGTGACCGCCAACCGGGACCGTCCCGGTGCCGCCTCCATGGTCGGACTCCTCGCCGACGTCCTGCCTGTCCGGATCGACACGCGACCCGCGGAGCTGGACTTCGCGACCATGGTCGACCGGGTCGCGGCCCGATGCCGGGCCGCCCAGGCACATCCCGAGCTGTCGTTCGACGCCATCGTGCGGGCGAGCGGCCACCGGCCGGACGGCGGCCGGGCACCGCTCGTGCGTGCCCTGTTCGTGCTCCAGAACCTGCCGGTGGCGCCTTGGGACGCCGGTGGCGTGCACGCCGATCCGTTCGAGCCGCCCCCGCTGGGCGCCCAGTTCGAGCTCGCGCTGCACCTGTCGCCACGTCCGGACGGCGGGCTGGCCGGTCACCTCGGCTACGCGGCCGACCTGCTGGACCCCGCCACCGTCGCGCACGTGAGCACCGCACTGCCGGCGCTGCTCTCGGCGGCTCTGCACGCTCCCACCACGACGGTCGCGGACCTGCCGCCGACACCCGGCAGCGGACCGGTCGACGGTGGCCCTGCCGCGCTGGCGGACGGCCTGGTCCACCCGCTGATCGCGGCGGCGGCCGCCGAACACGGCGACATCACCGCCGTGGCGTGGGACGGTGGCGCGCTCGGTTATCGGGAGCTGTGGTACCGGGTGACCGAACTGGCGACCCGGTTGCGCGGCTACGGGGTCGGACCGGATCAGCCGGTGGCGATCTGCCTGCCCAGGTCACCGGAACTGGTCGTGGCGGTGTGCGCCGTACTGGCGGCGGGCGGTGCGTACCTCCCGCTGGATCCGACACATCCGGCCGGCAGGCTGCGCGGGCAACTGCACGACGCGAACGTACGGACGCTGATCGGCGAACGCGCACTGGCACAGTCCCTCATGGATGGTCCGGTCGACGACGAGCCGATCGTCATCGTCCACACGGCGCCGGACGTGGCGGCGGCCGACCTGCCGCCGCGCCCGGGACACCTGGCGAACATCCTGCACACGTCCGGCTCGACCGGGACACCCAAGGCCGTGCTGACCACGCACGCCGCGCTGGCGAACCGTCTGGTGTGGATGCAGCGGGAGTACCGGCTCACGCCCGGCGAGCCGGTACTGCACAAGACGCCGGTGAGCTTCGACGTCGCAGGATGGGAACTGCTGTGGCCGCTCACGGTCGGCGCCACGGTGGTGCTGGCGCGCCCGGACGGCCACCGCGACCCGGCCTACCTGGCCGACACGATCGTCCGGCACCACGTCACCACCTGCCACTTCGTGCCGTCGATGCTGCACATGTTCCTCGCCGAACCGTCCGCCGCGCGGTGCGGGCGCGTGCTGCGCCGGATCGTGTGCAGCGGGGAGGAACTCCCACCGGCGTTGGCCCGGCGCTGCCACGAGGTGCTGCCCGGCGTGCGGCTGGACAACCTGTACGGCCCCACCGAAGCGGCCATCGACGTCACCGCGCACCAGGTGGAAACGGCCGAGCACCCCCGCACCCGGGTCCCGATCGGCCGACCGATCGCCGGCACCCGCCTGCGGGTGCTGGACACGGCCGGCCGCCCGGTCGGCCCGCTGGTGCCCGGCGAACTGCACATCGGCGGGATCGCGCCCGCGCGCGGCTATCTGGGCCGCCCCGGGCAGACCGCCGAGCGTTTCGTACCGGACCCGTTCGGCGGTGGCGAGCGGCTCTACCGGACCGGCGACCGGGTCCGGATGCGACCGGACGGTGCCCTGGAGTACCTCGGGCGGGTGGACCGCCAGGTGAAGATCCGGGGGCAGCGGATCGAGCCCGGCGAGATCGAAGCGGTGCTGCACCAGCATCCACTGGTCGACGCGGCCGTGGTCGAACCGCGCCCCGGCCCGGATGGCCGACCGCGGCTCACCGCGTGGCTCGTGCCCGCCGGAAACCCGCCCACGCTGGCCCAACTGCGCGAGTTCCTGTCGGCCGCACTGCCGACCGGCATGGTGCCCGACGTGTTCGCCGTGCTGCCGGCGCTGCCGGTGGGCCCGCACGGCAAGCTGGACCGCACCGCCCTGCCGGACGCCACCACCAGCGATGAGCGGCTGGCACCGGAGGGCAACGTCAGGATCGCCCCGCGCGACCCGGTGGAGCAGCGACTGGCGGCCATCTGGAGCGAGGTCGTCGGCTACACCGACCCGTCCGTCACGGACGACTTCTACGAGTCGGGAGGCCATTCCCTGCTGGCCACCCGCATCGCGGCGCGGGTCAGCACGGCCTTCGGCGTGGACATTCCCGTGGCCGACCTGCTCGGCGGCGGACTTACCATCGCCCGGCTCGCCGAGCTGGTCCGAGCCCGCCAACTCGCCGCCGCGGGCGAACCGGAGGTGAACGCGGTGCTCGACTGGATGTCGGAACTGTCCGACCACGAGGTCGCGGCGCTGCTCGCGAACGAGGCACCCGGCCCACCGAAGTGAACGCCACCACGAGGAGCGTCATGCCAGCCAGAATTCGTCGGACCGTCAACATCGCCGGTGCGCTGGTGGTGGCCGCGGTGCTGCTGCTCGCGCTCGGCGCGGGCTACGGCCCGCTGCCCGCGTTGGGCCCGGAACTGGCACCGGGACAAGGGGTGTGGGCGTCGGCGGCCGCCGACACCACGGCACACGACGAGACCATCCGGGTGCCCGGGCTGAGCCGGCCGGCCACGGTGTCCTTCGACAGCGACGGATACACCAGCGTCACCACCGCGACCGACGACGATCTGTTCCTCGCCCAGGGCTACGTCGCGGCCCGGTTCCGCCTCACCCAACTGGACCTGGAACGGCGGGCCGGCGAGGGCCGACTGGCGCGCCTGAACGGGGCGGCGGCGGTGCCCTCCGACGAGTTCGAACTGCGGCTGGGCCTGTTGCGGACCGCCCAGGCCGAATGGAGCCGGACGGCGCACGACAGTCCCGCCGGCCGGGCACTGCTGGCGTACGCGCAGGGCGTCAACGACTGGTTGGCCGAACTGGACGGCAACGGGCAGTGGCCGCCGATCTACGGCCTGACCGGCACCCGTCCGGCGCGGTGGACGCCGGTGGACAGCCTGGTGGTGCAGGAAGTGCTGACCCAGCAACTGGACTTCAGCACGATCCCGTTGGACTACGCGTTGCTGACCCATTCCCTGGGTCCACGGTTGACCATGGCGTGGTTCCCCGTCCGGCAACCGACGACGATGTCCGCGCAGCCCTACGACCCCGGCCCCTACCCCGCGCTGCCGCCGGCGCCGCTGGCGTCACCGAATGCGAACGCGGCCGCCGTTCCCGGCCTGACGGCGGCCAGGGTCGGCCAAGGTCCGGTCACCGATGCGGCCACCTCGGCCGGGACGATACTCAGGGACGTACGTGATCTGCCGGTGAACCAACAGGATCTGCATCCCGACAGCAACGCGTGGGCGGTGAACGGGCCCGAGGCGGCCGGCGGTGGCGCGATCCTCTCCGGTGACCCGCACCTCCAGCTGTCCCTGCCGTCGTACTGGTTCGAGGTGTCGCTGCGGTCGCCGGGCTACGATGTGGCCGGCGCCAGCCTGCCCGGCCTGCCGGGCGTCGTGCTGGGACACAACCGGGACATCTCGTGGTCGATCACCAACACCGAGAACCAGGCCACGCTGTTCTACACCGAACGCACCGATCCGGCCCACCCGAACCAGTACTACTGGCGCGGCGCCTGGGAACCCGAGCGCCACGTCCACTATCGGATCGACGTGCGCGGGTCCAGCCCGGTCGATCTCGACGTCGGCCTGACGGTGCACGGCCCGATCATGACCGTCGACGGGCAGACGGAATCCGTGACCTGGATGGGAAACTACCCGTCACCCGACGTGGCGGCACTGCTGTCCCTCAACCGGGCACGCGATTTCACCGGTTTCCGCTCCGCACTGCGCGACTGGCAGGCGCCCGCCCTCAACTTCGTGTACGCCGACCACTCCGGCAACATCGGCGCACTGGGCGCCGGCTACTACCCGCAGACGCCGGCCGGCAGCCGGCCATGGCTGCCGATGCCCGGCACCGGCGCCGACGACGTGACCGGCACGATCCCGTTCGCGGCACTGCCGCAGTCCTACGATCCACCGAGCCACCGGATCGTGAGCACCAACCAGCGCCCGGTGGCGGCGGACTATCCGTACTACATCGGCACATCACTGAACTTCGACCCCGGGTACCGCCAGACGGTCATCACCGGCTACCTGGCGGGTCACCCGGCGATGACGGCCGACCACAGTGCCGCACTGCAGGACGACGTGACCGACGAGTTGGCCGCCCAGCTCGTCCCCGCCCTGCTCCGCGCGGTACGGGGCACCAGCCTCACCGGGCCGGAACGGCAGGCGGTCGCCCAACTCACCCGGTGGCACGACACCATGGCCGTCGACTCGGCCGCCGCCTCGATCTGGTGGACCTTCCTCACCACCTACCTCACGGACGTCTTCGGGCCGCGGTGGACCCGGGTACCCGTACGAACGGACCCGGACGTCCTGGCCCTGTCCACCCTGCCGATCCCGCTGCGCGAGGCACTCCAACGGTGGACGCTGCACGATCCGGACAACAGCGCGTTCACACCCCCCAACGGCGCGCACCGGGATGCCCCCACGGTCATGCGAGCGGCGTTCACCACGGCGGTGACCGAGTTGGCCGCCCGGCTGGGACCGAATCCGGCCGGCTGGACGTGGGGCCGGTTGCACAGCAGGCAGATCCCGTCCCTCACCGGCGCGACCGGCCTCGGTGTCGGCCCCTACCCCGCCGACGGCGACCCGTGGACCGTGGACGCGGCGGACGGCGGCATGGACTCCACGTTCGGCCCGACGTGGCGCATGACGGTCGCGTGGACCGGCACCGGCCCACCAGCCGCGTGGGCCGTCTACCCGGGCGGGCAGAGCGAGGATCCGGCGTCGCCGTGGTACCAGAACCTGGTACCGCTGTGGCGCAGCCGGCAGACCCTGCCGCTGGCCGCCAAACCCGGCCACGACGCGACCTGGACCATGCGGGGTGACCGGCCATGACACCGACGACCCGCCGTGTCGCGGTGGTACTCGCCATCGCGGTGGCCGTAGCAGCGGTTGCCTTCGGCGCGACGCTGGGCCTGTGGTACCTGCCCTTCGTCGCCGGCGCGCTGGCCGGCGCGACCCGTGCCCGGTTCCCTGGCCGAACCGCGCTGGTACTGCTCGTCGGCCCACTCGCCTGGGCGGCGGTCCTGTTGTGGGACGCCGGCCGCGGCGCCACCGTCGGCGCGACCGCACGTACGGTCTCGGCACTGGCCGGCCTGCCTCCAACGGCCTTCGTGACCGTGGTCGCCACCCTGCTGGTCGCCCTGCTCCAGGCAACGGCGGGTGGCTGGCTCGGCCGAGCGATCACCCACCGGGGTCGCCGAAGCTGACCCAGCGGTGCGCCCCGCCGTGACATGCATCGGCGGGGCGCACGGACAGCGGCCGTTACCTTCGTCGGAACCGGTGCCGGGAACGAGCTGCCGGACCTCGACCGCGATCGAGACGTCGCCGAACGCTGACCCAGGGATTCGCCGCGGCCAGCATCGACGGCACCACGCAGCCTGCTGCCACTTCCTTCGTCGGAACCGGCGCCGGGAACGGGTTGCCGGGCCTCAGCCGTGATCGAGGACGCCCTGGATCGGCAGCCGCACGGCGAACGTCGTGTCGCCCGGTTTCGACGTGACGTCGATGGAACCGTGGTGTCGCTGCGTGATGACGTCGCGGGTGAGGTGCAGGCCGAGGCCGGTGCCCCGGCCGATGTCCTTCGTGGTGAAGAACGGCAGGAACAGCTTCGGCAGTACGTCCGGCGGCACACCCGAGCCGTTGTCGCCGACCTCGACGACGGCGCAGCCCGCTTCCTGGTGCACCGCGAGGCGTAACTCGCCCCGGCCGTTCATGGCGTCGACGGCGTTGTCGATCAGGTTGGTCCACACCTGGTTCAGCTCGCTGGGATAGCCGGGCACCGGCGGCAGGTCGGCGTAGTCGCGGCGGATGCGCACGTTCGACAGTTTCGGCGCCAGCATGGCCAGCGTCGCCTCGATGCCCTTGACCAGGTCGACCTGCTGCTTGGCGGCCCGGTCCAGGTTGCTGTAGGCCTTCGTCGACCTGACCAGCGCGGCGATCCTGGCCGCGGCCTCCTCGATGTCGGTGACCAGCGCCTCGACGTGCATCGATTGGCTCAGGCAACCGACAGCGGCCGGCAGCACCGAGCCGCGCACGCTGTCGGCCAGCGATTCCAGCACGGGCAGGCCCACTCCCTGGTCGGCCAGGATGGCCGCCAGTTCGCCGTTGGCCGGGTCGTCGCCACACCGGGTGCTCAGCCAGTCGTCGACATCGTCGACCGCTTCGGCGGCGGCCAGGGCGTCCGCGGGCTTCTGGATGCCGTCGCCGGCGAGCAGCGCCGTGACGGTCGTGGCCAGTTCCCGGGCTTCGTCGGGGACCGCCAGTTCGCCCCACCTGGTGGACCAGCCGGCCAACTCGCGCACCGCCGCGCGCAGCTGGTTGGCCGCGCCGAGCAGCACCGCGCTGGGGTTGTTCAGCTCGTGCGCCAGGCCGGCGGCCAGCGTGCCCAGGCCCTCCAGCATGGACCGGCGGCCGGCCTGGCTCTCGAACGTCCTGATCCGCCACGCCAGCGCGGGCAGCAGCACCCGCCACACCTGCGGGCACCGGGCCAGCAGTTCGAAGAACGCGTCCCGGTCCAGGGCCAGTAGGCGGGTCGGGCCGTTGGCCGCGGCCCCGGCCACGTAGTCGCCACCGATCAGCAGCGGCAGCTCACCGGTGAACTGGTGGGCCGCCGCCGACCGGTCGGCCGGCACACCGAGGATCGATCCCGCCGCCGGGCCGGCCCCGGACCGCCTGCCGTAGATCTCCGACCGGCCGTCGATGGTCTTGGTGATGATCAGTTCACCGGTCAGCACCACGTAGAAGTGGGTCGCCCGCTCGCCCTCCTCGAACAGCACCTGGCGGTCGGCCAGCTCGACCACCCGGCCGGTGTCGCCCAGCCAGGCCAGTTGCCGGTCGTCGAGGTCGGCGAACAGCTCGGTGTGCCGGATGTCGTCGACGGTGAGCACCAGTGTCACGCCCTCGGCCGCAGTTCGATCGGTGAATCCTCGTTGCGCTGCATGTCCAGCCGTTGCAGCGTCCGGTAGAGATGCGCCGCGGACACCAGCGTCACGTGGTGGTGCCAGCCGCGGAACGAACGGCCCTCGAAGCTGCGCAGGCCGAACTCCTCGCTCAGGCCGGCCAGTTCGGCACTCGCCCGGTCGCGGGCCTTCACCAGGTTGATCAGCTCGGGCAGGCGCGCGGTGCCGACGTTGTTCAGCCACAGCGACGCCGGCACGCGCCGCCCGGCAGGCCATTCGGTCAGCAGCGACCGGGACGGCCGATACCGGTGGCCCGGCCCGATCCGCACCGGCGCACCGGGCTGACCGCCGGGAATCGTGATGGTGGAGAACCGGGACGTGGTCGACTCGCCGTTGCGCTGGTCCCGCCAGGTCAACGTCATCTGGCCCAGCTTCGTCGACGACGCCGCCAGCTCACCGACGGTCGGCACCCGTTTGGTGTCCGCCGTCCGCCTGGTCGGTCCCTGCAGTGCCGGCGTACGTTCGCCGACCCGGACCGCGTAGCGCAGCCCGCGGTCCTCCAGGCCCAGCAGCAGTGGTTCCACCTGGAGTTCCTGTGTCGCGTCCAGCACCACCGGCGCCAGCGGGACGCCCCACCCGATGACCTCGTCGAGTGCTTCCAGCACGTACTCCCAGCGCGGCCGGTGCCGGACGTCGGTCGGCACGTGCGCCCTGGACCGCCGGACCTGGTCGCCGTCCCAGCAGCTGGGCAGCTGGAGCTTCCAGTTCACCGCGCAGCTCACGTCCTCGTCGGCCAGCACGACGGCGAGTCCGAGCTGGCAGTTCAGCATGCGCTGCCAGGACGCCGAATACTGCTTCGTGACCCCGACCGAACGGTCACCGTTCTTCGGGAACACGGCTTCCTCGACCGTCCACACGCGAGGCCGGATCGCGGCCGTCAACTGGTAGGCGAGATTGCGGCGCATCGGTTCCCATTGCCAGGGGCTCTGGTTCACGAACTGTTGCAGGCACTGGTCGGCGCGCCAGCCGACCACGTAATCGGAAATGCGCCGGATCGACTTCCGGCCGGGTACCGAGATCAGACCTCTCGTGTACACCTCGGCCCAACGACGTTGATCGGACCGCGGTATGGAGGAGAACATCTCCTGACAGAAGGTTGACAGATCGTCGACGCTCCCCAACGCGGGCAAATCCGTGCCGACTTGCACAGCCATCATGATCACTCCACGCTTCCATCAAGATCGTCCCACGAGATCGACTGAGGATTTCGACGACTCGACAACCGAAGCAGCGACCGCCCACGGGCCACGGCCACCCGGTCGTACTGCAGCCGCGCGCCGAGCTGCGCCGCGTACGGCGCGTACCGGGTGCGCTCGGCCTGGAAGATGTCCCACGCCTGGCTGCGGTTGCGCTCCTCGGGCAGGCCGGCCCGCACCGCCATCAGGACGGTGTCGCCGAACGCCCGTTCCTCTCTGCCGTGCAGACTCACCGTGTTCGTGCCGACGGGCAGGCGGACGCCGGCCCGCTCGGCGAGGTCCCTGATGCAGGCCGAACCGCCGTCCAGCAGCACCCTCGCGTGCGGCGGGGCCCACTTCGGTGCCAGCGTGGTGACCAGCGCGGCCGCGTCCATCACGATCACCGCGGCTTCCACCCAGGCAAGCCGGCAGGCGGACCGGTAGTACACCAGCACCGGATAGCCGACGTGCGTCGCGTGGACATCGGCCACCCAGTCCAGCCACGACCGGAACAGCAGGTCCAGGTTGTCCCGCGAGCCGCCACGCAGGTGGTCGGCCAGCAACTGGTCGGCGTCCAGCGGTGTGCTCGCCCTGGCGGCGAGGCTGTTGACCAACCGCTCCCGGCGGCTGTACGCCTCGGTGAGCCGCACCAGGTGGGCGCCGAAGGCGACCAGCACCAGGGAGACGGAAATGGCGCCCAGGACCAGCACGGCGGTCGTCGGGCCGTGCCAGGCGAACGCGAAGCCGACGGTCTGCCCGCGGTCGCCCAACCCGAACAGCACCAGCCCGAAACCGGCCATGATGGCGACCAGCCAGTAGATCACGATGGTGAACAGGGCCAGCGGGGCTGCCAGGTCCAGCATCCACAGCGCGGCCTTGGGCGGCAGCCAACGGGTGATCCGGGTCGCGCTGCCGACCGTGACCGCGACACTGGCGCGGGCGATCCGGGACGACGACGCGTGCGGCACGATAATCGTGCGCATCACGCTCAACCACACGGAGACCACCAGAAGGGCGCCCGCGACCACGCAGAGTACGGCTAGCACCACGGTGTCCCCCAGATGTGTGTCGTCCCGGTCATGTCGGCACTACGCATTCGGGTGTGACCGCGTGGCGAGCTTCCGGGCTCATCCGAAACCACCTTCTCGACCCTCGTCTACCGACTCAGAATCGCAAGGCATCGCGCGCCGTGGGGAGTGTCAAGTTATGGTGGAATCACGAGTACCAGTTAGCGGGCCGAGCATTCTGCGGCTGCGCGCCGCTCCGGGCGAATTCGAAAACCGGACAATGTGGACCAATCCCGTGGCCGGCCGCCGGGTTCCCACCCGAACGTGACGGCGTGCCACTTGCCCGCGGTAGAGGGTCCGGCAAAGCTGACGTAGTGCGGGCGGAACCACCGGTGCGCCAGGATTCCGTTAGTTCGTCGTTGACCGTTCACGAGCCGACCGACGAATGTCGCATTGTCAGGTGACGCAGTATCACCGGACAGCGTGACCACGATGTGACCCTAGGGCCAATCAATGCGGGTTCAGTAGCCCTGGCGTTTTGTTGATCACAGTGAGGGGGGACTGTATGTCGTGGCACTTCGTAGGTAGGGCCAAGCTGCTGGAACGCGTCAGAACCGCCCTGGCAGAACCTGTCTCCGGCCCGATCATGATAACAGGCGAACGTGGCATGGGCCGTTCGGCGGTATTGACCGAGATTCTTCGTGATACGGGATCGAAGCGCGACGAGATTGTCCACATTGAACCGGCGGGAAACAATCCTGGGGCCGCCGTCCGCGGTTTTCTGTCGACAATGGGGGTGGTCCGGCCGGCGACGCCGGACCTCGGGTCCGCGCTGGCGTCGGCGCTCGCCGACCGCGCCGCCGGCAGGCGGATCATCGTCGCGGTCGACGACGCCCACCTGGCCGACCAGGCCAGTCTGCTCGCGCTGCGCGATCTGACCAGGCGGCGGACGGCGACCCTGGTCGTCACCCGGGCCGCCGCAGCGGAACCGGTGCGCGGCCCCGATCCGAGCGACTGCCTGTGCTACGAACGGGGCATGCTGCCGCTCCGACTGTCCGCATTGGATGTCGATGAGATCGGCCGGATCCTCGCCGACGTGTCCGGTGGCTGGCCGCATCCGGCCACCAAACAGGCGTTCCACACGGCCACCGGCGGAAATCCCGCACTGTTGCGCGATCTCGTGGCCGGTCAGCTGTTGGACGGCGCGGCCTGGCACGACACCGGATGGCGGCTGGGCGAACCGCCGGTCGCCGTCGGGTGCCAGGGGGTGGCGAATCCGCGGCTCGTCGACGCCACCGAGCAGGCGTGGCAGCAACTCACGCTGGACCGGGTCGAGGAGCTGTGCCGGCTGGCGCAGTGGTGCGGCATCGGCGGCCGGGTGGCGGCGATCCAGGCCACCACCCTCCTGCTGCGCGGCCGGCCGACCGCCGCGCTGCGGGTGCTGGACTCCGTACCCGACCGGCCATCGCTGGTGCTGGTCCGTGCCGTGGTGCTGGCGTTGGGCTGTTGCCGGCCCGGGGTGGCGGGCGACCTGCTGCTCGCCGCGGCGCGCGACGAGCCGGCGCTGCGCCACCGTGCGCTGGCCTGCCGGGCCTGGTTGCTTGCCGTGACGGGCAACCCGGTCGAGCTGCCGGACGGGGTCGACCGCACCGACCGGCAGGCCGCCCTGTACTGGCGGGCCGCGCAGGCAGCCCTCGCGTTGAAGGCCGGGCAGGCACCCGAAGCCGTGTGCCACCTCCGCCGGGCCATCGCCACCGCGGACGTCTGCCGGGTGGACCTGCCCTGGATGCCGCCGTTCCTGACCGGCTGCCTGATCGACGCACTGCTGCTGGCCGGCCGGATCAACGAAGCCACCGAGGCCGCAAGCGAGTTCCACGCCGGAAAACCTTGCTGTGGCTGGGATGTCGCCGTCACCATCGCCGCACTCGCCAGCCGGTCGACGCCACCCGGCGCCACCACGGAGGGGGATACGAACAGCGTGACTCGCAACGAACCGGGGATCACCGCGATTCCCCTGCAGGCCAACCGGACCGGACCATGACCGGTCCGGCGGACCCCTCGCGGACGTCGCCCCGTTCGACGCCGCCGTCTGCCATCTCCCACCGGTAGTCGCCATCCGATCCGACTCACATCGGCGGCGGCGCGAACGCTGATCACCCGATGGAGCTGACCACGCCGCGCAGGTGATGGGCCGGCGGCTCCTGCCGGGGTGGACCCCGTGTAATCGAACTTCTTGATCGAAAGGCGCAGAGCAATGGAAATCCTCGACGCTAGGCAGCCGATCGCGATCGTCGGTATGGCATGTCGGTTACCCGGAGTTCGCAACGCCTGCGAGTTATGGGACGTCCTCACCACCGAGAGTGACACGATCCGGCGGATCCCGGTCGAGCGTCTCGACATGCAGAACCTGTTCGATCCGACCCCTGGCACGCCCGGCCGCATCGTCACCCGGCACGGTGGTTTTCTCGACGATGTCGACAAGTTCGACGCCGAGTTCTTCGGTATCGCGCCGCACGTCGCGATGCGCCTCGATCCCCAGGTGCGGATGCAGTTGGAAGCCGTCTGGGAGGCCGTCGAGGACGCCGGCATTCCGGACCGGGCCCTGGCGGGCAGCAACACCGGCATCTACTCGACCGCGATGACCGCGGACTACTGGGACATGCTGCGCGACACCGGCAAGAACGACCTGCACTCGGCCGTGAACGCCAAGCCCAGCGCCACCGCGGCCGGCCTCATCGCCCATCACCTCGACCTGCGCGGCCCGGCCATGGGCCTGGAGGCGACCTGCGCCTCCGCGCTGCTGGCCGTCCACCTGGCGAACCGTGCCCTCCGCTACGGCGAGATCGACCTCGCCGTCGTGACCAGCGCCAACATCCTGCTCGGCCTCGACCAGTACATCGCCATGTCCGAGGCGGAGATCCTGTCCCCGACCGGGCGGTGCCGGTTCGGCGACGCCAGGGCCGACGGCTACGCACGCAGCGAGGGCGTCGTGGCGATGGTGCTCAAGCCGCTGGACCGTGCCGTCTCGGACGGTGACCGGATCTACGCGACGATCAAGGGCAGCGCGGCGGTGAACAACGGCCGCAGCAGCGGCATCATGATCGCGCCCAGCCTGGAGGGGCAGACGGACATGCTGCGCCGGGCGTACCAGGACGCCGACGTGACGCCGGGCGACGTCACGTACGTCGAGGCACACGGCCCCGGTACGCCCGACGGCGACGTCGTGGAGCTGGGCGCGCTGGCCGACGTCCTGGCCGACGGCCGCACGCCGGGCACGCGCTGCCTGGTGGGCTCGGTGAAGTCGAACATCGGCCACGTGGAGGCGGCGGCCGGGCTGGCCGGGCTGCTGAAGGCCGCGCTGGTCCTGACCAACCGGCGGGTTCCCGCCACCCTGCACGTGAACCGGCCCAACCCGGTGCTCACCGAACTCCCGGACTCGATCGAACTCGCCACGCAGTCGGTCGACCTCGCCGGACGGCCGGAAGGCACGCTCATCGCCGGAGTGAGCGCGTTCGGCCTGACCGGCACCAACGTCCACGTGGTGCTCGGCGAGGCGCCCGCGCAGGCGCCCGCCGCCCAGCACGCCGACGCGCCGCTGCTGCTGCCACTGTCCGCGAAGTCCCCGGCGGCCATCCAGCTGCTGGCCGGCCGGTACGCCGACCTGATCAGCACCAGGCTCGGGCCCGACCCCGCCGACGTGTGTTACAGCGCGGGCGCCCGGCGCAGCCACCACGCCTGCCGGACCGCGGTGGTCGGCAAGGACCGGGACGCACTGCTGGACGAGTTGCGTTCGGTCGAGGCCGGCTACGACTGTTCGTCCGTCCTCAATCGACTCGACCCCGGCGGCACGGCGCCCCAGGTGGTGTTCGTCTTCGCCGGTCAGGGCACGCAGCGCGACGGCATGGCGAGGGAACTGCTCGACGCGCAACCGTGCTTCCGGGAATGGATGCTGCGCTGCGACCGGGCGATCGCGGCCGAGGCCGGCTGGTCGGTGGTCGAGCGGTTGCTGGACGACACGCCGCTCAGCTCCGAGGACGAGATCCAGCCCGCGGTCTGGGCGATCGAGGTGTCCCTCGCCGCCATGTGGCGGGACTGGGGCATCGAACCGGACCTGCTCATCGGGCACAGCATGGGTGAGGTCGCGGCCGCGGTGACGTCCGGTGCACTGTCCCTTCAGGAGGGTGCCAAGCTGATCTGCCAGCGCAGCAGGCTGCTGTCCCGGATCCGGGGTGCCGGAGCGATGTGGGCCGTGCAGGTCGGCGACGCCGAGGCAGCGCTGGCGATCGCCGACCAGGGTGGCGACGTCAGCATCGCGGCGGTGAACGGCGACCATTCGACCACGCTGTCCGGCGATGCGGACGCCCTCGCCACGGTCGTCCAGCGGCTGCGTGGCAGTGGCGTCTACTGCAAGGAGTTGCGGGTCGGCTGCGCCGCGCACACCCGGCAGGTCGAGCCGATCGCGGAGGAGCTGCGGGTGGCGCTGGCCGACCTGCGTCCGGCGAAGGCAGGGGTTCCGCTGTACTCGACGGTCCTGGACCGCGAGTTGGACGGGCGGGAGATGGACGGAGCGTACTGGGTGCGCAACCTTCGGCAACCGGTCCTGTTCGCCCCTGCCGTGCGGGCGGCGATCGCCCGGCGGCCGCGCACCCTGTTCATCGAGATCAGCCCGCATTCGGTGCTCGTCCACGCGATCGAGGACCTGGCCGAGTCCGCCGCGGGCGACCAGTTCGCGGTCGCGTCACTGTGCCGCGACCAGAGCGAACCGGGCACGGTCACGGCAGGCCTCGCCGCCGCGTACGCGCACGGCTGCCTGCCCCGCTGGGACCGGGTCTACCCGGCCGCCAGGTACGTTCCGGTGCCCGGACACCCCTGGCAGCACCGCTCGTACTGGGTCGACACGCCGACCGAGCCCGCCGTGGTCACCGCGGTGGAACCGCTCCAGCCGGCCAGGTCGTTCGCGGACAACGGGGTCGGCGACGACCTGATACACAAGATCGTCAGGCACACGGCCCACGTGCTCGCCATGCCGGCGGAGGAGGTCGATCCGTCCGTGCCGCTGCTGGACTCCGGGTTGGACTCGTTGCTGGCCACCAAGCTCAGCACGCGGATCAAGCAGGAGCTCGGCGTCCAGGTTCCCGCGCGGCGGCTGCTCACCCAGCTCTCCCTGGTCGACCTGGCCGAACAGCTGAACCAGCAGTTGCTCGCCGGGCAGGCGTCATGACCGGGCATTCCTCTTGCGACAGACGAACGTCGGGTCCCAGGGCCGGCTGATCGGCGAGCTGGGGGCACCGGGGATGGACCGGTTCCGGCACGGAGCCGGTCCGATCCTTGGTCGGGTCGCGCCCGGGCGTCGGGCACCGCCCGGTACCGGCGGTGCCGCGACGAGGATGATCACGGCGTAATGACCCGGCTGACCGTGCGGCACCTCATTACAATGGGTGGACTGGTCCAGAGCCCGAAGAGAGATGCCGTGACCGACGCCAGCGACCGCAACAGGCACGAGCTCGGCCGGTTCCTACGCACCCGTCGCCAGCGCATTCCGCCCGGTCAGGTCGGCCTGCCGGCCGGGCCGCGCAGGCGAACGCACGGGCTGCGCCGCGAGGAGGTGGCCGTCCTCGCCGGCCTGAGCCCGACCTGGTACACGTATCTGGAGCAGGCCAGGGACATCCGCCCGTCGCCTGAGGTACTGGACAGCCTGGCGAGAGTGCTGCAGCTCACCGAGGACGAACGCCGTTACATGCATGTCCTGGCGTACGGCGAGGTGATTCGCCCGGAACCACTGGAAACGGACATTCCCAGCCGGGAGATCCTGCAACAGGTCGTCGACCTGATGTCGGCGTCACCGTATCCGGTGTATTGCTCCAACCAGTACTGCGACCTCATCACGTGGAACCCGGCGGCGAGCGAGTGGTTCGACGACTGGGGCCGGATGCCACCGAAGGAGCGCAACTTCCTCCGGTGGCAACTGTGCGCCCCGCAGGCACGGCGGGTCCTGGTCGACTGGGAGGACGACACGCGCGACATCGTGGCCCGCTGGCGCAGCGAGGTGGCCAAATGGCCGGGCAACGGCCGCATCGACGAACTCATCGCCGAGTTCACCGAAGTCAGCCCGCATTTCCGGGAGTGGTGGCACGACCACAACGTGCGGGAGCACCGCTCCCGGCTGCGGCGGTTCCGGCACCCTCGGCTCGGCGTGCAACTGCTGCGGATGGTGGTGCTCAGCGGCCCGGAGTTCGCCCCGGCCGCGGCAGTCGTCCACATCCCCGCTCGGGGACCGCAGCCGGAGCCCTCCCGCTGACGCCGGCCGCTACTGGGGCAGCCGGTGCAGCACCAGCATCGTGATGTCGTCGAACTGGTCCGCCGAGCCGACGTGCCGGTGCAGCCGGGTCTCCACCGAGTCCAGCAGGGTGTCCGCCGACGCGCACGGCCGCCGGACCACGTCCAGCATCTTGTCCGTGCCGAGCATGGCGCCGTGCGAGTCGCGGGCCTCGACCACGCCGTCCGTGTAGACGAACAGCCGGTCGCCCGGCTCCAGGGACGTGTGGCCGAGTGCGAACACGCTGTTGGGCATCATGCCGACCGCCGGGCCGGTCGGTTCGAGCAGTTGGTGGCTACCGTCCTGGCGGACCACGACCGGTGGGTTGTGCCCTCCGTTGATGTACACCACGGATCCGGACACCGGGTCCAGGACGCCGAAGAACAGGGTGGCGAAGTAACCCTGCCGGATGTGGTTGCGGGCCATGTACCGGTTGGTGCCCAGCACGGCCTGCAGCAGCGGCCCGGCACCGACCGACAGCAGTGGCGGCAGCGTGCCGTCGACCACGCCGTCCGGCAGGTCGGCGGTGAAACCGTTACGGGACACGTCCGGCTCGGCATCGGACAGGCTCCACGCGGCCGTGTGTTCCGCGGTGTGCCGCAGCAGGGTGCGGATCAGGGCCATGAACAGGGCGGCGCCCAGGCCCTTGTCGCACACGTCGGCGACGACGAAACCGATCCGCCTGCCCCGGACCAGCTCGAAGGCGTCGTAGAAGTCGCCGGCCACCTGTTTGGCCGGGTGGAACCGGGCGGCCAGCTCCCAGCCCCGGCGGATCGGCAGTTCGTCCGGCAGGAACCCGGACTGGATGTCGTGGGCGATGCTCAGGTCCCGTTCGTACTCCAGCAGCCTGGCCTCCGTGGTCATCTCCTCCACGGCTCTGGTCAGTTGGCCGCGCTCCCAGCAGGAGCGCACCCTGCTGCGCAGCAGGGCGGGCCGGAACGGCGGCAGCACGTAGTCGAACCCGGCGAGCACGCACGCCTCCAGGGCGGCCATGTCGTCCTCGGGAAACACCACGATCGTGGGCGCTCTGCCGGCCACCACCAGGCGTCTGCTCAGCAGCGCGACCCGTTGCAGGCCCAGTGAGGCCGACGCCAGGATGAACTCCGGCGAACTCCAGTCCGCGGCGAACCACACGTCGCCCGCGTCCAGCAGCTCGGCCGGATCGGCCCTGCGCACCAGGAAACCGTCCTGTGCCAGGGCCTGGTCCAGGTCCGCCGTCCCGACCGTCGGCTCAGCGACGACCAGTGCCGTACTGCCCATCCGTGCCTCCATCGTCCGTCACCGCGGAGTCGACAGCCACCGTGTCGACACCCCCCGCGTCAACCCCCGCCGGAACCCGCGCCCCCGGTCTGCGCATCAGCAGCGTGCTGCGGTTGCGCCCGCCGATCCGTGCGTAGTCGAAGCTGTCGACGTTGGTCAGCGCGAGGAAAATGCCGTAGCCGCCCTCCCTCGGCGGGCCGTCCAGCGCGGGCGCCGAGTCATGGCTGCGGGGGTCGAACGGCGGCGCGTCGTCCTCCAGCCGCAGCCACACCCAGTCGGCGTCGTACCCGGCCGCGACATCCAGCCGGCCCGGTCCACCGTGATAGCCGTGGGTCACCACATTGGTCGCGAGCTCGTCGACCGCCAGTCGCAGCCGATAGGCCGCCCGCTCGGCGAGGCCGGCCCGCCGCGCGACCCCGGCGACGACCTCGGCCAACCGGCGCGGGACGTCGTCCGCCCGCTCCAGCCGCAGCCGCACCGCGGTCGTCATGTGCCCAGTGGGTCCTGCATGACGACGCTGCGGTCGAAACCGGTGAGGTTGATGGTCTCGGCCACCGCCTGCTGCGTGCCCACCAGCACGATCTCCACGCCCCGGCCCAGTTTCTGGTGCGCGAACACCAGGCACCGCAGCCCGGCCGACGACATGTAGCTCAGTTCCTCCATCAGCAGCACCAGCCGGGTCAGCGGCTGCGCGGTCAGTTCGGCGATGACGCCGTTGAACCGGTGCGCGGCCCGCGAGTCGAGTTCCCCGACCAGCTTGATGCTCGCCACGTCACCCTCGACGTGTGTTCGGGTCTGGAAGGCCATGTCCGTCACTCCTCGTCGCTCGTCTTGCGATCGGCCGTCAGCACGAGCACGGCGCGGGGACCGATGCGGATCCGCGCCTGGTCGGCCAGCCACGGCTCGGCGCCGGATTCGGCCACGTCGTACGGCGGTTCCTCGGCGGTGTCCGCGAACCGCCGCCAGGCCAGCGGCGCTGGCAGTTCCGGCAGTTCGAGGTCCAGCGGCTCCCAGTACGAGTTGGCGGCGACGTACACGCAGTCGTCGCGCTCGCCGTCGCGCGCGTACAGCATCGCGGCCAGCAGCCTGCTGTGCGCCGACCAGTCCGGTGTCCACGCGCGGACCCCGTGCCAGCTCACGTTCGGCAGCGGGCCGCCGTGGTCGCGGCCGTCCAGGTGCCTGCCGCCGCGCAGCACCGGATGCGCCCTGCGGAACGCCACCGCCCGCCGGACGAACCGCAGCAGGTCCTGGTCGGACCCCTCCGGTGACCAGTCCAGCCAGTAGTCCGCGCCGTCCTGGCAGTACGCGTTGTTGTTGCCGTACTGGGTGCGGCCCACCTCGTCACCGGACAACAGCATCGGGACGCCCTGGCTGGTCAGCAGCAGCAACAGGGCGTTGCGGGCCAGCCGCCCGCGCAGCCGCAGCACGTCGGGATCCTCGGTGCCGCCCTCCCACCCGCAGTTCCACGAGTGGTTGCCGTTGTCGCCGTCCCGGTTCTGCTCGCCGTTGGCATCGTTGTGCTTGTCGTTGTAGGAGAACAGGTCGCGCAGGGTGAACCCGTCGTGCGCGGTGACGAAGTTCACCGACGCGGCGGTACCCCGCCCGCCGTACAGGTCCGGCGAACCGATGAACCGGGTCGCCATGTCGCTGGTGACACCGGCGTCTCCCTTGACGAACCGCCGGATCGTGTCCCGGTACCTGCCGTTCCACTCCGACCAGCGGCAGTAGTCGGGGAAACTGCCGACCTGGTACAGCCCGCCCGCGTCCCACGCCTCCGCGACCAGCTTGCAGTCTTGCAACACCGGGTCGAAGGCGAGCGCCTCCAGCAGCGGCGGGTTGGCCAGCGGCGTGCCGTCCTGCGCCCGGCCCAGGATGGCTGCCAGGTCGAAGCGGAAGCCGTCGACGTGGCACTCCGCGGCCCAGTAGCGCAGGCAGTCCAGGACGAACGCGCGGACGACGGGATGGTTGCAGTTCACCGTGTTGCCGGTGCCGCTGAAGTTGTAGTAGTAGCCGTCCGGCGTGAGCATGTAGTACGTGCGGTTGTCCAGGCCGCGCAGGGAGATCGTCGGTCCCTGCTCGTTGCCCTCCGCGGTGTGGTTGAAGACGACGTCGAGCATCACCTCGATACCGGCCCGGTGCAACTGCTTGACCATGTTCTTGAACTCGTCCAGCTGCATGCCGTGCCGGCCGGTGGCGGCGTAGGACGCCTTCGGCGCGAAGAAGCCGACCGTGCTGTAGCCCCAGTAGTTGTGCAGCGGTTGGCCGGTCTCCGGGTGAATGCGGGTGTTCTCCATCTCGTCGAACTCGAACACCGGCATCAGCTCGACGCAGTTCACGCCCAGCTCGCGCAGGTACGGGATCTTCTCCACCAGCCCGGCGAACGTGCCGGGCAGCGTGGTCCCGGACGACGGGTGCCGGGTGAAGCCGCGCACGTGCAACTCGTAGACCACCAGGTCCTCACGGGCCAACCGGAGCGGCCGGTCGCCCTCCCAGTCGAAGTCGTCCGCGGCGACGGCCGACCGGTACGGGTACGGGTCGTCCGACCGGCTGCGCTCCCCCCACGTCTCGTGCCCGCCGATCAGCGCGGCGTACGGGTCGGCGACGATCCGCTCCGGATCGAACCGGTCACCCCGCTCCGGCTGGAAGGGCCCGTCGACCCGGTACCCGTACTGCAGGGTCTCCGGGTCGAGGCCGAACACCGTCATGGCCCACACCCCGCCGGTCCGGCACGACTCCGGGAACCGCAGTTCCGCCATCGGTTCCAGCTCGCCGCGCCGGAACAGCGCCAGTGTCATGCCGGTGGCGTGGTTGGAGTACACCGAGAAGTTCACCCCGCCGGGCACCAGCGTCGCGCCGAAGGGTAGCGGCCGGCCGGGGCGCACCGAGTAACCGGCGATGGTGCTCGTCGGTTCGGTGTCGATCCGCTTCGGCAGGATGGTGCCCGTCATCCGCTCAGCACCCCCACCCCTTCGGCCACCGAGCCGGCGACCGTGAAGAACTCCAGGAAACCGGTGGCGGACATGGTCATCCGCACCTCCTCCGGGATGCTGGCCAGCACCAGCCCGACGCCGTTGCGCTGGGCGCGGCGGTGGGCCAGCAGCAGCACCCGCAGCCCGGCGCTGGACATGTACGACATGCCCGACAGGTCGAGCACCACCGTGCCCTCCTCGGGCAGCAGTTCCTCCAGGCTGCCGTGGGTCCGCGGCGCGGTCGAGCTGTCCAGTTCCCCGCACAGCGTGATGACGGTGGTCCCGTCGGACACGTACTTCGACAGCTCCATGGTCAGTCCCTCCCGTTGACCGGTATCAGGTGCGCCCGCACGGTCAACCGCTCCGCGGACTGCGGCAGCTTCACCGTCATCGCGGCCGCGTCGAACGCCGGATACGGCTTGCCGTCCACCTCGACCCAGTCCAGCCGCACCCGGTCGGCGGGCAGCGCGTCCGGGGCGACCCGCAGCACACGGTCGGTGAAACCCTCCGGGCGGGGGCGGAACCACAGGGTCAGCGGTTCGTCGCGGAGCAGCAGGCGCTCGTACACGGTGGCCAGGAAGCACAGCTCGGACGCGTGGTACATGCTCATCGAGTGGCTGCCCTTGAGGCGCTCCGTGCCCAGCAGGTAGGGCGTGCCCTCGGCCAGCACGTTGAAGTAGACGCCGCCCTCGTCGTGGTCGAGGAAGTACGAGTTGTAGAAGGCGGCGGCCTCCCTGGCATGCCGCTGGAAGTCCTGGTCGCCGGTGCTGCCGGCCAGGATCAGGTACGCGAGGATGGCCTGCTCCTGCTGCCACCACGCCTTGCGGTCGTGCCAGACGAACCGGGGCTTCGACTCGCCAGGCGGCACTTCCCGGTCCACCAGGTCGTACCAGCCGCCGCGGCGCTGGTCGCTGCCCACGGCGGGCATGCTGCGGCCGAGGTGTTCGGCGAGCCGGACGTAGGCCTGCTTGGGGCGTACCGAGTTCATCCGCATCAGGTTCCAGGCGATCTTCAGGTTGTGCCCGACGACCGCGCGGTTCTGCTGCCAGCCCCAGCTCCGGTCCGGTGACCAGTCGGCGTGGAACCGCTCCTGGACGAACGGGCTGCCCGGATCGGGGAAGTGTTCGACGATCAGGTCGAAGCACTCCTCCAGCATCGCGGCGTGCCGCTCGTCACCGGTGGCCAGCAGCAGGTTGAACAGGTACGCCGGGGCATGGTCGCCGACCGAGTTCCAGTTCTTCCGCGACCGGTTCGGGCCCAGCGACTCGTGGTGCGGGCTGAGCAGGATCGGGTCCACGTGCGAGAAGTAGCCGCCCTGCTCGCTGTCGCGGAAGAATCCGCGCAGCAGCCGCAGGGTGCCCTCGATGTCGTCGAGGATCAGCGGGTCGCCGGTCACCCGATAGGTCTGGGTCGGCCCGACGAGGCCGTAGATCTGCTCGTACGCGGGGATGGCGTCGTAGTCGTCGCCGAACTCGGAGGTGAACAGCTTGCGTTCGGTGCCACCGCGCACGTCGATCCCGTGGTACCAGTACACGACGTCGTTGTCGCGGTCCACGAACCGCATGTGCTCGCGCAGGTACTCGGTGCCCCGCTCGGCGACGGTGAGGAAGTCCTCGTCCCCGGTGAGCATGTAGGCCGACGCCATGCCGTAGATCAGCCGGGAGATCGTGTCGGTCTCCTGGATGTGCTGGTCGCCCTTGTCACCGCCCAACCGCAGCATGGTCCGGTAGTCGTCGAAATTCACCGGTGCCTCGCCGAACTGGGCACGCCGGTAGAACCGCGCCAGTTCGGCGAGCTGGCGGGTCCACCACGCCGAGTCCTCGAAGTGGTAGTCGCCGACGCCCCGGCCGACGAACTTCAGGCTGGTGGCCTGCAGTTGCCGGCCACCGCCTGCCGGGTAGCAGACGCCACGGACGAACACGTGCCGGCCGGGGGTGAGCAGTTCGGCCAGATGACCGGAGGCGTCCAGGTACGGGTCGCCCAGGTTGCGCAGGAACTCGGCCGACGTCGTCGGGGTGAGCTCGGCGCGGACGGCCTGCCCGTCGCTGGTCGCCAGGTCGACGATGCCGCGGTCGTCGTCGTACGCGGTCACGTAGCCGGCGACCAGGTCGGTGAAGCTGAAGCCGAGGTCGGTGGTCACGGTCGCCGGTGCACGGTGCGCCACCGGTTCGGCCACCGGTGCCGGTTGGGCCATTGTGGACACGCCGTTGGCCTGGCGCAGCGTGCGGGTCGGCCGTTTGTCGGTGCGGGCGGCGATCAGGTCGATCAGGGTGCGGGCGAACAGGTGGCACCGGTCGGCGGCCCGCGCGGTGACCAGGTCGCCGTCCACGACGACGTCCTGGTCGGTGTAGACGGCGCCCATGTTGCGGACGTCGCCGATCAGGTTGTTGTGGCAGGTGATCCGCCGGTCCCTGACCACCTCCGGGATGGGCGAGACCAGCCACATGCCGTGGCAGATGATCCCCTTGAGCACCGACGGTTCGGCGAACGCCCTGCGCAGCAGCCGGACGGCCGGCGACAGTTCGGCGACGTCCTCGGTGTAGCGCAACCGGTCCGACACCATGCCCGAGGGCACGACGAGCGCGTCGAAACCGCGCAGCCGCTCGTCGTCCACCGACTCCAGGTCGCCGCGCACGGTGAACGGCAGGCGGTACTCGTGGCCGGTGAAGGTCAGTTCGGGCTGCCCCCACAGCCGGGTCAGGAACTCGACCCGGGCGCCCTCCTCGGCGAATCGCCGCTCGTAGTAGTGCAGTTCCGGCTCGACGTAGTCGCCCTCCATCAGGATGGCGATCGTGCGGCCGGCCAGCCGGCCGTCAGCCCGCCGGATCAACTCACTGTTAGCCATAGCCAGCCCCTTATCCCGCCGTGACCAGGTGGACCAGGAACGGTCCGCGGTGCGTGAGCATCGAGTCCACCGCGTCGTCGACCTCGTCCGGCCGCTCCACCCGGAGACCGGGCACCCCGAGGCCCTTGGCGACGTCGACGAAGCCGATCGCGGGCTTCGCCAGGTCGAAACCCCTGGGGAAGCCGTGCCCGTGGATGGCCCGTTCCCGCCAGTACTGCTCGATGTTGCGGTCCAGCAGCTCGTACCGGTGGTTGTCGCAGATGACGAATTTCGCCGCCACGTCGTACCGCACGGCGGTCCACAGTGCCTGGATGGTGTACATGCTGCCGCCGTCGCCGGTGAAGCCGACCACCTCGGCCTCCGGCCGGGCCAGCTTCGCCCCGACGGCACCGGGGATGCCGACGCCGAGCGAGCCGCCCCGGGTGGCGAAGTAGCTGCCCGGCCGGCGCGGTGGCAGTTGCCGGACCAGACCGCCGGACGCGGTGAGCGCCTCGTCGAAGACGATCAGGTCCGCCGGTGCCCGCCGGGCCAGTGCCGCCGCGAACACCTCGATCATCGGCCCGTCGGGTCGCACCTGCGGTGATTCGCCGTACCGCACCGGACCGGTCCGGGCCGGCAGCCGCCGCGCCAGCGACCCGGCCAGCGCGCCCAGCGTCGGCGCCGGGTCGGCCACCAGGGCCACGTCGACCGGGAAGTTCTTCCCGATCTCGTACTCGTCCAGGTCGACGTGCACGATCCGGGTGCCCTCGGCGAACGGGCTGGACAGGTACGGGAAGACCTCGGGGAACACGTACGTGCCGACGATCAGCACCACATCCGCGTCGCGCACCGCCCGCTCGCTGTCCGCGCCGAACATGTGGCCCGTCGACCCGCGGTACAGCGGGTGCATGGCGTCCATGTTGACCTCGGAGTTGTCCACTCCCCACACGGGTGCGTCGAGCAGTTCCGCCACCGCGGTCAACTCGGCCTGGGCACCGGAAACGGCGACGCCGTCGCCCATCAGGATGACCGGGTGCCGGGCGCCGGCAAGCAGGTCGACCGCCCGGTCCAACTCGGTCGTGGTCGGCAGGACCGACCGGCTGGGAATGGTGCTCGGCACCGCCGGTTCCTCGGTGAGCGCGTCCAGGATGTCCATCGGCAGCGAGACGAACACGGGGCCACGCGGCGGTGTCATCGCCGTCTTGACCGCCCGTCGCAGCACCCGCAGCACCGACGCCGGGTGGATCACCCTGGTCGCGTACTTGGTCACCGGCTTGGCCATCGCGACGAGATCGGCGGCCATCTGCGAGTCCATCGCGTCGTAGCGCACACCGGACTCGCCTGCGATGACGACCAGCGGCGAGTGACCGCGCTTGGCCTGGTACAGCATGCCGATCCCGTTGCCCAGCCCGACGCCGGAGTGCAGCTGCACCAGCGCCGGCCCGCCGAGCGCCCGGGCGTAGCCGTCGGCGATGCCGACGGCCACGGCCTCCTGCAGGGCCAGCACGTACTCGAAGTCGGGCACGTTCTCCAGCTCGTCCAGCAGGCCCTGCTCGACGGTGCCGGGATTGCCGAACATCCGTGTGATGCCATCCGCGGCGAACTGTTCGAAGATGGCGACCTTGCCTGGCCTGGCGGCCATCACTCACTCCCTCCGGGCGGGCGGTTCACCAGCCGTAGCGGCGCAGCCCGGACTCCAGCACCTCGACCAGCTTGCGGCCGGCGAGGAACGAGTCCGGAGTGGACCGTGCGGTGACAAAGGGGTAGTCGACGATCACGGACGTGACCCGGCCGACGTTGCCGTGGTAGCGGCCGTCCGGTCCGGTGGCGTCCCGCAGGATGTACTCCAGCGGATAGGGCGGCGGGCCCATGTTGAACTCGACGCCGACGAAGCCGGTGCCGTCCTTGTAGTCGTACTCCTTGCAGTGCCCGGTGACGTGCTTGCCCCGGATCAGGCTGGCCCGGTCGTCCCAGTCCCGGGCGAAGGCCAGGCAGGTGACGCCGTAGCACTCGGCGACGATCGGCTTGTCCGCGCGGACGAACGCCCGCACCAGCTCGTGTACCCGTTCGTTGTTGCACAGGTCGACGATGGGTCCGCTGCCGCCGACGATCACCATCGCGTCGTATTCCTCGACGTCCTCGTCGATCGACTCGACGGCGCGGTAGTACGTCTCCACCTTCCGCAGGTAGTCGGGCTCGGCGAGGTACGGGCGTTCCGGCAGCCACTCCGCCAGGCTCAGCGGATTGTCCAGTCGGGACGACGAGTCGAGCTCGCGGGCGGCGACGGCGACCTCCGGTGTGGTCACCGACCGGCCGAGCGGCGGGTCGACGTAACCGGGGTCGAGACTCGGCGGCAGTGCTACCGGCCGTTTGCCCGTCGGGGTGGCGAAGACGGTCTGGTAGCCCTGGGCGTCGCATGCGTCGACCGGCCCCAGGAGCTCCTCACCCCAGTAGCCGTACTCCGAGAGGATGATGATTATCTTCTTCGACATCGTATCTCCTACGGGTGATCTCGGTGGCCGACACCGACTCGAGTCAAGCCGCTCACCTGTGGCCCGGCAAGGGAACCGGTCGCCAACGGGACTCACTTGCCCAAGTTGGCCACGTTTCCGACGAGCCGGCGCGGCACTGCGTCAAGTCGGAAAAACCGTTGGCATACCTTGACTCCGACACTACGTCACGTGATCGGTGGCGATGGATCCCTTGCCGGCCATACTGAGATCGGCATACCAGCGCACGAGATCGCACCTGGAGCGACAATGGCCGAACACCGCCGCCCTGTCCTGCTCGCGGTGGACGACGATCCACATGTGCTCAGGGCGATCCGCCGCGACCTGAGCAGCGCCTACCGCCAGGACTACCGCATCGTGTCCGCTTCGTCGGCGGCCGAAGGGCTGACCGTCCTGGACGCCCTGCGCGACCGGCGGGACGAGCCGGCGCTGCTCCTGGTGGATCAGCGGATGCCGCAGATGACCGGGATCGAGTTCTTCGCCGAGTCACTGCGCCGGTGCCCGTCGGCCCGGCGGGTCCTGCTCACCGGGCACGCCGACACCGAGGTCGCGATCGACGCGATCAACCGGGTCCGGCTGCACTACTACCTGGTGAAGCCGTGGGGGCCGCCGGACGAGCGGCTGTACCCGGTGCTGGACGAGTTGCTCGCCGACTGGCGGGCCGGCTATCAGCCGCCCTACGGCGGCATCCGGGTGGTGGGGCACCGGTTCTCCCCGGCCGCGCACCGGGTGCGCGACCTGCTGACCCGGTTGCAGCAGCCGTTCCAGTTCGTCGACGTGGACCGGGATCCGGCCGGTGCGGGCGAGGACCCGGCGGACCTGCCGCTGGTGGTGCTGCCGGACGGCACGCGGTTGGTCCGGCCGTCCTACGAGGACCTGATGGAGACGTTGCGGCTGGCCGGTTCCGCCAGCCGGCCGCACTACGACCTGGTCATCGTGGGCGCCGGCCCGGCCGGTCTCGCCGCGGCGGTCTACGGGTCGTCCGAGGGACTGTCCACCCTGCTGGTGGACGCCTACGTGCCGGGTGGGCAGGCCGGGACGTCCAGCCGGATCGAGAACTATCTGGGCTTCCCGGCCGGGCTGACCGGTGCCGAACTGACCCGCCGCGCGGTCAGCCAGGCCCGCCGGTTCGGCACCGAGATCCTGTCCCCGGTGACCGTCACCGGGCTGCGCAGGGCAGGCCGGGCCAGGATGGTCGTCCTCGGCGACGGCCGGGAGATCGGCGCCGGCACGGTGTTGCTCTCCACCGGCCTGTCCTACCAGCGACTGACCGCCGAGGGCGCGGAGCGCTTCGAGGGTGCCGGCATCTACTACGGCGCCACGGCTTCGGAGACCGCGTCCTGCCACGGGCAGCGGGTGTGGATCGTCGGCGGGGCGAACTCGGCGGGCCAGGCGGCCGTCCACTTCGCGCAGCACGCGGACCGGGTGACGCTGGTGGTGCGGGCCGGGAGCCTGGACAAGGGCATGTCCCGCTATCTGGTGGACGAGATCGCGCTGACGCCGAACATCGACGTGCGGCTGCGCACCACGATCACCGCGGTGGAGGGCAGCGACCGGCTGGCCCGGATCTCGTTGCGCGACCTGGACTCGGACTCGACCACCACGGAGGACGCCGAGTACGTCTTCACCTACATCGGCGCCCGGCCCAGGACCGACTGGCTGGACGGCGTGGTCCGGCGGGACGAACTGGGGTTCCTGCCGACCGGGGCCGACGTGTGCCCGGCCGGGCACCGGCCGGGCGGCTGGGACCTGCCCCGCGAGCCGCTGCCGCTGGAGACCAGCGTGCCGGGCGTGTTCGCCGCGGGCGACGTCCGCGCCGGGTCGATGAAGCGGATCGCGTCCGGAGTCGGCGAGGGTGCCATGGCCGTCGCCATGATCCACCGCTACCGCGCGGAAAGCTGAGCACGCCGGACCGGAACACGAAAGGCGCGGTGCCGGAGTTCGAGCAGGTTCCGGCACCGCGTTTCCCTCGGGTGCGTCAGAGGCTCGCGACCTCCTCGTCGACCGGCGACGACGTGCCGACGGTCGGGGCTGTGCTCGCGGGCACCTTCAGCCACCGCGACGACGCCGCCGCCGGTACCGCCACGGCGACGATCACCAGCGCGACGATGAACACGGAGTGCACGCCGTAGGTGGCCACCGCCCAGCCGCCGACAGCCGCACCGACGGCGATCCCGGCGTTCACCGCGGACGCGCCGAGCGTGGCCGCGAGATCGCCGCCCTGACCGGCCAGGCTGATCACCCGCAGCTGGAACGAGGGCACCAGGCCGAACCCGAACAGCCCCCACAGGGCCAGTCCGACCGCGACCAGCACCGGGTTGGCGCCGAGCAGGTAGATCCCGGCCAGGATCACCACCAGCGCCAGACTGGCCACCAGCAGCGTGCCGGACGGCCTGCGGTCCGCGAACCGCCCGCCGACCAGCGTGCCGACGGCACACGCGATCCCGTACACCAGCAGGAACGCGCTGATCAGTCCGCCGGTGATCCCGGTGACCCGCTGCAGGTAGTCGGCCAGGAAGGTGAACGCGGTGAACTGGCCACCCATCAGCAGCAGTCCGACGGCGAGCATGGCCAGCACGCGCGGCTGGAAGGCGTAGCGGGCCTGCGCGCCCAGGCCGCTCGCGCCCAGTTCGTGCACCGGTGGCACGACGATCAGCGTGAGCACCAGGGCGACGACGCCGAGGATGACCACGCCGGCGAACGCGGCCTGCCAGCCCAGGGCCTGGCCGACCAGGGTGCCCAGCGGCACGCCGAGCACGGTGGCCACGGCGATCCCGCCGAACACCATGGAGATGGCCTGGCCCCGCATGCGCGGCGGGACGAGACCGGCGGCCACCGTGCAGGCCACACCGATGAACAGCCCGTGGATCGAGCCGGTCACCACCCGCGCGATCACCAGTTCGCCGAAGTTGACCGCCAGCAGCGCGAGCACGTTGCCCAGGACGTACACCCCGAGCGCCAGCAGCAGCAGCAACCGCCTGCCGATCCGGATGGTCAGCGCGCTGACGATCGGTCCACCCAGGGAGATGCCCAGGGCGTACGCGGTCACCAGCAACCCCGCCGTGCTGATGGACACCCCGGTGTCCTTGGCGACGAGGTTCAGGATGCCCACGATGACGAGTTCGGCCGTGCCGACGACGAACGCGCCGAGGCCGAGTACCGCGAGGGCGAGCTTACGGCGCGGTGTCAACCGCTCCGTCTGCGTTGTAGTGCTCATGTTCACCAACCCCACATCTGGTCCGCTGGAGGCAACACCCGGTCAGCCGGCGACCGGGGCGGTGGCCATGGCCGCCAGCCCCGCCTGCGCGACCGGGTGGTCCTCACCGTTGTTGCCGCCCGCGACGCCGATCGCGCCGACCGGTGCCCCGGCCACGATGACGGGAATGCCACCGGGCAGCAGATTCACCTCCGACTGGTCGGACAGGCTGGTCAGCAGCACGGGCATGCCGGCGGCGAACTCGCCGAAGTCGGCGGTCGCCACGCCGAGACCGGCCGCGGTGACGGCCTTGTCGGTGGCCAACGTGACGGTCAGGAAGGACGCGCCATCGGTGCGCGCCATCGCCCGCAGCCGGCCGCCGCCGTCCACGACCGCGACGGTGACCTGGACGTCGAGCCGTTCCGCGTGCGCGAGCGCGGCGTCGACCATGCGACGCGCGTCCCGTACGGACAGGGTTGACGTGGTGTTCATGGAACTGCTCCTTCTTGGACGGTACGGCCGCGGTGACCGAGGTCGCCATCCTCACTCGCGGTGTCCGGCCGGCATCGGCGCCGGGCGGATAATCGCCGGTACTTGCGGCAGTCGACGGCGCAATCGTCGACACTTCGTCAAGTCAGGACGCGCCGGCCGTCCGGTAGGCGACCGTGGCGAGACCGAAGCCGACCCCGGCGACTATGGGGTCGAAGTACTCCCAGTACTCCCGGATCCGGCCGGCGCCGTCGAACTTGAAGATGCCCACGTAGTGGTTCGCGTAGGTGGTGCCGTCGCGCAGTACGCACTCCCCGTCGAACCGGGCGACGACCGTGTCACCGTCGGCCCAGGTCTCCCGGATCGGGAACCGCAGGCTGGTGAACATGGCCGGCATGTCCCGCCAGCGTTCGTGGATGGCCGCCCGGCCGACGATGTGGTGCGGGAACATCTCGGTGCCGAACGGGTAGTACTGCTCCGCGTCCTCGGCCCACAGGTCCAGCCACGTGTCGATGTCGCCACGTTCCAGCAGTTCGAGGAATGTGCGCACGGCTCCCACGTTGTCGGTCACGAGTTACGGCTCTCCGGACCGATGACCCAGTGCTCGGTGAACGCCAGGTCGTGCACGTACCTCGGCTCCACGATGGATCGCAGCTGTTCGTCGGCCCGCCGGAACTCCGGCGACGCGAGCGCGTCGGTGAGCGCGGCGACGTCGTCGAACCACCACTGGTGGGCCGCGTCCAGCACCGCCTCGCCGATGCCGTAGGCGCCGTCCCTGGTGTGGCACTGGAGGTACCGGCGCAGGCCGGGCACGGCCAGCATCAGTTCGGCGTGCTTGGTCAGGCTGGCCTCGCGGAAATCGGCCAGCGGCAGGCCTTCGCGCCGCTTCACCAGGCGGATCAGCTTCACCCAGCCGGGGTTGCCGGTCAGCGCCGGTCCGGCGAGCAGTTCGTGGGCGTCGGTGTCCAACACCACGGTCCGCCAGAACGCGGCCCAGTTGGGTTCGTCCAGTCGGGCGCCCTGGAGGAACTCGGGCGTCTGCAGCGACGCCAACTGCTCCTCGTCGTTGGCCAGCCAGATCTCCGCGCAGCCGCTCCACTTCGGCTCGCCGTCCTCGCGGCCGTACGGGATCCGGGAGTCGATCAGGTACTTGCGGATCTGCGGAATGCGGCTGGCGTACCGGACGGCGTGCACCTCGCGCCAGTACCGCTGGAACTCGGCTTCGCTCATGCCCGGCTTGGGCGCGGCGAAGATGAGTTGGTGGATCATGGGACTCCTCCGCTCAGACCTGGTAGCGCTTGCGGACGTCCTCGGCGAATCCGAGGTAGTCGCGTAACGGCCAGACGGCCTCGAACTCCAGGTACTCCCGCATCGGCAGCCGGCCCAGCGCGGTGCGGTCCAGCTCCTCGGCGTCCGGCGAGTCGATGATGGCGATCACCCGCTTCTGGGCCGCCACCTTCCAGATGCCGACGCAGAAACCGGAGTTCACCGTCTCCTGCGCGTGTTCCGCCTCCTCGGCCTCGACCTCCCACAGCTCGTCCAGCGAGATCCGGCCCTCGTGGTTCCACTTCATCTGCACGTAGAACAGCACGCCACTCATCTCCTCGGTTCAGCCGCGCCGCGCGCGGATCTCTTGGGTCAACGGATGTGTCGGGCCGAAGACCTCCTCGGCGAGGTCGAGCGGCGTCTTGCCGTCGTGGCCGACCAGGTCGAGGCGGGCACCCGCGCGCACGACCGCGCGGGCACAGTCCACGTAGCCGTGCCACAGGGCGTCGTGCAGCGGCGTGTAGCCGTTGGTCGCGCCCTGGAAGTTCAGGTCCACGCCCGGCCGGCCGGCGATCATCTCGGTCAGCTCGACATGTCCGTTGTAGACGGCCTTGTGCAGTGGCACCGCACCGAACGTCGGCTCGGTCGCGTTGACGTCGGCCCCGGCGTCCAGCAGCATCCTGGCGATCTCGGTGTGCCCGTCCCGTGCGGCCACCAGCAACGGGGTGTGCGCGTCGTTGAAGCCGTTCACCATGGGGAACCGCTGGTCGATCTCGGCGCCACTGTCGATCAGCCCACGTACCGCGGCCGTGTCACCGGCCACCACGGCAGCCATCAGCAGCTGGTCGCGGACCTGCCCGTCGTCGGCGGCGATCCGCTCCTTCAGGTACTGCTCGGCCAGCAGCAGCCGGTCCTTGCCGATCGTGTTCACGTTCAGCTCGTAGGCGAAGTGTTCCTTCAGGGAGAAGCCGTAGTGCGTGGACAGGTTCAGGCCGGCGCCGCGGTCGAGCAGGAACTTGGCGATCTCCGGGAACTTGAACCACAGCGCGTCCATCAGCGGGGTGTGGCCGGTGGTCGTCGCGACGGCGTCCACGAACGCGCCCGCGCCCACCAGCAGCCCGACCACGTCAAGGCTGCCGCCCTGGCACGCCTTGTGCAACGCCGTGGCACCCGCTCCGCTGTCCGTGGCGAACACGTCGGCGCCCGAATCCAGCAGCAGCCGGGTCATCGGGACGTCCGCGCGGCCACTGGCGATCATCAGCGGGGTCAGCCCGCTGCCCGGGTCGCGGTGGTTGACGTCGCCGCCGTACCCGATCAGTTCCTCGGCCAGGTCGCGGTCGCCCTCCCACACGGCGGCGACGAGCCGGTCCTCGCGGTCCACGTTGAACGCGGCGACCTCGCCGTTGGGGTCGAAATAGCATTTCCAGGCAGTGATCTTGCCGTCGTCGCCGACGGTGAGCCGGTGGGCGTCCTCGATCTCGAAGACCTCCCTGGTCCGCCGGTGGCACGCCTTGGTGTAGATGATCGCGACCGCGGTGTCGCCGTCGGCGCGCAGATCGCGCATGCCGTAGTCGAGCACCTCGGTGGTGTCGTTGCGCACCTCGAACGCCCGCGTGACGTCCGGGACGCCCCGGTGCCGGCCCAGGTACGGAATGACCTTGTTCCACCGGTCCACCGGAAGCTCGAAGTCGATGTCGTCGGCCAGCGCGCCCAGCGCCGACTCGAGTTGGCCGTGCTCCAGATCGGTGAAGTACTGCGTCACCACCTGGCGGGTCTGCTCGGTACCCATGGGATCACTCCTCCCGATCGCCGGTCACGCGACGGATCCATTGCGGCACGGCCCAATGCGGACCGACAAGGCCACTGCGATAGACGTGGCGTGGCTTCGTGAAGTCGGCTGCGGCGCCTCGGGCGACGGACTTAACGACCTGCCGGTTCGCTCCGCCCGCGATATCGCTGCCGCCGATGCGCGCCGGTAGCGTCGATCGCCGATGGCCATCTCCCGCAACCTGTCAGACCACCCACGACAGAAGGACCGCACGATGACGACTGTCGAGACCATCAGGTTCCATTTGCGTGACTCGGTCACCGACGAGGACTTCCAGGCACTGAACCAGCGGGTGGAAACCGAGTACATGGCGAAGCGGCCGGGTTTCCGCACCAGGGAGACGCTGCGCAGCGAGGACGGCGAGTGGCTGGTGATCGTGCACTGGGCCAGCGAGGCGGACGCGAAGGCGACGATCGACGCGTTCTTCGGGGCTCCGGAGACCCAGGCGTTCATCGCGGCCGTCGACAAGACGACCGTGGCGTCGGGTCGCTACCTGCCGGCGTGACGCGACCGAGGAGTACGCATGGCACTCACCATTGCGGCGTCGGCGGCAGCCGACGACCTGCGTGTGCGCATGGGCGGCACCGTGCTGGCGGCGTCCGACGCCGACTACGACAACGCCCGCCGGGTCTGGAACGGCGCCGTCGACCGGAGTCCGGCGCTCATCGCCCGGTGCGCCGACGAGCGCGACGTCTCGCTCGCGGTACGCGTGGCGCGGGAGCACGGGCTGCCGCTGTCGGTACGCGGCGGCGGGCACGACTGGGCCGGCCGGGCCGTCCGTGACGGCGGCCTGGTCGTCGACCTGTCCGGCATGCGCCGCGCCATCCCCCACCCGGACACGGCGACCGCGGACGTGCAGGGCGGTACCCGGGCCGGCGACCTGGTCGCCGCGACCAACCCGTACGGGCTGGTTCCGGTCACCGGCACGGTCAAGGCGGTCGGCCTGACCGGGCTGACGCTCGCCGGCGGCTACGGCCTGCTGGCCGGCCGGCACGGCCTGGCCCTGGACAATCTCGTGGCCGCCCGCGTCGTCCTGGCCGACGGCACGGCGGTGACCACGGACGCCGAGCGGAACCCGGACCTGTTCTGGGCGCTGCGGGGCGGCGGCGGCAACTTCGGCGTCGTCACCGACGCCCGCTACCGGGTGCACCCGATCCGCACCCTGGTGTCCGGCCTGCTGCTGTTCCCGCTGGAGCAGGCCACCCAGGTGCTGACCGGCTACCGCGAACTGATCGCCCACGCGCCGGACGAGCTCACCGTGATGGCCGGCTTCTTCTGTGGCGAGGACGGCAAACCGATGCTGTTCCTGCTGCCGGCGTGGTGCGGCCGGGAGGCGGCGGCGCAACCGGACACCGCCCGGCTGACCGGACTGGGCACGCCGATCATGTCCGACGTCACGTCCCGGTCCTATCAGGACACTCTCGGGCTGTTCGACGCCTCGATCGTCAACGGGCGGTACAACGAGATGCGCACCTGCTGGCTGGCCGAGCTGACCCCGGCCGCGATCGACAGCATCGTCGGCGCCGCGGAGCGGATCACGTCCCCGTTGTCCGGCCTGTTCCTGCACCACTTCCACGGGGCGGCCGGCCGGGTGCCGGTCGCGGACACCGCGTTCGCGCTGCGCACCGACCACCTCCTGGTGGAGATCGTCGGGGCATGGCTGCCGGGGGTCGGCGACGATGGGGTGGTGCACCAGCACTGGGCACGGTCACTGGCGGCCGAACTGGCCGGTGCCGCGCTGCCCGGCGGCTACGCCAACCTGCTCGGTCCGGACGAGACGGGCCGGGCGCTGCGGGGCTACGGCCCCAACGCGGATCGGCTGCTCGCGCTGAAGCGGCGGTTCGACCCGGACCACGTGTTCAGCGCGGTCCCCACGCTCCCCGATCGACTACCTGACCGCACCACGTAATCCCGTTTGGAGGCAACAGTGGTCAGCACGGAACAGACGTACAACCCGAGGGTGATCCACCAGCCGGCCGGGCAGGGCAGGACCATCTGGTTCGGCGACGCCATCTACACGTTCAAGGCGACGTCGCAGGCCACGAGCGGGTCGCTGACGCTCGCCGAGGCGTCGGTGCCGCCCGGTGGCGGACCGCCGCCGCACATCCACCCGGAGCGGGACGAGTCGTTCGTCATCCTCGGTGGCGAGATCGAGTTCCTCAACGGCACCACCACGTTCGTCGCCAACGAGGGCGACTTCGTGTTCGTGCCGAGGGGCACCCGGCACCGGTTCCGCAACGTCGGGCTGCACGTGGCCCGGCTGATCTTCATGTTCACCCCCGGCGCCGCCCCGATGGAGGACTTCTTCGCCGAGATCGGCGAGCCCGCCCGGCAGGGTGAGGCGCCTGCGCCGATGACGCAGGAGCAGTTGCGCCAGATCATCGAACTGGCGCCCAAGCACGGTCTCCTGCTGGCGCCCAACCCGTAGCCGAGAACGTCGACCCAGCCGTCCGCCGGCCGCCCGGCGGGCGTCGCGTCGCAGGAGGAGCCACATGCCGGACAACGGCACCATGCGGGCAGCCGCGATCGACGCGGTCGGGCCACCGGACCGGCTGCGGATCACCGAACTGCCGGTGCCCGTCGCCGGGCCGGGCGAGGTGCTGGTCCGGGTGCGCGCGGCGGGCGTCAACGCGATCGACTGGGCCACCCGGGCCGGCGAGGGCGTGCCGATCGGCGAATTCCCCGCCGTGCTCGGCTGGGACGTCGCCGGCACCGTGGTGGGCACCGGTCCCGGCGTGACCGCGTTCGGCGATGGCGACGACGTGTTCGGCATGCCACGCTTCCCCGCGCTGGCCGGCTGCTATGCGGAGTACGTGACGGCACCGGAGAGCGAACTGGCCGGCCGTCCGGCCACTGTGGACAATCGAACGGCTGCCGGTGCCGCGATGGTCGCGCTGACCGCGTGGCAGTCGCTGTTCGAGCACGCCGACCTGGGCGCCGGCCAGCGGGTGCTGGTGCACGGAGCGGCCGG
This sequence comes from Pseudonocardiaceae bacterium, assembly GCA_036273855.1. Lineage (GTDB taxonomy): Bacteria > Actinomycetota > Actinomycetes > Mycobacteriales > Pseudonocardiaceae > DATEPR01. The sequence goes on from DASUGU010000142.1 coordinate 191,400, forward strand.
CGGTGTCGGTCACGTCGCCGTGCAACTGGCCAAGCTGGCCGGCGCCGAGGTGATCGCGACCGCGTCCGCGCGCAACCACGACTTCCTGCGCGAGCTGGGTGCCGACGACGTCGTCGACTACACGGTGCGGCAGCCGGCCGACGTCGTCGCCGGCATCGACGTGGTCGTCGACCCGCGTGGCGGGTCCGACTTCGTCCGGTTGACCGGTGTGCTGCGGCCCGGTGGCGTGATCGTCACGCTGAAGGGTGAGCAACCCGGGCATCGGGACCACGCGGCGGCCGCCGGGGCGCGGGCCGCGTTCACCTATGTCCATCCGGACGGCCCGGTACTCGACCGGATAGCGCGGCTGCTCGCCGACGGCAGCCTGCGGATCGCCGTCGACCGCACCTTCCCACTCGCCGACGCGGCCGCCGCACACGCGCTCGGCGAGCAGGGGCACGTGCGGGGCCGGCTCGTGCTGGATGTCGGCTGACCAGAATTTCCGATTCGGGAGTGTGTTGACAGTGGACAAAACCAGTACCAGGACCGTGCGGGACGCCACCCTGGACGTGTTTCGGCAGCTCGGCCTGACGACGATCTTCAGCAATCCGAGCCACACCGAGATGAAGCTGTTCGAGGCGTGGCCGGAGGAGGACTTCGAGTTCGTCATGGGCCTGCACGAGGCGACCGTGGTCAGCATGGCGGACGGCTACGCCCAGGCGACCGGCCTGCCGTCACTGGTCATCATCAACGGTGGGCCGGGCCTCGGCAACGGCATGGGGGCCATCTACACGGCGGCGAGCGCGCACACGCCGATGGTGATCCTCGGCGGCCAGCAGGCGCGCAAACTGTTGCAGGGTGAGCCGTTCCTGAACGCGAAGGACGCGACGCAGCTGCCCAAGCCGTACATCAAGTGGTCGGCGGAGGCGGCCCGGCCGCAGGACGTGCCGGCACTGATCGTGAAGGCCTACCACATCGCGAACCAGAACCCGAGGGGTCCGGTGTACGTCGCCGTGCCCGAGGACGACTGGGGCCGGCCGGCCAGCCCGATACCGCTGCCCGTGCGCACGGTCACCGCGGCGACCGTGCCCGATCCCAACGTGCTCGCCGACATCGCCGAGGCGTTGAGCAGCGCCCAGCGGCCGGGGATCGTGGCCGGTCCGACCGTGGACGCCCAGGGCGCACGGCTGGACCTGGTGCGGCTGGCCGAGAAGCTCAACGCCAGGGTGTGGGGCAGCCCGGTGTGGCCGCGCAGCAGCTTCCCGGAGACGCATCCGCTGTTCGGTGGCGTGCTACCGCCGATCCCGGAGATGATCTCGGCGAAACTGGCCGAGCACGACGTGGTCGCGGTGTTCGGCAGCCCGATGTTCACCCTGTTCACCACGGCCGACCTGTTCCCCGCCACACCGGTGGAGCTGGACTCGACCCCGCTGCCGCAACTGCCGGCGGACACCCGCTTCCTGCACGTCACGGATGACCCGGAGGCGGCGGCGTGGGCGATGGCCGGGGACAGTTTCGTGTGCCCGACCGGCATGGCCGTGCGCGGCCTGGTACCGCTGGTGCGGGAGCGCGAGAAGGTCACTCTGCCGTCGGTGCGGCCGCAGGTCGAGGTGCCGGTGGCGACCGAACCGCTGACCCAGGCGTACCTGTTCCACCTGCTCGCTCAGGAACTGCCCGCCGACGCGGCCATCTTCGAGGAGCTGCCGATCGCCAGGGCCGACTTCCACGAGCAGTTGCCGCTCGGACCGGACAACAGCTACTTCGCCACCGCCAGCGGCGCGCTCGGCTTCCCGTTCGCCGGCGCGGTCGGCTACTCGCTGGCCAGGCCGGACCGCAGGGTCGTGGTGGTGATGGGTGAGGGTTCCGCGCAGTACACGGTGCACGCGCTGTGGACGGCCGCCAGGCAGAACCTGCCGGTCACGTTCATCATCCCGAACAACTCCGGCTACCTCTCGCTCAAGTACTACCTGGAGGACCAGCAGGCCTGGCAGTCCGGCTGGGACCTGAGCGGGGTGGACATGGCCGGCCTGGCACGCGGCTTCGGCTGCCCCGCCGAGCGTATCGAGTCACCCGACCAGCTTCGCGAGTCGCTGAAGACGGCATTGACCGCCAACGGCCCGATGCTGCTGGACGTCGTGGTGGCGGACCCGGGCCTGTTCCGACTCTAGGACGCCCGGGCAACCACGCAGCGGGCGCCCCGCCCCCAGGGCGGCCCGCTGCGTGGTCCTCCGCTCGTCGGTCAGGCGTCCGAGCCGGCGAGCAACCGCAGTGCCCGCAACGGGATCCGAGCCCAGGCCGGCCGGTTGCGCGTCTCGTAGGCGGCCTCGTAGACCAGCTTCTCCAGTTCGTACGCGCGCAGCAGCACGCCGGTGTTCCTCGGGTCGACGCCGGCGACCTGCGCGTAGCCGAGGCAGAACTCGTTGCGCATCAGGTCGGACCACTCGGCGGCGAGGTCGACGGCGTTCGCGCTCGGCCGCACCGCGGAGTGCACGCCGAAGCCGGCGGCGTAGTCGAACGACCGGAGCATCCCGGCGATGTCCCGCTGCGGCGGCTGTACCACCACCCGGTCGGCCAGCGGCAGCGCCGGTTCGCCCTCGAAGTCGACCAGCAGCCACCTGGCGGGCGTGCGCAGCACCTGCCCGAGATGCAGGTCGCCGTGGATCCGCTGGGCCGGCAGCCCGGCCGGCAGGTCGCCGACGGCGGTGAAGGCGGGCACCAGGAACTCGGCGTAGGAGCCCAGTGCGGGCACGGCGGCCAGTGCCGCGTCCAGCTTGGCCAGCAGGCCGTCCCGTAGCCGGGTCATGGCGGCCGCCGACAGCCGCGCCACGCCGAATTCGCCCGCCAGGTCCTGGTGCACCGCGGCCACCGCACCGCCCAGCAGCTTGGCCTCCGGCGCGAACAGGGTGAAGCCCCCGCCGTCGACCACGTCGCGCACCTCGGCCGTGGCCAGTTCCCACCCGTCGGTCGAGTCGGACGCGAACGACTGGAGCATGGCGTAGGTGACCGGCGAACCGTCCAGTTCGCCCTCGATGGCGCCAAGCAGCGGCGCCACGTACCGACTGCCGCAGCGGCTCAGCGCGCGGTGCACCTCGAGATCCGGGTTGACGCCCTGCGGCAGCCTGCGGAACAGCTTCATGATGAACCGGTCACCGAACAGGATCGACGTGTTCGACTGTTCCGCGGTGCTGCGCCTGCTGCGCAGGCCGCTGCGGTGCGCGAACGCCAGCTCACCGCGCGGCTCGGAGGCGAACCGGACCGACCCGCACACCGCGTTGTGCGCGATCAGCCCGAGCAGTTCCGTGGTCAGTTCGGGCAGGGCGGTCGCGTCGCTCACCGCGATACCGTCCACTTTGGTCACTATCAGCGACTCGGCCCCGGGCGGGGTGCGGCACAGGCCGAGCGGCACGTGGTAGCGCTCGGCGGCCGCCGCATCGGCGAAGTGCACGTCGGCGACGGCCAGCAGCCCGCACGGGCCGTGCCGGTCGCGCCGGCCGGCGAACTCGGCGGTCACGGTGAGATCGACGCGTCGGATCGGCCTGCCCTTCCCGCCGAACCAGCGCTGCCTGGGTAACCAGTCCACCAGCGCCCGTTCGACGCCGGGCAGGACCGAGGGGACCATGTCCAAGACCGGCACGGTCATCAGATGCCTCCATAGGTGTCAGGAACGGATCACAACGGCGATGTGGGCGACGTCGCGCCTGGGGTCGAGCTTGACGTAGGCCGACTCACCCCACTCGAAGATCTCGCCGGACACCTCGTCGTAGACGCTGAACCGCTCCCCCGCCGGCAGGCCGAGCGCGTCGAGATCCCACTCGACGACACATTCCTGGGTGGTCTCCGGGTCGAGGGTGACGACGCACAGCACGATCTCCCCGCTGGCCGGGTCGCGCTTGGAGTAGGCGATCAGCGCCTCGTTGGCGACGGGGTGGCAGCGCAGGCTCCGCAGGTCGAGCAGGGCGGGGTGGGCCCGGCGGATCTCGTTGAGCCGCTCCAGCCACGGCTCCAGCGACGTGCCGGCGGCCACCGCGGCGGCGAAGTCCCTGGGCCGCAGCTCGAACCGCTCCGACGCGGCGTACTCCTCGCCGCCGGGCGCCAGGACGTCCGCCTCGCCCAGCTCGAATCCCGAGTAGACACCCCAGGTCGGCGACAGTGTCGCGGCCAGCGCGGCCCGCAGTGCGAACGCGGCCATGCCGCCGCGCTGCAGACCCTTGGGCAGGATGTCCGGCGTGTTCACGAACAGGTTGGGCCGCATCTCGTCGCAGCGGGCCACCAGGTCGGCCGCGAACTCGGCCAGCTCACACTGCGTGTCCCGCCAGGTGAAGTAGGTGTAGCTCTGGGTGAAACCCAGCCGTGCCAGGCCGAACAGGCGGGCCGGCCGGGTGAATGCCTCGGCGAGGAACAGCACGTCGGGATGACGCTCCTTCACCGTCCAGATCAGCCAGTGCCACAGCGCGGGCGGCTTGGTGTGCGGGTTGTCCACCCGGAAGACGCGTACCCCGTGGGCGATCCAGTGCTCCACCACGCGCAGCACCTCGGCCTGGATGCCCGGCATGTCGGTCTCGAAGTCCAGCGGGTAGATGTCCTGGTACCGCTTCGGCGGGTTCTCCGCGTACGCGATGGTGCCGTCCGGGCGGGCGCGGAACCACTCCGGGTGCCCGGTGACCCACGGGTGGTCCGGCGAGCACTGCAACGCCAGGTCCAGCGCGATCTCCAGGCCCAGTTCCCTGGCCCGGCCGACGAAGGCGTCGAAGTCGTCGATGGTGCCCAGGTCGGGGTGGACGGCGTCGTGGCCGCCGGCCGAGGCACCGATCGCCCAGGGCGAGCCGACGTCGCCGGGCAGGGCCGCGACCCGGTTGTCCCTGCCCTTGCGGCTGGTGTGGCCGATCGGGTGGATCGGCGGCAGGTAGACCACGTCGAAACCCATGCCGGCGATCCGGTCCAGCGCGGCGGCCGCGGTGGCCAACGTGCCGTGCACCGGCCGGCCGGACTCGTCCAGGCCGCCGGTGGAGCGGGGGAACATCTCGTACCAGGCGCCGGCCGCGGCCCTCGGTCGGTCCACCCACACGTCGTACGTCTGGCCCCTGGTGAGCAGTTCGCGGACCGGATGCTCGCGCATCACGCTCGCCACCCGTTCGGCGGTCGCGGCGGTCATCCGCTCGCGCGGCAACAGGTACGGGTCGCGCAGGTGAGCCGCCGTGTCGAGGAGGCTGTCGCGGTCCGCGCGCCGGTCCGGCCGGTACGCGACCCGCTCCAGCAGGCGGGCGCCGTCCTCGAAGTCGTTGGCCAGTTCCGGCGCGCACAGGCAGGCGGCGATGTTCGCGGCCATCTTCCGCAGCCACGTCGCCCACGGGTCGCACCACGCCTCGACCCGGAAGCTCCAACGGCCGACGGTGTCCGGCACGACGACGGCGGTGAACAGGTCCAGACCGGGCTCGGTGAGCGCCATTCTGGTCGGTGACGTGCGTTCGCCGCCCGGTGACTGCCACAGTACGCGGGCGGCGATGGTGTCGTGTCCTTCCCGCCACACCGTGGCGGACACGGGTAAGTGCTCGCCGACGACGGCTCTGGCCGGATACCGGCCGTCACTCACGACCGGCCTGACATCCTCGACGACAATGCGTCCCACCATCGCGGTCCTCCGGCGTCCACGCGCACTCACCGCTCCATCGTGCGCGGAAACCGGTGCGAACCACCATCAATCGGCGCTGACATCGGGGACTTGACGGAAACCGCCTACTGGCAAGGATCTTGACGGTGTGCGGGTCAGGCTTCCAGTGTGCCGTCGTCGAGTTCGTCCGCGGTCATGCAGCGGCGTTCGAGCTCGTCGGCCAGCATGTTCCAGGCCAGCGCGCAGTTCCTGGCCAGCCCGGCGACGGGCATGGCCCAGCGGGTGGGGATGCTCACCACGATCGCCTCGGTGTTCGCCGGATCGAGCGCATGCCGATCCAGCCACCGTAACAATCCGCGACCGCCCTCACTGAACTTCACCGAAGGGTCCCGCATCAGCTGGCCGAGCAGGGTCCGCCGGTCGATCGGTTCGGCCCTGGGGGTTTTGCGCTGCCGGGGGATGTCCGCCGTGATCACGTTCGCGTCGTGGTACCGGGCCGGTACCGGGTCGCGGCCGTTGTCGATGCGGATGCGCACGTCCCGGACCGTGGCCAGCGACAGGCCCGTCGACCTGGCCACCGAGCGCAGGCCGGCACCGGGGTCCGCACGCAGCAGTTCGGCGGCCTTGCGGCGCATGGCGGCACTGTTGAGCGGTCGCGTACGGCCGTCCCTGCCCAGCCTGCTGCCCTGGTCGCCGCCCTGGGCGGCGCGCAGGGCGGACACGGTCTTGTCGGACAGGCCCGAGTACTCCGCGACCACCCGGTCCGACCAGTGCGGCTGGGCCGAGATCATGGCGGCGGCTGCCGTCCGCCGGTCGGCCAGGGACAGCGGCAGGCCGTGCGCCACGTTCTCCCGGACCGCCAGGGCGAACGCGGTGGCCTCGTCGCAGTCGACCAGCCGGGCCTCGATGGTGTCGTGGCCGTTGAGCCGGGCGGCGCGGATGCGGTGGCGCCCGTCGATCACCTGCATCGTCTGGCGACGCACGGTGATTGCCGGCAGTTCCTCCCGGACGCCGGCCAGTACCCTGGCGTGTTCCAGGTCCTCACCACCCTGGCGTGGTGAACCGTCCAGGTCGAGGCTGTCAATGGTGACGCGGACCACGGGAAATTCGTCGAGTGACAGGACCGCCGGCGCACCGGTCGGTTCCACGGACGTGACAGGGCCGATCATCGCAACAACTCCGAATGTTCACTCCATCAGGCGTACTTCCGAGGCTACCGACGGGATGCGGTGCGTCGCTCGTGGTCATTGACCCCGCCGACCGGCCCATAGGCGATCCCAATCGCACGTTGCCGGCCGTTCCACCCCGGACGGATGATGGTCGGGTACCGCCCGGTGGCCGTGTCACATTCACGGTGCGCGGCGGGTCATATCAGTAGCGGACGAGATACCGGCGCCGGGCCTCGGTCCCAGATGAGTGCGACCTCGAACCAGAAGGAAGTGCATCATGGCTGCACGTATGAAGAACCCAGCCGCGGTCATCCCAGGGGCCTGGCAGGCGATCGTGGAACTGAACAAGGCGACCCACAAGGGTGGCGTCGACGCCGCCACGCTGGCGCTGGTGCACCTGAGGGTGAGCCAGATCAACCACTGCAGCGCCTGCGTCGACGCCGGTTTCAAGGACGCGCTGAAGGCCGGCGAGGCCCCGGAGAAACTGGGCGCCGTGTCCGCGTGGCGGGACACCGACTACTTCACCGACGCCGAGCGGGCCGCCCTGGCACTGGCCGAGTACGCGACGCGGATCGCCGACAAGGCGGACCCGGTCCCGGACGACGTCTGGGCGGACGCCGAGAAGCACTACGACGAGCGTGGCCTGGCCGCACTGGTCCTCTCGATCGGCGTGACCAACGTGTTCAACCGGCTCAACGCGGTCACCCGGCAGGTGGCCGGCGCCTGGGGCTGATGCTCGGACACCGTGCGCCCACCCGACAACGACGTCGAGTGGGCGCACAGTTGTGTCGTCAGGCGGCCGAACGCACCGGACGGTAGCCGGCCGCGGCCGTCACCAGCGCCTGGAACGGCCGCAGGTCATCGGACTGTTCGGCGTGCCACTGGACCGCCACCGCGAACGGATGACCGGCCAACTCCACCGCCTCGACCACACCGTCGGCGGCGACCGCGGTCACGGTCAGGCCGGCACCGACCCGGTCCACCGCCTGATGGTGGTGGCAGGGCACGACAGCCTCCGCGCCGAGCATCGCGGCGACCCGGCTGCCGGGCAACGGGCGCGCGGTCACCTGACCGAACACCACAGCGCCCGGCGAGTGCGCCTCGTGGCCGACGATCTCGGGCAGGTGCTGGTGCAGGGTGCCGCCGCACAGCGTGTTGAGCAGCTGCATGCCCCGGCAGATCCCGAGAACCGGCAGCCCGGCGTCGACCGCCCGGCCGAGCAGGGCCAGTTCGACCGCGTCCCGTTCCGGGTCGAACAGGCTCTCCGGATGCGGCGTCGCCGAGTACTGCGCCGGGTCGACGTCCCAACCCGGCAGCAGCAACAGCCCGTCCAACACGTCCATCACCCTGTCGATATCGGACAGTGGGGGTAGCAGGACCGGCAGGCCGCCGGCCGCCGCCACCCGGTCCACGAACGCCTGCGGCACGAACGTGGCAGGCGAGTCGTAGACGGAGATCCTGATCGGCGCGACGTGCGCACACAGTCCGATGACGGGCGGGCGGGCCCCGCCGGTCATCGGTCGGCCACCGCGACTTCGGCGCCGAACCAGCGGGCCAGCGCCGCCCGCACGTCACCGCAACCCGGTGCCGCCCAGGCGACGTACCCGTCCGGACGCAGCAGCACAGCGGTGAGACCGGACCGCCGCCGCTCGTCCCCGGCCGGTACCCACGTCCCGCGCACCACGTCCACCGAGTCCGACCACGCTGCCGCGGCGTAGCCGATCCCGTCCGCGCCGCCGGTCGTGATCAGCACGCCCCTGGCCAGGTGCAGCAGTTCGGCGATAGCCACCTCGCGGCCGTCGGCCAGCGTGAGTCGCCAGTCCGTCGGCAGCCGGAACCCGACCAGCGGGTGGTCCTCCGTCCCCATGTCGTAGCGGACGTCGAGACCGCTCACCTTGCCGGCCATCCGCCGCGCCACCTCCGGGTAGGCGAACAGCTCGCCCAGCACGCGGCGCAGCGGCTCCATCTCGTCACCGCTCAGGTACAGCAGCGCCTGTGCCCTGGTGTTGCGCATGAGCCCGGCGCCGACCGGGTGACGCTCGGTGTGGTAACTGTCCAACAGCGACTCGTCCACCCCACCGTTCAGCACGGCGGCCAGCTTCCAGCCCAGGTTCACCGCGTCCTGCACGCCGACGCTCAGGCCCTGCGCGCCGGCCGGGATGTGGATGTGGGCGGCGTCACCGGCGAGGAACACCCGGCCCCGCCGGTATTCCTCGGCCTGGCGGCTGGTATCGGTGAAGCAGCTGATCCAGCGCACGTCGGCGCCGTGCAGCGACTCACCGGTCAGGCTCTGCCACGAGTCGGCGATCTCGGTGAACGTCAGGTCGGCCAGTTCGCGCGGCGGCAGCGAGTCGGGGTGGATGACGATCCGGTCGACGCCGTCCTCCAGGTTCACCGCCATCACCATGCCACCGGGCACCCGCTCGCCGATCGCCCTGGCCCGGAGGTGCTGGCCGGCGATGTCGGCGACGTACGCGCCCCGGGTCGCGGGATGACCGGGGAAGTCGATGCCCACCAGCCGTCTGACCGTGCTCCGGGCGCCGTCGCAGCCGACCAGGTACTCGGCGGTGATCTCGTGCCGGCCGTCCGGGCCGGACATGGTGGCGACGACGACGTCGCCCTTGTCGTTGAGGTCGACCAGTTCGTGGCCGCGCAGGACGATGGCGCCCAGGTCCGTCACCCATTCCTCGAGCATGGTCTCGATCCGGTGTTGCGCGACGCCGCGCACGCCGAAGTGGTTGTCGTCCAGCAGCGCGGTGTCGATGCCGACACCGCCGAAATGGGTCTGCCTACCGATCTCGATCTCGCCGAGCCGGGTGAGCAGGCCGCGCTGGTCGAACACCTCGGCGGCGCGCCTGGTGAAACCGACTCCTCGGGACTCGCCGGACGCCTCCGCACGCAGCTCGCACACCACGACGTCGGCTCCGGCCAACCGCAACTCGCCGGCGAGCATCAGTCCGACCGGGCCCGCGCCCACCACTGTCACCTGGGTTCGCATCTGACTCCTCGACTGTTTCGACAAACGTCGGCAGAGCTGCCGTTGTCGCCTGCCAGGATCACCGGCCGACCAATTCCGGGGCAACCGTTTCACGGCATCCGAAACGGCATTGCCGGACAACTGCGGAGTTTCCGATGTCGAACACCGCACGGTTGCGACGCCATCGCGCGGCCGCCCATCCTTGCTGGCGATCTGGACTCGCGGAGGGAATGGACGATGACGATTCTGGTGACGGGTGCCAGCGGCCGGGTCGGCAGCCGGACCGTGACATGGCTGCGCGCCCAGGGCGAACAGGTGCGGGCGCTGGTACGTGATCCGGCGAAGGCGGCGCCGCTGGCCGAACTGGGCGCCGAGGTGGTGGTCGGCAACGTGACCGATCCGGACGTGCGCGCCGAGGCGGTGAAGAGCGTCGAGGGTGTGGTGCACCTGGTGACGATCTTCCGCGACCTGCCCGGTGAGAGCATCGTCGAGGTGAACCAGACGGCGACGACCGAACTGGCCGAGGCGGCGCTGCGGGCCGGTGTGCACCGTTTCGTGTACTGCAGCACCAACCAGGTCTACGGACCTGGTCGCGGCCGGCCGGCCGTGGAGACCGACGAGCCGGACCCGGACCGGCCATACTCCATCACGAAGACGGCCGCCGAACGGTCATTGCTGGCGCTGCACCGGGCGAAGGGGTTGCCGCTGCGGATATTCCGCCCACCGGTGATCTACGGCGACGGCGATCCCCGGCTGGCGCTGCAACCGAAGTGGTCGCGGAAGTGGCCGGCGCACAAGCGGTTGCAACTCGTGCACCACACGGACGTGGTGCGCGCGCTGATGGCCGGGCTGTGGGCCGAGGGCATCGACGGCGAGATCTTCAACGTCGGCGACGACGCCCCGATCACGGCCTACGAGATCCTGCGCCTCAACGGCATCACGCCGGACGAGGACGCCAACGACCGGCCGCTGGCCGATCCGTGGCAGGACATCATCGACAGCACGAAGATCCGCCGGATGCTCGGTTTCCGGCCGGTCTACCCGAGCGTCTACTCCGCGATGGACGCGGGATCGCTGTGACCGGCGCCGTGGGCGGCGGATCCGCCGCCCACGGCGGGGCAACTTGACGGAGTACGGACGAATTCAGGACTGGTACTCACCGATGACCTGAAGCTGGTCCGGCACCGGCGGCTCGGCCAGCCAACCCTTGAGGTTCTCCTGGAATTCCCGGAACGCCTCGATGCCCGGCAGCGGGTTCTCGATCCCGGGCTCCACCTGCAGCAGTACCACGTAGGTGACACCGTCGCCCAGGCGGTAGGACGAGTAGCGGATGCCCTTGGGCTGTTCCCTGTCCAGCGCGGTGAACAGGGTCCGGACACCGGTCTCGGCCTCCGCCGCCTTTTCCGGCCGCACCTTGGTGCGCAGCATCAGCACGCTCACAATCGTCACATCCTTGTCTCGTCTCGTCACATCGACCGCGTCTGGACGGTCATTCATAATGACCCCTCGCGACGAAGGAATGTGACTGATGGACGAACACGAGTGGCTGGCGCAGCGCTTCGAGGAGCAGCGCCCACACCTGAAGTCGATGGCGTACCGGATGCTGGGCTCGGCCACCGAGGCCGATGACGCCGTGCAGGACGCCTGGATACGGCTGAACCGAACCGGCTCCGAGGGCATCGAGAACCTGGGCGGCTGGCTGACCACGGTCGTGGCTCGCGTCTGCCTGAACATGTTGCGTGCCCGGCAGACCCGCAGGGAGGACGCGGGCGGCGTACACCTGCCCGACCTGGTCATCGACAAGGAGGGGCCGACCGACCCGGAGCAGGAGGCGCTGCTGGCCGACTCGGTCGGGCTGGCCCTGGTGATCGTGCTGGACACCCTGTCCCCGGCCGAACGGCTCGCGTTCGTCCTGCACGACATGTTCGACCTGCCGTTCGACGAGATCGCCACGATGATCGACAAGTCGCCGGCCGCCGCCCGCCAGCTGACCAGCAGGGCGCGGCGCCGGGTCCGGGAAGGCGGCCCGGCACCCGACCCGGACGTGCGGGCCCAGCGGCGGGTCGTGGACGCCTTCTTCGCCGCGGCGCGCCGCGGCGACTTCGAGGCGCTGGTCGAGGTGCTCAACCCGGACGCCGTGATGCGCGTGGACGGCGGCCTGGCCCGGCCGGAGGCGTCCGCGGTGGTCCGCGGCGCGGAACTGATCGCGCAGCGCGCCATGATGTTCGCCCAGCCCGCCGCCGAGCTGCGGCCGGCGCGGGTGAACGGCTCGGCCGGTGTGATCGTCACCGTCGACGGCCGGCCGGTCTCGGCCATGGCATTCCTGGTCGCCGGCGGCCGGATCGCCGGAATCGACTCGATGGTCGACCCGGACCGGTTGGCGGCGCTGGACCTGAGCGTACTGGACGCCTGACCGAACTCCCGATCACCAATACGGCCGTTCAACCCCGGATATCCCGCGGTTGAACGGCCGTATTCCGTTCACTTGCCGCCCGGGGCGCTGCTGGCTGATCCTGTTTCCGGAAATCACCGGCCGAACACGGGAGTTTTCCGATGCCCAGGAAAAGCGAATTGAGTGAGCACGCCCGGACACAACGGTCCACGCGAATTGCGACACGATCCCGGCACGACGGATGGCGCAAGCCACCGCGCCGTATCGAGACCTCGGAATGTATCACCTGCGACACGTGCCTGCGAAGCTGCCCACCGGAGTTCGGCGCGATCTTCGATCGCGGCCTGGACGTCGTCATCGTTCCCGAGCTGTGTTCCGGCTGCCCGGCCTGCGTCATGGTCTGCCCCGTCGACTGCATCTACGTCGACGAGGACTGGACGCCGACCGACACCGAGACGTGGAACCACGTCGGACTGACGGCGGGAATCCTGTCATGACGGCACAGATGGACAAGCAGGCCACGCGGCGGCGCGCGGCCAACGCACTCAAGCGGTTCAGCAGGCGGCCGAGCCGGCTGGGCAGCGCGGCGGGTGCCGCGCCGCACCCCGACTACCACGTCGGCCCCGACGCCGGCTTTCCCGGTCTGCTGAAGGAGGTCTGGCGAAAGGCCGGCGAGGCGTCCGATCTGGCCACCGCCGTGGACATCCTGCTCACCCTCGACGGGCACGTGCCCGCCGACGTCCAACTGCGAGCACTCGGCAGGGCCGAGGAGGTCGCGCTCGGCGTGCTGGCCGGCGTCACCTGGCGGCCGGGTGCGGAAGCGGAACCGGTGGCACCGGACGGCACAGCCGCCTTTCTCGGTGAGATAGGGCTGAGCACCACTGGCCGGCTGGTCGTCCGGGTGCCGTCGCAGGGCCCGCTGGGCGGGTCGACCGAGCTGGTGGACGGCGTGCTGCGGGTGCCGTGGCCGGCACCCGCCGTCGCCGAATACCGGCGGGCGAAGGCAACCGCCGACCTGCGGTACGCAGAGTCCGTTGTGGACTGCCGGGACTGGTTGGCCGGGTTGGGTGAGTGCGGCCGCACCGAGGTGCTCGACCAACTCACCGCGGCCGCGCAGCGCACCGCGCCGTTCGTCCTCTACCACGAGGACCGGCAGTACACCAACTTCCGCGATCTCAACACGTTGACCGGCAAGACATTGTGGCCGGGCCATCCGGACTGCGCGCTGAGCGCGTTGCGCGGCATCCCGCTGGCCCTGTGGTCGGACGCCGACGTCATGCTGGTCGTGTCGCTCACGCTGCTGGTCCGCTCGGCCGGTTTCGGCCGCATCGAGGAGGCCAACGGCACCCAGCTGTCCGTCGCCCACATCGGGCACCTGCTGGACCAGGCCCGCGTCCGCTACAACGCCGCGTCCGGCCTGCCACCGGTGCCGCCCGCCGAGTCCGACCGGGTCGCCGACGTGGTCCGGCTGGCCGACGCGCTGCGGGCGCGGCGCACCGAGATGCGCGACGACGTCCAGCTGTACCGGGAGATCCATGGCGTCCTCATGCACAAGATCGAGCGCGCCGCCCAGCCGTACGGCGCACCGGCCCGGCGGCGGGAAGCCGCGTTGTGTGCCGCGCTGACCGAGCGGCTGCCGCTGTCCGGCCGCACCCTGGACGAACTGGGTGACCAGCTGGCGGCCGACCCGGCGTGGCTGGCCCGACCGACCGACACGTTCGGCACCGGCCTGGAGGCTCTGGTGCACGCGGCCGTGGCCAGCGCCACCGACGTGTTCGCGGCCGACTTCGCGATGAGCAGGGGCATGCGCTCGCTGGCCGACCTGGTCGACGCGCTGCGGGACGAGGACTGGGCGCGGATCGCCGGTTGGGACATCACGTCGTTCTTCTGCTGTGTCGTCCCGGCACCGCATGCGAAGCGGTACTTCGGCGGTTCGGCGACGCACGTCGCGGACATGTCGTGGGCGGTGTCGTCGCGGATGCAGTACAACTCGTGGCACTTCATCGCCGGCAACCTGCCGAAGGTGCCCGACGTGGAGGCACGGGACTACTTCGTGCCGCCGACGATGCCGGACATCGCGCTGTTCTCCGACCAGCACCACAACGGCCACGTCGCCAACCACGTCCGGTTCACCGTCCGCAGCCCGCAGCCGGTCACCGTGCTGGACCGCGTGTTCCGCGGCTTCGTGGACGTGCGGCTGCTGCGCTGCGACGGCTCGCCGTTCGACGAGCAGGACCTGCTGGCCACCCACCGCCTGTCCGCGTTCATCGCCGGCGCGACGACCCTCGCGGCCCGACTGGCCGCGGCCGGCGAGGACATCCGGATCGCCGCGTTCGATTCGCGGTGGCACTGGAACACGATCGCGGGCGGCGAGTCGTGAGCGGTGTCGCCCGGACCCGGGAACTCCTGATGCGGCGCGAGCGGACCGTCGTCGAACACGTCGAGGCCACCCTCGCCGGCATCGCGGCGGCGGACCCGGAACTGGGCGCGTTCGTCACCGTCGCGGACGACGAGGTCCGGCGCGCCGCCGCGGACGCCGACGCCGCCATCCGCACCCTCGGCCCGGCAGCATGGCTGGGCCGGCCGCTGCTGGGCGTCACGGTCGCGGTGAAGGACCTGATCCGGACCGCCGACCTGCCGACCACCCGCGGCTCCGCGCGGCCCGACGACGGGCCACGGGCCGACGCGCCCTCGGTGGCCCGGCTGCGCGCGGCGGGCGCGCTCGTGGTGGGCAAGACGACCACGTCCGAGGGCGGCTGGAGTGCCAGCACCGTCGGCCGGGTCGCCCCGCCGACGGCGAATCCGTGGGCGCCCGACCGATCGGCTGGCGGGTCCAGTGGCGGCTCGGCGGCTGCCGTGGCGGCCGGGTTGGTCGACGCGGCCCTGGGCACCGACGGTGCCGGCTCGATCCGCATCCCCGCCGCGTTCTGCGGTGTCGTCGGGTTCAAGCCGTCCTACGGCCGGGTGCCGTACGTGCCGACCTGCGCCGACCGGCTGGCCCACGTCGGCCCGCTGACCACCGACGCCGCCGACGCCGCCGAGTTGATGACGGTCATCGCCGGGCCGCACCGCGACGACCCCGACTCGGCGACCGCGGCCGTACCGGTCCCCTTGCCGGACCGTCCACTGCGGATCGGTTGGCTGGAGTTCCCCGGCACCAGCAGGGCGGTGCGTGACGCGAGCGAGCGGATCTGGCCGGCGTTGCGCGGCCACCACGTCGAACCGGTGGAGACGCCGTTCCCCGACCCGTACCCGGCGCTGGTGGACATCATCGCGGCGGCGGAGGCGGCCGGCACCGACGAGGCCGACGAGCCGCTGTGCGACCCGGGCCGGCTGGCGGTCGTCCGCTACGGCCGCACGGTCACCGGTGCCGACGTGCTGCGCGCCGAGGCGGCCAGGACCGCGTTGCGGGCGCGGCTGGCCGCCGTGTTCGAGCGCTACGACCTGCTGGCCATGGCGACCGTGCCGATCGAACCGTTCGCCAGGACCGCGATCGGACCGCGCTGGGCGACCGGCCTGTCCTGGCTGGCCTGGGCGCCCGCCGCCTACCCGTTCAACCTGACCGGCCAGCCCGCACTGTCGCTGCCGGTCGGCACCACGGACGCCGGCCTGCCGGTCGGCGTGCAACTGGTGGGTCCGACCGGCGCGGACGACCTCGTCCTCTCGGTCGCCGCCGCCGTCGAGACACGACGTGGCCCCCTGCCGGCGCGACCGCTACCCGAGAAGGTGGTCTGATGTACTCCAGGTCCTGGTCCCGGCCCGGCGCGGCCGGTGTGGGACGCCCAGGGTTCGTGGCCGAGTTCGCCGGCTGGGACGACGAGCAGTTCGAGGCGGCCGCCCGGATCGAGGCCGAACTGGCCGGCATCGATCTGGTACGACTGGTCTTCTGCGACCCGCACGGCCTCGCCAGGTCGAAGACCCTGACCTCGGAGACGTTCCGCGCGGCGCTGCGCAACGGCATGGACTTCAGCCCCGGCCCGTTCCTGTTCGACACCGGGCACGCGGTCGCCGTCGACTTCCTCGGTGACCCGGCGCTGGGCGTCGCGGAGATCGCCGGTGCCGGTGACTTCGTCGTGGTTCCCGATCCGCGCACGTTCCAGGTGCTGCCACGGGACGGCGCGCGGACGGCATGGGTGCTGGGCGACGAGTTCCAGCGGGACGGGCGCCGGCACCCGCTCAGCTGCCGGGACGTGCTGCGCCGGGTGTGCGACCGGTACGCGGGCCAACGCCTGACCCCGGTCATCGGGCTGGAGGTCGAGTGGTACCTGACCCGGCGCCTGCCCGGACCGGTCGGCAACGCCGGCAACGGTTTCGGCACCCAGGGCGCGGCGCCCACCGTGGCAGCGATGAACTCCGGTTACCAGTTCAACTCGGACAGTGCGTACGACTCGGTCGCCTCGGTGACCGATCCCCTCGCGCTGCGGCTGTTGGAGCTGGGCCTGCCGCTGCGGTCGATGGAACACGAGTCCGGACCCGGCCAGGTCGAGACCACGTTCAATCCGCTGACCGCGCTGGACGCCGCGGACGCGATGCTGTTGTTCCGCACCCAGGTGAAGCAGGCGTGCGCCCGCACCGGCCACCACGCGTCGTTCATGGCGGTGCCGCCGATCGACGGCGTCGACCCCAGCGGCTGGCATCTGCACCAGTCCGCCGTGCACACGCCGAGCGGGCGCAACGTGTTCGCCGGCGCCGACGTGGGTCCGGACGGTGACGACCTGTCCGCCAACGGCAAGGCATACGTGGACGGGCTGCTGGCCAGAGCCCGGCAGTACTGCCTGCTGTCGGTGCCGACGGTGAACGGCCACCGGCGGCTGGATCCGGCGTTCTCGCTGTCCCCGACCCGGATCAGCTGGGCGTTCGAGGACCGGGGCGCGATGGTCAGGGTGCTGGGCGGCGGCGCGTCCACCCACGTGGAGAACCGGACCGGCGAGCCGACCGCGAACCCCTACCTGGCCATCGCGGCGCAACTGTCCGCCGGGCTGGACGGGCTGCTGGGCACCGCGCCCGGCGGCGACCGCGTCGGCACGCTGCCGGCCTCGCTCCCCGAATCGCTGGCCGAGTTCACCGCGGGCCCCGCGGCCGACCTGCTCGGCGCGCCGCTGGCGGCCTGCCTCGCGCTGCTCAAGCGCAGTGAGGCCGACCGGTTCCTGGCCTGGTGCGAGCGCGAGCGGCCGCCGGCCGGCCGGATCACCGAGTGGGAGCGACGCGAGTACTTCGAGCACTACTGAGCGGCCCGTGCGGACGCTCCACAACGGACTCCCCCGACCACCTGGTGAGGACTGCCGATGATTCCCCGATACACGCTGCCGGACATGGCCGATCTGCTGTCCGACCAGGCCCGCTACGCGACGTGGGTGCGGGTCGAGATCCTGGTCGGCGAGGCCCAGGCCGGCCTGGGCCGCGTCCCGGACAAGGCGGTCGACGCCATGCGCGCCGCCGGTGTGCCCACCGCGGCCAGAGTGGCCGAGTTGGAACGCGAGCGCGACCACGAGGTGCTGTCGTTCCTGGCCGCCTACTGCGAGGACATCCCGGACGAGTTCGCCCGCTGGGTGCATCTGGGCATGACCAGCTACGACCTGGTGGACACCGCCCAGGGCGACACGCTCGCCAGGGCGACCGACCTGCTGTCGGCCGCCGCGCGCCGGCTGCGCTCGATCCTGGCGCGCCGGGCGATCGAGCACTGGGACACGGTGTGCGTCGGCCGGACCCACGGCGTGCACGCCGAACCGACCACGTTCGGCCACAAGCTGGCCGGCTTCGCGTTCGCGGTGGACCGGTCGTTGCGCCGGCTGGCCGCGGCCCGCGCGTCGGTCGCCGTCGGCACGATCTCCGGTTCGGTCGGCACCTACTCGTTGATCGACCCCTCGGTCGAGCGGTACGTGTGCGACCGGCTCGGCCTGGGCGTCGAGCCCGCACCCAGCCAGGTGGTGGCCAGGGACCGGCACGCCGAACTGGTGAGCGCGGTCGCCGTGCTCGGCTCGTGCGTGGAACAGCTCGCACTGGAGCTGAGGCTGTTGCAGCGCACCGAGGTGCGTGAGGTCGAGGAGCGGCGCACCACCGCCTACCAGGGGTCCAGTGCCATGCCGCACAAGAGGAACCCGACCACCAGCGAACGGCTGTGCGGACTGGCGCGCCTGCTGCGTGGCTACGCGGCACCGGTACTGGAGGACGTCGCCCTCTGGCACGAGCGGGACCTGGCCCATTCGTCGGTGGAGCGGGTCGCGTTGCGCGACAGCCTGCTGGTCGGCCACTACCAGGTCACGGCGGCCGCCGATCTGGTCGAGACGTTGACGGTGCACCGCGACCGCATGCTGGCCAACCTGGCGCACACCAACGGCCTGGTGCACAGCTCCGTGGTGCTCGCCGAGCTGCTCGCCACCGGCATGGAACGCGAGCACGCCTACCGGGCCGTTCAGTCGGCCGCCGAGCGCACGGTCGAGACCGGCGAGGACTTCGGCACCGCGCTCCGCCGGACCGGTGTCGACACCGGGCCGCTGCGCCCGGAGCGCTTCCTGGGCAACCACGACGTCATCCGCGAACGACTGGAGGCACTGCATGCGTTGGCAGACTGAGCGGGTCGCGGGCAGCGACCTGGCACTGGCCGAGGTTCTCGACGTCTACCACCGGTCCGGCCTCGGTGAACGCCGGCCGGTGGCGGACCGGGACCGCTTCGCCGCCATGGTGCGCAACGCCAATCTCGTCGTGGTGTGCCGGGTGGCCGGTGAGCTGGCCGGTATCGCGCGCAGCGTGTCCGACTTCGCCTACGTCACCTACCTGTCGGACATCGCGGTGGTCCGCGAACACCAGCGCGGCGGTATCGGCCGGGCGCTGATCGACGCCACCCGCCAGGCCGCGCCGACCGCGAAGATCGTGCTGCTGTCCGCGCCGGCCGCTCGCGAGTACTACCCGCACATCGGTTTCACCCAGCACGACTCGGCGTGGGTGCTGAACCCCTGATTCCGCGTTCAACCGCGGAAATTTACTGGCCGGAAACGCTCATGCAGAATTGGTCGAGGAAATGGTTCGCAATGGAGAGGGAAAGCACGTGGACGATTTCGACGCGGACGTCATCGTCGTGGGCGCAGGCCCGACGGGCCTGATGCTCGCCGGCGAGTTGCGGCTGGCCGGCGTATCGGTCCTGGTGCTGGAGCGGCTGACCGACCCGGTGCCGCACTCCAAGGCACTCGGTTTCTCGGCACGCGCGATCGAGGAATTCGACCAGCGCGGGCTGCTGTCCCGGTTCGGCGACGTCCAGACGATTCCGGTCGGCCATTTCGGTGGCCTGCCGCTTGATTTCCGCGTGATCGAGCGCGGTTCCTACGGCGCTCGCGGCATACCGCAGTCGCGTACCGAGGCCATTCTCGCGGAATGGGCGGGCGGGCAGGGAGCACAGGTGCTGCGCCAGTACGACGTGACCGGCCTGACCCAGGACGCCGAGGGCGTGCGGCTCACCGTGTGCACTCCGGACGGACGCCGCACCTTCACGGCCCGGTACGTCGTCGGCTGCGACGGCGGGCACAGCAACGTGCGGTCGCTGGCCGGGATCGGTTTCCCCGGCACCGACCCGGTCATCGAGATGTGGCTGGCCGACGTCACCGGCATCGATCTGCGGCCGCGGTTCTCCGGCCAGCGGGTGCCCGGCGGCATGATCATGGTGCTGCCGGCCGGTCCGAACGTATGGCGCCTGGGCATCTACGAGCGCGACGCCCCGGTCAGGGACAGCGGCACCATGCCCTCGTTCGACGAGGTGGTCGCGGCCTGGCAGCGGCTGACCGGCGACGACATCTCCTCGGCACGGCCGCTGTGGATCAGCAGGTTCACCGACGCCAGCCGGATCGCCGACCGCTACCGCGCGGGCCGGGTGCTGGTCGCGGGCGACGCGGCACACACCCACCTGCCACAGGGCGGGCAGGGCATGAGCGCGGGCATCGGTGACGCCATGAACCTGGGCTGGAAGCTGGCCACGGTGCTGCACGGCCACGCCGACGACGACCTGCTGGACACCTACCACACCGAGCGCCACCCGGTCGCCGAACGGATCATCGCCAACACCCTGAGCCAGCGGATCCTCTACCTGTCCGACGAGTCGCTGGACCCGCTGCGGGAACTGTTCGACGAGTTGCTGCAGCACGAGACGGTGCGCCGCCACCTCGCGGGCATGGTCTCCGGCCTGGACATCCGCTACGACGTCGGCAGCTCGGCGCATCCGCTGCTCGGCGTTCGCCTGCCCGACCACGGCCTGACCGGCCGGAGCACGGCGTTCGAGTGCCTGCACCGCGGCCGGCCGGTGGTCATCGACTACTCGGACGACGAAGCCGTCCGGGTCGCCGCCGGGCCGTGGCGGGACCGGGTGGACGTGGTCACCGCACCCGCCGACGCCGAGCCCTGGATGCACCTGGACGGCGTCGCCGCCCTGCTCGTCCGGCCGGACGGCTACGTCGCCTGGCTGAGCACCGACGGCAACGGTGCCGCCGGCCTGGCCGACGCACTGGCCCGCTGGTTCGGGCCGGCCACCACACAACCACAACGGAAAGAGGACACCATGCCCGTCATCTCCCCGGACAGCGGCTACCTGACCGTGCTCAACATCTTCCGCACCGATTCGCCGGAGAAGCAGGAGCGGCTGATCGGCGCCATGCGGCAGATCGTGGACAACGCGGCCTACGAGGGCTGGATCTCCAGCACCGTGCACAGCGGCGAGGACAAGATCGGCACCGCCAACTTCATCCAGTGGCGCAAGCGGGACGACCTGGAGCGCCGCTACGCGAGTGACGAGTTCCGCCACCAGATCCCGCTGTTCGCCGAGCTGACCACGACGATCAAGCTGCTGCAGACCGAGGTCGTCTACACCCAGCAGGCCGCCGGCGACCAGACGCGGATCGAACCCGGCCGCGCCGACTACACGGTCATCGAGGTCATGCACGTCGACCAGGAGAACCTGGACGAGCTGCTCGGCGCCGTGGGCAAGGGCCAGGAGTACCTCGCCGACGTGCCCGGCTACCGCTCGCACAGCGTGCTCAAGGGCAAGGCCCTGCGCGGCAAGCTGGCGCAGCCGATGGACGGTGCCTTCGCGGTCGTCTACTCCCAGTGGGACAGCAAGGAAGCGTTCGACGCGCACCTCACGCAGCGGGAGCGGCACCAGCCCGAGCAGCGTCGGCGGACCCAGGCCGTGATCGACACCGTCGTCACCGACGTGGAATGGAACACCTACCGGGTCGCCCACACCCGCGCCAACCCCGCCGCCTGATCGGCACGAACCGCAAGGAGACCGACATGTCGACCCTGCCTCCGCCGTTCGCCCTGCTCGACATGATCATGGGCTCGATGGTCACCCAGGCCATCCACGTGGCGGCCAAGCTCGACGTCGCCGAGCACCTGGCCGACGGACCGCTGCCGGCGGACGAGATCGCCCGCCGCTGCGGTGCCGACGCGGACGCCGTGTACCGCGTCCTGCGCGTACTGGCCACCCGCTCGATCTTCGCGCAGGACGAGGACGGCCGGTTCCGGCTGACCCCGATGGCCGAGGCGCTGCGGGACGGCGCACCGGTGTCCATGCGGGCGATGGCGCTGCTGCTCGGCCACCCCTTCGAATGGGAGCACTGGGGTGAGCTGACGTCCGCGGTGGCGACCGGCGAGCCGGTGCTGCCCAGGCTCCGGCAGATGGGCGGCTACGAGTTCCTCGCCGCCAATCCGGAGTTCGCCGGCGTGTTCGAGGCCGGCATGGACAACCTGTCCACACTGGAGACCGAACCGATCGTCGCCGCCTACGACTTCTCCGGGTTCGAGACGATCGTGGACGTGTTCGGCGGCAAGGGCACACTGCTGGCCAAGATCCTGGCCACGGCCCCGGGCGTCCGGGGCGTGCTGGCCGACCAGCGGGCCGAGCTGCTGGGTGCCGAGGAGTTCCTGCGCTCGGCCGGTGTCGGCGACCGATGTGCCGTCGACACGGCCGGCCTGTTCGAGAAGCCGCCTGCCGGTGCCGACCTCTACCTGATGAAGCACATCGTGCACGAGTGGCCGGAGCAGCAGGCGCTGGAGCTGCTGCGCAACGTCCGCGCGTCCATCAGGGACGACGGCCGGCTGCTGCTGATGGAGTTCGTGCTGCCGGAGGGCTCCCAGCCGCATCCCGGCGTCCTGGTCGACCTGTGGCTGATGATCCTCATGGGCGGCAAGGAGCGGACCCGGTCCCAGTACACGGAACTGTTGCGGCAGGCCGGTTTCCGGCTCACCCGGGTGATCGAGACCGGGTCGCCGGTGGCGATCGTCGAGGCGGTGCCGGCATGAGGCGCACATCGGTGATCATCGTCGGCGCCGGCCCGGTCGGGCTCATGCTGGCCGGTGAGCTGCGGCTGGGCGGTGTGGACGTCGTGGTGCACGAGAAGCGGCTGACCCGCAGCGCCGAGTCGCGCGGTGTGGGATTCACCGCACGGGCCACCGAGCTGTTCCACCAGCGCGGCCTGCTGGACCGGCTCGGCGACGTGGAGACCAGCCGGCAGGGCCACTTCGGCGGCATACCGCTGGACTTCGGCGTGCTGCCCGGTTCGCACTTCGGCGTCCGTGGGGTGTCGCAGCCGCGCATCGAGCAGATGCTGGAGGAGTGGGCCACCGAGCTGGGGGCCACCGTGGTGCGCGGCAGCGAGCTGACCGAGCTGCGGTCCGACGACGACGGCGTGACGGTCGTGGTCGACGGGCCCGACGGCACGCAGGAATGGCGGGCGGACTACCTGGTCGGCTGCGACGGCGGGCACAGCTCGGTCCGGCGGATGGCCGGGTTCGACTTCCCCGGCAGCGACGCCACCCGCGAGATGTACCTGGCCGACGTACGGGGCGCCCACGTGCGGCCCCGGCCGATCGGTGAGCGGGTGCCCGGCGGCATGGTGATGTCCGGTCCGCTCGGCGACGACGTCGACCGGATCATCGTCTGCCCGACCGGTGCGCCGCCGCCCGGCCCGGAACGGCAGGCCGGCTTCGCCGAGGTGGCCTCGGCCTGGGAACGGCTGACCGGCGAGTCGATCGCCGAGGGCCAGGTCCGCTGGGTGAGCACGTTCACCGACGCCACCCGGCAGGCCGGCGAGTACCGGCGCGGCCGGGTGCTGCTGGCCGGCGACGCGGCCCACATCCACCTGCCGGCCGGCGGTCAGGGCCTGAGCCTCGGCGTGCAGGACGCGGCCAACCTGGGTTGGAAGCTGGCCGCCACCGTGCGCGGCTGGGCACCGAAGGGCCTGCTCGACACCTACCACGCCGAACGGCACCCGGTGGGCGAACGGGTGCTGCGCAACACACTGGCGCAGGGCACGCTGTACCTCAGCGGCACCGAGATCGAGCCGCTGCGCGAGATCGCCGCCGAGCTGTGGTCCATTTCGGACGTCGGGCGGCACCTCTCCGGCATGGTGAGCGGCCTGGACATCCGGTACGACTTCGGCATCACCGGGGCGCACCCGTTGGTCGGCCGCCGGCTGCCCGACGCCAGCCTCACCCTGCTCGACGGCCGCCGCACCACCCTGGCCGAACTGCTCCGCCCGGCCCGGGCCGCGCTCATCACCGCACCGGGCGGCGTCGGCGCCGACCGGGCGGGCGGCTGGGCCGACCGGGTTCCGGTCATCACCGTGACCGCCTTCCCCGATCTGGGGGTCGACCGGCCGACCGACGCCGTCCTGGTACGGCCGGACGGCTACGTGGCCTGGGCGGCACCCGGCCGGGGCGACGTCACCGCGGTGCTGCGCCGCTGGTTCGGCGCCGTCCGCCAGGCGACCCCGGTGCCCGTCGCGGGCTCCTGACCGACATTCCCACGTTTCCCGAGGAGACAAGCATGTACAGCGAACTGATCGTCGCGCGTATGGCGGCCCCGTCCGCCGAGTCGGTCGCCGAGCTGTTCGGCGCGTTCGACGAGACCGAGATGCCGCACCGGATGGGCACCCGCCGCCGCCAGTTGTTCCACTACCAGGGCCTGTACTTCCACCTGCAGGACTTCGACGACGACCAGGGCGGCGAGACCATCGAGGCCGCGAAGACCGACCCGAAGTTCGTCAAGATCAGCCGCGACCTGCGGCCCTACATCTCCGCGTACGACCCGGAGACCTGGCGGTCGCCCAAGGACGCGATGGCGGCCCGCTTCTACCACTGGACGGCCGCCGCCAACGTCCGCTGACCGCCGACCGCGGACGGTTTTGGGAAAGGGGAGCACATGTCACGTCGAGTTGTCATCACCGGCATCGGCGTCGTGTCGCCGGGCGCCATCGGCAAGAAGGAATTCTGGTCGCTGCTGTCCGAGGGCCGCACCGCGACCAGGAACATCACCTTCTTCGACCCGAGCCCGTTCCGGTCCAGGGTCGCCGCCGAGATCGACTTCGATCCGGCCATGCACGGCCTGCGGCCGCAGGAGATCCGCCGGATGGACCGGGCCGCGCAGCTGGCCGTGGTCGCGTCCCGCGAGGCGGTCGTCGACAGTGGACTGGAGTTCGACGCCCACGACCCGGCCAGGGTCGGCGTCACCGTCGGCACGGCGGTCGGCGCCACGATGTCCCTGGAGCGCGAGTACCGGGTGGTCAGCAACGACGGCCGGCTCCACCTGGTGGACGAGGCGTACGCGGTACCCGAGTTGTACGGCTACCTGGTACCCAGCTCGTTCGCGAAGGAGATCGCCTGGGACACCGGTGCCGAGGGTCCGGTGGCCACCGTGTCCACCGGGTGCACGTCCGGCCTGGACGCGGTCGGCCACGCGGCCGAGCTGATCCGGGAGGGCTCGGCGGACGTGATGATCGCCGGCGCCGCGGACGCCCCGATCTCGCCGACCACGGTCCGCTGCTTCGACGCCATCCGCGCCACCACGCCGAGCAACGACGACGCCGCGCACGCGTCCCGGCCGTTCGACCGGGACCGCAACGGTTTCGTACTCGGCGAGGGCGCCGCGATGTTCGTCCTGGAGGACCTGGACCGGGCCCGCCGCCGGGGTGCGCCGCTGCTGGCCGAGATCTCCGGTTTCGGCTCCCGCTGCAACGCGTTCCACATGACCGGGCTGCGTGCCGACGGCCTCGAACTGGCCGAGGCCATCCGGGTGTCGCTGGCCGACGCCCGGATCGACCCGGCGGCGGTGGACTACGTCAACGCGCACGGTTCCGGCACCACCCAGAACGACCGGCACGAGACGGCGGCGTTCAAGCGGGCACTGGGCGAGGTCGCCTACCGGGTGCCGGTCAGCTCCATCAAGTCGATGATCGGCCACTCGCTGGGCGCGATCGGCTCGCTGGAGATCGCCGCGTCGGTACTCGCGATCCGGAACAACGTGGTCCCGCCGACCGCGAACCTGGAGCACCCGGATCCGGTGTGCGACCTGGACTACGTGCCCAAGGTGGCCCGCGAGTGGCGCACCGACACGGTGCTGTCCGTCGGCAGCGGGTTCGGCGGCTTCCAGAGTGCGATGGTGCTGCGCACGGTGGACGGGGTGGCGGCATGAGCGAGCTTGCGAGCGAATCATCCAACACAGCGCCCGCGCGCACCGTTGTCACCGGGATCGGCGTGGCCGCGCCGAACGGCCTGGGCACCGCGGCCTACTGGGAGCGGACCTGTGCCGGCGTGTCCGGCATCCGCCCGGTCGCGCACTTCGACGCGACCCGCTACAGCAGCACGCTGGCCGGCGAGGTACCGGACTTCGACCCGGCCGACCGGCTGCCGGACCGGTTGCTGCCCCAGACCGACCACATGACCAGGCTGGCGCTGGTGGCGGCCGAGCAGGCGCTGGCCGACGCCGACGCCGGTTCGTCCGACGACGACCCGTTCGGCCGTGGCGTGGTCACCGCGAGTTCGGCCGGCGGGTTCGAGTTCGGCCACCGCGAGCTGGAGCGGTTCTTCGGTCAGGGAACCCAGTTCATGGGCGCCTACATGTCGTTCGCCTGGTTCTACGCGGTGAACACCGGTCAGATCTCCATCCGGCACGGGCTGAAGGGTCCTGGCGGCGTCGTGGTCACCGACCACGCCGGCGGCCTGGACGCCATCGCCCACGCCCGGCGGCAGGTCCGCAAGGGCACCCGGCTGGTCGTGTCCGGTGCGGTCGACGGCTCGATCTGCCCGTGGGGCTGGGTCGCGCAGTGCAGCAACGGCCGGGTGAGCACCGGCTCCGACCCCGCGGCTGCCTACCTCCCGTTCGACAGCAGGGCCAGTGGCTACGTGCCGGCGGAGGGCGGTGCCATCCTCATCCTGGAGGACGCCGACGCGGCCGCCGAGCGGGGCGCCCCCCAGGTGTACGGCGAGATCGCCGGCTACACGGCCACGTTCGACCCGCCGCCGGGCAGCGGTCGCGGCCCGACCCTGCGCCGGGCGATCGACGGCGCGCTCGCCGACGCCGGCCTCACCCCGGCCGAGATCGACGTGGTGTTCGCCGACGCGGCCGCCGTGCCGGAACTCGACCTCGCCGAGGCCGAGGCGATCGCGGCCGTGTTCGGCGAGCGAACCGTGCCGGTGACCGCGCCGAAGACGATGCTCGGCCGGATGTACGCGGGCGCGGGTGCGCTGGACGTGGCCGCCGCGCTGCTGGCGATCCGGGACGGCGTCATCCCGCCGACCGTGAACGTGCGCCGGGACGGCCGCTATCCGATCGACGTCATCACCGCCCCCCGCCACACCCCGGTACGCGCCGCGCTGGTGATCGCCCGCGGGCACGGCGGGTTCAACTCGGCGCTGGTCGTCCGCGCGACGACCGCCAACTGACCACCGACCGAACAAGGAGAATCGCTGTGTCGCAGCACAATCTGGGACTGGCCGACCTGCGCAGGCTGCTCACCGAGAGCGCCGGCGTCAGCCAAGGGGTCGACATGGACGGTGACATCGCCGACGCCAGCTTCGACGACCTGGGCTACGACTCGATCGCGTTGATGGAGATCGCCGCCCGCATCACCAGCACGTACGGGGTGCCCATCGAGGACGACGCGCTGGCGGAGGCGACGACGCCGCGACTGCTGCTGGAACTGGTCAATGGGCACTGAACCGACGGGGGCCGAGTGGATCTCGTGCGCCGGCTGCCACACCCTCATCTACTACCGGAAGTTCATCCGGAACCTCGCGGTGTGCACGGACTGCGGTCACCACCACCGGCTCACCGCACGGGAACGGGTCGAGCAGTTGTTCGACCCCGGCACCGTGCGACCGCTGGACGCACCGGCGGTCAGTGCCGACGTGCTGTCCTTCGTGGACACCAAGCCGTACCCGGACCGGCTGGCACGGGCCCGCCGGGCGACCGGCCTGGACGAGGGCGTGCTGGTGGTCGCCGGCCGGATCGGTGACCAGGCGTGTGTCGCGGCGGTGATGGACTTCGGGTTCCTCGGCGGCAGCCTGGGCGCGGCGGCCGGTGAGCTGATCACCTGCGCCGCCGAGGCCGCGCTGCACGACCGCGTGCCGCTGCTGATCGTCAGCGCGTCCGGTGGCGCCAGGATGCAGGAGGGGCCGATCTCCCTGATGCAGCTGGCCAAGACCAGCCAGGCGCTGGCCGGGCTGGACGAGGCCGGGGTGCTGACCATCTCGCTGGTGACCGACCCGACCTACGGCGGTGTCGCCGCGTCGTTCGCCACCCAGTGCGATGTGATCATCGCCGAACCGGGCGCCCGCCTCGGTTTCGCCGGCCCACGCGTGATCGAGCAGACGATCGGGCACGCACTGCCGGCTGGCTTCCAGACCGCGGAGTTCCTGCTGGAGCGGGGTTTCCTCGACCTGATCGCGCCGAGGCAGACCCTCCGCGCGACGTTGCGCAGGCTGCTGGCCACCGCCCGGCCGTGCGACGGCCGCACCGACGACCTGCCCTCGGCCGGGGAACTGGTCCGCGATCCGGCACTGCTCGGTGAGATCGACCCGTGGCAGGCGGTGCAGCGGGCCAGAAGCCTGGACCGGCCGACCACGCTGGACTACGTCGACCGGGTCTGCCAGGACTTCGAGGAACTGCACGGTGACCGGGTCGGCGGCGACTGCCCGGCGATCGTCGGCGGTCTCGGCACGCTGGCCGGCCGGCCGGTCATGGTGCTGGGTCACCAGCGCGGCCACACCGCGGCCGAGATCGCCGCGCACCGCTACGGCATGCCGGCACCGGCCGGCTACCGCAAGGCGGCCAGGCTGATGCGGCTGGCTGCCAAGCTCGGCCTGCCGGTGGTGACGTTCGTCGACACGCCGGGCGCGCATCCCGGTCTGGACGCCGAGGAGCACGGCCAGGCCGTGGCGATCGCGCAGTCCATCCACCTGATGACGAGCCTGCCCGTGCCGGTGGTCACGGTGGTGATCGGCGAAGGCGGCAGCGGTGGTGCGCTGGCCCTCGCGGTGGCGAACGAGGTGCTGATCAGCGAGCACGGCGTCTACTCCGTGATCAGCCCGGAGGGGTGCGCGTCGATCCTCTGGGGCGACGCGGCGATGGCGCCCAGGGCGGCCGCCGCCCTGCGGGTGGACGCGGCGAACCTGCTGCGGCTGGGCGTGGTGGACGGCGTGATCCGCGAACCGGCCGGCGGCAGCCAGGCCGACGTCGACGAGGCGGCGCGCCGGGTCGCCGCCGCGCTGTGCGCCCGGCTGCACGTACTCGGCCGGCTCGAACCGGCCGAGCTGGTGGCCGCGCGACGCGAGCGGTTCCGGGCGTTCGGCGGCCGGGCACCGGGTTCCCTGCTGGCATCACAGGTGGAGGAGGTGCGCTCGTGAGCGAGCTGACGAGCGAACCGTTGAGCATCGCCGGTCTCACCGACGACGCGGCGGACACGGCGGCCCTGCTGGCCCAGGTGCGCCAGCAGGTCGTGGAACTGCTGGCGTGGCTGGACCGGCCGCCGAGCAACCTGCGGGTCGAGGCGGCCGGCGTGACCGTCGACATCGCGTGGACGGCCGAACAGGCCGCACCGGCCGTCTCGGTCGCGTCGGCCGCGGTGTTGGCCCCGGTGGCGCCGGTGGCGCCGGCACCGGAGGCCACACCGGACACCGGCGAGTATCTGCGGGCGTCCGCGGTCGGCGTGTTCTACCACGCCCGGGAGCCCGGCGCGGAGCCGTTCGTGTCGGTCGGCAGCCAGGTCGTGGCCGGGCAGCAGATCGGGGTCATCGAGGCGATGAAGTTGATGATCCCGGTCGAGGCGGACCGGGCCGGCACGGTCACGGCCGTGGTGAAGGGCAACGGCGAGTCCGTCGAGTTCGACGAGCCGCTGTTCGCGATCGACCCGGGAGAGGGCTGAGCGATGTTGGAGAGCGTCCTGATCGCCAACCGGGGTGAGATCGCGATGCGCGTCGCCAGGGCGTGCCGCGAGTTGGGCATCCGCTCGGTGGCCGTCTACTCGACGGCGGACCGCGACTCCGCGGTGACCACCTACGCCGACGAGGCGATCCACATCGGACCGGGACCGGCCAAGCGCAGCTACCTCAACATCCCGGCGGTGATCGAGGCGGCGCGGCAACGACAGGTGTCCGCCGTGCACCCCGGATACGGGTTCCTGTCCGAGGACCCCGACTTCGCCGAGGTGTGCGAGAACAACGATCTGATCTTCATCGGGCCGCCGTCCCACGTCATCGCCCGACTCGGGGACAAGTGCGCCGCCCGCCGCACCATGTCCGACGTCGGCCTGCCGCTGCTGCCCGGCAGCACCGGCCCGGTGGCCTCGCCTGCCGACGCACGCGAGGTCGCCGACCGGATCGGCTACCCCGTGATGATCAAGGCGGCGGCCGGTGGCGGCGGCCGGGGCATCCGGGTGGCGCACGACGCGCCGTCGTTCCTGGCCGCCTACACGGCGGCGGCCACCGAGGCGCAGGTGCTGTTCGGCGATCCGCGCTGCTACGTCGAGCGCTATGTGGCCGCGGCCCGGCACGTCGAGGTGCAGATCCTGTGCGACGGCCACGGCAGCGGCGTACACCTGGGCGTTCGCGAGTGCTCGGTGCAGCGGCGGCACCAGAAGCTGCTCGAGGAGAGCCCCGCCCCCGGGTTGCCCGCGTCGACGATCGCCGCGATGGGCGAGTGCGCGGTCGCCGGTGCACTGGCCACCGGCTACGTCGGGGCCGGCACGTTCGAGTTCCTGGTGGACGAACACGGCGACTTCTACTTCATGGAGGTCAACTGCCGCATCCAGGTGGAGCACCCGGTCACCGAACTGGTCACCGGCATCGACCTGGTGCAGCAGCAACTGCGGATCGCCG
Source organism: Pseudonocardiaceae bacterium (assembly GCA_036273855.1). Classification (GTDB taxonomy): domain Bacteria; phylum Actinomycetota; class Actinomycetes; order Mycobacteriales; family Pseudonocardiaceae; genus DATEPR01. The sequence continues at coordinate 221,660 of DASUGU010000142.1, forward strand.
CCGGGGAACGGCTGACGATCCGGCAGTCCGACGTGAGCAACCGAGGCTGGGCGCTGGAGTGCCGGATCAACACCGAGGACCCGGACCGCGCGTTCGTGCCGGCGTCGGGCCGGATCGAGTCGTTCGTGTTGCCGTCCGGCCCGTTCGTGCGGGTCGACACGCACGGCTACCCGGGTTACCGCATGCCGGCGATCTACGACTCGCTATTGGCGAAGGTCCTGTGCTGGGGCGACACGAGGGAGCAGGCCATCGCCCGGATGGAGCGGGCACTGACCGAGTTCCGGGCCACCGGTCCGGGCGTACGGACCACGGCGGGCTTCCTGCGCCGCGTGCTGGCCGACGACGAGTTCCGGTCCGGCACCTACGACACCGGCCTGGTGGCCCGACTGACCGACAACCAGGAGAAGGGGTAACAACCCATGACGGAACAAGGCAGGGTCGCCGTCGTCACCGGCGGTACCAGCGGCATCGGGCTGGCGGTCACCAGGACGCTGGCCGCGCAGGGCCACTCGGTCTACCTGTGTGCGCGGGACGCCGAGGCGGTCAAGCAGACCGTCACGCTGCTGCGCGCCGAATCACTCGAGGTGGACGGCTCGACGTGCGACGTGACATCCAAAGAGGACATCAAGGCGTTCGTGCGGGCGGCCGTCGACCGCTACGGCACGGTGGACGTGCTGGTCAACAACGCAGGCCGCAGCGGCGGTGGCATCACCGCCGACATCACCGACGAGCTGTGGTTCGACGTGATCGACACGAACCTGAACAGCGTCTTCCTGATGACCCGCGAGGTGCTCACCACCGGTGGCATGCGGGCCAAGGACCGCGGCCGCGTCATCAACATCGCGTCCACCGCCGGCAAGCAGGGCGTCGTGCTGGGCGCGCCGTACTCGGCGTCCAAACACGGTGTGGTCGGGTTCACCAAGGCGTTGGGCAACGAACTGGGCCGCAGCGGCATCACCGTCAACGCCGTGTGCCCCGGCTACGTGGAGACGCCGATGGCACAGCGGGTGCGCCAGGGCTACGCCGAGGCGTGGGGCAAGTCCGAGGACGCCATCCGCCAGCAGTTCGAGGCGAAGATCCCGCTGGGCCGCTACTCGACCCCCGACGAGGTGGCCGGCCTGGTCGGCTACCTGGCCACCGACACCGCGGCATCCATCACCGCGCAGGCGCTCAACGTCTGCGGCGGGCTCGGCAACTTCTAGGAGCAGATCATGAGTCAGATCGGACACCGCGAGGTGGAGCACACGATCACCGTCGACGTCCCGGCAGCGAAGGTCTACCAACTGCTGGCCGACGTGACGAACTGGCCCAGGGTGTTCCCGCCCACCATTCACGTCGACCAGGTGGAACGGTCCGGGTCGACCGAACGCATCCGCATCTGGGCCACCGCCAACGGCGAGGTCAAGACGTGGACGTCGCGCCGCGACCTGGACGCCGTCGCGCTGCGGATCGAGTTCCGCCAGGAGGTCACCCAGCCGCCGGTCGCCAGCATGAGCGGCACCTGGATCGTCGAACCCGCCCCGGGCGGCGGCTCCCTGGTGCGCCTGCTGCACCAGTACCGGGCCATCGACGACGACCTGGAACAGCTGGCCTGGCTGGACCGTGCCGTGGACAGCAACAGCCGCACCGAACTGGCCGCGCTCAAGGCGAACGTGGAGGCGGTGGCCGACGCCGAGGGCCGGCTGGAGTTCACCTTCGAGGACAGCGTGGACATCCACGGCCGCGCCGAGGACGTCTACGCCTTCCTCAACGAGGCGGGCGAGTGGCGCACGCGGCTGCCGCACGTGGCCAGGGTGAACATGACCGAGGACGACCCCGGCCTGCAGATCCTGGAGATGGACACCCGCACCAAGGACGGTTCCACCCACACCACCAAGTCGGTCCGGGTCTGCTTCCCGAACGACCACATCGTCTACAAGCAGATCACCCTGCCGGCGCTGATGACCCTGCACACCGGCCGCTGGCAGCTGAGCGGCGACGGCCACCGCGTCACCGCGACGTCCCAGCACACGGTGTCGATCAACGAAACCAACATCGCCGCCATCCTCGGCCCGGACGCCGGTGTCGCCGACGCCCGCGCGTTCGTGCGCGCAGCCCTGGGCGGGAACAGCATGGCGACGCTCCAGCACGCCAAGGAGTACGCGGAATCCCGGCGCTGAGCCGGAATCCGCCGGGGAAGGGAGTCGCAGGTGGACACACAGGTGATCGTTGTCGGTGCGGGGCCGGTGGGGTTGATGCTGGCCGGGGAGTTGCGGCTGGGCGGTGCCGAGGTCGTCGTGCTCGACCGGCTCGCCGAGCCCATGGCCGAGTCCCGAGCGTCCACGCTGCACGCCCGCACCATGGAGGTGCTGGACCAGCGCGGCCTGGTGGAACGGTTCGGTGCCACGCCGAACCGGCCGATGGGCCACTTCGGCGGCATCCCGTTCGACCTGAGCGGGGTCACCACGCGGTTTCCCGGGCTGTGGTCGGTGCCGCAGACCCAGATCGAGCAGGTGCTCGCCGAGTGGGCGACCGAGCTGGGCGCGGACATCCGGCGCGGTGACGAGGTGATCGGCATCGACGCGGGCGAGGACCGGGTCCGGGTGCACGTCGTCGGCCCGGGCGGCTGCTCGGCCCTGACCGGGGCGTGGGTCGTCGGCTGCGACGGCGAGCACAGCACGGTCCGCCAGGCCGCCGGCATCCCGATGGTCGGTTCGCCGGCCAGCCGGGAGCTGCTGCGGGCCGACGTGGTGGGCATCGACGTCGCGGAACGCCGGTTCCAGCGGCTGCCGGCCGGGCTGGCGATCGCCGGCCGGCTGCCGTCCGGCGCCACGCGGCTGATGGTCGCCGAGTACGGCACGGTGGCTGCCCGCCTCGGGCCGGTCACGTTCGCCGAGTTCACCGAGACGTGGCAGCGGGTCACCGGCGAGGACATCAGCGCCGGCACCCCGGTGTGGCTCAACACGTTCGACAACGCCAGCCTGCTGGCCGAGCGGTACCGCGCCGGTCAGGTCCTGCTCGCCGGCGACGCGGCACACGTGCAGCTGCCCTCCGGTGGCCAGGCCATCAACGTCGGCGTGCAGGACGCGGTCAACCTCGGCTGGAAACTGGCGGCCGAGGCCACCGGCCGCGCGCCCGCCGGCCTGCTGGACACCTACCAGGAGGAGCGGCGTGAGGTCGGCAGGCGGGTGCTGGCCAACGTCGCCGCCCAGTCGGCCCTGTTGCTCGGCGTCGACGCCGACCCGCTGCGCACACTGCTGTCCGACCTGATCCGGCTGCCCGCGGTGCGCGACACGCTGGCCGGCACCATCGCCGGCCTGGACATCCGGTACGGGACCGGCGCTCATCCGCTGGTCGGCGCCCGGATCCCGCACGTCGCACTGGGCGACACGACCACGACCGAGCTGCTGCGCACCGGGCACGGCGTGGTGCTCGACCTGACCGGCGACCCCCGCCGGCAGGCCGAACTGCGCCGGGCCGCGTCGGCGTGCGCGGTGCCGGTGGACGTCGTGTGCGGCGCCGCGGCCGGTCCGCTGGACGGGCTGACCACGGCGGTGGTGCGGCCGGACGGGCATGTCGCGTGGGTCGACTCCGGCGGCCACGACCCGACCCGGGTCCTGCACGGCTGGTTCGGCTGACCGAATCCATCAACGACACGAAGGGCGACCACACATGTCTCGCTACGACTGGGGCAAGGAACATCCGGCGATCGACAAGCTGCGCGAGCGCATCGAGAGCGTGCGGCTGGAGGTGACCAAGCACCCCATCTACCACTCGCTGACGACCCTGGCCGAGGTGAACACGTTCACCGAGAACCACGTGTTCGCGGTGTGGGACTTCATGTCCCTGCTCAAGACGCTGCAACGGGATCTCACCTGCGTCGACGTCCCGTGGGTGCCGCGCGGCTCGACCGAGAGCCGCAGGCTGATCAACGACATCGTGCTGGTCGAGGAGAGCGACGAGCACGGCGAGGGGTTCATCAGCCACTTCGAGCTGTACCTGAACGGCATGGCGCAGTCCGGTGCGGACACCCGGCCGATCAACGACTTCCTCGACCTGATCCGTGCCGGCGCACCGGTCCCGGACGCGCTCGCCGGGGCGGCCGTCCCGGCTCCCGCGGCGGCCTTCGTGGCGACGACGTGGCGGATCGTCCAGAGCTCGCCACTGCACTGCCTGGCAGCGGCGTTCGCGTTCGGTCGCGAGGACCTGATCCCCGAGATGTTCGACCAGGTCGTGCGGATCGACGACCAGGGCGGCAAACTCGGCACGTTCCGGGACTACCTGGCCAGGCACATCGAGGTGGACGGCGAGGAGCACACGCCGATGGCGATGGCCATGTTGGCCGACCTGTGCGGCGACGACCAGGAGAAGTGGGACCAGTGCACGGACGCGGTGGTCACGGCGCTCACTGCCCGGGTCGGCCTGTGGGACGGCATCCTGGCGGCCCTGGATCGCTGAGGGCCGGTGGCGGCCGGCTGCCCATCCCCGGCACACCGGCCGCCACCACCTCAGGCCTGCGCCTCGCTCTGCTCGTTCACCACCTGCACCGCGGCCGTCACCAGCGCCCGCAACGTGGCGTGCGACCCGGAGCCGCGACGCCAGGCCAACTGCGTGAACACGTGGAACGGCGCCGACCAGTCGATCCGGTGCAGCTCGCCGGCCGCCAGCTCCTCTTCGACGGCGATCTCCGGCAACAGCGCCAGCCCGAGTCCGGCCGCGACGCTGCGCTTGGCCATGTCGATCGAGTCCAGGTCCAGCACCCGGGCCCGCTCGTCCGGATTGCCGGCGCCGAACAGCCGCTCGAACTGGTCGTGGTAGTTGGCGCCGGTCTCCGCCCGGATCAACGTCGCGCTGCGCACCTCGTCGTCGGACACGTCCGGGCGGCCGACCAGCAGATGATCCGGACCGCCGACCAGCACCAGCGGCTCCGGGCACAACACCTCGACGTCCAGGTCCCGCCGCCGCGCCACGACGTCCACGAAGAACACGCAGTCCAGCCGCCCGTCGCGCAGCTGGGACATCGTCTCGCCACAGTTGGAGGCGTGCATGGAGATCCGCACGTTCGAGTAGCGCCGGTACATGTACTCGACCAGCGGCAGCAGCCGGTAGGTCATCACGCTCTCCACGGTGCCGATGTCCAGCCGCCCCGCCACCGGCCGGTCCGAGGTCAGCGCCACCTGCGCCTCGTCGGACAGGGCGAGGATGTCGCGCGCGTAGCGCAGCAGCGTGCACCCGGCCGCGGTGAGCTTGACCTCGTTGGGCAGCCGTTCCAACAGGGCCATGCCGACGCTCTGCTCCAGCGCCTTGATCCGGGTCGTCACCGTGGGCTGCGAACAGCGCAACACGGTGGCCGCCTTGGTGAAACTGCCGGTGTCCACCACAGCGGCGAAGGTCTCCAGGTGGCGAGTGTCCACCGTGCCGCCCCTCAACGTGTCGGCCGACTCGAACGGCTCAGCGTAAGCCGCCGACGATCACCCCAGGGGAAACCGGCTGGTACTTCCTGAAGTCCCGACCAGCGGGCCGGCGGACACCTGACGGAATGCCGGTGGGTTGCTGGTCACGATCACCGGCCGATGGCAGCCTGGCGTCAGAGTTCTGACCGTGTGAAGAGGTTCGTTTGGATACCAGGCAGCTCGCTTCGTTCGTCGCGGTGGCGCAGCGACTCAGCTTCACCCGGGCCGCGGCCGAGCTGTCGTTCGCCCAGTCCACCGTCACCGCACACGTCAAGGCACTGGAACGCGACCTCGGGGTGGGCCTGTTCTACCGCATGCCGGGCCGGATCCGGCTGACCGACGCGGGCGACCGGTTGCTGCCCTACGCGACCCGCATCCTGGAACTGACCGAGTCGGCCCGCGAGGCCGCCGGACACTCGGAGCCGGCCGGGGCCCTGGTGGTCGGCACGATGGAGAGCCTGACGTCCTACCGGCTGCTCCCGGTGGTCGAGTACCTGCACCTGCGGTACGCGCGGCTGCGGATCGCGCTGCGGCCGAGCATCTGCGCCGAAACCTGTGAGGCCGTACTGGAGACCACCTACGACTGCGGGTTCCTGATCGACACCAGCAGGTCGTTCAGCGGGCTCGAGTCGAAGGTGTTGTGCGAGGAACCGCTGGTCATCGTGGCCGGGCGCGACCACCGGCTGGCCGGCAAGCCGGACCTGGCCGATGACGACCTGCGCATCGAGCGGCTGATCGAGACCGAACCCGGCTGCGCCTACCGCGAACAGTTGGAACACGTGCTGGCGACGGGCGACGGCGAACCACCGCCGGTGCTGGAACTGGGCTCCATCGACGCGATCAAGCGCAGCGTCGCCTCCGGCCTGGGCATCGCGCTGCTGCCCAGGGTGACGGTGGCGGAGGAACTGGCGAGAGGTGAGCTGCTTCGGCTGGACTGGACGCCGCCGTTCCAGGTCTACACCCAGGTGGTGTGGCGGACCGAACGCACCGGGGACCCGGCGCTGACCGCCCTGTTGGACACGGCGACCAAGGTGATCGACGAGCAGGTCGAGGACGCCGCGGCCGGCTGACCCACGGCCAGCCGGCTGCGTCCCCGCCAGGCTCAGAACACCCGCAGTTCGCCGTCCTGCAACCGATGGCGGATCGTCCACAGCGACCGGCGCACGTAGCTGCGCTGCAACCAGCGGTCGGTGCCGTCGTGCCGGGCGGTGAACTGCGACCGCGCGTGCAGGCCCTTCCGGTTGTTGATCAGCAGCGCGTCCCCCGGCCGCAACCGCACCGCGTGGCTGACCTCCCGGCAGACCGCCTGGAGCGTCTCGATGGCCGCCGCGCCCCGCTTGGTCATCGCGAGCACGCCGTTGGCCGACGCGGAGACCTCCGGGAACGCCTCCGGTCCGCTGATCAACGGGACCGGCAGCGAGTACACCTCGGCCTTGCCGACCGACCGGCAGAAGTTGCCCGGCGCGTTGAGCCGGAACACCGGCTTGCGCAACTCGTCCAGCGCGTCGGTGGGCAGCGCCGCGCTGATGTCCCTGGCGTCGGCGTAGTACGTGCTCGCCACCCCCTCCGGGTCGCTGCGCACGCAGGACAGCACCAGGAAGTCCGGATTGCTGACCGTGTAGATCTTGCTGTGGTCGAAGACGATGTCGTTGTGGAAGTTGAGGAAGACCGCCGAACCCATGTTGGTCTGCGTCGTCGCGCCGGTGGGCACCGGGATCACGTCGTGCACCAGCTGGCCGGCCTTCTCCGACGTCACCCCGACCGGCTCGCCGAGCAGACCGGACAGCCCGAGCAGGTTGCCCTCGGCGACGAACGTCGCCTTCTCGGTGCTCGGGCCGCCGTCGGCCGGTGTGGGCGGCAGGACCGGGTCGGTGGGCAGGTTGCGCACCAGCGCGACGCCGGGTGCGCCGGTGTGCCGGCCGAAGTCGATGATCCGCTGCAGTGTGGTCAGTGGCAGCGCGGCGAACGCCTGGTGCAGTTGGGTGAGGCTGGTGTCCGGCTGCGCGGTCGGATCGCCCACGGCGAGCAGCTTCCGGCCGAGCGCGTCCCGGCTGGTGTCGTCGAGCTCGATGTCGGCGAAGGTGACGCGTTCCGGAGCCGCGGTGGTGGTGATGGTCATCGGATCCCCTTGATCAGTTCGGGTCGGTTGTGGTTGCCGGCGCGGCGGGCCGAGTGCAGTGCCCGGCCCAGCCGGACCGCTTCGTCGTCGCTGTCCGCGACGTGACTGCGCACGCTGTTGCCCTCGACGAGGCTGACCAGCCGTCCGCGCCGCGGGTGGTAGCGGATGCCCGCCCGGTCCAGGTAGCGGGTCGGCGTCGAGTAGCTGCCGACCACCGCGAGCAGTGAGCGGTCCAGATCGGACGGAATGATCGCGTGCACACCGTTGTCGGCGAGCGCGGCCTGCGCGAGTTGTGTCGTCTCGGCGTCGTCGAACCCGATCAGGTCGGACTTGAGGTCGATGACGACCGAGGACACCGGTGGTGCCGAGTAGGTGATGGTGGTGCCGGGCTCGAACGGGCTCCGGTTGCCCCGACACACGATGCGCACGTCCAACTGCTTGGCCAGCAGCACCGATCGGCGGTGCAACACCTTCGCGCCCAGCGCGCTCAGTCGCGCCGCCGTGTCGTAGCTGACCACCGGCAGCGGTTCGGCGTCCCGGACCAGCCGGGGATCGGCGCTGTACACGCCGGTGACGTCGGAATGGATCTCGCACTCGGGCAGGCCGAGACCGGCGGCTGTGGCGACGGCGGCCAGATCCGAGCTGTTCTTGCCCATCCAGGTCGGCATGCCGACGTCGTCCGCGGCCGGGCCACCGGGGATGACCACGACGTCGTGCCCGGCGAGGGCGTCCCGCACCGGCGACGGGTCCAGCCGGTCGATCCGCGCCCACATCCAGATCCGGTTCGTGACGATGCCGTTCCGGTGTGGCGGCAGGGCGACGGCCCGGCCGCCCACGGCGATGACGGCCTCGCTCAGCAGTTGCGCCGACACCACGTCGGCGAGCGTGAGCAGTCCGGCCGTGCCCGCCTCGGAGGCCGTCGGGTTGACCGTGCTCAGCCGGTCCCGCAGCGCCTCCGTCTCACCTGGCATGGCACTCACCACGGCCACCACTGGGCCGCCGGTCTCCCGCACCGAACTCATCAGGTGTTCGGCGACCCGCCGGTAGTCGGACAGCTCGGTGAAGCTCGACCCGCCGAACTTCAGCACGCGGACGGTGCTCACAGCACACCCCTTTCCAGCAGCTGCTCGGCGATCTGCACCGCGTTGAGCGCGGCGCCGATGCGCAGGTTGTCCGCGACCAGCCACAGCCACAGGCCGCGCCGGTCGTGCCCGACCACCCTGACCCGGCCGACATGCACCAGATCCGGTTCCGCGGCAACGGTTCGCGGCGTCGGGTGGTCGCCTGCGGCGTGCACCCGGACCTCGGGCTGCGCCGCCAGCAGCGCGGCCAGTTCGGCCCGGTCCACCTCGCTCGCACACCGCACGTACACCGCCTCGGAGTGCGAGTTCACCACCGGCACGCGGACGCACGTCGCCGTCAGGTCCAGTGCCGGCAGGCCGAGGATCTTGCGGGACTCCTGGAGCATCTTCTGCTCCTCCAGGGAGAACCCGTCATCCAGTGGCTGGTCGATGTGCGGGATCACGTTGAACGGCAGGCCCATCGGGAACCGCTCGTCCGGTGCATCCCCGTCCGGGTCGTGCACCAGCGCCGCGGTGCCGTCGAGCAGTTCCGCGACACCGGAGTGCCCGCGGCCGGACGCCGCCTGGTAGGTCGACACGACGACCGAGTCGATCCCCCACCGCTGGTGGACCGGCCGGAGCAGCCGGACCATCGGGATGGTCGAACAGTTCGGGTTGCCGATGATGCCGCTGACCGGCCGGGCGTCCAGCAGGTCACCGTTGACCTGCGGGACGACCAGGGGCGAGTCCGGATCCATCCGGAAGGCGTTCGTGTTGTCGATGACCAGCGCGCCGGCCGCCGCGGCCTTCGGTGCCCACTGCCGGCTCACGTCCGTGCCGGCCGAGAAGAACGCCACGTCGACCTGACCGAAGTCGAAGTCGTCCAGCGCGGCCACGACGCGGTCCGCGCCGAGCGCCGGGACGGTCCGGCCAGCCGAGCGCCGCGACGCGACCAGGTGCAGCGACTCCAACGGGAACTCCCGTTCGGCGAACAGTTCGAGGAACGTGGTGCCGACCGCGCCGGTAGCACCGACCACCGCGACTCGTGGACCCATGACGTCGCTCCTCACCGGTCGACGGACTGGTTGGCCAGCGCGGGCGCGACCGCTTCCGGCGTCGGCTGCTCGGTGACCTCTGCGGTCGCCCGGCCGCGGCCGAAGCGGAAGCGCCAGTTCAGCGAGTTGGCCAGGCTGGCGAACACGATCAGCAGGATGCCGGCGATCTGCAGCGGCTGGATCCGGGTGCCGTAGACGGTCACGTCCACGACGATGGCCATCGCCGGGTAGATGAAGGACAGCACCGCGATCATCGGCGTGGGCAGCTTCTGGTAGCTGGAGTACATCAGGATGTACATCACGCACGTGTGGATCACGCCGATGCCGACCAGCCACGCCCAGCCGGGGCCGAAGGAGGCGGCCTCGTGCAGGTTCGCGAACGGCAGCAGCAGCGGGATGCCCAACGTCACCTGGACGAACGCGATCAGGTGCGGCTTGATGCCCTTGAGCTTCTTCGCCACGATCGTCGCGCCCGCGTACAACACCGCGGCGATCAGCGCGTAGCCGATGCCGAGCAGGTAACCCGGCCGGTAGTGCAGGCTAGTGATGTCCGTGACCAGGACCAGTCCCACGAAGGCGACCACGATCCAGCCGATCTTCCGTGCGGTGAGCTTGTCCTTGAAGACCAGCGTGCCCAACAGGATCACGTAGAACGGTTGGGTGTGGTAGACGACCGTGGCTACCGAGATCGATGTCTTCGAGTAGGACGAGAACAGGAACGCCCAGTTGAAGACGATGAACACACCGCCGAGTGCGGCCAGCGCCAGGGTCCGCTTGGTGAAGCCCGTGTTGCGGAAGTAACCGCGCACGAGGCAGTACAGGCCGAGCGTGACCGCGCCGAACACACAGCGGAAGAACGCGACCGTGAACGGGGACGCGCCGGACTGGATGACGAACACACCGATGGTGCCGGACAGCAGCATCGCGACGACGAGTTCGATGGTGCCCGCCCGCTGCGTCTGGTGGTCCGAGGTCTGATTACTCATGAATCTCTCCACAATGGTTGGTGGTGCGGGGTTCCGATCAGCGGAACGGGGGTGCGTAGTGCAGGCCGCCGTCCAGCCACAGGGCGTTGCGGCCGCGCGGCAGTGACCGCGGTGATTCGGCGCCGAGATTGCGGGCGAACATGTCGCCGTAGTGGCCGACGGACGCCAGCACCGTTGTCGCCCAGCCGGGCACCAGGCCGATCCGTTCGCCCAGCGCGTCGGCTTCGGCCCGGTCGAAGGGATGTGCGTGCCGTTGCGCCGCTTCGGCCGCGAACAGCAGGTGCAGGACCCACCGGGCGGCCACGAACAGTCCGGTCGACTCCGGTGCCACGAACGGGCCGAGCGGCTCGTCCGAGATGACGTCCGGCAGCAGCAGGTGCCGTTCCGGGTCGGCGAGCCCGGCACGGATGCCGGCCAGTGCGGTGCGGTCCAGGACGTAGCCGTCGAACCGGTGCTCCACGTACCCGCGCACGGCTTCCGCCGGGGTGCCGGCCTCGACGGCGTGGACGGCCGGCCCGCCCGCCTGGTGCCACCGCGCCAGGTTCTGCGCGCTGGTGGTGCCCGCCTGGATGACCACCCGGCGCCCGGCCAGGTCCTCGGCGCCGCGCACGCCCAGATCGGCGTGCACCAGAAAACCCTCGCCGTCGTGCACGAGAACGCCAGGGAACAGCACCTCCGCCTCACGGCGCAGGGTCCAGCTGGCGTTGCAGACACCGATGTCGGCCTTGCCGTCCCGGACCGCGGCCACCCGATCCTCCGGTGCGACCGGCAGCCAGCCGACCGCGTCCGGGTCACCCGTGGTCGCGGCGGCGAGCGCGCGGGCGAAGTCGGCGTCCATGCCGATCCACCTGCCGCTGGAGTCCTTCATGGACAGTCCGGGAATACCCAGGCTGACTGCCGCCCGAACGCCTCCGGTCTTCCTGATGATCGACGGCGTCACACCGTCGGGTCTGATCGCGGCCGTCACCGCGACACCTCCTTGCGCATTCCGGTCAACATGATGCGATCGAAGTTGTCCCTGTTGTGGTTGAGCATTTCCAGCAGTTCGGCCGAACCGATGCCGGCGCGCCCGGCGAACCGCCCCTCGACGGGAATCCGGCCGGGATCCGTCCAGCACAGCCGCCCGGTGGCGTCGATGCCGGCCCGAGCCAGTCCGGCGTTGTCCCGGTGCAGGCAGTACGGAATGTCCAGCAGGCCCTTGGCGAACGCCGCCACCAGGGCGGCACCGACGGTAGGCGCGAGTGTCACCGTCGCGTCGATGATCCGCGCGGCCTCCCGGTAGATCGGGTCCGGTTCGTCGGCGGCCGGTTCCTCCGGTTCGGCGAACGCGGCGACGGCGGCGGCGAACTCCAGTGCGGACACGTTCTCCGCGATGGTCGGGATGCGGTGTGCCTCGGCGGGTGTCTTGACGACGAGCCGTTGCGCACCACCGGCCACGGCGAGTCGGACGCTGTCCTCCAGCAAACCGAACGCGCCGATCTCGGACCTCGGGTAGACGCCCATGAACGTGTAGACGACGGTGTGCCAGTGCAGCCCGGCGAGTCGTTCCGCCGCCAGCCTGCGCAGTGCGCGCACGGCCGCGATGTCCTGACCCAGGTGGGTCTGCTGGGCGTAGCTGACCGACACGCTGGAGATCCCGTGTTCGGCGAAGAACATCGCCTCCAGCACGCTCAGCGCGACCAGCACGCTGGGCGGGCAGAGCTGGCCGAGCATGCAGCCGCCGAACGTCTCCAGGTGCAGCGGGGACGAGTGCGCCGCGATCAGGTCGCAGCTGCGCGCCCAGTCGTCGGTCGACTCCCGCAGCGGCACCCGGCTGTAGGGCAGGCAGTAGCTCACCGGTCCGCCCTCGGTCGCGTCGACACCGGCCGCCAGCGCCGCCTCGATCAACTGGTACGGCAGGGCGGACCCGTGCCGGACCTGCACCGGGAAGTCCGGGCCGGCGACGCCGTCCAGTACCGCCCGCGTGCCGGTCACGCCGTGCGCCACGACCGGGAACCCGTTGAGCGGGGTACCGGTCTCGATCGCCCTGCGCGCGCTGTCGTTGTCGTTCACCCGGGTGAAGCTGTCCACCGTGATGGTGCCGACCGTGCCCGCGGCACTGTCGCGGACCGCCAGCAGCCCGGCGCGCATCGCGTCGATCGACGGGAACCCCATCCTCGGCTGCACGACGAGCCTGCCGTCATCGTGGGACCGTTCGACGAATCGTTGAAACCGGTCCGGCGCGGTCATTTCCGTGTCCCCAGCACCGGTCGCGGTGCGACCAGTTCGACCAGCCGATCGGTCGCGGCGGCGTCGGTGTCCGCCTCGAAGACCGCGTCGAAACCGGCATCGATCAGCTGCCCGGCGTACCGCACGTTGTCCGCACCGGAGATGCCGAGCTTGCCGCCGATGACCACCGTCACGTCGGCCAGTTCGGGGTGGCGGCGCAGTTCGGTGACCAACCGGACGCTGTCCAGGTGACCGTGGCCGTTGACCGTGCTGACGACGATCAGGTCCGGCCGCATCGCCAGCGCGGTGTCGCGGACGAGATCGATCGGGGTGCACTGGCCGAGATTCACGACGTTGCACCCTTTTTCTTCCAGTAACAATTGCAGGAATACGAGATTCCACATGTGCGCATCGGACGGAATCGTGGTCAACAGCACCTGTCGTGGTCTAACCTGGGGTAACGGACGCATGGTAGAAGTGCTCCCGAGTTCGACGCTGGTGACACCAGATTGAATCCCCGGACCATGCGATGTCAACGAATCGGGTACGGAATTCCCGATAGGCCGATCGGACTTCCCGATGAGCGCCGACTAACGCCGGTATGGAAACGAGGCACTTCCCACTGTAGGAAGCCGACGGGGTTCGCCGCCAACTGGACCTGACCACGTCGGTACGGGAGACCGGAGACACAAGCGGGCACCGGTCGCACCGCCGATGTAGGTTCGTCGCCATGACGGCACAGATCACGGCCGCGCAGTTCCACGCGGCCGATGGTGTCGAGGACTGGCGTTGCCTGTACCACCTGGTCTCGGCGCATTTCCGGACAGGTTCGCTGGCTGACGGCCTCGCGTTCGTCAATCAGATCGGCCGGCTCGCCGACGAGGTCGAGCAGCAGTACCTCACCATCGACCTGCGCCACGAGGGCGTCACGGTGAGCCTGGGCCGGCGAGACATCACGCTGGCGACGCGAATCTCGGCCACCGCGAAGGAACTGGACATCCCCGCCGATCCGAGCGCCGTACAGGTCATCAACGTCACCCTCGACGCGCTGGTCGGTGCAGATGTGCTGCCGTTCTGGCGGGCGCTGCTCGGTTACGGCCAGATCGGCGACGACTACCTGTTCGACCCGTCACGCCGCGGCCCGGGCTTCGGGTTGCAGCAGATGGACGCAGCGCGGTCAGAACGCAATCGCCTGCACCTCGACGTCGCCGTCCCGCACGACCAGGCAGAAACCCGGATCGCCGCCGCCCTGGCCGCGGGCGGCCATCTGGTCTCCGACGCGCACGCGCCGAAGTGGTGGGTCCTGGCCGACGCCGAAGGCAACGAGGCCTGCGTCGCCACGTGGATCGGCCGCACCTAGCGAACCGGCGCCTTCGCCCGCTCCGAGCTACGGCCTCAGCCTGCCGGCCCGGCTCAGGGCTGTCTGGTCGATCTGTGTGATGGTGAGCAGTTGACCTGTGACGAGGATGTCGTACGCGGCCCTCGGCATGGCGAATGCCGAGGGCCGCGTGCTCCCGCGCACGCCGCGAGCAGACAACTTTCCGCCGTGAACAAGGCGACCACGGACAATGACCGTCGGATCCCACGGCCCAACCGGCCGAATTTGCTGCCACTGCCCTGGCCTCTGCGCCTCGTTACTTGCTAACAGGCGAGTGAATCCCTCCGGTCGGAGCTTAACGCGTCATTGAACATGCCACCAGCCAAGTTCCTACCCGTATGAGCAGCGAGCGAAAAAGAACTTCCTGAACAGTTGTTATCAACGTAGAAGGTGAAGGTCACTGTAGTGTTGTTAAACAGGGAGGACACGCAATCATTCCACCCACCCTTGTTGTCCGCAGCGGCCGTGACGCCGGCGACACAAGTTCCGGCAGGTGGCGGGTTCAAATCAGCTCCCCAGCTGCCGTTTTGAGCCGGAAAAGGTGCCCTGGTGCCCCTGGTCGGCGGCGTTGGGGTAGATACAGACAACTCCTGATGGGCAGCCGGCAGGTGCCGCCAACGGCACGGCCTGGACCATGATCGAGGCGGCCTGGACAGGTGCCGCCGTGTGGGTGGTCGCCGCATAGCTGGGGACGGCGAACGCCAATACGAGCGCGGCACCGACCGCGGCGGCGCTCAGGAAGCGCCTCAGTAACCTCATGTGCTTCCTTCCCGATGTTTTGCGAAGTACGTTCTTTGGTGCGGTCGTGTTCAACGCAGGCAACAATGGCAAGCGCCGCTTGCAGGAACCCTGCGGAAACCTTCCGGAAACCTTGCCCGACGAACGGATGCCGACCACACCGCGTAGGAACGACGGTCGTCGGGGGGATGATCCACGCGATGTCGAGCCACCGGCTGGTGACGTTCGAGACCTTGATCAAATCCAGCTGATGGCCCAGCCAGTCGTCACCGGGTCGCGGCGGGCGGATTGGCTTGAGCTTCGGCAACTGTCGCTGTGGGCCGGCGGAGACCCCGGTCATGCCGTCTGCCGATCTCGGCGGCGACGATGACAAGGATGACGATCGTGATCACCGACGAGCCGAGGGCGACCACGCCTGCCACCGGGTAGGTGCCCATCGCGAAAATGAGACTGCAGATCAAGGCCTGCGAACCTTTCTGCGCGGTCCCCAGCGTCGCAGGCAGCCGTATACCCCGGCCCGCCGCCCGCGCGGCGCCTGGCGCAAACAGCAGAAACACGCCGTACCCGACTATCAGGCAGCCGATGGGCATCGCGACCGCGTAGAGGTACTCCCCGGTATGCAGCTGGGCGACGACCTCATTCCAGTAGGCGACGAACATCAACGTGATGTGCAGGACGATGCTGACGAGCGCCACCTGGCCGAAGTGACGGGCCAACTCCTTCGCGAGACCGGGATACCGCCATCTGACCGCCAGGCCAATGGCCAGGGGCAGCAGAATGAACCCGAGTTGCGGCTTGAGGAGATGCCAGGTGGTCACTGGTGCGTGCGAGACGTGCAGCACGGTCAGCAGCCAGGGCAGCACCAACGGCATGAACGGTATCGTCACCACCAGCAACAGGAGTGATGTGCTGGCCGCATAGGCCACGTCACCGCGACCCAGCCTGGTGAACATGGCTACGAACGGCGCTCCGGCGACTACCGACAGCAGCGCGAACGCCATCGTGGCCTGCGCCGCGAAGCCGAACGCGTAAAGCGTCAGCCCGGTCAACAGGGGCACGATGACGAAGTTGGCGACAAGCACGCCAATGGTCGGCAGCGCCCTACCCTTGAGCGGGTCCACCGCGTCGCGGATCGTGGTGTTCAAACCCGCGGCGAGCGCAGCGAACGCGACGAATCCCAGGCCGAACGTCACGATCAAGGCGATGAGCGTGTTCGACATGGCACCTCCACGGCGGGCCTGAGTGGATCCGCAGGCGGCACAAAGGACGCTCGGGCGCGGTCACTTCATCGAACTAGCTCAACTTGGGCCCTGCCTCGTGCCTCCCCACGAGCCGCACCCCCGCAGTCTGCTCAGGTGAACGGGCGCTGCCATCCTCCACCGAGGGTGAAACCCGATCGTCCGGCAGGCGGGGCACAGATCGAAGATGTCGATGTGAGTCCTGCGGTATTGGCATTAGACGTCATGCTGTGCCTGTTTCATGCTGATGCTCGACAGGAAGCTCACTGCGACGGCGACGGTAGGTCGCCACCTGGTGGAGAACCAATGACCAAGCGTACGGGCAGGGTGACCTGCGAGCTCACGATCTCGGCCGACGGGTACTCGGCCGGGCTGAACCAGACCGAGGAACGCCCGTTCGGCGATGACGGCGGCGACGGCTGGGGCGGCACGCTGCACGCCTGGATGGCCGAGAATCCCGACGAGAACCGCGCCGAGATCGACCAGACGACCGCCGCGACAGCATTCATCATGGGCCGCAACATGTTCGGCCCGGTGCGTGGCGAGTGGGACCGGCAGTGGAACGGCTGGTGGGGCGACAATCCCCCGTTCCACGCCCCGGTCTTCGTGCTCACCCACCATGCACGCGAGCCGCAGCCGATGGACGGCGGCACCACGTACTACTTCGTCACCGACGGAATCGAATCCGCATTGACACGCGCGCGCGAGGTGGCCGGGGACGGCGATGTCTCCGTCCATGGCGGCGCGACCACGATCAATCAGTACCTCGCCGCCGGCCTGATCGACGAGCTGCGGCTGCACATCGTGCCCCTCACGCTCGGCGCCGGTACTCGACTGTTCGACGGCGTTCCGCCGCTCAAGCTCGAGCAGGTGACATCGCGGGCGGCGAGCTCGGTCACACACGTGACCTACCACGTACTGTCCTGAGTGGATGGTGTCTCACACGACTGCCGCGAGTGCGACACCGCGGCAGTCGTCCCATGCCACGTGATCATTCTGTGCGGTCGCCAGGCAACGCGGAATTCGACTGGTCAGCTGATGGCGCTTCGGGCGATCGCGGTCTCCAGGGCGGCGATGAAGGCGGTGGTCGCCGGCGGGTCCGGTGGAGCGCCGAAGGTGGCCAGCCAGACGCGACGGCGCAGGGTGGGGATCTCGGTGGCTTCGATGCCGGCCGTTCGATGGGACCGCAGCGCCAGGCCGGGCATCGTCGTCACGCCCAACCCGGCGGCGACGAGTGCCTGTTCGACGATCACGTCGTCGCTGGTGTACGCGATCCGCGGGGAGAAGCCGGCGACCCGGCAGGCCTCGACGAACTCTCGCCGGCAGTGCTCACAGCCGGCGATCCAGGGCGAGTCCCGGTGGTCGGTCAACTGTTCGCCCTGCCGACGGCTGAGCAGGTACATGGGATCGTCGAACAGGTGCCTGGCCCGGATGTCGTCGGGCACCGTGTCGTCGTAGCGGAAGATCACCGCGCAGTCCACCTGTCCGTCCCGCAGCATGCCGAGCGCCACCTCCGGGTGCGCGTCGATCAGCCCCAGCTCGAGGCCCGGATGCGCACTGGCCAGTGTGGTGGCCGCGAGCGGCACCAGCGTGCTGAGCATCGATTGGAATCCGGCCACCCGGACCCGGCCACGGTGCAAGCCCACGAGCGCGGACAGTTCCTCGGTAGCGGCGTCGAGCCGACCTACGATCTCGGTGGCCCGCCGAGCCAGCAACTCGCCTTCTGGGGTGAGCCTGATACCTCGGCCGGCCCGTTGGACGAGCCGCACGCCGGTCTCGGCTTCCAGCCGGGCGAGGTGGTGGCTGACCGAGGGCTGTGAGTAGTGCAACTGCTCGGCGGCCTTGGTGACCGAACCGTGCGCGGCGATCGCCGCGAGAACCCGTAGCCGCACCGTATCGAGCATTCATCAAGCATACCTATGGAAGTCTGCGACAACTGGCATTGGACGCATGAGTGCCACCGGCGGCATCGTGACCAGCATGAACACCTCAGAACTCCGGATCCGCGACCTCGCCGGCATCATCCGAACGACTCTGCGCGAACGCGGCGACGCGGCGTCGATCGCCACGCGGGTCGCCGGGCTCGTCCGCGCGTCCGGCCCGACGCCTGCCCTGCTGACGCCACGCCAACGGCAGGGCGCCCCGGAGCGACCGACCGGGCATCTGCTGCACGCCGAGGACGGCTTCTCGATGCTCGCCCTGGTGTGGCGACCGGGCCAGCAGACCCGGATCCACGACCACCGGTGCTGGTGCATGGTGTATGTGCTCCAGGGCAGCGAACAGGAAACCCGCTACCACGACCACGGCGGCTTCCTCACCGAGACCACCACGACCCGTAACCCGGTCGGCTCGGTGAGCGCGCTCGCGCCGCCCGGTGACATCCACCGCATCCGCAACGACACCCACCACGTCACGATTTCCCTGCACGTGTACGGCATCGACCTACGCGTCGCCGGCTCCAGTGCCCGACGGATCTACGACGCTCCCGTGCAGCCGACCTCCGAACCGCGGCCGCTGGCTTCCCAGTGAGGACAACGACCCCAACTGTCGGGCCAGTGCGGGATTCGTTTCACCGCCCGGTTCGGTGCCAGCTCGGCGAATCGGCGTAGGTCGGTGTCGGCCCGGTCGGCCGCGCCGCTGGAGGTCGGCCAACGCGCCTTCGGGATCACTCGCTTCGACGGCCAGTGCCGCACGGCCGGCCCATGCCTCGGCCAGGAGCGGATCGGCCAGTACCGCGGCGTCCAGCGCGGTTCGGGCGGCATCGACATGACCGGCGCCGAGTTCCAGATTACCCAGCAGGCGACCACTATGGTGCGACAGGCTCCCGCGCCCCGGCCGCTACAGCCGGGCGGTCCCCTGCACCAGCAGGCATTGGACATCGCCCGCCGCACTGGCGACCGCGTCAGCGAACAGGTGGCGCCGCGCGGCCTTGGTGATGCGCACCATGTGCAGGGCCGCCATGGGGCGGCCACCGACTGCTTCGAGCACGTACTGGCCTACTCCCGGCGGACCGGCCACCACGGCGCCGAGACAGAGGGGCAGTGCGGTCTCGGCCATGTCCACTACCTGCAGGGCCGCTACGGGCCGGCTGCCGACTCTTCGAACAGGTATTGCGTATCGGACTCCGGACCAACGACCTGAACTCACAGCTTGAGGCCCACCGGGGCCTGGGCCGAATCCGCCACGCCACCAACCACCACCACGACGCCCTCGTCAACCTACCCACGCCTGATTGAGAACTCCTGACAAAGGCACTGAGCGGGCGGCAAGTCCAGTGTGCTCGATGAGTTCCAGGAAAAGCACAATGGCCAGGACCAGGCGACCGGTGGCAATCCCTGATCCGTGGGGCCGGGCGGAGGCCCACTCGTCGGCCAGGGGTGCGGTTGAACCGTTGGTCCACGGTTGATACGGTCGTGCCCAACGCTGCCGACCGGGCATACCACCGGGTATTAGCGGACGCGGATCGTCGTTCCCGACGAGCCCGAATCGCCCGCGGATTCGGGTCCAGCAGTCACCCGAATGTCGTACACGGTCCCGGTCTGGCGACGACCAAGGACTTATGGCACAAGACGGGCATGGTCGGCGTTACCCTTTCCACTCTCGTTCCAGGCAGGCGCGCAACCAGCCTGTCCAAAGCGTTGTCGTGCGTCCACTGAGGTCGGGCTCTGCGGTGAGTTCAGCGTTCACCGTTACTGCAACTTGCCATTTTCAAAGGCGCCGGACTCGCACTTCCGAGCGTTCGGTAGTCATCTTCATCGCGTTTGTGGCATGATTGACAGTCTCCAATCAGAAGGACTTCGTGCCCGACCGCATGGATGTCCCGGCTCATCCACTCAACACAACATCGCCATTCTCGGATTCACCCTGGGGGGCCAATCCGGATTGGGAACGGGGGACGCGATGACGGCCAGCAACAGTACGGCCTGGCCAATCCGTCTGGTGTGGATCACTGTCGCGGGCGCTCCGCCCGTCCTGGTGCTCGGCCTGTCGCCAGAGCTGATATCGACACACCCGACGGTCGCCGCGGCGCTCGTACTCGGCTACGAAACGGCCTTGGCCGTTCTGTCATTCGCCGGGCGAGTCGTGCACGAACTCGAAGAGCGCTGGACCCATCGGGTCGTCGACCTCGTCGACCGGACAGTCCGCCGCCGCGTATCCGCTTTCGGCACGAGTTACCGGCGGTACGTGATGCGGAGTCTGCGCTACATCGACTTGCGCGGCCTGGCCACGGTCGGCTTCTACACGCCGGAATTGGACGAGGTCTTCGTCGACGTGAGTTTGACCCACCGGGCGCCGAACCAGGTCGCCACGGGCCTGCTCGCCGGGGTGCCCGCCGACGTCACGGAGCGGCGTTCCATCCACGAGTTCCTCAATCGACGGGACGCATCGATGCTTGCGGTCGTCGGCGCACCGGGCAGCGGCAAGACCACGCTGTTACGCCACATCGCGCGCGGCGCGGTCACGTCCCACCGCATTGGGGCCCGCCGCGTGCCGATCCTGCTGTACCTGCGTGACCACGTCGCCACCATCGTCGGCGATCCGGCCGCGACCCTGCCGGACCTGGTGGGCTCGACCCTGGGCCAGCTGGACAGCCCCGAACCGGAGGACTGGTTCGCGACCCAGTTGCGACGCGGCCACTGCGTCGTCCTGCTCGACGGCCTGGACGAGGTCGCCGCACCGGATGAACGGCGATTGGTCGCCGACTGGGTGGAGCACGTGACGAGGCAGTATCCGAAGAACGACTACGTCATCACGTCCCGGCCGCTGGGCTACCGGGAGGCGCCCGTCGACGGCGCGACCGTCCTGCAGGTGCGTGCCTTCACCGATGACCAAGTGGCCGCATTCGTTCGCGGCTGGTACCTCGCGGTGGAACGGCACAGCACCGACAAGGACGACGAGGCGGGTGCGCGGCTGCGGGCCGAGCCGTTGGCCAACGACCTGTTGGAGCGCCTGCGCGCCGCTGTCGGCCTGTACGACCTGACGGTCAACCCGCTGCTGCTCACGATGATCGCGAACGTGCACCGCTACCGAGGCGCACTGCCGGGCAGCCGGATCGACCTGTACGCCGAGATCTGCCAGGTGATGCTGTGGCGACGCCAGGAAAGCAAGCGATTGCGCACGGAACTGTCCGGTGGCAAGAAGGAGATCCTGCTGCGTGGCCTGGCGTTCGGCATGATGCGCCGCCGGGTCAGGGACCTCCCGTACGCGGACGTCGTCTCCGAGTTGACACCGGCGGTGCGACGGATCGCCCGCGGGGTGGACGCGGAGGACTTCATCGCCGACGTGAGCTCCAACGGCCTGTTGGTGGAACGCGAGAGCGGGCGCTACTCGTTCACCCACCTGACCTTCCAGGAGTACCTGGCGGCCGCGCACATCCGCGCCAAGGGCATGGTCGACACGCTCGTCAGGGCCGTGGACGACGTGTGGTGGCGCGAGACGACGCTGCTGTACGCGGCGCGGTCGGACGCCGATCCGATCGTTCGGGCGTGCCTGACGTCCGGGAGCATGACGGCGACGCTGCTCGCGTTCGAGTGCGCCGACGAGGCCGGCGAAGTCGCGCCCGAACTGCGTGATCGGTTGGACCAGTTGTTCGCGTCCGCGTTCGCACCCGACGTGGCGATCGACCGAAGACGGCAGATCGCAGGCGCGCTGGTCGCCCAGCACCTGCGGCGGCTGGTTCCGGTGGGCGACGGGGCACGGGTGAGCGTCGAACCCGTGACCACAGCGCTGTACTGGCTCTTCCTGCAGGACCACCCCGAGCACCTGCCGGACGGCTGCACCGAACTGCGCCCCAGCGTGCAGACCGCGGTCCGCGGTGTGCGGGGCAGCGACGCGCTCGCGTTCACCGCGTGGGTCAACGACGTCCTGCGCGGCGAGGCGGAGTTCCGATTGCCCACCAGGCCCGAAGCATTGGACGCGATCGCCCGGCACGGCGATGACCTGAGGGTCTGGGTAGCACAGTCGACCACGACCCAGGCGGTCGGCCAACTGGCGCTCAGCCAGGGCGATCCGGAGCGGGTCACGTCGGCGCGGCTCGCGTTGGACGTGATCTACGACTTCGAACGCGAGCCGGCGACGTTGTGCATGATCATGCTGATCCGGACCGTCCTGGTCATCCGAATGCTGGCCCAACTCCCGCGCCGGCCCGACACCGCCGCGGCGAGCGCGTACCTGCGGGAGGACCTCCGACTGCTGGCCGAGCACACCGATGCCATGGTCCGCCACGGCACCTACCCCACCCTCGACCTTGCCCGTCGGCTCGCCGTCGGCTTCCTCCACTACCAGGAATCGGCGGACGTCGACCGGCTGGCCGAGGCCGTGTTGCTGCCCGCGACGGAGGCGGCGCCGCTGCACCAGCGGGGTGCCCGCTCGCTGCTGGAGGACATCCTCTGCCCCGGCCTGGACGAGACATTGACGATGCCGCTGCGGCCGGGCGACCAGCCGACCACGAGCACGGTGATCCGAACCCTGGACAACGCCCAGGGCGTCGCGGTGTCCAGGGCGCTGGCCAGAACGTTGCGCGAATCAGCGACCGACCACGGCACGTGGTCCGAGGACTTCGGCGCGGCCTTCCAGCGCGAGATCACACCGGACGACGGCTCCGTCACGGTCACCCCCGACACCCTGCTCTGCGTCGTCGACGAGACCTACCGCGAGCGGCCCGGGTCGCGAACGTCGGCACACGAGCAGACCTGGCGGCGGGACACGGCCGCGATCCTGGAACGCCTCATCCTCATGGTCGTGCACCGCAAGACGACGCTCACGACGGAGCTCTCCCGGGGCATGCGGCTGTCCGCACTGTGCCTCGCCGCCGAAGCCACCCGGCACGGCGATGCCGAACTGGCCGGCAGCTACCACCGGATCGCGGCGGGCGCGCTGCTGCTGCAGCGCCGTACGGACGCCACGTCGATCCCGGACGAGACGATCCTCCTGGCCACGGCCTAGCTGTACTGCCGACACAGAGCCCCAGCGCGCCGCTGACGCACCGCCCGCCCGATCGCGCGACTCACCGATCGGGCGAGGTCAGATCCCACCTCTGCTGTCCCGCCGGAGCGGATGGTCGTCGGGCACCTGGACCAGCACGATCCGGACACCGTCCGGGTCACTGATCCACATCTCCACGAGGCCCCAGGGCTCGGTCCGCGGCGGGCGCAGGACAGGCACGTCCAGGGCGACGAGCCGCCGGTGCTCGGCGGCCAGATCCCGCACCTGCAACCACAGCGCCAACCGCCCGTTGGCTGCCCCGTCGCCCGCCGAGACCTCCAGGAACCCGCCGCCGAGGAAGAACACCAGGGACGGGTCGGCAGGATCGCCGAACTCACGGTAGACCGCGAGCCCAAGTAGGTCCCGGTAGAACCGGCGGGTCCGGTCCACATCGGCCGACCGCAGGAGTACACGGCTGCTCAACACATCCATGACCGAGGAGCCTCCTGCGGCGCGGGGTCCCTGTCGAACCGAGAGAACCCGCCACGGCACCGGCCCTGCGGTTTGAATGTGGCGACACGTCCCGCAGACGCTTCCGGGGCGGCGCCGCGCTTGTGGTTGCGGGCTGCCCACTTCGCATCAGCGGTCCGGGTCGTCGGGCACGTCCGGGTAGGCGCTGGTGCCGTCGGGCAGGTAGGCAGCTGCCGGCGAACCGCCGGGCACGAACGCGGCGACCTCGCGGACCGGGATGTCGCCGACGTTCTCGATCTGGTGCAGTACCCGGGAGGGCAACAGCACACAACTGCCAGCACGCAGCGGGTTGTGCTCACCCTCGATGTGCAGCACGGCTTCACCCTCGATGACGTAGATGACCTCGTCGTAACGGTGGTAGTGCACCGGAGCGGCGGCACCGGTCGGGATGTAGCCGACGAAATGCGTGCCGGAACGGAACCCGGTCGCCGGGCCGGCCAGGACGCGGTACTCGCGGCCGGCAGTGGCCTGGCCGACATCCAGCTCGTCCAGCCGGGAGATCACCCGCCGTGGCCCGGTCGGGATCTCGTCGCCGGCCGGGTGCAGTACCCGCACCACGACGATCTCGGTCGCGCTGTCGGCCCGCAGGTGATAGGTCTCGCCCGGGACGATGAGCATGCCGCTCTCGGGGGCGAAGTCGACCTTCTGATCCCCCAGCAGCAGCGCACCGGTGCCGGTGAGGACGAACAGCACCTCCTCGTTGTCCCCGGACTCGTACGGGCCGGCAGTCGAGCCGGCATCGAGGGCCCGGACGGTCTGGGTGAGGAACGCGCAACCGAACTCCTGGGTGAGCACCGGCCACTCGGTCGCGCCGGCGACGGGTCGGTCGGCGATCGTGTCCCGGTGCACCACGAAGCGACTAGCCATCGATCTCTCCCGTTGATGAGGAGTCATTGCGGACAGCACGATCGAAGCACACCGGCCGACCGACCTGATCGTCAGTTGAACCATCACACTGACGAAGGATCGACCACGGCCAGCACCGCCGCGAGGCCCTCTTGTAGATCTTTGACGAAGTACCCGGGAACCTCCAGCGACGGGAAATGTCCCCCGGTTTCCGGCGTCCTCCATCGGACGATCTGCCGGTACCGCTCCAGTGCCCAGGGGCGTGGACACTTCTCGATGTCGCGGGGATACATAGTGATCGCTGACGGGACGTCGACCCGGAGTTCGGGATCGAGCGAGTTGTGGCTTTCGTAGTAGATGCGGGCCGACGATGCGCCGGTCCGCGTCAGCCAGTACAGGGTGACGTCGTCAAGAACGCGGTCTCTGGAAATCGTCTCGAACGGGCTGTCTTCGGTGTCCGACCACTCGGCGAACTTGTCCAGGATCCAGGCAAGAAGTCCGACCGGGGAGTCGACGAGCGAGTAGCCGATGGTCTGCGGTCGGGTCGCCTGCTGCTTTGCGTACGCCGCGCGGTGGTGCCAGAAGTCGTGGGTTTCCTCGGTCCACCTGCGCTCGACCGCCGTCAGCCCGTCCGATGTCAACCCGGGCGGTGCCTGCGCGAGCGTTGTGTGGATGCCGAGAACGTGCGCCGGGAACCTGCCGCCAAGGATCGTAGTGATCACACCTCCCCAGTCGCCGCCGTGGGCCGCGAACGTGCGGTAGCCCAGCCGTCCCATCAGTTCTACCCATGCGGCTGCGATCTTTTCGGTTCCCCATCCGGTGGTGGCGGGCTTGTCGCTGTAACCAAAGCCTGGTAGCGACGGGACCACGACGTGGAACGCAGGCGCGTCGGCATCTTTCGGATCGGCCAACTCGTCTATCACGTCGATGAACTCGGCAATGCTGCCCGGCCAGCCGTGCGTCAAGATCAGCGGAGTGGCGTCCGCGCGGGCGGATCGGCGGTGCAGGAAGTGGATTCCCAGATCGTCGATGGTCGTGCGGAACTGGCCGATCCGGTTGAGGCGCTCTTCGAACGACCGCCAGTTGTACCCGGTGCGCCAGTAGTGCACGACATCGACGAGGTCGGCGAGGGGAACGCCCTGTTCCCATCGGTGAGGGTCGGGTGGGGCGCGGTAGACCGTCTCGACCTCCGGTAGTCGCGCCGTGGCGAGTCGCGCGCGCAGATCGTCGAGGTCGGCGTCAGTTGCGTGGGCTTCAAATGCCTGCACGTCGCTGGTGAGGCGGGGCATGAGACCTCCTGGTCAGTGTGTAACCGGCCGCGAACCGTCTTAGACGGTTCTAGCATGCTCCGTGCCTGTGTGCAACCGGCTAAGGTGGTTCCATGCGTGCTGGGTTCCCTGACTTCCGCCTCGGTAGCGTGCTGGCGACCAGCTTCACGGGGACGCTGACGGAGCGTCGTGGCGACGCGGTGGAGCGCATTCCCACGCCGCAGCGACTCGTCGACTGGCTGGCAGTGAACGGCCTCGCCGTGGACTCCTGCACCCCTGCCCAGCTCGACCTCGCCCGGGAACTGAGGGAGTCGATTCACGCCGCCGCGACGGCGGCCGCGATCCAGGACGCTCTCCCGGCGTCTGCTGTCCAGGTCATCAATGACCGCAGCGCTCAGGGTCGGGCCGCGGCGGTCCTGACGCCGGAGGGTGAGCGGCGATGGCGGCTCAGCTCGGCTTCCTGCGTGGAAGATGCCCTCAGCGTGATCGCCGCCGACGCGATCAGCATCATCGCAGGCGAACGAGACGGAAAGTTGGCCCTGTGCGCATCACCGACCTGCCAAGCCGCCTTCTTCGACACCAGCCAAAGTCGCACCCGCAAATGGTGTGACATGAACACGTGCGGGAATCGTCAGAAGAAAGCGCGCTTCAACGCCAGAATGGATGCGCGCGATGAGCGGGCTCACGGCCGATCGTCGGCTTGATCCGGCGCGGCACGACGACTCGGCTCACACGGCAGGGCAGGTAGTGAGTTCCGTCTGAACGCGTTCGGCATCAGGTGTCATGCCGAGGTGCTGGAAGGCCTTCGCGGCCTGGGCGAGGTGCGCTTCGGCGCGGTCCGTGTCGGCTGCTTGCAGGTGGCAGTCGCCGATACCTTCGCGTGCCTGGGCCGCCGTCGGTGGGTTGGCTGATCGCCTCGGCCACCGCAGCACGTCCTCGTAGAGAGTCAGTGCGCGCTGGAGGCCGCCGGGTGTTCGCCGCCGTCTACGGAGTCACCGTCGTGGGCGCCTGGATCAGCCGCGGCATGCGGGCGACGCCCCAACCCGAGCCGACCGCCTGATGGTCATCTCGACAAGCATGTCCCGCTCGGCCGGCACAGAGCCGCCTGCCGACGACAACCCGGACCGACCGGGTCGCACAGCTGGCACCGGCCCGCGCTGTGGCACCACGGTGTGAATGACGTGAACGACTCGTTGCCCCTGGCCGGCTGGACGCGCCCGGGTTTCGGAGGTATGCACACCTTGGCAAGAAAGGACGGTCAGCGGATGGGAACCGGACGATTACGGCTCGGCCTGTGCTTCGTGGGGCTGACGACCGCACTGGCCACCGTGGCCTGCGGGCCCGGCAGCACGACGGCCAGCCCACCGGTGCCGGTGATCACGAACCTGCCCACCACCAGCACTTCCGAGGTCAGCCCGTTCCTGCCGCCGGACACCACGACCGAGACAGTGGTGGTGCCCAGCACCACGACGACCGTCCCGCCGACGCCACACCCGTCGACCCCACGGCGCACGGTCGTGGCGCCCCATCCGTCGACGCATCCGCGCACGGTCGTGCCGCAGCCGCCCACTCCCGTGGACGGCCCGGTGCCGGCCGCGCAGATCGACGCGTCCGGGGCGACTGCCGACCCGCCGCGCGACGTGCGCACCGAGAGGGGCGGGACGGCTGTCGTGTTCACGGTCGAGGAGTCCGGCTGCGATCAGATCCACCCGGACGTGACCGGACAGTCCTCGAGCCGGGTGCTGATCATGCTGGTGCGCAGTGAGCCGACCAAACATGCGATCTGCCCGATGTTCGCCCGGAACGCCCTGCTCACGGCGTCGCTGAGCGCGCCGCTCGGGCAGCGGACGGTGGTGTTCGAGGCGATCACCGAATCGCCCTGAACGGTACGTGTCAACCGAGAACGGTGACACGGACGACCCGCCGGCGCGAGAACGTTCGAGTGCCGGGTCAGTCGTGGCGGATGCGGGCCAGCCACGCAGGTAGGTCGGCGAGCCGGCCGGCCGGCAGGCCGGACCGGGCGGCGTTGTCCTCGTCGACCAGCACCCGGTACCGACTGGCCCGCAGGTCCTCCAGCGTCCAGCCGTCGCCGAACGCGTCCCGGATCGTGGCGTCGCGGATGCGGGGGCCGAAGCCAGGTTCGGTGTCCGACACGGCCAGGGCCAGCACGAAGACGCGGCCGCCCGGCCGGCACACGCTGCTGAGGCTGCGCACGTAGCGGGCCCGCTCGGCGTCGCCGAAGATGTGGAACAGGGCGCTGTCGACGATGGTGTCGAAACGCGGCTGGTCGCCCAGCGCCAGCGCGTCGGCGACCTCGAACGTCGCCGGCGTGCCGCGGGCCGCCGCGTTCGCCCTGGCGACGTGCACGGCGGCCGGGGAGAAGTCGACGCCCAGGACGGTGTGGCCGCGCGCGGCCAGGTGGAGGGTGTGCTCACCGGCGCCACAGCCGACGTCCAGCACCGAGCCGCGAAGCCAACCGTCGCTCTCCAGCGCGACGATGGCCGGTTGCGGCTGGTCGATCAGCCACGGCGCGGACCGGGAGCGGTACACCGAGTCCCACGACGCGGTGGCGGAAAGTGGTTCCATGCCTACAGGGTGCTACCTCTACCCGACTGGAGGTCAACAGGTGCGGCACACTCACTGGCTGACCGGACGGCGGGACCGGGCATGACCGACGACCTGGTGTGCCACAACGGAACGATCTGGACCGGGACCGGCGACACCGTGGACGCACTCACCGTGCGGAACGGGCGGATCGCCGCGCTCGGCGCCGACCGGGCCGCCGGCTCCGATGTGCGGAGGGTCGATCTGCGCGGGGGCTTCCTGATGCCCGCCTTCGGCGACGGGCACGCGCACCCGATCTTCGCGGGCCTGGAGCGTGGGCGACTGTCGCTGACCGGGTGCACGTCCGTGGCGGAGGTGGTCGAGGCCGTCCGCCAGTACGCGGCACGGCATCCGGCGGACCCGTGGGTGGTCGGCGGCGGCTACCAACCGGCGATCGCGCCGGACGGCAGGTTCGACGCGACATGGTTGGACGCGGCGCTCGCCGACCGACCGGTGGTCCTGCGTGCCAGCGACCTGCACACGGTCTGGTGCAACACGGAGGCGTTGCGGCGTGCCGGCATCACGGCCGCGACACCGGACCCGCGACGGGGCCGCGTGCTGCGCCGGGCCGACGGCCGACCGCTGGGCACGCTGCTGGAACAGGACGCCTGCGACCTGGTGCTCGACCTGGTGCCGGCCCCGGAGCCCGCCGCCCTGGTGCGAGCCGTGCGGGAGGCGGGCGAGGTCTACGCGGCCAGCGGGGTCACGTGGGTCCAGGACGCGTGGATCGAACCGGGCAACGGCATGGTCGACGCCTACCTGGACGTCGCGGCGTCCGGTGCGCCGCTGGTGCGCGTGTCGATCGCGCTGCGGGCCGACCCTGAATCGTGGCGCGACCAGCGAGCGGTCATGCGGCGGGAGCGGGCGGGAGTGGCCGGCGCGGGCGTGGGCGACCTGGTCACCCTGCGGACGGTCAAGTTCTTCGCCGACGGGGTGATCGAAACCGGCACGGGCGCGCTGCTGGAACCCTACGACGACGACCGGCGCTCGTTCGGCATCCCACTGTGGCGGGCCGATGGTCTCGCGGACGCGGTGGCGGCGTTCGACGGTGACGGCTTCCAGGTGCACATCCACGCGATCGGGGACGCCGCGGTCCGGGCCGCGCTGGACGCGATCGAGCACGCGAGCCGGTCGAATCCGCGGTGGGACCGCCGGCCGGTCATCGCGCACGCCCAACTGGTGGACCCCTCGGACCTGCCACGGTTCGCCCGGCTCGGTGTGATCGCGAACTTCCAACCGCTGTGGGCACAACTGGACCCGTGCCAGGTGGAGCTGACGATCCCGAGGATCGGGAGCGGGCGCGCCGGCCTGCAGTATCCGATCAGGACGCTGCTCGACTCGGGAACGCCGGTCTCGTTCGGCAGCGACTGGCCGGTGTCCTCGCCCAAGCCGCTCGACGGCATCCGGGTGGCGGTCACCAGGCAGACCGAGGACGGCGATCCGACGGGCGGCTGGCTCCCCCACCAGCGCCTCGACGTGGCGGCGGCACTGGCCGCGTACACCGCGGGTTCCGCCTACCAGGCGTTCGCCGAGACCGACCGCGGCACGCTCCTGCCGGGCGCCGCGGCGGACCTGGTCCACCTGGACCGGAACCCATTGGCCGTCGAGCCTGCGGAACTGGCCGACCTACGGGTCGAGCACACCTGGCTGGCCGGACGGACGACGTACGACGCTGAGGGCCACCGGTGACCATCGACGAGGTGTTCCGGCTGGAGTGGACGAGTGGATCCGCATCGGTGTCGACGACGCCGGCCGGCTGGCCATCCGATGCCGGGAGCGGTCCTGCGTTTGGAACGCACCTGGCGGGAAACCTCACCCTCTGTCCAACCCGCGCCAGGCGAGTGAGAGGAAACGGCGGATGCGTACCCGGGTCGTCACACTGAGGCAAGGGCGGAGCAGCACCACATCGTCGCGTCGTGGCGCATCGTCGGTAGGAGCTGTTCTCGCACTTCTGGTGGCAGTGGTGTGTGCCGTCGTCGGCGCCGTGGTGATGTCCAGCGCGTCGATCAGCGTGCTGGGGGTTCTGGTGGCGGTCGTGGCGGTCGTCATCGGGTTGCTGGCCCTGAGCGTGTCCGCGTTGGTGTTCGCCACCGGCTTCCGCCCCAACACGGTCCAGCGGTGAGGCGGAGGACCGCGGCGAGGCCGTCGTCGGTGCCGGGCCAGTGTCCGCGGATGGCGTCGAGGCCCGCGCGGCGGATGACGCCGCGGAGCACCACGGTGACGACGATGGCGTCGTCGGCGTAGCCCAGGACGGGGATGAAGTCCGGGATGAGGTCGATCGGGAACGCGAGGTAGGCCAACAGCAGACCGAGTCGGACGCGCACGCCTCGGGGCAGTGTGTTGTCCGCGGCGAGCCGGTGGACCAGGCGGAGCACGTCCGGCAGGACCCGGAGTGCCTCCCGTAGCAGTCCGCCGCGCGGACGGGCGGCGAGCAGCACGAGAACCAGGGTGAGCCACCCGAGCAGCAGGCCGGTGGCGATGCCGATGATCAGGTCCCACCAGAACGAGCCGGTCACGGCCCGTCCACCGCCCGGAGCGGCGGCATGGCCTCGTCGACGGGCGCTTCGCCCGGTTCGGGGGCTTCGGTGCGCAATGCTGCCTCCTCGAATGCCGCCAGGTCGGCAGCGGCCTGCTCGACGGCGTCGCGGGCGGCCTGGCCACCGGGAGCCCGGAAGTAGTCGCGGGCGGCGATCTTGGCCAGCCAGGTGCGGAAGCGGGTCAGGTCGGCCTCGGACTCCTCGACCTCGGCGTACGTGGTGTTACCGCGTGCCCGTTCGTCGGCCAGCTCCTGGCGCAGTTCGGGCAGGCGGCTGAGGACTTCGGCGTACTCGGTGTCACGGGCGGTGTTGAACTCGGCGATCACGCCGTCCTGTTCGGCCGGGTCGGTGAAGGCCATCGACAGGATGCGGGCGGTGCCGCCCTGGTGGCGGATGCGGTCCACCAGCCGGCGTACCTCGCGCACGACCTCGGGTCGGGCGGGCAGCAGGCAGACCGACTGTTGCAGGTACAGCGCGCCCAGGGAGCGCAGTCGGCGCCAGACCTGCACCCGCAGCGTGCCGGCGGCCCCGGCGGTGGAAGCGCTGATCAGCAACCAACCCGGCTCTGCTTCGCCCGTCACGCCGCCATGTTACGGATGTTACAGCCGCGCGGGTGCGGTGCCTGGCAACACGACCTAACATGAAGAACTCGTCCGTGACACAGCATGAGCGCGTGACACGAACGAGTGACGAAGCAGGACGCGCGCTGTAGGTCCGGCCAGGACGAACGGCAACCGGCATGGACCGCGCGCGTGCCGTCGAACGTTGGGGACGGACCAAAGGCGGTTCTCCACCATGAGGGACGTACATCGGCTCGGGCCTGTGGCTGCCAGTTCTGGCGGCGGCAGTGTGTTCGCGGCGTGGGAACGATTCGTGCAGGGCGACGATCAGGTCCCTGGCGTGCGGCCCGTGGTGGCGATCTCCTGGCATCGTTGCCGTGAGCAGTACCGGGTGGATCCGCACCTCACCGAGGCTCCGGTGGCTGTCGCGGAACTCGGTCATACACCCGACTACGACGTCGTCTTCGCCGAGTTGGGCTTTCGTGCCGCGTCCGTGGCGCAGGACGTGGGCAACCTCGACGGCGTCGTCACCGTCACGGACGCCACCGGCCGGATCCTGGCCGAGTGGGGCGACCATGCCACGCTGACCAGGGCCACCGACGCCAATCTCGCGCCCTGGTTCTGCTGGTCGGAGTCGGCCGCGGGCACGAACGGCATGGGCACGGCGCTGGAGGCGCACGGCCCGGTGGTGATCAGGGGTGCGGAGCATTGGTGCCAGGCGTTCCACAACTGGGTGTGCGCCGGCATCGCGGTGCGGGACGTGGTGACCGGCGAGCCGATCGCGGTCCTGAACCTCTCGTGCTGGCGCAGGCCTCTTCCCCCGTCCGCGGGCCAGTGGCTGGCGAACGCGGTCGTGAACACCCAGCGCACGCTGAAGATGCGGGCCAGGGACAGCGGCGCCGAGCTGGTCGCGGCCTACACGCAGGCCAGGGCACACTCGACCGTGCCGCTCGCCGCGATGGACACCGCGGGCAAGGTGGTGATCGCCGACGACAGGGCAAGCGTGCTGATGGGTGTCCCGGCGTCGACGCCCGCGGTCGATGCCACGCTGCGCTGGAATCCCGGGCTGCCGGAGCTGATCGGGGCCGCCCGGTACGCCAGCAAGCAGGCGCTGCGCAATCC
Source organism: Pseudonocardiaceae bacterium (assembly GCA_036273855.1). Taxonomy (GTDB): domain Bacteria; phylum Actinomycetota; class Actinomycetes; order Mycobacteriales; family Pseudonocardiaceae; genus DATEPR01. The sequence continues at coordinate 254,267 of DASUGU010000142.1, forward strand.
TGACTGGGTCGGCTCCACGCAGATATTCACCCACCTCACCGACGAGCCGACATCGATCAGCATCCGACCCGTCTTCACATTCGGCCACCTGATCGGAAACCTCGTCTCGTTCGGTGTGACCGACGGGGCGCAGCCGTGTCAGGGGGAAGGGTGCGCGCCGCCCAGGGAGCAGCCGCGCCGGCTGGTCGCGATGCGGGACAACCGGATGGTGTTGCTCGGGTTGGCGGAAGTCGCCTTCGCCGAGTCGCGGGGCAACGATGTGTGGCTGTCCACCGCGCAGGGGACCTTGCGGGCCGTATCGCAGAGCCTGGACAAGCTCGACGGTGACCTGGCGGACGTGGGCTTCCTTCGGGTGCACCGCAGGTACGTGGTCAACGTAAGCCGCATCCGGGAGATCGAGCGCGGGCTCAAGGGTGAGCTGTCCCTGATCATGGACGACGGGACCGACGAGATGGTGCCGGTCTCCCGGCGCAACGCACCCGCCGTGCGCCGCGCGCTGGACATCTGAGGGAGGGTCTCCGGTGGACGCCCCTACCGGTGCGATCGTGGCCCGGCGTAACCGCGACTGGTGGCCGAACCAGCTCAACCTGGTAATCCTGCGGAAACACCCAGCCGTCGCGAATCCCCTGGGCGCGGATTTCGACTACGCGGCCGAGTTCCGGACCGTGGACCTGGACGCCCTGGCCAGGGACGTCGACGAGGTGCTCACCACGTCACAGGAGTGGTGGCCGGCCGATTTCGGCCACTACGGGCCGCTCGTGATCCGGATGGTGTGGCACTGCGCCGGGACGTACCGCATCGAGGACGGCCGTGGCGGGGCCGGCACCGGTATGCAGCGGTTCGCGCCGCAGAACAGCTGGCCGGACAACCGCAATCTGGACAAGGCGCGCCGGTTGCTGTGGCCGGTGAAGAAGAAGTACGGCCGTGCGATCTCCTGGGCCGACCTGATGATCTTCGCCGGCAACCGGGCGCTGGAGACGATGGGGTTCACCACCTTCGGCTTCGCCGGTGGGCGGTCCGACGTGTGGGAGCCCGACGACGACGTCTACTGGGGCTCCGAACGTGCCTGGCTCGGCGACGAGCGCCACCGGGGCGTCCGAGAACTGGAGAACCCGTTGGCCGCCGCCCAGATGGGGCTCATCTACGTCAACCCGGAGGGTCCGAACACGGTTCCTGACCCGCTCGCCGCCGCGCGGGACATCCGCGAGACGTTCCGGCGCATGGGGATGAACGACGAGGAGACGGTCGCGCTGATCGCCGGTGGCCACACGTTCGGCAAGACCCACGGCGTGGCCGACCCGGACAGCCACCTCGGCCCGGAACCCGAGGGCGCCCGCCTGGAGGACCAGGGCCTTGGCTGGCGGAGCGGCTACCGCACCGGCAAGGGCGCGGACGCCATCTCCAGCGGGCTGGAGGGTACGTGGACGCCCACCCCGACCCGCTGGGACGGCGGCTACTTCGAGACTCTGTTCGCCTACGAGTGGGACCTGGAGCTGAGTCCCGCCGGTCTGTGGCAGTGGATACCGAGGGGCGGCGGCGGGTCCGGCACGGTGCCCGACGCCCACGACCCGGCACGGACGCACCACCCGACGATTCTCACCACGGACCTCGCGTTGCGGTTCGACCCGGTCTACGAGCCGATCGCGCGGCGCTTCCGGGAGCACCCGGACCAGTTGGCGGACGCCTTCGCCAGGGTCTGGTTCAAGCTGACGCACCTGGACATGGGCCCGATCCAGCGATACCTCGGGCCGCTGGTGCCCGAGGAGGCGTTGCTCTGGCAGGACCGTGTCCCCGCTGTCGACCACGAACTCGTGCGGGCGCAGGACATCGCCGCACTCAAACACCAGATCGTCGCTTCCGGGCTGTCGGTCGCCCAACTCGTCGCCACCGCGTGGGCGTCGGCCTCGACGTTCCGCATCAGCGACCGGCGCGGTGGGGCGAACGGGGCGCGCATCCGTCTGGAGCCGCAGCGGCACTGGGAGGTCAACGAACCGGACGAACTGGAATTGGTGCTGCGCACGCTGGCCGGCATCCAAGAGTCCTTCAACGGCTCCCAGGGCAGGAGGATCTCGTTGGCCGACCTGATCGTGCTCGGCGGATGCGCCGCGGTCGAGCAGGCTGCCGCGGCCGGCGGCCATGACCTCCTGGTCCCGTTCACCCCGGGACGCACGGACGCGACCCAGGAACAGACCGATACCGAGTCCTTCGCCGCGCTCGAGCCGGCCGCGGACGGATTCCGCAACTTCCGCGGGAAGGGCCACCGGTTGTCGCCCGAGCACCTGCTGGTGGACCGGGCGAACCTGCTCGACCTGACCGCACCGGAGATGACCGTCCTGGTCGGCGGCCTGCGCGTGCTGGGCGCCAACCACGGACGCTCCCCGCTCGGTGCGTTCACCTCGCGGCCCGGTGTGTTGACCAACGATTTCTTCACGAATCTGCTCGATATGAGCACCGAATGGCGGCCGACATCCGCGGCCGCGGAGATATTCGAGGGCCGTGACCGTATCAGCGGAAGCGTCCGGTGGATCGGCAGCCGGGTCGACCTCGTCTTCGGCTCGAACTCCGAACTCCGTGCCGTCGCGGAGGTCTACGCGAGCGACGACGCGGAGGAGAAGTTCCTGCGGGACTTCGTCTCCGCCTGGGACAAGGTGATGAACCTCGATCGGTACGACGTCGCCGCCCGGACCGCCGGGCGGTGCCACATCGGGTCCGAACGGTAGCTGGTCGCGGACGAACGGCAGGAGCCGGCCCGCCTCGGTGTCATAACTTGTCGGTGCGAATCATCCGGCGTAGCGTGCCATTTGACTACCGATTTGCGGTCGGGCGACGGAAGCCGCGAAAAACCGGCGAGCCAAATTCGAATATGTTGCCGCACGGCAATTGCGACGAGCCGCGACGGTGGGTTCAGCGCGGCCGATGGGAAGTCGACTCGGGGATTCCGGATGAGGAGGATGATGCCCGATGACGGCCATGGAGGAACGAACCGACCTGATGAACAGGCTCGGGTTGAACACACAGAACAAGGCGGCGCTGGGTCGCGTGCTGGGTACCGGCACCATCGGGCAGGCCACCGAGGAATCGGATGGCCGCATGCACGCCACCATTCGCATCAACCCGGACGAACTCGTCTGGGATCCAGCCATTCTGGTGATGCCGCACGGCGGGGATATCGAACTCGAGCTCATCAATGACGATCTGAACACGCACTGCGCGCTCCTACCGAGCAATGGCGACCGGAAGTTCATCTGGTTGGTCAACCACTCGCGGGGACGGGCGACGCTCAACCTCGACGGGCCGGGCTACTACTGGTTCAGCTCGCCCACGGGCAACGACGAGGGCCGGGGGTTGACCGGGGCCATCGTCGTCCTGGGCGACGCCCCGCCGGAGGCGCGACTCGACCGTCCACAGCAGCCGCAGCCGTAGAGAGGAGGAGGGACATGACCGTCGAGTACGTGGACGCGGGCGAGGCCATCGACCAGGGAAACCTGAGCGGCAAGGTCGCTGGTGGCGAGGTCGCGCCGCCGGTGACGGCGGGCGTCAACTACGAGCGCATTCTCAACGCCCGCAATGAGCCGCACAACTGGCTCACCTACTACGGTGCCTACGACGGGCAGCGGTACAGCCCGTTGGACCAGATCAACACGGCGAACGTCGGGCGCCTCGTCCCGGCATGGATCTTCCAGGCCGGCACGACCGGTCTGATCGCGGGCGCGTCGACCTACTCGTTCGAGGCCGCCCCGGTCATCGTCGACGGGATCATGTTCGTTTCCGGCTGGGACGGTTGGTTGTGGGCCCTGGATGCCAAGACGGGCGTGGAGATCTGGCGTTACAAGCATGCCGTTCCCTTTGACGTGTCCCTGTGTTGCGGGAACGTGAACCGTGGGGTCGCCGTCGCGCAGGGGAAGGTCTTCTTCGTCACGGCGAACGCCAAGCTGATGGCGCTCGACGCCACCACCGGCAAGCGGGTCTGGGACAAGACCTACGGAGACGTGCGGGCCGGCGAGAGCGCCACGGTCGCCCCGCTGATCGTGAAGAACATGGTGATCGTCGGAAGTTCCGGCGGCGAGTTCGGCGTGCGTGGTCACCTCGACGCCTTCGACATCGAGACCGGCGAGCACCAGTGGCGCCGCTACATGGTGCCGAAGCCGGGCGAGCCCGGCTCGGAGACCTGGCCGGCGGACGGTGAGGCGTGGGCCCGGGGCGGCGCGAACTGCTGGGTCACCGGCACGTTCGACCCGGAGACGAACCTGCTCTACGTCGGCACCGGCAACCCGGCTCCCGACTTCGACGGCGAGGTCCGGGAAGGCGACAACCTCTTCACCGACAGCATCGTCGCCGTCGACGTGGACAGTGGTCAGATCCGCTGGCACTACCAGTGCACGCCGCACGACGTATGGGACTACGACAGCATCGCCGAGTGCATCCTGTTCGAGATGGACGGACGCAAACTGCTCGGGCACTTCGACAAGAACGGCTACTTCTTCGTCGTGGATCGCACGAACGGCCAGTTGGTCCAGATCACCCCGTTCGTCGACCGGATCGACTGGGGTGCGATCACACGGGACGGCAAGGTGACGCGCAGGAGGTACCCGGAGAAGGAGGGCGAACCGGTCCACTTCTACCCGGGCCCGGCCGGCGCCAAGGAATGGACCCACGCCTCCTACAGCCCGAAGACCGGCCTGTTCTACGTTCCGGTGCAGGACACCGGCGCGACGGCGACCCGGCGGCGCAGGGACTTCAAGGAGAGCATCCCGTACTGGGGTGCGGGCGTCGCGGTCGACATCGACGACATGACGGGGTCGATCAGCGCGTTCGACGGCAACGGCGAGGAGAAGTGGCGCTGGCGCAACGAACTCCCGATGTGTGCGTCGACGCTGGCCACCGGCGGCGATCTGGTGTTCGCCGGGGAACCCTCCGGTGAGTTCAACGCGCTGGACGCCCGAACCGGGGACCTGCTGTGGCAGTTCCAGTGCGGCAGCGGCCACCACAGCAACCCGACCACCTACACGGTCGACGGCCGGCAGTACGTCGTCGTGCCGGTCGGCTGGGGCGGTTGGGCCGAGGGCTTCCTGCCCGGCATGCTCGGCGCGGGACACGGCAGCGCCCTGATCGCGTTCGCCCTCCCGGAATAGCCGTCACGCGCGATCGCCAGCCCGCCGAGAGGAGGTGAATCCATGGAGTCCCAGCTCCTGGTGTGGGAGACGCCCGAGTTCGACGAGATCGCAGTCGCGGCCGAAGTGACCATGTACGTCGCGCAGTTGGAGGACTAGCCGACGGGAGTCGGAGGGCGCCGGAGCTGGATTCCGCGCCCTCCGACAACCCGGGGACGACAACGGACGGAGTGCCAGGATGTTGCTGCGGGTGCTCGGATCGGCGGCGGGTGGTGGTTCCCCGCAGTGGAACTGCGGCTGCCCGGTGTGCACGGCGGTCCGCTCCGGGGCCGGCGTGCCGCGCACCCAGTCGTCGGTCGCGGTCAGCGCCGACGGGCAGCGGTGGTTCCTGATCAACGCTTCGCCCGACGTGCTCACCCAGATCGAGGCGTTCCCCGGCCTGCACCCGCACGGTGGGCGGGCGACACCGCTGGCAGCGGTGCTGCTCACCGACGCCGAACTGGACCACACGCTGGGCCTGCTCCTGCTCCGTGAGGCCAGCGCCGGTCTGGTGCTGTACGCCACGCCGGCGATGCACAAGACGTTGTGTGACGGATCCGGCGTGCTGCGCACACTGGAGCGCTACTGCGCGGTCGACTGGCGGGCGGTGGTCCCCGGCACCGACGTGCGTCTGGCCGACGGGCTGTCCTGCCGGGCGTTCGACGTGCCCACCACCAAGCGGGCCCGGTTCGAGCCGGGGGCGGACCACGGCCGTGTCGTGGGTTACCGGCTGACCGACGAACGGAGCTCCGGAACGCTCGTGTACCTGCCCGGGGTACAGGCGCTCACCCCAGCCCTGCGGGCGGAGATCGCCGGCTGCGACTGCCTGCTGATCGACGGGACCTGTTGGCGCGACGACGAACTCGTCCGGCTCGGCCTGGCCGGCAGGACCTCCCGGGAGATGGGCCACCTGCCCGTCGACGGCCCGGACGGCAGCCTGGCCCAACTCCCGGCGCTGGGGGTGGGCCGGACGATCTTCGTGCACATGAACAACACCAACCCGATCCTGCTGGACGAGACGCCCGAGCGGCGCGTCGTGGCCGACAGCGGCATCGAGGTGGCGACGGACGGGCTCGAGGTGGAGGTGTAGTGCCGTGACGACAACAACGACAGCGACAACGACCGGTGCCGACGACTTCGTCGAGCTGTTGCGGGCCCACTCGCGGCGTTACCACGACCAGCACCCGTTCCACGTCCGGATGAACGCCGGCCGGCTGTCCAGCCGCCAGCTCCAGGGCTGGGTGGCCAACCGCTTCTACTACCAGGAGAACATTCCCCGCAAGGACGCGGCGATCCTGTCCAACTGTCCCGACCCGGCGGTCCGCCGCCGCTGGATCCGCCGGATCCTCGACCACGACGGCACCGCCGAGGGCGAGGGCGGCATCGAGGCGTGGCTGCGCCTCGGCGAGGCCGCCGGCCTGACCCGGGAGGAGATCCAGGACCACCGGCACCTGGTCCCCGGGGCGCGGTTCGCGGTCGACGCGTACGTGACCTTCACCCGAACCCGGCCATGGGTCGAGGCGGTGGCGTCCTCACTCACCGAGCTGTTCGCACCGGACCTGATGGCGCAGCGGCTCGCCGCGTTCGAGCGGTGGTACCCGTGGATCGACCCCGAGGGCCTCGCCTACTTCCGCGCCCGCCTCGACCAGGCGCCCCGCGACTGCGAACACGCCCTCGAGGTGGTCACGGCGCACTGCCTGTCCGCGGAATCCCAGGCACGAGCCGTGGACGCGCTGTCGTTCAAGTGCGACGTCCTGTGGAGCCTGATGGACGCCATCGACCAGGCGTACCCGGAGTGACCGCAATGGACTCGACAACGGTGTCCGGTGTGGACAAACCCCGGCTGGCGCGCCACGTCCGGTTGACCTTCAACCGAGCCAGGCAACAGCACGTCCTGTTGCACCCCGAGACCGTGGTGGTCCTCAACGGCAGCGGTGCGGACATCCTCGGACTGTGTGACGGCAGGCGCACCGTGGCCGAGATCGTGGCCGAGCTGGGCACGCGCTACGGCGAGGTCCATGACGACGAGGTGCGGCGGTTCCTGACCCGACTGGTCGCCCGACGCTGCGTGGAGCTCGGCGATGGATAGCCCGTTCGGACTGCTGGCCGAGCTCACGTACCGCTGCCCGCTGGCGTGTCCGTACTGCTCCAACCCGCTGAACATGGCCGACTACACCGACGAGTTGACCACCGACGAGTGGCGGCGGGTGCTCGCCGAGGCCGGCGAACTCGGGGTTCTGCAGTGCCACCTGTCCGGCGGAGAACCGCTGTTGCGCCGCGACCTGGTGGACATCGTGGCGACCGCGCACAACCGTGGCATGTACACCAATCTCGTGACCAGCGCCCTCGGACTGACGCGTCCGAGAGCCGAGCGACTGCGGGCCGCCGGCCTGGATCACGTACAGATCAGCATTCAGGCCGATGAACCCTCGGTCTCCGACCGGATCGCCGGGACCCCGTCCTTCCACCGCAAGATCGAGGCGATGGGCATGGTCAAGGAACTGGGCTGGCCGCTGACCATGAACGTGGTGCTGCACCGGCGGAACATCGACCACGTCGCCGACATTCTCGACCTGGCCGAGGCGATGGGCGCCGACCGCGTGGAGCTGGCCAACACCCAGTACTACGGTTGGGCCTGGCGCAACCGGGACGCCCTGCTGCCGAGCCGGGCCCAGCTCGACGCGGCCGAAACGGTGGTACGCGCGGCCCGTGACCGGTTGCGCGACCGCATGGACGTCATCTACGTCATTCCCGACTACTACAGCCGTTACCCGAAGCCGTGCATGGGTGGCTGGGCCGCCCGACAGCTCACCGTGACACCGAACGGCGACGTCCTGCCATGCCCGGCCGCCCAGTCCCTGCCGTTGCCACGAGCCAGCGTGCGAGAGCACTCGCTGGAGTGGATCTGGGCGCGGTCCCCGGTGCTGACCGCGTTCCGGGGGACCGACTGGATGCCCGATCCCTGCCGGAGTTGTGACCGCCGGGAAGTGGACTTCGGTGGCTGCCGCTGCCAGGCGTTCCAGCTCACCGGTGACGCGGCACGCACCGACCCGGTCTGTCACCTCTCGCCCGACCATGACCTGGTCGCCCGCGCGGTCGAGGCCGCCAACGAGAACTCGCGGGCCCACGATCCGCCACTGATCCCACGCCCGCACCGGGCTCGTATCCGAACACCAGCGGCCCCGCCGCCGCGGATCTGATCAGGACAATCCTGACGTCGATCCTGTCTTGTTTCTCGAAATGGTTCCTACCCCAGAGGGGGCAATGATGGGTTTTCTACTCCTTGGCATAGACAGTCTGATCGCCTGCGTCGCGATCAGCCCGATGCTCAACCGACGGATGCTCGTCCCACTCGCCCTGCTGTTCGGCGTCGCTGACGCGGCAGGATTCCTCCTCGGCACGGCCCTGCACTGGTCGATCCCGGCCGGCCTCGGCACGGTTCTGGAAACATCGATCCTCATCGCACTGGGCGCATACTGGATCGCGATCGCCATCTTCTCGAAGCGGGCGACGCTGGCCGGCCTGCGGTCCACGTCGCAGTGGGGCGTGTGGATCCTGCCGTTGGCGCTGACCATCGACAACATCACCTACGGTCTGGTCGACGGCGTTCCCGCGCATGCCTCGGTCTGGGTCTCCGCCACCGAGCAGGCCGTCTCCAGCGTGCTCATGGCGGGCGTCGGACTCGCGATCGGCGCGGGCGTCACCGCCGCGATCCCTGCCTTGCGGGGCAGGCGGGCACTGGCCACCGGAATCTCCGGAGCCGCCGTGATCGCCGCAGCCGGCCTGCTACTCGCCGCCGGCTGACCATCCGACGCCACACCCACGGTCCTGGCCATCGTCCCACGGCGATGGCCAGGACCGTCCGTTCAGCGATCAGGTGCTCCGTGAACCCCGTCGGCCAGTTCGGCGCACAGCCTGCCCAGGTCGGCGAGTCCGGTGTCGATGTCGGCTGCGTCGAGCAGGCGGCGGACGATGGCCGAGCCGACGATCACGCCGTCGGCGAACCGCGCGATCTCGGCTGCCTGGTCACCGTCGGACACGCCGAGCCCGACGTACACCGGAAGGTCGGTGACCGCACGAAGCCGGCCCACCAGCTCGGCACCGCTCACCTCGGCCCGCATCCCGGTGACGCCCATCGCCGATGCCGCGTACACGAAACCCGTGCTGGCGCCGGTGATCTGGCGCAACCGGTGGTCCCGCGAACTGGGCGCGGCGACGAACACGCTGAGCAGGCCGTGCCGATCGGCGGCCGCACGCCAGGGTCCGGCGTGTTGCACCGGCAGATCCGGCAGGATGCAGCCCACCCCGCCGGCCGCGGCCAGCCGGGCGGCGAACCGTTCCGGCCCGTACCGCTCAACGGGATTCCAGTACGTCATCACCAGCACCGGCACGTCGGTCGCGGCAGCCACCTGCTCGACGGTCCGCAGCACGCCGTCGGTCCGCACGCCGGCCCGCAGCGCGACCGTGCTGGCCGCGGTGACCACCGGGCCGTCGAACACCGGATCGGTGTACGGGAGACCGATTTCGAGCGCGTCACAGCCGTGGGTGGCCATGGTGACCAGTGCACGGACGTCGTCGCCGACGGTCGGGAAGCCGGCCGGCAGGTACCCGATCAGCATCTTCCTGTCCCGGGAGAACGACATCAGCGCTCTCCCAACAGGTTGAAGTAGTCAGCGGCGGTGTCCATGTCCTTGTCGCCCCGGCCGGACAGATTCACCAGGACCGTGCTGCCAGGCCCGAGTTCCCGACCCACCCGCAGCCCGCCGGCCAGCGCGTGGCTGGACTCGATCGCGGGGATGATGCCCTCGGTGCGCGCCAGCAACGACATCGCGCTCATCGCGTCGTCGTCGCTGACCGGCAGGTACCGCGCGCGTCCGATGTCCCGCAGGTGGGAATGTTCCGGACCCACACCGGGATAGTCCAGCCCGGCGCCGATCGAGTGGGTTTCGGTGGTCTGCCCGTCCTCGTCCTGGAGCAGGTAGGAGCGGGAACCGTGCAGCACTCCCTCCCGCCCGGCGGTCAGCGTGGCCGCGTGACGCCCGGAGTCGACGCCCTCGCCCGCCGCCTCGCAGCCGACCAGGCGCACGTCGTCGTCGAGGAACGGGTGGAAGATGCCGATGGCGTTGGAACCGCCGCCGACGCACGCGACGACAGCGTCGGGCAGCCGGCCGGTGCGGTGCCGGATCTGCTCCCGCGCCTCGACGCCGACCACCCGTTGCAGGTCACGCACGATGGTCGGGAACGGATGCGGGCCCGCGGCGGTGCCGAACAGGTAGTGGGTACTGTCCACAGTAGCCACCCAGTCGCGGAACGCCTCGTTGATGGCGTCCTTCAACGTCCCGGCGCCGGCCGGCACCGCGACGACCTCGGCGCCGAGCATCCGCATCCGTGCCACGTTCAACGCCTGCCGTCCGGTGTCGAACGCACCCATGTAGACGGTGCACTCCATGCCCAGCAGCGCGCACGCGGTGGCGGTCGCGACGCCGTGCTGCCCGGCACCGGTGTCGGCGATGATTCTCGGCTTGCCCATGCGCCTGGCCAGCAGTGCCTGTCCCAGTGCGTTGTTCAGTTTGTGCGATCCGGTGTGGTTGAGGTCCTCGCGCTTGAGGAACACCCGGGCGCCGCCCGCGGCCTCGGCGAACCTGGTGACCTCGGTCAACGGTGTCGGCCGGCCCGCGTAGTCGACGAGCAGCGCGCTCAGTTCGGCGGCGTATGCGGTGTCTGCCCTGGCCTTGTCGTAGGCGGCGGCGAATTCGTCAATCGCGGCGATCAGTGCCTCGGGCACGTACTGGCCGCCGAAGCGGCCGAAAACGCCCGTCCCGTCGCCGGGATGGAAATAGGTATCCATGATGGGTCTGCGTCCTTGCTGGGAATGCGGAAAGGGGGCTGAGGAAACTCAGCCCTGCCATCGCATCCCGCGGACCTGGCCGGGCTCGCAGCCGATGTGGTAGCGCACCCGCCGACCCTTGACCCGACGCGCGGGCGCGGAGCAACCGTGGTGGTCGCCTCCGAAGCGCCGATCGCTGGTCACGGGCCGGACGGTAGCACCGCCGCCTCGCCAGGCACAACTGGTCCGCACGGCCCTGGTGGGACTCCGGCGCGCCGCTCTACCATGCCGGTATGGCATGGCTGGCGACCATTCCGAGCCACGAAGCGGTCGGGCACCTCGCGCAGGTCTACGCGGCGATGGCCACCCGGCCCATACCGGATGCCTACCAGCCGCCACACGGTGGAGCGCCGGGCATCGTCCGCGCACACAGCCTGGACCCGGAGCTGCTGCGCCGCACCTTCACGGTCTCCGGATCACTACATCAGTCCACACTGGACTGGGCCGACCGCGAGCTGATCAGCAGCGTCACGTCCCGCACCAACCAGTGCTTCTATTGAACGTCGGCTCACGCGGAGTTTCTGCGTGTCGCCAGCGGTGCCACCACGATGCCGGTGGCCGTACTCGCCGGCCACGACGAGCGATTGCCCGAGCGCGGTGCCGCGTTGGCCCGTTACGCGGCAGTGCTGACCGCGCAGCCGTGGTCGGTCTCCCCGGCCCATGGCCTCGACGGGACGGCCGTCCGGGCCGCGACCGGCGTGGTGGCCATGTTCAACTACCTCACCCGGGTGGCCGACGCCTCGGGCATCGAGCTCGACTACGCATCCCCGCTGCCGGTGTTCCGACCCGACCGCGACAGCCAACCCGCGCCCCGGCCCGACCGCGAGTCGTGGCCCGTCATCGGCGCCGAGCACCGCACACTGACCCAGCCGTGGCAGCAATGGCACGACTACGTGTTCGACTCCGACGATCCGCTCACCCGCCGGGAACGCCGGTTACTGGCCAACGCCGCCGCACAGGAATGCTGCGACTGCTGGCGGGCCGACGAGTTGGCCGAGTACACACCCAGCGACGACCGGGAGACGGCACTGGACGCCTTCGCCCGCAAGCTCAGCCGCCGGCCGTGGCACATGGGCCCGGCCGACCTGCAAGCCCTCCGCGACATCGGCTGTGCCGAACCGGCGCTCCTGCACGCGATCTCGGTGGTCGCCCTGCAGAACGCCGAATCCCGCCTAGCCATGGGCCATGGCCTGACCACGTCGTCGTGACCTCGCCACCAATGACAGGGCCACATGACGGCCATGGCACGGCGGGCCCGTGTACGCCCCGCGCTCGGGCAACCGATTGGTCCGATCCGACCACATCGGACCGAAGGCTTGGCTAGTGTCCCGGCCATGGCGGGGACCACGACGCGATCGACGACCGACTGGCGCACCGGGCTGCCGGCGCGACTGGGCGCGGCCGCGATCATCGGTGCGCTCACCGGCGGCGCGGCACAGCTCACCGGACACCTCATGCCCATCGGGCCGGTCGCGGTGGACTGCCACCCGGCGGGCGGGATCGGCTGTGCGATCGCCGTGCCGATCACCGGCGTGCTGCTCGGTGCGTTGCGCTGGCTGCTGGTCGTCGCCGCCGCCGCGCTGGTGGTCGGTGGACTGCTCGCCGGCCTGAGCGCCCGCCTGGCCGGTGTCCGGATCGGGATGGTGACGCCGCTGGCCTGGCCGGTGGCGTTGTGGGCGATCGCCACCCTGGTGCGACCGGCAGGCGTGGTCATCCATCTGGACGGTGCGGCCATGTCCGGCTACGTCGCCCTGGCGTTCGTCCTGACCGCCGTCCTGACCGCACCCCAGATCCGACTCGCCGCACGCCTGCTCGGTACCGGCGGGATCACCGTAGCCGTGATCGCGATTCTCGCCCTCCGCTAGGTCCAGAACAGGGCGCTGACCTCCCATGACGTCCTATTTTGGGACTGGCAGCAGACGGTTGGGTCCGCACCGAGTGGCCGACCTCCCGGTTGTCACATTCGCGCGCCCGGCGGTGTCTTGATGGCGCACAGGCCACGACCCGGCACCACACGGAGGACTCCATGACGCTGCGCATCCCCAAGGGCGACGTGCCCGCCGAACTGCGAGAAGCCATGACCAAGCAGGTCGGCGCGATGCCCGAACCCACCGAGGTCGCGTTCAACAATCCCGCCGTCGCGATGACCACCCAGGAGTTCACCGGCAAGATCTCGACCTGGACCACCATCGACAGCAGCCTCAAGGCGTTCTCCCACATGGCCAGCGCCGCCCTCATCGGCTGCAGTTGGTGCCTGGACATCAACTACTTCCTGGCCATCCACCAGAACCTCGACCTCGCCAAGGCCAGTCAGGTCCCCGTCTGGCGGAACTCCGACGTCTTCACGGCGCTGGAACGCGACGTACTCGAATACGCGGAGGCCATGACCACCACGCCCACCACCGTCACCGACGAGCTCTACGCCCGCCTGCTCGAGCGGCTCGGACCCGCCGCGATGGTCGAGCTCACCACGTTCATCGCCTTCGCCAACATGGCCGGCCGCAGCAACACCGCCCACGGCATCACCTCACAGGGTTACGCCGACTCCTGCGAGATTCCCCTGGCCAAGCCCGCGGAATCCGCCACGGTTGGGCCCGGATCCGCGCGAACGTGGGAGTAAGGGCTCCCTGCGCCACCCGCCCTAACGTTTCCGGGCGACACCACCGACGATGGCAACGGGACCGGGGGTGCCCCACTGGCTGGACTCGGCCCGCCAGCGCGAGCAGGACACGACGCCGGGCTCGATCAGGTCGAAGCCGTCGAAGAATCGGGTGACCTCGGTGGTCGTGCGCTGGGTGAGTTTGGGGGTGCCGTTCTCGTTCCAGAACGCGACCGCAGCGTCCATCTCGGGCATCGACGGGTCGGTGATGGTGTGCGACAACACGAGGTAGCTGCCGGACGGCAGGGGGTCCATCAGGCGACGCACGGTGGCCAGCGCCTCGGCATCGTCCTCGATGAAGATCACCACGCCGAGCAGCATGAGACCGATCGGGCGGGTGAAATCCAGGGTGCTCGCGGCGCGGTCCAGGATCGTGTCCACGTCCCGCAGATCCGCGTCGATGTAGTCGGTGGCGCCTCCGGGTGCGCTGGTCAACAGCGCCCGGGCGTGGACCAGGACGAGTGGATCGTTGTCCACGTACATGACTCGGGATTCGGGCGCGATCCGCTGGACAACCTCGTGCGTGTTGTTCACCGTGGGCAGGCCGGTGCCGATGTCGAGGAACTGCCGGACGCCGACCTCGCCGGCCAGATACGTGGCCGCGCGGCCGAGGAAGGCCCGGTCGGCACGCGCGTAGTCGATGATGCCGGGATGCAGGCGGTGGATCTGGTCGCCGACCACGCGGTCGACCGGGTAGTGGTCCTTGCCGCCCAACCAGTAGTTCCAGATCCGGGCGGAGTGCGCCTGGGTGGTGTCGATCTCCGGGGAGGGTCGCGCGGCGTCGCCGGTTCCAGATCCGTTGTCAGTCGCCACTACCACCCCTTGTTCGTGGGTCATCCAGTGCGTCGCCGCACCCAACCACCGTGTGCGGACGTCCGGCCGCAGCATAACGGCCGCCCAGGCTGAATCCGGCGTCAGTACTCGGTCAGCAGGCCGGTCAGGAATGCGCGGGTGCGTTCGGGCGTGTGCGCCTGGACGGCGAGCCGATTCATCACGCCGAGGTATTTGTCGATGTCGGCTCGCTTGTCCAGGTACAGGGCGCTGGTGAGTTGCTCGAGGTACACCACATCGGGCAGTTCGGGTGCGGCGAATCGCAGGATGGCGAACCCGCCGCCGGCCGCGGCGTGCCCACCGGCCTCGTAGGGCACCACCTGGATGGTGACCGTGTCCGCGTCGCTGACCTCCACCAGATGCTCGATCTGGCCCCGCAGCACGGCTCGGCCGCCGTACGGGCGGCGCAACGCGGCCTCGTCGATGACCAGCCACACCGCGGGTGCGTCGGCGTCAGCGAGGATCTGCTGGCGCCTCATCCGCAGCGCCACCCGCCGCTCGATCTCCTCGTCGCGCTCGTCGCTGTGTGCGAGCCCGATCACCGCGCGAGCATAGTCGGCGGTCTGCAGCAGGCCGGGGACGAACTGGGGCTCGTAACCGCGGATGACCGCCGCGGCCTGCTCCAGCCCCAGATACGTCTCGAACCAGGCCGGCAGCACGTCGCTGTACTGGTGCCACCATCCCGGGGTGCTGGCCTGGCGGGCCAGTGCCAGAAACGTTTCGCGTTCATCGGGGTCGGTCACTCCGTACAGGGTCAGCAGGTCGGCCAGGTCGCGTTGTTTGAAGCCGACCCTGCCCAGTTCCAACCGGCTGATCTTGGCGTGCGAACCGCGGATCGCCTCCCCCGCTGCCTCCCGGCTGATCCCACAGCCGTCCCGCAGCCGCCGCAGTTGGCCACCCAGGGCGATCCGCAACACCGTCGGGCCCTGCCGCAGCGACAGCGGCGGCGGATCGTCCTGGGGGTGGTCGTCCCCATCATGTCCGTCACCCTGTCTCGCAGCAATCATGCCCAGGCCTTCCCAGCGGTCGATGGCCGACAGCCTCGACAATACGAAACTGCTGACGCGGATGGCGAACAATCCGACCAGATCACCTGGCGCGCACCGTCACAGCCCTACCGACACCGCCGGTCAGTCGCTTGGCCTTCGGACCGGCATCCCAGACGTCGCATCGGGCCGCGATCAGCAACGCATGGAAGCCCACCGACGAGAAAGCCAACACCGCGCCGTCGGGGTGCCGCGAGTTGCGTACACCGATCCGATCGATGCCCACCACGGCGATCTCGACACAGTTCCCGCTGGGGTTGCTGGCCCCAGCCTTGCGCCACCGTGGTTGTTCTCCCGGGCTCGCGCCGGAGTCAGTTCGCATGCTCGGTCCACCAATCCGCCAGGGCGCGGCCCACCTACCAGGACCTGGCCACCAACCTGACCAGGCAAACCTCCGCAAGCGGATCGTAGCGTTGATCCACTGCACGTGCATCGGCCCGTGCATCTGTGCTTGCACATGTTCGTACATCTGTCCTTGCATCCGCGCCCGAGGACTGGCAAGCTCGCCCGGAGTCGGGCGAAGACACCGCTTCTGGACACCGCCGACGCACCCTTGCGTCGGGGCCGTCCGGTCCGCCCGATCGTTGGGTCCGGCGACGAGAGGGTGCTCGCGGAGATGCACGGAACGGCCGAAGCATGGGTGACCAGCCCGACCGCTCCACCAGCTGAGCACGCCGACCCGGGCAGCCCCCGAACCGGCGAGAACGAGGCGCAGGCCACCGGCGACGACGTGGCCGACCAGCTGCACGCGCTGATAGTCCAGGGATTCCGCTTCGCCTATCCGCGACGCGCCAACGGCGAAATCGCCGCAGTGGTCGGCGTCCGGGCCCACCACAACGTGGTGGACATCGTTCAACTGTTCGGCGAGCACGACGCCGACGCCGCCCGCATCCCCGGCGACGAACCCGACATCCTGTCCCCACGACACGTCATCTGGCGCGCGACCGGACCCGCCAACAACGTTCTCCAGCAGGTACTCGACCACCAGGACATCGACTGCACCGACATCACACCGGGCAGCGCCCACAACGGGTGCTGGCTGTCAGCTGGTCCGTCCCACGCCGTCTGGCTCCCCTCGACCCCACCGTAGCGCGGGCGCACGGGCAAGGCTGACGCCAAGGTCAGAGAGTCGAACTGGACCTCGATGACGTCTGGCAGCCCGCCTATTTGCCGCACATCTCGCCGGCGCGCCCCGCCAACGAGCCGTGGACACCGTCGGTCATGACCGACGCGATCCGAAACGAGCCCGCCCACCTCGACCATGACGGTGTTCTTGCTGTGCTCGGGCTGCACCGTCTGGCCGCCATCGAAGAAGCGCTCCGTGCCGCGCCGCCCACTGCCACGGTCACGGCGGTCGTGGTCACCAGCGACCCTGGCGAACTGGGACCCATCGCCCGGCTGACCATCACCGACCTACGCAACTGCCTCAGGGCCGCCGTCCCATTGTCAGCCTGGCCCCGCCTCCAGATCAGCTACGACGAATCCGGTGCCCTGGCCGCCGCCGCAGGAGTGTCGGCGATCAGCGACGCCACCGAAAGCGCGGTGCGGATCCACGACGGCCGGATCGTCGCCCGTGCCGACGGCTACGGCGCATGCCACGCAGCCGCTTCCACATAGTCCATCCAGATCCGGCCACTCCCGCTGTCCGGCACGGTTGCGCGACAGAGTACGCAGCCCAGTACGCCGACCGCAGGCTATGCGCCGCGCAGAGCGTTACCGGCGGGCGTTGGGCGCGGGGGTTTTACCGTGCGACCTCAATGTCGAGATGGAAGAAGAATCCAACCGATTCGGTCCGGATACGGGGCCACATTGCCTGGTAGGCCGCTGCCGTCTCGGTGCGGAACCGGCCGGTGACGGACTCGCCACCCACCCGGGCCCACGCCTCGGCTACCACGGCGAACACGTCCGGCAGCACCGAGTCCAAGGACGCCCCAGCGTCCACCCGCGCCCGCAACCCGGCGATCATCGCCACCAACTCGCCATCGCGTACGCCGCGAAGGTCGGTGGCCAGTGCCTCAATCCGGCCAAGCGGAGCCTCACACCGGGCCAGCCGGGATCCACGCGCACATGCTATTCCCGACGGCCGCCACCACGGTCGCTCATCGGTAGAAGCGGATGGCTGTGGTGGCGCCGAGCGCGCCGGGCCGGCGCCGCGGTCCTGTCCCGACGCCGGTCTCGTCGGGGCAGGACCGCTACCGTCAAACCGTGATCGTTGGACTGGGGAAGTTGCCGCTTCCGGCGCTGCGCCAGATAGCCTCGTACCGGCCGGAACCAGAATTGTGCGTGTACGCGCAGTGATCTCCGGGGAAGAACTGCCCACTACAGTTGTCCGCCACCTGCGAGCCATTCTTGTCGATCGCGAGGTTTCCACTCACATGAGTACCAGAGATCCCGGTGATCTCTGCCTCCGCCGTGCCCGTTCCAGCCTTACCGATGCATACCGAGAACGTCACACCACCAGACGTGAAGTGGTTGCAGCTGAATGTGACAGCTGCCGCAGGTGACGCGGTCAGAACAATCGGTAAGAGCGCAACCAGGGCCGCCGATGACAGCAGTAACGTGACCCGCCGCAACGGGCGCGCAAAAGTGCCAGCCATGTATACCCTCTCTCCACGTACCGATCAAGCCGATATCAACATTCGAGTATGCAGAGGATCCCCCAGTCGGCCTTCGACAGGCCCATGGCATCTGCCGTCGCCGACGATATACCTTGATCGTGAATCGTTCAACCCGGAAATAAAATGACCTTCACCAAGGACGACATTGTTCGTAACAACACGACTTAATCTACGCGCGGAGTGGTTGCCGCATGCGGACATGACATCCATTTCTGCAGCCAGCCACACCTCCTGGCGACAGCGCCTAACGCCGTCCCCGCCTCGGTCAACATGCCTGTTCCGGGCCAATCGCCCCATTGTTGTCGAGCTTGTTCGCGCACCTTCGCCGCGAGATGCCTGGCGTGCCGCCCATGCCGTACGCACACTTCTAGCTTCACCGTGCAGCAGACCAGGCGCCCGCGAGGTCGGCGTCCACCCAAAACTGGCGCCGCTAGTTATGGCGGCGCCGCACTGCAATGATCGAGAGACAGCGGACCGCCTTGTCCGCTCGCGAACGAACATCCGCCCTTTGCCGATGAGCGGACGTTTCTCAGTGTGGCGTGGTCCGCTGCTGCCATCAGGTCGCTGCTGCGCTGCGCAGCCCGTACATCGCCATTCGGTCAGCGTGTCGGATCCCGTTGTCTGTCGGGGTGGAGTCGGGATATTGGGTCGATGAGTCAACGCCCGGTCGTGGCCTGCCGTTGCGGTACCAGGGCGGGTGCCGGAACCGCCGGTCACCCGCCGGCCGGTTCGCAGACCACCGTACAATCCGGACCGAGATCCGGCCGGGCGAGCAGGGGGCGCAGTGAGCGGTACCAAGGTGTTGGTGGCGGGGGCGAGCATCGCGGGGCCGGCGCTGGCCCATTGGTTGCGCCGCCGGGGGGCCGAGGTCGCCGTGGTGGAGCGGGCCCCCGAGCTTCGTCCTGGCGGGCAGGCAGTGGACGCGCGCGGGGTGGCCAAGGAGGTCATCCGGCGGATGGGGCTGGAGGCGGCGGTACGCACGGCCCGTACCGACACCGCCGGCGCGCACACCGTGGACGTGGACGGGAACGTACTGGAGACCTACCGCGCGGACGACGACGGCGGCGACGGGTACATAGCGGAGATCGAGATCCTGCGCGGGGACCTGTCCCAGGTGCTCTACGACGACACCCGAGATGGTGGCGAGTACGTCTTCGGCGACCGGATCGCCGAGCTCACCCAGGACGCGGACGGGGTCGACGTGGCCTTCGCGGGCGGCGACCGGCGGCGCTTCGACCTGGTGATCGGGGCGGACGGGCTGCACTCGGCGCTGCGCGCGATGGTCTTCGGGCCACACGAACGGTACGTCCGCCACCTCGGGCTCGTGCTGGCCTTCTACAGCGTGCCCAACGAGTTCGGCCTGGACCGTTGGCTGGTCGACTACCAGGACCAGGCGTCCGGGCGCTCCGCCGGGCTGCGGCCCATCCA
This sequence comes from Pseudonocardiaceae bacterium, assembly GCA_036273855.1. Classification (GTDB taxonomy): domain Bacteria; phylum Actinomycetota; class Actinomycetes; order Mycobacteriales; family Pseudonocardiaceae; genus DATEPR01. The sequence continues at coordinate 273,886 of DASUGU010000142.1, forward strand.
CGACGCCACCCGGGCGATGGCCATGTTTTCCTTCCCCTCGGCCGACTTCGATGTCGACTACCGCGACGTCGAGGCCCAGAAGAGCCTGCTGCGCGAGCGGATGGCTGGCCTCGGCTGGCTGACCCCGCGCATCCTCGAGCATCTGGACGACACCCCGGACTTCTACCTCGACCAGGTCGCCCAGGTGGTGATGGACCGCTGGGCGAGCGGACGGGTGGGGCTGCTCGGGGATGCGGCGTTCAGCTCGTCGCCGCTGTCCGGGCAGGGCACCGGGCTGGCTCTGATTGGCGCCTACCTGCTGGCTGGCGAGCTGGCCGCCGCCGGGTGGGACCCGGAGGCCGGATTCGCCGCCTACGAGCGGCAGTTGCGCCCGTTCGTCGAGGCCAACCAGGAGATCGGCCGGCTACACGCCCGCAGCCTCGACGTCCCCGGACCCGACGCCGAGCCTTCCACCGAGCCCGAGTGGGACCCCGATCTGATCGAGCGCGCGATCAACGGCCTCGAGCTGCCCGACTACGCCGGAGTCCCGGACTCCGGGGCACCAGCCGCGCCGCCGATCACCTCGTCAACCGGGCCTTGAAACCACGCCTGACCGGCGCATCCCCTCGGCCGCCGACAACGAGGCGA